>CACXTQ010000060.1:0-20041 GCA_902770595.1 uncultured Bacteroidales bacterium | reverse complement strand
GTTTATGGAAACGTTGAAAAAGAATGGGGAATCTTTGATTGCATAGTCAAAAATGTGACCGTGGAAGCAGTTAATGCCACTATTGAAGGGGAAGTCTATCCTGGTTCATACGCGGGAGGCATCATCGGTTACTGCAGCTTCCTCACGGTGAAAGATTGTTACAGTGAAGCTTCCGTTTCAGGAGACCAATACGTCGGTGCAATTGCTGGCTATCTTATGGGTAGCGACGCTCATGAGGGCATCATCGAAGACTGCTATTATACCAATAATAACAAAGTTGTCGGCGGTCGTGGAGCAGAAGACGGAATGGTTGAGGATGCAACTAATGGCATCTTGAAAATCACCCTCTTCGATAAAGACGACGCTGAGATTAAGAACGAAACCCGCTTAGCAAATTATGATTCCCAAGTGTGCAATGTCACCCTCAGTGGCCGCACGCTCTATAAGGATGATAAATGGAACACATTGTGCCTGCCGTTCGACCTCACTCTAAGTGATTCTAGGCTTAATGGCGCTACGGTGAAGGAGCTTGTTTCGAGCGAATACAGCAAAGGTTCGTTGACTCTCAACTTCACAGAGGACGGATCCGACCTAACTGCCATCGAAGCAGGCAAGCCTTACATTATCAAGTGGACAGGCGGTAATAACCTCACAGACCCTGTCTTCGAAAGTGTGACTATCAAAGGCACCACCGCAGGAGACAAGACTACAGATTGGGTTGATTTTGTAGCTACCTATTCACCCGAAGCCATCTATGAGAACTCGGAGGACAAGACCTGCCTCTACCTGGGTGCAGACAACACACTCTACTACCCCTCAAGCGAGGACGTGAAGGTTAATTCCTTCCGCGCTTATTTCAAGCTTAAAAACGATCTCACTGTTGGTGAAACACCCAGCGAAGAACCGGGCAACCCCGAGACCACGAGCAATAGCATCAAGGCCTTTGTTCTCAACTTCGGTGATGAAGAGACGGGTATCCGAGAAATCTCAACCCCCTCAAACTCTTCAAACTCCTCATACCTCTGGTTCACTCTCGATGGTCGCCGTCTAAACGGTCAGCCTACGCAGTCAGGAATCTTCATCCACGGAGGCAAAAAGGTCATTTTGCCCTAATTCTACCTTCGCACGAGAGGATAGCACAATAAAAGTACGAAATTGTGCTACCGCATCCAGATAAAGCACAATGTTGGCCGAGATTATGCCATTAAAATATTGCAGATTTATCGTAAAATTAAATAAAAAAATTTTCAATAAATTCAATTTTTTAAATAAAATGAGTGGCAGCCTACGAAGGTTGCCACTCGTTGTTAATGGATTTGAAGAACTGGGTCCACGCTTTATCAAACTGATATAGGTTGATATAGTCTCCTGTGATGTGTCGTGACATCTTGCGCAGGAGGTCGGTGAGCTTTTCGCGCGTCTTGTAGTTCAGCGCCCAATTGACGCTGATGCAGAAATTCTCCGATTCCTCCCAACTGCGGTCGATGTACCTGCAACACTCGCCGAGGGGTGTCCCCCTCAGCAAAGTGTAGTCGTAGAGAAAAACCATGTAGTCGATGTGACCCCTCGGGAACTCATGCCTCAGAATCTGAAACACCTTAAGATAGAATTCTTGCAGCGAATCAAAATCCTGTTGCTTGCCATCAACTACAAGGTTAATAGGATTGAATTTTGGCATATCAAATCACACTCTGACTTGCCTTTTGAAGGATGATGTCTTGGATGGCATACGGCTCGCCCTTCTTGCTGGTACCCTGACGCACCTTGAAGAAGAACTGCATCTCATACTCGTTGGGATCCTCGATGGGACCCACTTGCATGTTGGGGTTCTCGTCATAATAGACTTCAGCAAGAATCTGCTGCTTGCCTGTGGAGCCATCCTTGTGCGGGTAACTGAATTCACACAGGTACTTCACTGCCCATCTGGTCACTTTCTGACCATTGTCCATACTCTCGAAGCTGCGAATGTTGACCACAGCTATAAATTTACCCTTCTTGTTCATAATCAATTGTTAATTAGTTGTTTATTTTGGGAGTTATCGGGAGTTATTGGGAGTTATCGGGAGTTAACGGACGATACCATCGTCTTGTTGAGAATGGGACCCAAAAAATACGTCCGTTAACTCCCGCGCGTTAGCGCTAACTCCTGTTTACTCCCGTTTACTCCAATTATTAATTGCTCTATTTCTTCTTTATCTTCCGATAATGCCCCTTACTGAGCTTCTCGATCAGACCCGTCTTTTTCCAAAGATGAATGGCCATGACAGGCTTCGTGATGCCACCATACTTATGGATTATCATGGCGAGATCCTGAGTCGTGAATTCATCTTCCAGCTCCACAAAATAGTTGTTGTGGTACTTCGACACTTTCGGAGTCTCTGAGTCGTTCATCATTTGGTTGAACTTCGCACCCCACAGCTTCAGCATGTTGTAGAGGTCGCAATCCATGAACCACAGCACGAAGTCGCGAATCACCTTCATCTCTCGGTCACCCACCTTGGGGTAGAGTGCGTAGCACATCAGTGCCAATCGGAATCCTCGCACGGCACATCGGCGTCGGAACACGTCACAAGCGTCATTCACACCAGCCTTGGCATCCTTGTTCTGCGTCTTCAGCCACTTCTGCAGGTCGGGGATGATCCAGTTGAGGTCGCAGACCTGTCGGGGCTTAAACTCGTATCGCCACGGTACTTCTTGGTCGAAGTCCTCCTCCTTGATATCGTAGAGGCGGTTGGTATCGAAGTCGAGAGGAGCCGTATAGGTGTTTTCGTCGCAGCGCTTCATGAAGCGGTCGATCACTTGCAGGTCGCGCTCAGAGAGCCGCTTGAAGATAGGCATGTCGGCAAAACGCTGGTCACCCAGATCAGAGAACGAGCATCGGGTAATCAAGCCGTTCTCGATGTCCTTGAAGTAGCGATGCACCTGGTTGATTGTGCCCGTGATGAGCACGTTCCAGTAGAGGTCCACCTCACCCTTGAAGGTGCCTGTCGATTTGTAGGCCTGTCCGTAGGTGCCGTTGTCCCAGGCGATACGGAACATATCGTTCTTGTCACCACCCTGCGCCTTCGAACCCTTGTTCCAAGTGTCCATCTCTTCGCAGTAGGTGAACATGTGGTAGCCCTGGTTGTTGCGCATCTTGATCAAAAGTTCGGGCAGGGAGTTGATAGGAGGCATGTTGCGCATCGTCACCTTCGGGTCTTCGGGCGATTTCTCGTTCGAGCCTTTGCGGTTCACCACATTCATGAAGATCATTTCGCGTGCAGCACTCACCATATCGCGTGCCTTGATGTCGGCCAGCAGCCTATCGACCACACGCTTCACGAACGACTTGCCGCTCGAAGGGGGCGCATAGATGATCGAGATGAACGAAGTGGTGTGCAACTCACCATCGGCATAGATGGCACTCAGATAGCTTGTCAGCGTGCCCATGATGGGCAGTAGGGCAAACACCATCGGGATCTTGAAGAACTCCGGTGCCGAATTGACATACTCGCGGAACACAGGCGGCAGCTTAGGCATCCGTTGAATCAGCTCCTTCACCTCGGCATAGGGGTCCTCTTCAATCTCTTCGCTCTCTACCTCTTCAGCTTCCGTAGGCGACTTGTAGAAGCCGTTGTCCTTCAAGAAGAAATAGAACTCCTTCGAATGGCGCGTCTTGGTGTTGCGACTGCAGATCGACTTGCATTGCCCCCAAGTCTCCTCGGCCGAGTTGCCGAATCGTGGAAGAAGGGCATGGAGGATCCTCGGGTCGTTATCGGTGATGTTGCGGAAGTCGAGAATCATCTGATTGTAGAACATGTGGCGCTTGCCCACTTCGGGCTGTCCTGTCTTCGGCCAATACTTCAGGCAGTAAGCGGCAATGATGTCGGTCACAAGGAATCCGTTGTAGCGATAGTCATCGTAGTCGTGACAGTCTTCGGGAGGCATTGTCTCGCCATCCTTTGCCTTGACGCCTTTTTCCGAAGGGTCGGCGGCAATCGAGCCGCCTGCCTCCTTCACATAGATCTCTGCATCGGTAAAGAGTTCCTCGCTCAGCAGCAGCCATTCGTCCTTAGGCACAAGAAACGAGATTCGGCTCAGGTCCTTGCAGACGGTATCGACATCGCCGAAGTCGCCCACCTCAATCTGCTTCGCCATGGCTACGATATTGTCCGTGATGGTCTCGTAGTCAGAAAGGTTGCGCAGCACGAGACGCAGCCCCTTGCCGCTTGGGGTGATGTGGGCAGCCAGCAGCTGTAGGTCACCCAGATGCTCCTTCACGTGTTCGAAGCACTCGCGCGGCTTCTCGCAATGGTCGATGTCGAGCATCACGAGGCCCGTCGGCTCCATCAGGTCGGCCTTGCGCTGGCCTGTCTTCGACCTGCCCATGTAGGCAATGCAGGGCAGGTTCTTCTTCGCCTCGGCATCGCCACCGCGAAATGCATCGCAGATGGTTCGAAGCCTCGGTTCTTCGAGCACCTTGAGCAGCCCCGCGTAATCCAGCTCGGCTGAACGCTTGCCGCTGCTCTTGCCCGATTTATAATAATCAAGTTTCATACTTTCTTGGTTTTAGATGTTTTCTTTAACTTTTTAATTATAAGGTGAAAATGGCAGGAGACTGCGGGCTCAATGCCCTGTCTCTGCTGCCGGAAAATGTGCTGCCTCAATGGCAGCAGAAAATTGCTGACGCAGAAAATTCGCCTTGACCATATAACAACATATCTGGGCTCGGATGGATTTTCCGCACGAAGTGCGATTTTTTGCAGGTATTGAACCTGCTCATTTTCCGGCAGAAACAACCAGGCCATTGGGGCCGAGGTTGTCTGCCATTTTTGCCCAACTACAATATCAAATTCGTGATAATGATTAATTATTCTTGTTAATGTACTTGTAGAGCATGCCGCAAGCAGAAGAGAAGATTTGCATCAATTGCAACGAGTTGATCATCGTCTTCTTCAAGTTCACCTTCACCTGCCACAGATGTGCGCTTTCGTAGATGGCATAGTCACCCTCTTGGTGCACTATCTTCAGATTGCTGGGCCTGCTGCCCTTCTGTTCCGGTTGAAATTGAAATTCTCCATACTCATTTACCCAGCCGGTGCCACGGTACTTGACACCTGGCTCTAAGTTCATTTTGTTCATTACATATAAATTGTTAATTGTTAATTATTAATTGTTATTTGAAATAATGTGATAATCTCGATAATTCAGGATGTACGACCTCACTTTGCGAGCACGGATGCTGAATGAATGATATTGCAGTATGCGTGTCATCTGCGTCGAATTAAGTCCGAACAGCATCCTTACTTCGCTGCGCGTCTTAGGGTCAATCACTATCTGCTTCATTTCTTCTGTAAAAATACCCTGTCGAAAGCCTTGTTGAAGGCCGAGGCATCGAAACAGTAGCGATGGTTCACGCAGTAGCAGAGAGCCGACATCAGATGCGTGAGTTTCATACGGCACTCGATGGGATGCTTCCAGTTCACCACGACCAACGTCGAATCCATCACCGTGGTACCCATGTCCAGATATCCATAGATCTCTTGCATGATGCAGTCAATCTCATAACCCGAAAGCCGCGTCCAATCCATCAGGAAGCGCATGAAGTCAATCTTCCCTTCGGAGTACTCCCCGCGCCATGCATTCAAGACCGTTGCATAGAAGCAAACCAAGTCCTCAAACTCGAACAACCCCTTTCGGTTTCCCAGTCTCAATTGATTATATACTGTCTTCATAATGTTCATTTTTTACTATCACGAATTTTCGAATTATCGAATTGTTTTGAACCCACCTGACGTTCAAACAAATATCTGTGCCTATCCGTGAAATCTGTGTGCCCTATAATAATTCTATAATTCTCCAATTCGTGATAAGATCTTAGAAGTTGATTTCAAGTTGGACGTGATTCGAGACATGGGGCGTGCCCGTCTGCTCCACTTGGCGAAGCGCCTCCTTCGGGCTCAGATCGCGACGCAAGATGCCATCGAGGAACATCCGACCTTTTTCGGTCCAAACTAGATAGCTTTGCGAATGAACCGAACCCAGGGAGTCGTGATAGGAATGCGTGCGGTTGCGCGTCAGCCCGTGGTTGCAGAAGTCGGCATAGAGCATCCATTGTCCACTTTGCAGGTAGATAACGCCCTTCTCGTGCAACACCTTCGTCAGCCCCGCGTGGGTCGTGCCATGCTCCTTCGCCACCTGCGTCATCGTCATGCAGTTCACACTCTCGAGCACTTCGTCGCAATAGGTGGCCTTCGGTTCCAGCACACGGATGGTCTCGTCCTGCTCCGCAATCTTGCGGTCACGTTCGGCGATGGTGCGCTCGTGAATCTGGAACGCCAGCGACATGATCTCGAGGTCGCTCAGCGGCTTGCCCTCGCCATCGTGTGTCGGAATGTATCCTCCCGTGCGTCGAATCTGCGGCAGCACCTCTTCACATACCCAGTCCTGGAACTTCTCAGCCTCTGGGAGTTTGGAGCGCATCACCAATCGATAGATGTCTGACTCTGGAATGAATTTCATTTGCTGAGGTCCTCCTTTCGAGGGGGTGGTTAAAATAACAACCCCTTTGCAAAAGTCTCTGATGGCTTGTGCCGGGTCCTTGTAGCCAAGTGCCGTTGCAACGTCTTTTCCACAGAACAAGACTTTGTCATTCGCCTTGTCCATCACCGTGCGTACATTTCCGAAATTCGGATGTTGGAATGTTTTTACATCCACTATCGTACCATTTGTCTTTTCCATATCTAAAAAGCTTTATTCATTATTAATATTAATATCGTACCCGAAGCTCTCCACGAACCAGACTTCGCCAGCCTTCCGCACTTCGATCCACATCCGTACATCGAGCACGATGCCCACAGCCTCGTCCTTATCAACCAGCACAGTCGACTCGTTCTTCAGCCCCTCGGGCAGAAAGGACATCTGTCGCATCATCCGCGGCTCCTCGTCCGCACTCGGCTTCACCTCGGTGACAATGCCCTTCTGGGTGAACTTGCCGTATATCTTTTCAGTCATTTCCTTATACATTATTAAAGGGTAAAACATAATGCCAATCCACGAAGAGGGCCCATCTTCTGTTTCGGCGATGCAAAGATAGGAACAAAAAAAGTCCTATCCAACAAAAATTGTCAGATAGGACAAAAGCGCGGACAAACGGAATTTTTCGCGGATTTTTTCGCGGACAAACGGATTTTTTCGCGGACTTTTTCGCGGACTTTTTTGCGAATCAGTTCAAATTCCTGTCAAGGATTTCGAGGAAGGTGTTGGCGACGTCGCTCATCGCTAAGAAGGGGTTGGTGGTCTTCGCCATGTTGCGCTCGAGATAGTGTTCGGCCGTCCACTCGCCGATGGGCATATGATACACGCCTAAATCGTTCTTGCGCACTACATCCTTGTCGTAAGGCACAGGCAGGTCGGTGAGCTCGATGAACTTCAGGTAATTCTCGAAGCCCGCGTAGTCCTGTTCGAAGGCAAAGCCCCGCTCGATGGCGACGCGGAAGATGGCCACCCACTGCACCTTCTTCGTGAAAAGCGGCTTGCCATTGGTCCCCTTGCGGTTGAAGAGTTCCACCAGGCTCTTGCGGAAGGCCATACGTCGCTGCATCTCCTTGCCACATTCCATCATTCGAATGCTGGTGCCGGAGCACTCCTTGTTGCCGAACACATCGACGCCCAAGGCGCTGCTCCTGATGCGCGCAAAACGGTCCTGACTCAGCCTCGGGCGTTGCGAAAAGGCGGCGATACAGATGCCGCAGATCTCGGGCTTCTCGGGCGCCACGAACTTCATCGGTTTTAGGTTCGGGTTGTCGGGGATGAGCCAGGTGGCCTCCTCGTCCTGACGGATATACTTCAGCGAGAACCCGCCGTCGTACTTCACTGCCACGCAGTCGCCGTTCTGCACACGCGACACGTCGATGTCCAACACAGCAATATCGCCGTCGAGGATGCCTGCACCCGACATTGAGTCACCATCCACGGGTATCGTCACCAGGGTGCCCATGGTACCCAACAGCGACCCGAGCGCAACCTTCTCAAGACCTTCCACCACACCTGTGAATGGTCCCGCTCCGATGGCTCCAGTGGCCAGCAGCACCTCATCCCCAGGCTCCAGGATCCGTGCCCCCTCAGGCCACGGTCCCTCATATCGTTTCACTTCAATCTTCATATCTCAATAAAGGTAACTGTCAATAATTAGCAAATTGTACAGACAATTATATCAAAAAAAACTTCAAAGGTGTTGGGGCTGCGCCCAGTGCTGCATAGAGTTGTCTGCATCTGTGTATGCAAGCATCCCCATCTGCATACCACCCTTTGCAGCGCACATCTGCGATGTGCCAACACCTTCGAAGAGAAAAAGACCTCCTTTCAGGAGCTAGAAAAAAGCTATCGCAGAATACTATCCAGGCCCAATGCAAGACGTAAGAGACGCTACGGATTAATCAGATTAACCAGATTATCTATTAGTTCCAGCTATCCAGAAATCCGTTGAATCCGCGTAAATCCGTAGAGTAAAGCAATTCTCTAATTCTCAAATTCTTGAAAAATAAAATCGGAATCTGGATAGTTTTTCTGCCGCAGGCTTTTTTCTTCCTCCAAAAGGAGGACTTTTTCTCTTTGAGGTTGTTTAGGCCATCGAAGATGGTCGCTGAGGTATATTGGCAGTCAGATGAGAGAGCTCGCTCTCGCAGATGGCTGACGATATAGCGCAGCATAAGGACGAAGTCCTAAACAACCCCAAAGCTTTTTTTTCATATTTCTATCATTCTTGATCAATCGGGATCAAACGGCGTATTCTCCTCCTCACTCTCTCCCGTCGCCGGGATGACTACCCCGATGTTCCGCACACGTGCCTCGATCTCCTCAGCCAGCTCGGGCGTGTCGCGCAGCATCTGGATCGTAGCCGAACGTCCCTGCGCCAACGGACTGCCGTCGTAGCGATAGAACGAGCCGCTCTTCTTGATGATGTCACCCTCGAGCGCCAGGTCGAGCACCTCGGCCATACGGTCGATGCCCACGCCGAAGATCAGGTCGAACTCGGTCTTGAGGAACGGAGGCGCCACCTTGTTCTTCACCACCTTGACACTCACGCGGTTACCCAGCACATGTTCGCCATCCTTCAGCGACGTCAGTCGGCGCACGTCGAGGCGTACCGAGGCGTAGTACTTCAGCGCGAGGCCGCCCGTGGTGATCTCGGATGGACCGAACATCACGCCGATCTTCTGGCGCAGCTGGTTGATGAAGATGCAGCACGTGTTGGTCTGGCTGATGGCGCCCGACAGCTTGCGCAGCGCCTGGCTCATCAGGCGAGCCTGCAGGCCCACCTTGTTGTCGCCCATCTCGCCCTCGATCTCTGCCTTCGGGGTGAGTGCTGCCACCGAGTCGATGACGATGATGTCGATGGCTGCCGAACGTATCAGCTGCTCGGCTATCTCCAGCGCCTGTTCGCCGTTATCGGGCTGGGCGATGAGCAGGTGCGTCGTATCCACGCCCAGCTTCTCGGCATAGAAGCGGTCGAACGAGTGTTCGGCGTCGATGAAGGCTGCGATGCCTCCCTGCTTCTGCGCCTCGGCGATGGCGGTGATGGCCAGTGTGGTCTTGCCCGACGACTCCGTGCCGTAGATCTCCACGATGCGTCCGCGCGGATAGCCTCCCACGCCCAGCGCGTGGTCGAGTCCCACCGACCCCGACGAGATCACCTCTACCTTCTCGTGCTTGTTCTCTCCCATCATCATGATGGCTCCCTTGCCGTACGACTTCTCGATCTTGGCCATGGCCTGCTTCACGGCATCCATGCGGCCTTCTGGCATGTTCACGTTCGTTGTGTTTGCTTGCTTTGTCATAATCTCTATATTTTTTGTTAATGATTGTATGTGCGATTTTGTTTTCGCGATGCAAAGATAGGCGCAACTTATGCGAAAAGGGTGCATAAGTTGTAAAAATCTTTAAAAAATTTCGTTTTTTCACCATCTTTCCACAAAATTACTTATCTTTGCAAGGCCAATTCATTTAATAAAAAGATGAAAAATGAGCCATTAGGATAAGATGCGTCCGATGACGCATCTGCTGCTTGCCTTAGGACTGTCAGCCATGAGCAAGCTCCTGTCTGCCTGCTCTAAGCCACCCAGCACCCCTTTGGGGTCATATCCTAATGTCTTAAAATCGTTTCACAGAAATATACTTAAAAATACTTGTTTGGCCTTTATTCACATTCAATATTATTGCTTACGCAAGAAATCTTTGAGGAAATCTTAGGGGGAAATATATTCTGGTCAAGGATTTGTAGGGTCAAGCGGTTATTTCCACATTTTGATTTCCTCCTTGATTTCTAACCGAAGGTTATAAACTTTGCACAGAATTTTATCCATAAAAGATTGTTACAGATGTATTTTTAAGATTTTCCTGCGGAGCGATTTTGATTTATGAAGATGTAGCCCCAAAGGGGTGATGGATTGGATGGAAACGACAGATGAAAGCTCGCTTTCAGGTGGCGATTACAGCCTATCCATCAGTGCTGCTATCGAGCAGCACCATCTTCATAAATCTATTTTTCGTCTTCTTAGAATAATTCTCAAATTCGCAAATTCTTGATAACAACATAGCAAATGTCAACAATAGTAGAGAATCACAAGCTGCGCAGCTGCCTCTGGTTCGTCAGCCTGCTCAAGGAGCATCGCGAGCTGACCTTCGACCAGATCGACCAATACTGGCAGCAGGAAACCGCCCTCAGCGACGGCGCACCCCTGCCCAAACGCACCTTCCACGACCGACTCAACTCCATCCAGGACATCCTCGGCGTCATCATCTCCTGCAACCGCAGGAACGGCTACCGATGGTACATCGAGACCATGGACGACGACAAGGCGCACCTCACCGACTGGCTCATCTCGAGCTTCTCCATCGGCCAGCTCATCTACGAGGCGCAGGACGTGCGCGACCGCGTCCTCATCGAGGCTGCGCCCCAGGGCATGCAGTACTACAAGACCATCGTCGATGCCCTTCACAGCCATTGCTGCCTCCACGCCACCTACCATCGCTTCGATGCCGAGGCCTACGACTGCCATCTGCGCCCCTACGCCCTCAAGTTCTACGAAGGCCGCTGGTACCTCCTTGCCCAGAAGAACGACGAGCACCAGCTCAAGACCTTCGCCCTCGACCGCTTCGAGGGAGCCATGACGCTGCTCCCTGACGATCCGTTCACCCCGCCCAAGGACTTCGACGCTGCCGAGTTCTTCGCCAACTGTTTCGGCATCTACACCGGCACAGGCGAGGTGCCCCTCATCCGTCTGCGCGCCACAGGCACCGAGGTCAACTACCTCCTCACCAAGCCCCTCCACGCCTCGCAGCGCCAGGACCCTTCCGACCCCACGCTCTTCACCCTCCGCTGCTATCCCACCGACGACCTCATGTACGCCATCCTCAGCCATGGCCGCAAGCTCTCCGTCCTCGCCCCCGAGGACTTCCGAATGAGGATCATAGAGGAGGTTGAGGGGATTGCAAGTGGATATGGGAAGTAAATCATCTTTATAGAAAGCCCATAATGCAAGATGTTCAGCCTCGTTTAATGGGACTGAACATTTCTTCTTGAGGACAAGAAAAACTCTATTTAATCAATATTCCAATATGCGTCAGGATCACCATCGAGCACATCATCGATATCTTGGTCACTCCAACCTTCGACATCTTGAGCATAAGAGCCATGATAGCTATCAAAAGTTCGATCATCATAATAGCTGTCCTCTGAATGATAATAATTGTCCTCTAAACCTTCATAACTAACTTCTCTATTCAATCTCATATCATCACTTTGGAGGTTGATGCAGCCCCAGAAGGCATTCTGCCCTATCAATGTCCAAGCTGGAATCTCTATTGAGGTGAGGCTCGTGCAGCCTGAGAAGGCACATCTCCCTATACATCTTAAACTTTTAGGAATTCTTATTGAGGTGAGGTTGGTACAGCCTTTGAAGGCGCTATCCCCTATAATAGTCACATCGTCAGGTATCTCTATTGAGATGAGGCTCGTGCAGTTACGGAAAACATCTCTCTCTATCTCAATAACGCCACAAGGGATTTTTATTGAAGAGAGACTGGAGCAGCCTTCGAAGGCACTATCCCATATCTTAGTCACTTTGTCAGGAATCACTATCGAAGTGAGGCTGGTGCAGCCATAGAAGACGCCATACCCAATCTCAGTCACACTATCAGGAATAACTATCGATGTGAGGCTTGTGCAGCCCTCGAAAGCACGTCCTCCGATTTCAGTCACACTGTCAGGAATCTCTACATAGGCGAGACTCTTACAACCATTAAAAGCACTACCTCCAATCTCTGCCACACTATTGGGAATATTTATCGAGGTAAGTTTCGTGCATTCGTAGAAAGCACCGCCCTCAATCACAGTCACGCTGTCAGGAATCTTTATCGAAGTGAGGCTGGTGCAGCCCCAGAAGGCATTATGCCCAATCTCAGTCACACTATCAGGAATAACTATTGATTCTTTTCCTTCAGGGACAGCTATCAGTGTTGACATATCCCTTGAATAAAGGACTCCATCTCTTGAACAATAAACGGTGTTATTTTCAGCAACAACAATATTCAATAATTCGGAGCAGCGATAGAAGGCACTATCTCCTATCTTGGTTATATTGCAAGGAATCACTATCGTAGTGAGGCTGGAACAGCCAGAAAAGGCACTATCTCCAATCTCTGTCACACTGTCTGGAATCTCTATTGAGGTAAGGCGGGAGCAGCCACCGAATGCATTTTCCCCAATCTTAGTCACACCGTCTGGAATCCTAATTGAGGTGAGGCTGGAACAGCCTGAAAAAGCCCAATACCTTATCACGGTCAAATCGTCAGGCAACTTTATCGAAGTGAGGCTGGTGCAACCCTCGAAGGCATAATCCATTATCTTAGTCACTCCATTAGGTATTTCTATTGATATGAGGCTCGTACAGCCTTGGAATGCCATAAACCCTATCTCCGTTACTCCATCAGGAATCTCAATCGATGTGAGACTGGCACAACCTGAGAAGGCGCCTGATCCAATCTTAGTTACACTATCAGGAATAATTATAGAGTCCCTAACTCCTAAGGCAGCAATCAGAATTGACATATCCTTCGAGTATAGAACATTATCCTTTGAACAATAGGCTTTGTTATTTTCATCAACAACGATAAATTGTAATTTAGTACAATAGGAAAAAGCTCCTGTCCATATTTTAGTCACACTTGCAGGAATCTCTATCGAGGTGAGACTAGTACAGCCACAGTAGGCCCAATCTCCAATCTCAGTCACACCATCAGGAATCCTTATCGAGGTGAGACTGGCACAGCCTTTGAAGGCGCTATCACCTATTACCGTAACACTATTAGGTATCTCTATCGAGGTGAGGTTGGTGCAGCCTTCGAAGGCATGTTCCCCTATCTCAGTAACTCCATCGGGAATCTTTATCGAGGTGAGACTAGTGTCATTTTCGAAAAAACCATTCCCCATTTTCGCCTCAAAAATAAGTGCTACTTGAGATTTCATATTTTTATTGTTTTATTTCGGTAGAATGCGTCATTCAGGTTGTTTACTGTCGCAAAAATACGCCTTTTTTACGACATATCCAAATATTTGCCCACTTTTCCTTCCTTCTCACTTCGTCAGCCCCTGATACATCTCGAAGAGGCGGGCGACGCAATCGGATTCGGTGAAACCTTTGATGGGGAAGCCGTAGGCGGCCATGACGGCGCGGTCGTTGTCCTGATGGGCACGGCGCAATTCGGGGGGCATGGTCACTTCGTCGTAGAGGTCAGCCAAGGAACTGTCGGGATAAAGGGCGCGGGCGTCGAGGATGGCTTGTGCTGTCTGCTCAATCCTTGCCTTCTGCTCTGGGGTTGGATAATTTGTAGAAGTTGCGCCACTTTGTGACGCGACTTCCGGCCAGGGGAAGTTGTTATAGACGACATCCTTGGAGTAACGATAGCGCATCTCCAAGCGTCCGCAAACTGCACGCATCCATGCCATGTGGACATTTGATTCGAGGATGCCGAAGTGGTATAGGGTGGCATCGGGGATTAGAAAAACAAGGTCACTTGCCATCATATCGGGAGTCATAAAGCCCATGGGGACATAACGACGACGTTCACTGGAAACTTTGGGAACGATGATGAAATTTCCCTTGGGCATATTCTCGGTGCTGAATCGAGTAGGGATATCAGCCAATTTGCGCGTAGCAGCACGATTACTTTCTTGACGCAGTTTTCGCACTGCTTCAACCCTTCGAAGACAATGAGGCATCTGTCTTAATTCTGCGGGACTACATTTACCTAACCAAAGACAATAACGTGGTTTCTGATGCAAGAATTCCACCGAACCATACCATGGATGGAAGTATTTTGCCGATTGGGGCTCATTTTTGATAAATTCATTCATCTCTTCTTTTTCAAAGAGATAATTACCACCATCTATCGGCAAATTTCCGATTCCTATTTCAGGGACTTCACTAAGAGGCTTTTGCCTACTTCCTACAAACACATCCGGTGCGTCTGTCAGATAGGCATTGATGTTGTTAGCAATCGCACTTCGTTCTCCATCAAAGAGCACACAAGGCTTAATCTGCTGATAGCTGAACCCAACAATCACGCAATGGACGTGTGCTTTCAAACTTGCTTCGCTATCCCAACGGAATGTGCGATGTGCAAAGTTGATGCGAATGCCATCAGCAAAGAGTGGTTGCCACAAGTTGGCCACTTGTTCACCTTGACAGATGGAATTGGTCGAAACGAGTGCGGCTCTTGCTCTTGGTGCCGATTTCATTATTTCAGCTGCTTTCTTATACCAGCAGCAGACATAATCCATGTTGCCGACATTCTTCCACTTTGCACCAAAGATGTCCAATACGTCCTGCTTCTGGCTTTCGCTCATTAGTCTTGCCCCCACAAACGGCGGATTACCAATGATATAATCCAGCTTTTCTTTGGGCACGACACTTTCCCAATCGATGCGGAGGGCGTTGCCTTCGACGATGTTCGAGTAGGTCTTGAGGGGGAGGAAATCAATGTCCTGGTGGATGATGCGTTCGGTCATGGAGAGCATCTGCGCCTCGCTGATCCATAGCGCGGTAGTGGCTACGGTGACTGCGAAGTCGTTGATTTCGATGCCATAGAACTGGTTGATGCTGACCTTGATGGGATTGCTGAATTCGCCCAACATCATCTGTCCGTGATGACGTTCGCGAATGATGTCGTTCTCCAATCGACGCAAGCTCAGATAGGTTTCGGTGAGGAAGTTGCCCGATCCGCACGCTGGGTCAAAGAACGTCAGCGAAGCGAGTTTGTCCTGCAGGGCATCGAGGCGACGGGCACGTTGGCGCTCAATCTTCTCTTCGAGCGCAGCTTCGTATTCATGGCGCAAATCGTTGAGGAAGAGCGGGTCGATGACCTTGTGAATGTTCTCGATGGAAGTGTAGTGCATGCCTCCCGAGCGACGTGTTTCGGGATTGAGTGTTGATTCGAACACCGCGCCGAAGATGGTTGGCGAGATCTCGCTCCAGTCGAAGTCAAGCGCAGCATTCTGCAACAAGGTTTCGCGCAGTTCGTCGGTGAACTGCGGTATCTCGATCTCTTCGGTGAAGAGGCCGCCATTGGTGTAGGGGAAGGCTTTCAGGTCGTCACGTAGGAATTTGCTACGTCGGTCGATAGGTTTGTTCAGCGTGTCGAAGAGCTGGAAAAGAGCCATTCGCATACTCTCGGCATCGAACTTCGCCAGGTAGTTGTGGAACTGGTCACGCGCAAAGATGCCCGCATCCTCGGCATAGAGGCAGAAGACGATGCGCACGCAGAGGATGTTGAGCCAACGCAGGGCTTCGGGCGAAGCATCGTCGTACTGCTTGAGCAGGGCTTCGTAGATGCGCCCCACGATTTCGCCTGCCTGCATCGACACCTGCATCTCACGACGTAGGTGCTCGCTCCGTTCATCGACGAGGAACTGCAGGCGATAGGCTTCGCGTTCGAGGTTTTCGAGCAACAACTCCTCAGGTTCACCATTGGGTTGCTCCATGTCGTAGATGAGGAACGAACGGAAGTTGCAGACCACCACCCAACGTGGACGCTTCGAGTAAGGCATTTCGGCAGCATAGCGCTTGGCCTGCTGGAAGGGTGTGAGCAGCGTGCCATCGGACTGTGGGACGGGCTTGCGCAGGTCCTTGTCGATGGATTTCTGTTCGATGAGAACCTTGGTGGGGATGATATAGGCATCGATGAACGAGGTGTGAGAGAGCTGCACCTGGTTCTCGAAAGTGATGATGTCGTAAGGATTTTCCACTCCAAGCACATTGTGGAGCAATTCGAGCCAGAACGTCTGGCTCTCACCCTTCTCGTATCCACGATCCTTCCACTTCTCAGCAAACGCCTTTGCCGCTATCTTCTGCTTGCTATCCTGCATGATGGTATGATTTAATTAACGCCGCAAAGATAAGCCATTCTTTGCTTTATTCCAAATTTTAGAAGCTTTTTCTTCGGTAATGGACGAAAAAAAGCAAGCCGACCTTCACAGGTGGGCTTGCCTCATAAGTTAGAAAAATTTCATATTGAAAAAATTAGGAACCATTTTCCAGCCGCAAAGATACAGCATTTCTGCAAATTCTCCAAATTTTTTGGAGGTTTTTTGCGAATGATTCGCATCGTTAGCCTTTTTCACTCCCCAATCACCCTAAACGACAGCTCGGTGCGGGCGACATCCATCGCGCAGATCTGCTCGGCGAGGAGGTTCATGTTGTGGAAACGGTCGTAATCAGAGGGTATTGTTGGGTTTGAGGGGTTTGAGAGGCGATGGGAGGCATCGAGTTGCGAAGGCATGGCGTCAAGATCCTCCGGCCAAGGGGCGAGGATGAGGAGGGAGCCTTCGGCACAGGCGAAGAAGCGCTCGCCCTCGGGCTTTTTGGTGATGGGTTCCTTCTGGAGATGGATGAGGGGGAGGCGGCAGTTGATGGCGATGTTCTTCATGTCGCGCTCGCCGGGGGAGATGCCGGGGGTGACGAGGACGGTGTCGTTCTGGGCGGCCTTGATCCAGGCCTCGCGATCGCTCTGCCATGCCAGGGTGTCGATGTAACGGACCTTGCTGCGCATGTCGGGTGGATAAGGGAGGGCTGTGTAGCCATTCGCGAGGCGCTCTTCGAGGGTGAGCTGCCCCATGCGTGCCATACGATGGCAGAACACCTGCGCCTTGAGCGGCCTGCGCAGCAGGAGGAAGTTGCCGAAGGCCGAGTAGCGCACGCCACCGATGGTGAGGCACAGGCAGCTCTGCATGAACTGCGGCACGCGCGCCTTCAGGATGGCCCGCCGCGGGTTGTCATGCACATACGCCAGCATGGCCTCCAGCTGGTTCGGTGCGTACAGCACCGAGTCGTCGTAGTTATCATCGAACAGCGGCTGCTGGTTGCGAGGGAGGGAGGCATAGTAGCGCGCGCGTTGCGCGCGGGACATGGAGCTGAGGGGGCGGCCGTCGGGTGTTAGGTCCCACGCCAGCCCTCCGTTCGGCGCCTCGTTGTTCCCTTGGTTCGGCGCCCCGTTGTCCCCTTCTGTTGGTGTGTCAACCAAGCTTGGTTGACCCTGCAACGGGCTTGGTTGACCCGTCAACAAACGCCAACGCTGGGTGCACGCCACCTTGAAGCCGCGGATGATGCGGCCCACACTGATGTCCATGCGCTCCTCTACAAAGAGGACACCATGGAAATGGTCGGGCATCACGATATGCCCCAGGTTCTTTACGCTGCGGCCGTGCTCGGCCTGTATGGAGGGAGTGGCTACCCACTCTTCCTCCACCGCCCTGCCCAGCGGGGTGAGGTCCACTGCGGGATGGACGGGGTCCATATTGAGGGAGCCGAAGAGGGGATCGCGATGGGCGATGACGATGGTGATGAGGTAAATGCCGCGCTCGTAGTAGTCGTGGCCCTTGTAGCGCGGACGGTGGGATGGGTATTGTGGGACGGGTCTGTCTTGTGGCATAGCAAGTTGGGGCTATATGTGTTTGTTGGCGGGGGTTGTGTATGTGTTGGCGCGATGATAAGGCCATTAACGCCGCAAAGATACAGCATTTCTTCGACACCACCAAATATTTCGTGGGCAATTCGCAAAAAATTGAATTTATTTAATATTTAATATTTTTTTTCGTGGGGGACAATAAATTTCAAGGGGGGGGAGTTTTAAAGTATAATTTTTTTAAATATTAAATATTATATATATTTATTTATATTAAATATTACGCGCGATGGCGATTTTCTGCGATTAAACAAAAAAATTTTCAATAAATTCAATTTATTAAATTTTTTGGCGCAGTCGTCGATGAGGGTCCATGTTCCGTTGTCGTACTTTTCTTTCGGGAGGAGGCCCAGACGGATACCCTTAAGGAGGGTAGCGGTGAAGATGCTTGAGGCGGACGATTCCAGGTAGTTGCTCACGGGTTCGTATGACTTTTCTTGGTATTCGCTCACCGTAAAATTGCTGTTTTTTGGAGTAGTAAATGACAACACATTATCAAAACTTTTGTTAAATTCGCATGTTCGAGGGCATTTTTTGGCGAATGTGCCACGGATTGTGCGTACCTTTGCACCGTCGAAAAGATAATGCGCATAACCTTCGCGACACCTAGTATTAACCTAAACCCTAACTTTTATGTTTACAATTAACACTTTCTCAATTTCCAAACTCAACAATGCTGAGTTCACCGGCCTCATGATCAACATCCAGAAGGCCATCACCACCAACGACCCGACGAAGCTCGGCCTCGTTGAAGTCCTTCCCAACTTCGGCACCACCCTGCAGAAGCTCATCGACCAGGTCTATACGACCTCCGGTTCGGAGTTCACCGCCGCCATGCTCAATGCTGACGACAAGCGCGACCAGACCTACAAGCGCATCCGCCTGCGTCTTATGATGGTCGATGTCGCCGAGGACAATCCTGCCATCAAGGCCGTCAAGGATGTGGTGAAGGCACATCTGCTCTCGAAGTACACCTCGAAGGTGCCCCAGCTGCCTTACCAGGAGGAGAGTGCCATCCTGCGTGGCTTCATCTTCGACCTCAACGACAAACTCGACGACATGACTGCGCTGGAGGACGCCAACAACGCATTCATTGCAGCCTACAACTCGCGTGCCACTGAACGTGCCGAAGGCGACACGGGTCTGACCGTCAAGCTCCGTCAGGAGATGTACGCGCTCTATCAGCAGGTGTGCTTCGTCACCCAGTACCTTGCCAACTCGACCGAGACGGCAAATGCCGAGAAGGCCACCGCTTGCCAGGCATTCATCGGTGTGCTCAACGTCCTGCTTGCTGACGCCAAGAAGCGCTACAACCAGCGCACCAACAATGGCACAGACGATGAAGAGGGCGAAGGTGGTGAAGGTCACACAGATTCCTCAGATTCCACAGATGACAGTGGGTCGGGCAATGGCTCCGATGAAGGGCACACAGAACCCACAGATAATGGTGGGTCGGGCTCAGGCGGTGGCTCAGGCTCTACGGACTCTGGGGACTCTCAGGACAATGGTGGGTCGGCGGTGGCTCAGGCTCTACGGACTCTGGGGACTCTCAGGACAATGGTGGGTCGAACAACCCTTCGAACCCTTCGAACCCCTCGAACCCTTCGAACCCCTCCGAAGGAGGCAACACCTCCGACCCGAACAAGCCCTCTGACAGCGGCGTCGTAAATGGCGACGAGGTTTCGTTCTAAACAAAGGTCTAAATGATTTCACGGATAGACACTGATAATGCGTCGCGAATGTGGCCTAACAAAAATCTGTGATTTCAGTGGAATTTCTGTGTGACATTAAAAACTTAGTTATGGAATGGAAAAAGATTGCAAAAGTATTCCTCAGGATACTGTGGATGCTACGCCTCGTGACACCACCGGAAGAGAATCCGTGCCCTCCGCGCCCACGGAGGAAGAAGGACGAGTTGGACGACAAGCCTCCTGCGGCGGGGCTGATGACGAGCTCGAAGAGCGAGTCAGACGTGATTGCCGCCGAACATGTCGGCGCAACCTATTCGTCGAACTGCTCAAGACTGTTGCCAAGGTCGCAG
>CACXTQ010000059.1:0-19743 GCA_902770595.1 uncultured Bacteroidales bacterium | reverse complement strand
GATTCATATTAATTTTTTCAGTTTATTTCTTGTCAGTTGAGAAGCTTTGGCCAAAGCTTCGGGCTTTCCGCAATCGACCCATTCACGGCCTGTGACATCGGAGCCAGCTATCGCGATCTCGTTGCAGACCTTCAGGTAGAAGTCGATGATTGAGAAAACATCGGCATCCTGTGCCAGCAGATAAGGCAGTAGACTTGGATTCACCACGTGGATACCAGCAAAAGCAAATGCCTCTCCAAGTTCGCCCTTCACCTCACCAGTCTTGACGTTGGTCCAACCACAGAGACGCATATCGTCGGTAAACTGAAGGTAGCGTGAAGTCTTGCGCTGATGCACGGCAAGTGTTGCTCCGGAGGGACTTGCTCCATCGTGCATACTGGCATTGTCGAGATGCTTGACATAAAGATTACGCAGATCGATGTCCGAAATGATATCGACGTTGTGGATCAAGATGGGTTGTGTCTGGTCGAAAAGGGGGATAGCGTGCTTGATGCCGCCACCAGTGTCGAGCAACTGATGGCGTTCGTCGCTCACCCGAATGTCAATACCAAAATTATCGTGGGACTTGAGGAATTCGATGATCTGCTCGCCAAAGTGGTGGATGTTGACCACAATTCGGTCAAATCCTGCCTCTTTTAGTTTCACGATGTTATGTTCCAGCAGGGTTTTGCCGTTCACTTCGACCAGCGCTTTTGGTCGGTCATTGGTCAGCGGTCGCAGCCTTGTTCCCAGACCTGCCGCAAATATCATTGCATTCATTCTATTTCGTGATAAAGAGACTGTGAAAAAGATCAGAAAATCGCGATACTTACCCCGTCACGGGTCTCCTCCTCGACGTCGCCATATTCAAACTGGTCGAGCATCATCTCGCCCTCCTCGTCCATCACAGCATAGGAGAAATGCGTAATCCAGTCACCCAGGATCATCATTCGGCTCTTTCGGCTCAGCATGATGTCGAGCATAATGTGACGATGTCCAAAGATGAAATAATCGGGCTCGAAACCCTCACCGATCTTCTTCTTCGCGAACTGAACCAAGTGCTCGCGGTCTTCGCCCAAATAATCAGGAAACTCGTTGCCCGAAAGGCGGCTCTTGCGGCTCCACCAGTGTGCAAATGCGGTCGAAAGGTCTGGATGTATCCAACGGTACATCTTCTGGCATATGCGACTGTGAAAAAAGCCCGTCATAAACTGCAGCATCTTCGAGTCCTCGCCAAGGCCGTCACCATGTGCCAAATAGAGCTTCCGTCCATGGCGATTCACGACCTCGGGGCCCGTATGCAGTGTACAGCCGATTTCATTAGGAAGATAGTCGAAGATCCAAATGTCGTGATTGCCGGTGAACCAATGTATCTTGACACCCTTGTCGGCCATCATCGCCAGTTTGCCCAAGAAGCGTGTGAAGCCACGAGGCACCACATACTTGAACTCGAACCAATAGTCGATGATGTCGCCCATCAAGAAGAGCTCCTCGCAGTCGTCCTCAATAGATTCGAGGAAACGCACTACTCTTCGCTCGTATTCCAACGGATTCTCAAGCGTTCCGGCGCCAAGATGGCAATCACTGATGAAATAGATCTTTCCCATTAGAGCATACCTAATTCGAGCTTCGCCTCTTCAGTGATCATATCTTGGTTCCACTCAGGCTCAAAGACCAGTTCGACATCGCACGACGACACCTCGCGAAGGCCCTCCACCTTCATCCTCAGGTCCTCCATCAAGAAGTCACCCTCGGGACAAGTAGGCGCCGTCAACGTCATTTTGATGTGTACGTGCCCGCCATCCTCGACATCGATGCCGTAGATAAGGCCAAGGTCGTAGATGTTCACAGGTATCTCGGGGTCATAGACAAGTTTGCAAACATCGACCACCTGCTTTTGTATTTCTAAAACTTCGTTTTCTGTCATATTTACTATTATTTTCGGGCGCAAAGATAATAAAAAAAACTGATAAGGCCTCTTTTTTTATTTAAAATGTGTGTTCTTCTCAAAAAAAAACGCTATATTTGCGCCAAAATTTTAACTGTATATGGAAATCGAACAGCAATTATCGGCCAGCATCAAGGCCGCCGTTAAGTCACTCTACGATATCGAACTTGCCGACAAGCAGGTTCAGTTGAGCCCCACCCGCAAGGAGTTTGAAGGTCATCTCACCCTCATGGTGTTCTCCTTCATGAAGCAGACACCCGTCAAGAATCCCGAACTGCTTGGACAGGCCATCGGCGAATGGCTCGTAGCCAACGAGCCACTCGTAGCAAAGTTCAACGTCATCAAGGGATTCCTCAATCTCTCAATTAATGCCGGTTCTTGGGTCGAGAAGTTGCAGGGTATCTATGCCAACCCGAACTTTGGCATCCAGCCCGTCAGCGACGATGCTCCTCTCGTGATGATTGAATATTCGTCGCCCAATACCAACAAGCCACTTCACCTAGGTCATCTGCGCAACATCCTGCTCGGTTGGTCACTCTCGAAAATTATCGCTGCCTGTGGCAATAAAGTAGTGAAGACCAACATTGTCAACGACCGTGGCATCCACATCTGCAAGTCAATGCTTGCTTGGCAGAAGTGGTTTGATGGTGCCACGCCCGAAAGCACAGGAAAGAAAGGTGACCACCTCATCGGCGACTGCTACGTAGCCTTCGACAAGCACTATAAGGCCGAATTGCAAGATATACTTGCCAACGACCCCGAAATACAGGGTATCCACGTCTTCAAGGACCAGCTGCCCGACGGTACACTCCCTGAAGATCCCGAGAAAACTGCCGAGGCTCGCAAGGGTGTAGCCGAAATGAAGTCCACACTCATGCAGGAAGCACGCGAGATGCTCCGCAAGTGGGAGGCCGGCGATCCCGAAGTACGTGCCCTTTGGGCCAAGATGAATGAGTGGGTATATGCAGGCTTCGACGAAACCTATAAGATGATGGGCGTTGGTTTCGACAAGATCTACTACGAGTCGAACACCTACCTCGAAGGCAAGGAACTTGTACTCGAAGGTTTGGAGAAGGGCCTCTTCTTCCGCAAGGCCGACGGCTCCGTATGGGCCGACTTCACCAAGGAAGGCCTTGACCAGAAGATCCTGCTTCGCAAGGACGGCACTTCGGTCTATATGACCCAGGACATCGGTACCGCCAAACTGCGCTATCAAGACTACCCCATCGACAAGATGATCTACGTGGTGGGCAACGAGCAGAACTATCACTTCCAGGTGCTCTCTCTCCTCCTCGACCGTCTCGGCTTCAAGTGGGGCAAGGACCTCGTGCACTTCTCCTATGGTATGGTCGAACTGCCCAACGGCAAGATGAAGAGCCGCGAAGGCACTGTCGTCGATGCCGACGACCTAATGGCAGCTATGATCGACGATGCACGTGAGGCAAGTTCCGAGCGTCTAGCCGATATGAGCGACGAAGAGAAGCAGAACGTCTATCGTATCATTGGACTCGGTGCGCTCAAATACTTCCTCCTCAAGGTCAATCCCGTCAACAACATGGTGTTCAACCCAGCCGAGTCGATCGACTTCAACGGCAACACCGGCCCCTTCATTCAATATACGCACGCCCGCATCAAGTCTGTTCTCCGCAAGGCCGAAGCAGAGGTCCTTACATCCGAAGGACTCGATGGGGTTGAAATTTCAGAGAAGGAACAGACCATCATCCAGAAGTTGCTCGACTTCGAACAGGTCGTAAAGCGTGCCGGCGCCGACTACTCTCCTGCACTCATTGCCAACTACACCTACGACCTTGCCAAGGAGTACAACCAGTTCTACCACGACACCTCCATCCTCAAGGAAGAAGATGCCCGCAAGCGCCAGTTCCGCCTCGTCCTCAGCACCTGCGTCGCCCGCGTCATCAAGACCGCGATGGACCTCCTCGGCATCGAGGTGCCCGAACGGATGTAATCTATGGTCGCTTTGCGACCTTAATATCAGTTTGCCTACATATCAAGCCAGTCCCGGCCATGTGCCGCGGATTGGCTTGCATTGTGTATAGGTAGCAGGACAACTGAAGACCTGAAATAATTCCTTATCGAATGACCTGAACACCTGTACGCCACGCTGATGGGTATCCCATCCGTCGGCTATAATCTGCAGAAAATAGTAAGTGCCATTATACATTTCCGTTTCCTGATCCTTGTTCACCGAGTGTTCGATGCAAACCGTATAGGGGGTATTGGGCGTATAAGCGTTCTTGTTGGAAGCGCCCTGCAAC
Organism: uncultured Bacteroidales bacterium; assembly: GCA_902770595.1. Taxonomy (GTDB): domain Bacteria; phylum Bacteroidota; class Bacteroidia; order Bacteroidales; family UBA3663; genus Liminaster. The sequence goes on along the minus strand of CACXTQ010000059.1, from coordinate 15,540 downwards.
AAAGCAGCAGGAAGATATCGCTGGCAATAGGGATCATCGGGATGACTGAACTTATCCTTGATGATTCGTATCATCTCAGCCTTGGCAGTAAAAGTGCATAAAACGGTGATGCACTTCTCACCTTCCTGCTGATTTCTGGCATAGATCTCCATCGCCATTGGGATGAGGGCAGGTACTGTGTATTCATTCCTGCCCAACAATTCGCGATAAACCTGCTCAAATTCCTTCGCATCAGAAGGAATATTGGTAAACGAAACGAGCACCGATTCTCCGCTCTTACTTACTGTGTACACATGTCCATTGACAGTAATTGACCCTTGATTATTCAAACCTTGATTCATAATGAAAAATATTAAATAGTTTTATATTCGATTTTCGAAATATCTGCTGCAAAGATAAGATGTTTTGATGGGTTCTCCAAATCTTTTGTGATTTTTCTTCAAAATTGATTACTACTAGCGCAATATTTTCAACTATAGCGGATTTAAAGAATACATTGGAAAAATAGAGAATCAGAACATCAGTATTAAAACTTATGCCAAGTTCGATTGGTTTTCTTTACATTTCCTGAGGTTGAGGATACTTTAGTAATAATCATAAATAATAATATAGCTATATTGATAAATCATATGTTTTTTTCTAGCATATGGATATCTTAATATAAATAACGATTTGTAGAAATATATTTCGAAAAAAGGATGTTAAAAAGCGATATTATCCGTTATCCCTGATAATATCGCTTTATTAATGTAAATACTAAAGGCTTAATAAATGTCCTAGAGGAGTTCGATGTAAAAGGCGAGGAGGAGGATTAGAGGACCTTGAGGAGCTCGACGTCGAAGATGAGGGCGGAATAGGGAGGGATTTGAGCACCGGCTCCACGTTCGCCATAGGCGAGGTTGTAGGGGATGTAAAAACGGTACTTGGCGCCTTCCTTCATAAGCTGGACACCTTCGGTCCAACCAGCGATAACCTGGTTGAGAGGGAACTCGGCAGGCTCACCACGCTGAACGGAGGAATCGAAGACGGTACCATCGGTCAGCGTGCCGTGATAGTGGCAGCGGACGGTGTCTTTTGCCGATGGCTTCTTGCCGTCGCCTTCGTTGAGGATCTCATATTGCAGACCGCTGGGGAGGGTAACCACATTGGGCTTCTTGGCATTTTCTGCAAGGAACTTCTCCCCTGCTTCGCGAGCTTTGGAGGCTGCTGCCGCCTGCTTGCTCTGCTGGTCGTTGAAGAACTTGTTAAGAACCTGCTGTGCCTCGGAAGGATTGACACGGAACGGGCGTCCGGCAACCATATCGGCGATAGCCGTTGCGAAATCGTCGGCATTCAGTTCGGAGAGGATGCCTTCCTGCGAAAGCTGTCCTCGAAGTTGCTGGCCTATGCTCAGGCCGAGTGAATAGCTTAGTTTGTCCATTATTTTAAAAGATATTTAGGGATTTTTGGGGATATTAAGGGATATTTAGGGACGAATCCCTTAGCATCCCTTAGATAAATCAATCGTCGCCGCCGCCTTCGCCATTGTATTCCATCTGTGGCTCGTTGCCATCCTCGCGGTCGCCGCGATCGCGGTCACCACGCTTGGCGCGCATATTGCCGAAGGTGTAGCTGAGCTGGAGGATGATGCGGCGATTGCCACGCCAGTTCTTGCTGTACTGGTGGTAGCCGCCCATCTCGGGCGAAAGGTAGTCGGTGGTGGTGCGCCACTTGCGGGAATTGAAGAGGTTGCGACCATTGAGGGCAACGGTGAACTTGCCATCGAAGAACTGACGCTTCAAGCTGGCATCGAACGACCAACTGCTCTCGCGACGGCCCTGGGAAATCTTGCTCGGGGCATTGTAGTTGCCACGACATTGAAGCGAAATCTTGCCTGGCAGGATGGTCTGGACCTGCATACGGGCGTTCCACGAGAAGTTTTCGCTTCCATCGATGTGAATGCCGTATTCCTTGCCATTGAGCGTGGTGGTGAAGTCGCCGCCGTCGAGCTTGTGATAGTAGCCGTTGAGTGTTGTGGTGACATCAACCTTGTGCCAAAGCTTGTTCTTTGAGACAATCTCGATACCGCTGTTGCTTTCCTTGGCGATGTTGACCGTGGTGCTGTAACGGATATTGTCCTCCATATAGCTGAGCCCCTGCGTCACGTCGCTGGTGGGACGATAGTAGGAGCTGACGCTGAGTGTATGCTCTTCCCAAGTGCGCAGATAGTTGATTTCGAACGCGTTGGTATAGGATGGCGTCAGGTCGGGATTACCGTAGGAGATGGACGTCGAGTCGGAGATGTTCTGAAAGGAATTGAGCTGACCACCCCAAGGACGATGCATACGACGTGTGTAGTTGAATTGCACTTCGTCGTGGTCGGTAATCTGCCAGCTGATGAAGGCTGTGGGGAAGATCTTGTTGAAGTGGGTATTGCGCGGGTCGATAGGCTTCAGATTGGGTTCGCCTTCACGACGTTCGCGTATCTCCTGATAGAAGTTGGTGCTCTCGGTGTGAACCTTCCAGTATTCGTTGCGCAGACCAACCTGATAACCTAGGCGCTTGGTGATCTTGCCGGCATAGTTGACATAGGCGGCATGTACATCCATATTGTAGATGAAGCGGTTGTAGAGGGTGATGACATCCACGGTGCGGGCTTCATCGTTCCAGGTTCGTGTGGGCGAATCTTCACGACGCCAATCGGCCTTGTATCCTGCTTCGAGCTTGGAAATCTTGTTGATGGGCTGCACGTAGTCGATCTGGAGGCTCCAACTGTTGTTCTGCATCTTTCGATGCTGGCTCTGGTAGCTTCTGATAGCAGGATTACGCGTAGAACTGAAGGGGTCTTGATACATATAAGTGGTCTGGTCGAAGTAGGTATCGCCAGGGCCACGCCAGGTACTGTAACCGAACTGTGCATCGAGCGTATGATTGGTCTTCCATTCGTGCCGATAGTTGATGTCGGCATGAATCATACGATTGTTGCCTTCGCTGTGGTTGTGACGCGTACGGGTATATCCCTGCGATGGGTTGCGGAAGTTCTCATTGGTATAGTCGTAGTCGGTATCGTTCTCGTTGGAACCGAACATTGCCATCACACCGAAACCGAGGTCATCGTGACGGGTGAAATGCCAGGTGGCACCGGCACGGCTGAAAAGGTTGTTGCCCTTGCCATCGTTTTCCGATTCGGTGATCATATTGGCATAGCGATTGCCGCTGCCATCGAGGTAGTCACGGTCGGAATAGCTGCCTCCTTCGTTGACACGACGGTTGAGACCGATGTTGGCATAGGCATCGAGCAGACCGCTGCTGTAATTGATGTTTGCGCCCGTGCGACCACCACCCAGATTGTTGAGGTTGAGCTGAACGCCACCGTAATAGCCTGCCTTGCGATCGCGCTTGAGGATGATGTTGATGATACCTGCGGAGCCTTCGGCGCTATATTTGCTCGAAGGATTGGTGATGACCTCAATGCGGTCGATGCTTTCGGCGGGCATCTGTTCGAGGATGTCGCCGCGATTATCGGCGGTAAGTCCCTGCGCCTTGCCATTGATCCAGACGGTGACACTTGTAGATCCGCGCAGGGAGATTGTGCCTTCGCTATCAACTTCGACCGAAGGGATAGTCTCGAGAGCTTCGCTTGCCGAAAGACCGGCAGCCGATGCCTGCGAACCGATGTCGAATACCTTCTTGTCGATTTCGAGACGCATAGACGACTTCTGACCAACCACATTCACTTCATCGAGAATCTCGGAGTCGTCGTTCATCTTGAAAGTTGAAAGACGGACGAGCGCATCATTGGCCTTGGCATTGACGGTGATGTTCTTCTCGATGGTCTCGTAACCGACATAACTGATTTTCAGCTTATAGTTGCCGTTCTTGACATTGGGCAATTCGAAATGACCGGTTTGATCGACAATACCACCCGCTACCAGTTTACCACTGGCATCGAGCAAAGAAACATTAACGAACTCGAGCGGGACATTTTTTGAATCTACAACCTTGCCTCTAAGTATAGCAGCATCTGTCGATAGTACGGACATCGACAAAAGGGAAAACAACAATACGTGCTTTGTAAAACGCATCTTAAATGATTGAATTGATAAAATAACTTTCCTTAATTAGACTGGCTAAATAAGGAAAGTTTAAATGGGAGGGTTATTTTTAGCAGCCATACACGGCTGCTAACGGAAACACGAATGACCAAAGTGCCCGAAGAGGCCGAAGGGCACGAGAGGCCGAAGAGGCCGACGTGTTACTTACTGAGATACTCGTGCATGCTGCCTGCGGCACGACGACCATCGCCCATGGCGAGGATGACGGTAGCGCCACCACGGACAATGTCACCACCAGCGAAAACGTCGCTCACGGCGCTCTGCATGGTCTCTTCGCCTACGACGATTGTGCCGCGACGAGAGATCTCGAGGCCCTTGAAAGCCGATGGGATGATCGGGTTGGGCGAAACGCCAATGGCCACAATAACGAGGTCGGCAGGGATGGTCTCGGTCTTGCCCTCAACCGGAACAGGAGAACGACGACCCGAAGCATCGGGCTCACCCAACTCCATTACCTGGAGGACAGCCTCCTTGACACGTCCGTTCTCGTCGGCGATGTATTCGATAGGATTGTGGAGCACGTGGAAATCGATGCCCTCTTCCATAGCGTGATGAACCTCTTCGGCACGGGCGGGAAGCTCGTTGACGCTACGACGATAGACGAGCGTAACGGTTTCGGCACCCATACGCTTGGCGGTACGAGCCGAGTCCATGGCTGTGTTGCCACCACCACAAACGACAACATTCTTGCCCTTGAGCACGGGAGTGTCATAGCCTTGGCCACGACCAGCACCCATAAGGTTGATACGAGTCAGGTATTCGTTGGACGACATCACGCCGATGAGGTTCTCACCAGGGATGTTCATAAAGCGAGGAAGACCTGCACCCGAACCTACGAAGATGCCATCGAAGCCCATCTCGTGAATCTGGTCGTATGAAATGGTCTTGCCGACAATCACATCGGGCACGAAGTTGACGCCCATATCACGGAGGGTATTGATCTCGGCTTCGACCACGCTGTTGGGCAGACGGAACTCGGGAATACCATACTTGAGCACACCGCCGATGTCGTGAAGTGCCTCGAAGACGGTAACCTCATAGCCGAACTTTGCCATATCGGCAGCGAAAGCAAGGCTGGAAGGACCGGAACCAACGGCGCAAACCTTCATACCATTCTTTGGAGCACACTCGGGAGCCTTCATCTGGCCCGATTCGCGCTCATAGTCGGCAGCAAAACGCTCGAGATAACCGATGGCAACGGGCTTCTGCTTCATCTTGACCTTGATGCACACGCCTTCGCATTGCTTTTCCTGTGGGCAGACACGTCCACAAACTGCCGGAAGGCTGCTGGTCTTCTTGATGGTCTTGATGGCCTCGTCGAAGTTTTCGCGTTCGATGTTCTTGATGAATGTTGGAATATTGATGCCAACGGGACAGCCTTTCATACAGCTTGGATCAGCACAGTCGAGGCAACGCTTTGCTTCGAGCACAGCCTGCTCGCGGCTAAGACCTTGCTGCACTTCCTCGGTAAAGGTCGTAACACGATATTCGGGAGTCAATTCGGGCATCTTGACGCGCTCGATGGCTCCACGATCCTTTGGAGACATTGACTTGCGCAATTCTTCACGCCATGGCTCATTGCGAAGAGCATTTATTTCTTCAAGTGTCATAATCTAATTCTTTGGTTAAGAGAAGTTAAGATGGGTTAAGAGGGGTAAAGAGAGGTTAAGATGGGTTAGGACAAACAACCATTCGAACCTTTCTTAACATTTCGAACCTTTCTTAACCATTTATTAAGTTATTCATTGCCTCAGTCTCTTCGGCACGATAGGCGCGCATACGCGACATCATCTCGTCGAAGTTCACTTCGGCAGCATCGAACTCGGGACCATCGACACAAACGAACTTGGTCTTTCCACCTACGGTGACACGACAAGCACCGCACATACCCGTTCCATCGACCATGATGGTATTGAGGCTGACGATGGTCGGCACTTCGTACTTCTTGGTGAGCAGAGCAACAAACTTCATCATGATTGTAGGACCGATGCAGACACACTTGTCGACATGTTCGCGCTGGATAACCTGCTCAACACCCACAGTGATGACGCCCTTCTGGCCATAGGAACCGTCGTCGGTCATGATGAGAACCTCGTCGGAGTTGGCACGCATCTCGTCCTCGAGGATGATGAGATCCTTGGTACGGGCAGCCAAAACCACGATGACACGGTTGCCAGCCTCGTGCATAGCCTTCACAATGGGAAGAAGTGGAGCAACGCCGACACCACCGCCGCAACAAATCACGGTGCCAAACTTCTGAATGTCAGTAGCGTGACCGAGAGGACCGACAACATCGGCCAACTCATCACCAACGTTCAACGCATTGATACGGGTAGAGCTGGCTCCAACGGCCTGAACCACGAGGGTAATGGTACCCTTCTCGGTGTCAGCATCAGCAATGGTAAGAGGAATTCTTTCGCCTTTCTCATCGAGACGGACAATGACGAAATGTCCGGCTTTACGACTTTGGGCAATCAGCGGAGCCTCGACCTCAAAACAGGCCACCTTCTCGCTGAACATTTTCTTGCTTACGATCTTAAACATTATAAAATAACAATTAACGAATAACAATTAAAGTTCTTTGGTTGGTACAAAAACCTTTAACATAACCATATTTGGCCGCAAAATTACGATAAATTTCCATAAAAACAAAAATATTTCAGGAAAAATTCTTTTTATTTGCAAAAAATGTGTATATTTGCAGCGAAAATGATTTATCTTATTGACAAAAATGAAAGACTTTCTTCGTTCAGTTATTATTGTTATTATTATAATATGTGGCATTGCCGTGTATTTCGGCCACTATATGTTGAATGTAGCCGTCAGACCTGAGAGCGACCGTCGCCATCAGTTGGATAGCTGCTATGCCCGTGTCTATAACAAATATCCTGAATTGCAGATATGGCACGATTCGCTGGTAGCCAAGGGCAATCTGCGCGATACCTTTCTTCTGGCAGATGACGGCACGAAACGTCACGGTCTGATTCTGCGTCACGACAGCCTGTCAAATGGAACGTCGCTCGTGCTTCACGGTTACGACGACAATGCTGTCATAATGATGCGATATTTCTATATGCATTATGAGATGCTGGGACGAGATGTGATCGTGCCCGAACATTTCAACCACGGACTGAGCGATGGCGACCATATCCGTTTCGGGTGGCTCGACCGACTGGACATAAAGAATCTCTGGATACCGCTGGCGCACCAGCTTTGGCCAAAGCAGGATATTGTGGTGCATGGCCTTTCGATGGGCGGTGCCATTACGATGTTCACTTCGGGTGAGGAATTTGCCGATTCTCTGCGTGTTAAAGCCTTCATTGAGGATTGCGGATACAGTTCCACCTGGGACGAACTTGTCTATCAGTTGAAGGCCGATTATGGCATGCCCTCCTTCCCTATCCTGAATATCGCCGACTGGTTCTCATTTTTCAGATTTGGCTGGGACTTCAAGGGCAGCGATGCCGTGAAACAGGTAGCCAAGTGCAAGAAACCAATGCTGTTCATCCATGGAGATGCCGATGACTTTGTGCCCACCGATATGGTGTTCAAATGCTATGAGGCAAAAAAGGACGGCTACAAGGAGCTTTGGATAGTGCCTGGTGCTGCCCATGCGCGTTCGATTCACGAGAACTGGGACGAATATTGCGAGCGCTGCGAAGAATTCATCAATCGCGTTGAAGCAATCCAGTAAAAAACAATAGAAAAATATGAAAAATAGATTTTCTTCGTTGTTGTTGCTGGTTGTATTCCTTTGTGGCCAGTTCGTTCCGACAAAGGCCATAGAGAAATACAATTTGCCCAAACACGACAGACCCACGGTGGCTGTCGTGCTGGCGGGCGGTGGAGCCAAGGGCGTGGCGCATGTTGCCGCCTTGAAAGCCATCGAGGATGCGGGCATCCCCATCGACCTGGTGGTAGGCACGTCGATCGGCTCCATCATTGGAGGATTCTATTGCACGGGGTATTCGCCCGATACGATGAAGCAGATCATCAAGGGCACCGATTGGGTAAAACTCATCACCGATAATCCCGACTACAAAATAGAAAAGACATTGAGCATGAAGAAGGATAACGAAAGCTACCTGCTACGTTATCTGCTTGATCCCTCACGAAAGTTTTCTTCAACAGGATTGGGAGGAATACTTGGTGGCACCAACGTAATGCACTTCTTCCAGGATATCACCCGATTCCTGCCTGATACGCTACATTTCGAAGATATGCCCGTGCCTTTTGCCTGTGTAGGTACTGAAGCCATCAACGGCGAGAAAAAGGTGTTTACCAGCGGAAATCTTCCAACTTGCATTCGTGCTTCAATGGCAATACCCACGGCGTTCACGCCTGTTACCATCGATTCGATAGTATATGTTGATGGTGGCGTGGTAGATAATTTTCCCGTGGATGTTGCCAGGGAGTTGGGAGCTGATATTGTAATTGGTGTGGATCTTGTTGTGAATATGACCAACGAACAACTCACCAATTCGGCCATCGATATGCTCTTGAACTGCATTGACCTGTATAGCCGAGAACAGTACAAACAAAATATCGAAGACTCTGACGTCTATATTCCCATCGACGTGACCGGTTATAGTGCGGCATCCTTTGGAGCCACGGCACTCGATACGCTTATGCAGCGTGGAGAGTATTACGTTGGACTGAAGAAGGCTTCGCTTGACTCTTTGGCCAAGTCGCTTAATCTAAAGGAAGAGCCCAAGCGCATTCGCGTGGGAGAATATTCCTTCGCAAACGCTGGCAAGGGTGGCACCTCATGGACGGATTCGCCCGATGCTTCACTAAGCAAAGTGAATGATGGTTCGTTGTATAGTTCAATCAATCTGGGTGCACGTTTCGACAATTCAGAATTTGCATCGGTAAAGGTAAGGTTGAACTGGGTCCTTTCGCACAAACACGCCACTTTATTCAAACTACAGACACGTCTGGGAGATCGTTTTGACATAAGTGGCGACATAAGCATGAAAACCGTTGGCAAACAACGACTGGGTATGAGCCTTAAGTTCAGGCGCCATGACTTGAGATACCTGTATGGCAAAAGGAAATCTGTGGACTGCGAATTGCGTCAAAATGGTGCCAATCTGTATTTGACGCAGGAATGGCGTTCGATACAATTCCTCTTCGGCCTTTCGTTCAATAGTTATGGTTATCGGGATATTCTCGTTGATCCAAAGTTTGTTGAATATCTGCCAAGTGACAGATACAAGGAACGGCATTTCTCTTATTATTTCTCGGGAGAGATCAATTCGTTGAACAGCCAGAACTTCCCCACTCGAGGACAACAGATGATATTGAATGCCGACTTCATCACCGACAATATGGCGACATATAAGGACAAGACGATGCTTCCAATTGTTAGTTTCCGTTGGATGGCAGCTCTTCCTTTCTCGAATCGTTTGACGCTCCAACCACGCATGTTTGTGCGTGCCATATTCAAGGAAGAGAGTGCCGACAAGCCATTTGCCTTGTTCAACTTCGTGGGCGGATTCATGAACGAGATGGACTTCAGGCAACAGAGAACGATGGCCGGCCTGTATGACAAGGAGATGATCGGTGAAGACGGACTGGGCGTAGCTGGCACAGAAGTTCAGTATATGATTTTCAGGAACCAATACATTAAGGTTGCTGGCGATGTGATGTCACATACCAACAACATCAAGTACGCATTCAATCACGACGCATTGAACTGGGGTGTTGAAGCCAGTTACAACTACAAGACACCTATCGGTCCATTGACAGCGAAGGTCTATTGGAACAACGTGTCGGATAAGTTCAAGTTCTTCGTCAGTGGAGGTTATTATTTTTAATGAACCCGGTATGCATCTTCTGCGCATTGAATCGATTGAAACGATATGCGTGTAGCAGAGGCAGCTGCCAATGGTACTTGACGGCAAACAAACGGATTAGAATCACCACCAAGGCGCATCCCGATTGAGCAATGATCGTGGGTGCGCCATATCGAATGGCGGCTGTGTAGAACAAACCTCCTACAAGACACGCCATTGCATAAATGTCGCGACGGAAGATAAGTGGAACCTCATTGATGAGAATGTCGCGAATCACACCGCCGGCTGCACCCGTGCAAACACCCATGATGATGCAGGCATAAAGCGGGAAGCCGGCATCATAGGTCTTCTGAATTCCTACAATAGTGAACAGGCCCAAGCCGATGGTGTCGAACAGGAAGATCGTCTGAGCAATCTCACTGATGAACTTGTGCAGAAATAGAAAGGCGAGCACGGCCAGCATAACAATGAAAAGATAGATCCACTGCGTCATCCAGAAGGGACTGACACCAATCATCACATCGCGCATGGTGCCACCACCAACGGCTGTGGCAAGACCAACGATGAAGGCGCCGAAGAGGTCGAACTGCTTTTCGGATGCCAACCGAAGACCGGAAATGGCAAAGGCGAAAGTGCCAAGATAGTCGATGATATCGACAAAGGTGAGATTGAACATAGTTTTTAATAAAAGGATATTTAGGGATGTTAAGGGATATGAAGGGATGTTTAGGGATATGAAGGGATGTTTAGGGACGATGCCTACGTGTGGTTAAAAATGGGCATAGAAAACATCTGTCCCTTAAAATCCCTTAGAATCCCTTATTATCACTTATAATCTTTGAATAAAAAAGTCGTGTAAAGTAATCAATACTTCACACGACCGTTATAACCAAAAATATTTAATAATCAAATTAAAAGTGGTAAGTGTTTAATGAAGCACTTCCAAAGCAATGCAGCACATAGTTGTGAAATAAGCCACAGTAGCGGCAATCTGCAAATACTTGTTCTTAAAAATACTTTCCATAATACTAATACCTTAAATTAATATATAAAAAACAAAAGCAATTTATAAAAGCTATATACTTACTAAATCCTTTCGGCCGGTCATGAACCTTGACCTTGCCAGGGGTTTTGTTCTTTTTGACGCTGCAAAGATACGGCATTTATTCGAAATGCGCAAACGTTTGCACTAAAAATCGCTTTTGTTAGTCAAAATTAGGGTAAAATACTATGGATTTGCTATTTTTGGTAGGCAAATAAGAAGTATTAATTCGTGGGATTTGGCCTTAATCGTATACCTGGAACATCATTTGTTGGAGGATTGTATCGGCCTTTTCTTTGCTGATAAGGGCTGTTACGATGGCGTGACCAAGGGCAAAAGCTGCGCCTGGACCACAGCCGGTGATGAAGTTCTTGTCGCAAACGACCGTCTTCTTGAGGCAATTGGCACCTTTAAGCTCGTGTTCGAAGCCAGGATAGCACGTTGCATTCTTGCCATTGAGCAGGCCCAAGCGGCCATAAACCAAAGGTGCAGCACAGATAGCAGCCAACCATTTGCCGGCAGCATTATATTGGAGAATCGATTCGCGAAGAGGTTCGCAGTCGCTCAGATTGGTTGCACCAGGCATACCACCAGGGAGGAAGATGAGATCGCCATCGGAAAGGTCGGTGTCTTCAAGAAGCGCATCGGCAACAACCACTACTCCATTGGATGCTTCCACATCGTTGAACGGAGTGATACTTACGATTTGTACATCAATACCTGCACGACGCATGATGTCGATGGGTACGGTTGCTTCGGCAATTTCGAAGCCAGGGGCTAACATTACGTAGGTTTTCATAGGATATTGGGGTTAGGGCCACCTCATTCCTTCAGCTTAGGGGGAGGACTTGCTAGTCTAGACTTTGTTTTTTCTTTAAAAACGATTATGCTTGCCAGCACTTAGTTCTTCCCCCTATGCAGGGGGATTAGAGGGGGTCTTGGTTATTTATTATTATGGTCTAGTTTGTCCATCACCTATTATTATATATTTATAGGTGGTGATTTCGCGAAGAGCCATAGGGCCACGTGCGTGAAGCTTTTGGGTAGAGATACCGATCTCTGCACCGAGGCCGAACTGGGCACCATCGGTCCACGAGGTTGGCAGATTCTGATAAACACAGGCTGCGTCTATGACACGGGCATAGCGGTCGAGGGCCTGCTGATTTTCACTTACAATACTCTCGGAATGCTTGCTGGTCATTGACGAAACAAATTGAATGGCTTCATCAAGGTCATTAACGGTTTTGATGGAAAGCTTGTAGGCCTGGAACTCATAACCAAAGTGTTCGGGTAGCGCATGCTGAAGGAGTTCGGCAGGATAATGGCCTTCGAGCGCCTTGTAGGCGGGTTCATCGGCATAGATGATTACCTGTTTGGCTTTGTCGGGATTGGCACAAAGCGATGCACAGATTGTCGGAAGTTCGGCAAGCTTGTCTTTATGAACCACCACACAATCTAGTGCGTTGCAGACGCTGATGCGGCGTGTCTTGCCATTGTTGACGATGGCGGCAGCTTTTGCCGTGTCGGCATCTTTGTCGATATAGGTATGACAAACGCCAGCACCCGTTTCAATCACAGGCACCTTGGCTGTATCGCGTACGAAATCGATCAGACGACGCGATCCGCGAGGGATAATGAGATCAACTTTACCTACTGCATTGAGCAACTCGGCAGTAGCGGTATGATCGTTTGGCAGCAAAATGCAGAGACCTTCGGGAAGACCAGCCTCACGCAATACCTTATGGATGATGGCTACCTCACAATCGTTGGAATCAGAGGCTTCCTTACCACCTTTCAGGATTACGGCACTACCTGCCTTGAAACAAAGACTGAAAACGTCGATGGTCACATTTGGACGGGCTTCGTAGATTACGCCAATCACGCCGAAAGGCACAGAAACCTTGCGGATGACCATACCATTGGGACGAATTACCTCACTCAACTGAATATTCAAAGGAGAAGGAAGTGAGGCGACATTGCGGGTGTCGGAAGCTATACCGGAAATACGACTGGCATTGAGCAAAAGACGGTCGTAGCGGTAATCGGCCGAATCCATTCGGGACAAGTCTTTGGCATTAGCAGCTATGATGGCATCGGCATTAGCCTCCAAGGCATCAGCGAGCTTGTTGAGCACATCGTTGATTTGCTTCTCGTCGAGTTCGAGGAGCGAAAGACTTGCACGACGGGCTTGTTCAATAATATGTTCGATCATTTTTGAGATATTTTTTGAGAAGAATTAACTGAGTTGTCGGAGTACTCGGTATTATCGGAAAACTCGGAGTTATCGAAGGATTCAAAAGATGAGCCAGAATCAGAATTGTCGGAAGATAAAAGCGGGTCGAGGATGGGTGTAAACTTGTTATGCTCTTCATCATATTCGTAACCTGCAGCATTCAAGCGGACGAGGAGGCTGGCAGGATCGATGTCTTCGCATTCGCAGAAGTCTTCCAACGAATCGTACTGGTCGCGAAGTTTCATATTTACCATGCTATACAGCATGTCGTTATCTTTGGGAATATACATTGTTCAATTAACAATTAACAATTAATAATTAACAGTTACAATTAACAATTAATAATTAACAAATAACAATTAACAATTAATAATTAACAAATAACAATTAACAATTAATAATTAACAATTAACAATTAAAGGTAACCTTTAATAGAAAAGGTAAGGATTATAGTTTGCCTCTGTCTCGATTGTTGTCATGGGGCCATGACCGGGATAGACCTTGGTGGGAGCAGGCAGCGTCATAAGTTTCTCTTCGATGCTTTTGACCAGCAAGGGACCATTACCACCCATGGCTTGTCCGAAATCGGTACGTCCGATGGAACAATAGAAAAGGACATCACCACTAAACAGCATATTGTCATCGGGGAAATAATAGCAAAGTCCATGATGACTATGACCCGGACAATCGATAACCTTGATAGGATGTTTTTTCACGCCATCAGCAGCCTCAAACGGGAAAGAGAGTGTGTCTCCTTCGATGAGATTATTGGTGATGGGCGAATATTGAACTTCGGCATCTACGCCAAAGAATCGGTTTTGAATCTGAATCGGCGGCAGATGATTCTGGTCCTCCATCGAACCATAGACAGGAAGTCCCGGATAAGCCTTGGTCAGATAACCTGTACCCAGCACATGATCGGAATGATTATGAGTGATGAGCACGGCATCGGGCGTCAGTTGGTTGAACTGAAGAAAATGGTGAACTCTTCCCCACTCCCACTCTGTGCACATACCAGGATCGACAACAAGACATCTTCGAGACGTTTCGTCCCAAATCACATAGCATTGTTCCTGAAAAGGATTGCATTGAAAGGTTTCGACTTTCATTTCTTGCTTGGATTAATGGTTTTGATGGGAGTATAGGTGATATTCTTCGTTTCGAAGAACTCTTCCGTGAAATAGGTCGAGATGGGAATGACAATCGTTCCAGCGCATTGACGTGGTTTCAGTTCTTCGGCAAGGTCACCACCTTTCAAGGTAATCAGGGCCTTGGTGGTACAACGACGCACCAATTTGACCAGGTCGGGAAGAACCATCACGGCACGCGAGACAGAATAATCGAACGATTCCTTGATTTCCTCGATGCCAGCATGGCGAAACTCCACGTTCTTCAAACCTATGGCATTCGCCACTTCCTGAGCCACACGCACCTTCTTGCCGATACGATCGACCAAAAGGAAATGACATTCGGGATAACGGATGGCCAAGGGAATGCCGGGGAATCCTCCTCCACATCCGACATCCACGATACGGGTGCCGGCTGGCCAAAGCTGATTTTCGTCCACATATTTTGCAATAGCCAAGGAATGCAGCACATGATGTTCGTAGAGGTTGTCGATATCCTTACGACTAATCACGTTTATCTTGGCATTCCACTCTTCATAAAGAGATTGGAGCATACCATATTGCGAGACTTGGACATCAGTCAGGTCGGGAAAATATCTCAAGAAATCAAGCTGAGCCATCGGCAATTAACTTTGACTAACAAAATTGTTGGCAAGAGTCTTTAAAGATGAATCGTCCATCAGGAAAGGAAGGACCTCATCCCAGGAAAGCGTAATCTGAACGACACCCACGCTATATGGGGCTATCTCGTAGGGATCGTAAGTCCAGGTGATGCCATCTTCATTCACGTAGAAATTGTCGGTGGCAACAATATCATTGGGAGCGGTGAACTGTCCCTTTTCGGTTAACTCTTCTATGGTCGAGTAACCGTTTTGAACCATCAGCTTATTACGTAGTGCTGCGTGAAGGTCGGGCAAGGTAGCGTCATTGAAGACATTGGCAATGGAAAGCTGTTGTAAAGTATTGAGGTCGAAAACGCCATTGTCAACCGTCTTGTTGCCATGGGCGCCACCTGTGTAACTATCGGTAACCACCTGATAGCTTATGATACCGTCGGCATTGTAAAGGATATCTCCTACAACATTCTCTACATAATTCATCCATGTCGAGGCTGCTTCGGTTTTCGCCAAATCACTTTCATGCTGTCCGATGGCATCATGTCCTTCACTCAGATACTGCATCACATAGGAACGCACATAAGCATTCACCATCGATTCAACCGAACCGTTGGCATCAGCCACGAAAG
>CACXTQ010000058.1:0-20000 GCA_902770595.1 uncultured Bacteroidales bacterium | reverse complement strand
CATAGTTTTCAAATCAAATACCTTGCTCAATCCAGGAGCCTCAATCGTCATCGTGGAAACATTGGCTGGCAATTTGTCCAAAGTCTTCACCTGCACATTGGCGATAATCAAAGGTAAAGTAATATCTTCAATTGTTGTGTTCTCATCCACCTCAATATTGAGATGATAAGCCCAGGTATAACTGAGGGCAGTTCGATCTGTGGGCCAGGTTACGGTCAAATCGGCAGTACTGAAGGAAGACCAAACCTTTTCGGCAGCGACAAAATAAATGTCATGCGTGCCATAATCAAGAGGCAAACCAAAGGCGGCAAGCGAATTCTTGATCGTGGTCTTTACCTCATCACCGAACTTGTCAATCACCAGAAGATTACCAGGCTCATTGATGGCACGAGTCATCGAAGCTTGTTCGACGCCATCCAAATTAAGATTGAAGGTTACATACTTGTTGCCATCGAGAAGATCTGCTTCAGAATCGTGATAGCAGGAAGAAAAGATTGTCGAAGCACACAAGATAGAAATAACAATGAACTTTTTCATAATAATAGTATTATTAAGGGTAAAGTGTAAAGAACTTAAGTGCAAAAGAACGATGTGTGAAAAGGCAGAATAATCCACCTTTTCACACAAATCGGGGGATTATTTCTTTTCAGCCTCCTTGATGTCGATGATCACGACGCGGTTGAGGTCATTCTCCTCAAAAGGCTGAACCTTGTCGCCATAGGCGCGGCTTTCGATACGTGAAGCTGGTACGCCGTAAGAACCTGTGAGCACATCAACGATGGTTTGGGCACGACGTTCCGAAAGACGCTGGTTGTAGTTTGGATTACCTGTCTCGCGGTCGGCATAGCCCTTCACGAGGACGGTTCCAATCTCATGGTCACGGATGAAGTTGCTCAGGCCGCGCAGTTTTGCATCCTCCGACGGACGAATTTCGGCATTGTCAAGGTCGAAGAACACTTCGATATGAACCTCATCGGCAGAATTATAGACAACGGCAGGAAGTGGTTCAGGTTGGGTGTTGGTTCCGGGATGGTTGCCATTCCATGGGCAACGTGCCAGCGAAAGACCACAGACATCGCAATACTTCGTATCCGAGATAAGTTCCGAGCGATCGGCATCACGCTTGCTACTTGGATGACCCCAGCAATACTTCACGCCCAACAAGGTGGCAAGCTGCCAATCGCGATGTGTATTAGACTTGCTGTTGAAGCGATCCTTCAGGTTGTTGGCGTCAAATTCGAGTTCCACAATCCAATTGCGGCTGATGTTGGCACCCACGATGGCACCCAGTCGCATATTGTAACTCTTCAGGCTGCTGTGGCTGTCGATCATTCGATCCTGGATGGGATATTTGGCAGCATCCTCAGCATCCCACGAATAGTTGAAACCGGCACCGGCAAGCAGAGAGAAATCGAGCAGATGTTCATCCTCGAGGAAAAGATTGACGATATTAAACGTAAGGTCAGCATCGATGGTGTAGTACTTGAAGTTCATCGTCTCGTCGGCACTCTTGAATGCAGTCTTCGACCACAATCCCTGGAAATCGCCACGGGTACCCACAACTGGTGTCATCTGACGACCCACTTGAACTCCGAAGGCAGGAGCGATGAGCGAGCCGAAATCATAATTGGTAGGAACCCACTGAATTCCTCCCTTGATACCACCGTACCAATAGGGGCTGGATTGATAATCCTGCACGATAAGCTTTTGAGCGGATACACACAAGGCACTACTGAGCGCCAATGCGACTAAGAATAGTTTCTTCATGATGATTAATGTTAGTGATGTGTTATATTTATCTGCAAATATAGGATATTTTGTCTTAGGAAATGATAATTTCTTGAAAATAATTATTTGACCGAATCATTGGCAAGAATCACATAGACAAATCTGCAAACCCGACTTTGCATAATTCAGTCATGATGGTAGGGCTCGCCTCGAATGATGGTAAAGGCGCGATAGAGCTGCTCTACCAGGAAAAGCCTTACCATCTGGTGGGAGAATGTCATCTTCGAAAGCGAAATCTTCTGCTGTGCGGCTTCATAGATGCGTTCCGAGAAGCCGTAAGGCCCACCGATGAGGAGCACGAGGCGTTTAGGAACCGTCTGCAGCTTCTGCTCCATCCATTGGCTGAATTCCCGACTGGTCATCTCTCGTCCACGTTCGTCGAGCAGAACAAGTACATCGCCCGGCTGAAGACGCTCCAGCACCTGGTCGGCCTCGCGTTCCTTCTGCTGTTCCTGGCTCAGGTTCTTGGTGTTCTTCAGGTCGGGTATCTCCTCAATCTGCGTCGGCACATAGTGCGTCATGCGCTGCACGTATTCGTTGATGAGCGCAGGATATACTGTTCCCGTCGTCCTTCCTGTGAAGATGATCTGGAGTTTCATGTTTTCTTATTTTATCACGAATTATAGAATTTGAGAATTAATTCTTTGGCGTTATTCTTAGTTCTTAAATATCGGAATTCCGAAATAACGACATGTCAAAACCATAATTCTATAATTCGCAAATTCGTGATAATAAACTATTCATCATCAAGCAGATCATTCGAGATCGAATCGATTTCGATGTCGTCGAGGTTGCGGGCATCGTGTTTAAGGATATCAGCGCCCGCCGATTTATTTCGATTTCGACGGAACGGCGAAGTGCAGACCTTCACGATGAACTTACCCATCGTGCGGAAAAGCACTCGCTTGTAGCTGAACTTGGGGTCTTCGATGTCGCCCTTGACGGGAAGATTGATGTCGAGGACATCATCCTTGTCCGTGAGGATATAGACACCAGTACGGAAAGGAATGTTCATTTCCGACTGCACGCCACGACGTTTCTTCTCAACCTTCGGATTGCGTACGATGATGTGGTTTTGTCCAAGCAGACGTCCGTCCTTGGTGTCGTACATCAGGTTGGCCGAAAGGATGCCGCTCGAGACCTCATTGCCGAACATCTGAACGGTATAGGGCGAGAAGTCCTTGACTTCGATTTTCTCTGCCTGAACCACCATGTGCATATCTCGCTGGTCGAGCGTGCGTCCATCGTACCAGAACCTCAGATGTCCCTCACGTCCCAACTGCGCATCGGCCGTGATATGATTGATGCCATGGAGTGAGAAGTTGGGGGCCTTGATATTGACGTTCGACAGTTCATAGACAAACGGATCGGCGAGCAGCGACTCGTCGCGATAACTGAGTCGCGCCGAATCGATCAGGAGGGAATCAATCTGGAGATGCTGTCTGCGAATCAGTCCATTGTATTCGACCGACGACTCTTGGGAAAGTGCTGCCAGCGAATCGGCATTCTGAATGTATTCTGAATAATCGATGCCCTGCTCGGCAAGGCGTATCGAATCGCGTTCGGCCCAGATCTTCTCGGCCTTGAGGATAAGACGCGAGAAATTGTCGAGACTATCCTTGTCGTACTGGATTCGAATGTAGGGACGTTCGAAATGCACTCGGCTCAGGTTGATGCGATTGGCAGGAAGGTCCATGTCGCGCACATCGATGGACACCGTGTCGCATCGCACCATGGTTTTTCCCTCTTCGTCGAAGACGTTCAGGTTCTTGATGCCCGCTGTGCCCTTGAGCGAAAAGTCGAGCAGGTGAGCCACGCTGCCCTGCATCAGAAGGTCGAGGTTGATGACACCCTGGATGTCCCCCAGATAAATGCTTTGGCGCATATAGGGAAGCAATCCCTTCATGTTGAACCCGTCGACCTTGAAGACCATGCTATAAAGCTTGTGTTTGTCGTCGTAGTCGACCATCGTCTTCAGCGTGCCGCCTTCTGTGAAATTCAGGCTGATGCCCACCGAAGTATTGATGTCACGCAGGTCGATGCCGGGGATGAAGAGCTGGAAGTCATTGAGGCTGAACTCGCTGCCCACCAGCGAATCCTTGTAGTGGATATAGCTGTTGTGGATATTGATGTCCTTGATTACCAGGGGCAGCGGTTCGGTACTGTCGTCGAGCGCAAGACGTTCGATGATGTCCGAGAAATTGAAGACCGTATCGCGTTGCAGGATGTCCACCTTGAGTTCGTCGGCCTCAAGTTCGTCGAGCATATAGGTGTGCAGGAATACACGAGGCACATTCAGATGCGTCCTGATCTGCTTGGCGCTCAGGAAACGCGTCGTGTCATCCTTCTCTGCGATGAACAGCGAATCGACACTAAGGCTTCCCGTGAAGCCGTTGAGCCTGACGGTTCCTACCTGTACCCTGCGCCCCAGCAGTTCGGCGCCGTGGGTATTCAGGTAGCTACGGATATATGGGCCGCCTCCGAACGTGATGACCGTCGAGATCAAAACGATGATGCCAAGGATAATGGCAAGGATCTTCAGGAATTTGGACATCTTTCTATTGATTTAAGGATTACGTGAAATTAAGATTACGCAATACGGATATAGCGGACACTAAACCGTTTCTTGTGCAGGAGCAACGAAGATCTTGAAAAGTTCGATGTCGCCCACCGAGCCATTCACGACGACGCGGTCGCCTGGCTTGAAACTTTCGGTCGCCCTTGGGTTGTTGACGTTGCCCGTGTCGCGCAGGATGCGAATGACGCTCACACCCGTCTTGTTGCGAAGATCCAGGTCGCGCAACGATTGTCCCAATGCCGATGAATTTTCGGGTATGGTAACTTCGCCGAAATGTATGTCTTCAAAATCGTCATCCGCTTCCTGAGCCTTCTTCTTCTCGGCACGCTTGCCCTGTCGCATGGCGATTTCACGGGCCGAAAGATTGGTCAGGAAGTTCTCCTCAAGGTGGTGCGAACGTTCCTGAATCCTTGGTGACTTGGTGATGATGAAGAAGATGGCAATACCCATGGCCAGGACGATACCGATGGTGGCATCGAAAATCTTGCCGATGCACGAGGTGATGATGGCGAGGACGATGACAATACGGAAGGCATTGAAGACAATCAGCAGGCCGCGGGTGAAGAAACTGCCCTTCTCCCACAATGTCGCCGAATCCCTATTGCGCTTGTCCTTATTGACAATCTGATAAAGCAATGGGGAAAGCACGGTGAAGAGCAAGCCGAGGCTGACAAGACGGCCTATCCAAAGATGCGGTTCGTTGAAAACCTTGGCAACGCCATCGTTCACAAACGTGGAAATCTTATCGCTAACCAAAGAGAAATAAAGCGTAGCGATGAAGACGCTGACAATAGTATAAATAATAACTGGCAGAATTGCCTTGCCCAGATATCGCTGCGTAAGGGAAGCCTCGCGCTGCGTTCCACGGCTATGCCCGTAAGCGTCGAGCATCAGTTTCCAACGACGTGGAAGTATCTTGTCAACGCGCTCGTAGGCAGGTTCTGCCAGGCGGATGGTATAGGGCGTCAGGAAGGTGGTGATGACCGAAACGGCCACGATGACCGGATAGAGGAAAGGTTCGGTCACGCCCTTGTCAGTACCGAAGTTGGCGATGATGAATGCGAATTCTCCGACCTGCGTCAACGAGAATGCAGCCTGCATGGCGGTCTTCAATGGTTGTCCCGAAAGCACCACGCCAAGCGATGCGAAGATGACCTGTCCGCAGATCACAAGCAGCGTGATGAGCGAGATGGGGAGCCAGTATTTCAAGAGCAGCGCAGGGTCAATCATCATACCCACCGACACGAAGAAGACGGCACCGAACATATTCTTGATGGGCGAAAGCAGATGTTCGATTTTCTCAGCCTCGACGGTTTCGGCAAGGATGCTGCCCATAACGAATGCACCGAGCGCCGAACTGAAGCCTGCGCCTTCGGCCAGGAGCACCATACCCAGGCAGAGACCCAGCGCCACGATGGTGAGCGTCTCGTCGTTGAGATGCTGCTTGCAGACGCGCAGCAATGTCGGGATAAGGAAGAGGCCCATAGCAAACCAGAAAAGCAGGTATGCAGCCAGCTTGCCTACCTCCCACGCCATCTCCGAACCGTCGAACGACTGATTGACGGCCAACGATGCCAGAAGCACCATCAGCACGACGGCAAAGAGGTCTTCGACCACAAGGATACCGAAACATATGTTTGCAAACTTCTGCTGACGAAGGCCCAGGTCATCGAGCGCCTTGAAGACAATCGTCGTCGACGACATGCAGAGCATACCGCCGAGGAAGAGCGAATTCATCTGGTCCCATCCCATGGCGCGACCGAGGAGGAATCCGCACGACATCATGCCCACCACGATCGTAAAGCAGCCGATGAGCGCCGTAGTGCCCATTTTCACCAGTTTCTTGTACGAGAACTCAAGACCGAGGGAGAACAGCAGGAAGATGACGCCAATCTCGCCCCAGATCTTCACGCTTTCCTCATCGCTGACCCAACTGGAGCCGAAAACGTAAGGGCCCACCAGCAGACCGGCCACAATGTAGCCGAGCACTACAGGTTGTTTCAGAAACTTGCACACCAGGCTCGTGAAGCCTGCTGTCAACATGATTATACCAAGATCATGAATCATAAATATATAGATTTATGGATATTAAGGGATATTTGGGGATATTAAGGGATATTTGGGGACGATACTTTCGCCTTGTTGAGATTGGATCCCAAAAAACATTCGTCCCTTAAAATCCCTAAGAATCCCTTAAAATCCCTAAGAATCCCTTAGTTTAAATAAACTTCTTCGGATGTTTCACCTTCTCCTTGAGCAAGGCGAAGTCGAGCACTTCGTGCAGGTCGCGCACATAGTGGAAGTTGAGGCCTTCGGTATATTGCTTCTCGATGTCCTCCACATCCTTGCGGTTATCCACGCAAAGCACCACATCGGTGATGCCTGCACGCTTGGCTGCCAGAATCTTCTCCTTCACGCCGCCGATGGGAATCACCTTGCCACGCAGCGTGATCTCTCCCGTCATGGCCACACGGGCACGCACACGGCGCTGTGTCAGCGTCGAAACGAGCGAGGTCACCATAGTGATGCCTGCCGAAGGTCCATCCTTCGGAACGGCGCCTTCGGGGCAATGGATATGTGCTGTCCAGTTTTCGAAGATGGCAGGGTCGATGCCGAGGTCGAGCGAATTGGCCTTCACCCACTGCAGGGCAAGTTGTGCCGATTCCTTCATCACGTCGCCCAGATGGCCCGTGAGCGAAAGGTCCTTCTTGCCGGGCACGAGCGTCGATTCCACCTCAAGGATGCAGCCGCCCACCGATGTCCACGCCAGGCCCGTGACGACGCCTGCATAGTCGTTGCCGTCGTATTTCTCTGGGTTGTAGTCTGGCTTGCCGAGGAAGTCAATCAGGTCGCTTGGCTGAAGTTTTTCGGGCACGGGCATCTCGTTGGCCACACGCCACGCCACCTTGCGCATCACCTTGGCAAGGGCCTTGTCGAGCAGTCGCACGCCGCTTTCACGGGTGTATTGGTCGACAATCTTTTCCATCGTGCGGCGCGGGATGTTGAACTTGATGTCGGCGAGGCCGTGTTCCTCCTTCTGCTTGGGCAAAAGGTGACGTTCGCCAATCTCAATCTTCTCTTCAAGGATATAGCCCGAAAGCTCGATCACCTCCATACGGTCGAGCAAGGGAGCTGCAATGGGCGTAAGGCTGTTGGCGGTGGCGATGAAGAGCACCTTCGAAAGGTCGTAATCCACATCGAGGAAGTTGTCGTGGAAGGCCTTGTTCTGTTCGGGGTCAAGCACCTCGAGCAGGGCGCTCGACGGATCGCCCTTGAAGTCGGACGAGATCTTGTCAATCTCATCGAGCACGAACACCGGATTGTCGGTCTTAGCCTTCTGGATGCCCGAAATGATGCGTCCGGGCAGGGCGCCGATATAGGTGCGGCGATGTCCGCGTATCTCTGCCTCGTCGTGCAGACCGCCCAGCGAGATGCGCACATATTCGCGCTTCAAGGCCGTGGCGATGCTCTTGCCGAGCGAGGTCTTGCCCACGCCTGGAGGGCCTACAAGGCAGAGGATGGGTGACTTCATGTCGCCCCTCATCTTCAGCACGGCGAGGTGCTCGAGGATGCGCTCCTTCACGTTCTTGAGTCCGTAGTGGTCGTGGTCGAGCACACGCTGGGCATTCTTCAGGTTCAGGTTGTCGTGCGTCGTCACGCCCCAGGGCAGATCCACCATCGTCTGCAGGTAGTTGTACTGCACATAGTAGTCGGGCGACTGCTCGTTCATCCGCTGCAGCTTGGTCACCTCTTTGCGGAACAGCTCCTGTATCACCGTTCCCCACTTCTTCGAATTGGCCTTCTTGAGCAGACGGTCCACGTCCTCCTGGCTCGATTCGCCCAGTTCCTCCTGTATCGAATGGATCTGTGTGCGCAGATACTGCTGGCGCTGCAGGCTGGTGAGCTCCACCTGCGTCAGCTGGTGCATCTGGTTCTTCACCTTGTTGTAGGCGAGGCACTTGCTGACGATGGTGGCCAGTTGCGTGCCGCGCTGTTCGAGACTGCGGAATTCCAGCAGCTGCTGGTGGTTGTGCAGCGCCATTGGGAACGTCGCACTCAGGTAGTTGATGAGGAAGTTCGCGTCGGTGACGTTGTTCATGGCGAACATTATCTCGCCAGTGATGGGGTTGTCGGCACATTCGTTGATGGCCTTGATGTCGTCGCGGATGATGCTGAGCAGGGCCTTGGTTCGGCGGCTGCGCGGCTGCAGCATCTCGTCGTCGAGCAGCGTCACCTCGCCCGTAAGGAAAGGCTCAGTCGTGAGCAATTCTTCAAGATGGAAGGCACGACGGCCCTGGATGATCACCGAATGTGAGCCGTCGGGGAGTTCAAGTTCCTTCATAACCTCGCAGACGACACCGTAGTCGTACAGGTCGTCGCGTCCCGGATCATCAACCGTATTCTTCTGGCATACTACGCCAATGTAAAGCTTGTTCTTCTCCGCCTCCTTCACCACGCGGATGCTCTTCGTCCGACCTACCGACAGCGGCATGGTCAGACCGGGGAACATCACCATCTGGCGAAGCGCAACCAGTGGGAGTCGCTCGGGAGTGCATTTCTCCGGAACGAAACTCAAGTCGAGCATATTGTCGCCAAACATGGGCATAATAGTAGTATGTTCGATGCGTTGGTCTTCAAATTCTTCTTCAAAAATCGGTTTTTTACTCATTATTTAACTTGTGAATGAAATAGTTTCTCGTTAGAAAGTTTGGGTTATCTGCTGCTCGCGGTGTGAGAGGATGATGCGTGCAGCGGGGTATTTCTGGTGTATATGCTGGGCAAGGTGTTGTGCGCAGTACACCGAGCGATGCTGGCCGCCTGTACATCCGCAGTTGACCACAAGGCTCGTAAAGCCGCGATTCAGATAGGTTTCGACGGCAGGGTCAACCAGGCGATAGACATTCTCGACGAAGGTCTGCATCGACGTCTTGTCGACGGCATTGTGCGAGGTTTCGAGCAGCTCGCCGTTCTCGTCACGTCGCCCTTCCAGAAAGTCGATCACCACCTTGTCGAGCCCCGTGTACTGCCTGTAGAAGGGATATCGCCCGGGGTTGAGCGGTGCGCGGCAGTCGAAGACAAAGCCTCCCCCGTTGCCCGACAGGTCTTCGGGGATGCCTTTCTTGTAGCTGAACGACGTGATGCGCACCACCAGCGGCCCCGTGGTCGGCATCGGCTGGAAGCGCTCCATTTTCGCCACCTCGGCAAGGAGTTCGCACAGGTAGGGGCAGTCGTCCTCCAGTTCGAAGCGGTCGATGGCGGGGCTGTCGGCATCTGCAAGGCCGCGCAGCGAACAGTCGTCGAACGAAGGCTCGCTGTTGCGATGGGTAAGGTTCACGAGCGAACACAACGCGCGCAAAATCGGTGTCTGGAACATCGCCTTGTGCTCGAACAGGCCGCGATAGCCGTAGGTGCCCAGCGTCTGGAGCAGGCGGAAGAACACGAACACACGCAGGCGATGGCGGAAGGTGCGCATCGGCAGAGTGCAGAACTGCTGCATGCTGTCGGCATATTCGCTCAGCAGCTCGTTGCGCAGCTCAGGTGAATAGTTGGCACGCGTCTGCCACAGGAACGAAGCCACGTCGTAATAGACGGGACCCTCGTAGCCGCCCTGGAAGTCAATGTACCACGGCTTGTCGTCGCGTATCATCACGTTGCGCGACTGGAAGTCACGGTAGAGGAAGCCCCACGGCTCGCCCTTCGACGTGCAGTCGAGCAGCGCCCCGCACAGGCGGTCGAAGTCGGCCTCCAGCTTCAACTCGTCCATCGGGTAGCCCGAAGGCTTGAGGAAGCAGTACTTGAAGTAGTTCAGGTCCCAGCGGATGGTGGTCTCGCAGAAACGGGGTTCGCGGAAGGCATCGTGCTCGAAGTCGAAGCCCTTCACGGTCAGGAACTGCAGCCGCGGCAGGTCGCGCATCACCCGGTGGAGCAGCTCCTTCACCTGTGCGCGCAAAGGTTCCGAATCGGCACGGCGTGCCTGCTCCACGAGGTCGTAGAGCGACACCTGGCCAAGGTCATCCTGCAGGTAGCGCATCTCGTCGTCGCTCGAAGCCAGGATCTTCGGCACAGGCAGACCCAGCGCCGTCATGTGTCGGCCCAATGCCAGGAAGGCGTGGTTCTCCTTCGCGTTCTCACCGATCACGCCAATCACCGCCCCACTGTCGGCAGAGAGGCTATGGTACAACCGGTAATAATGTCGATTACTGGCGGCGCCACCCAGCATTTGCACTCGGGCAGGCTCCTGGTGAAAATATGACTTATATAGTTCTGAAAGTTCGGTCATTTTTTGAAATCCGGTAGAACAGATATTCCTTTTTTTTGGCGCAAAGATAATTCTTTTCCGCCACAAAAACAAAAATATTGCAGAAAAATTTGCGTTTCCGATAAAAAATGCGTATCTTTGCAGCCGATTTAACAGGAGAATATTCTAAATATGCCGAATACAGATGTACTAAATGTGATGAACGCCCTGCACATTACAGGCAAAAGTCCTTTATTGATGCGGGCGCTTAATGCTGCCATCCAGGCAGCGCCCTACGACGTCACCGTGCTCGTCACGGGCGAAAACGGCACAGGCAAGGACTACTTCTACAAGATCCTCCACAACGGCTCGCGTCGTCGCTTCAAGAAGTGCATCGCTGTCAACTGTGGCGGTCTGCCCGAAGGCACCATCGACTCCGAACTCTTCGGCCACGTCAAGGGTGCATACACCGGTGCCGTGGGCGAACGCAAGGGATATTTCGAGGAGGCCGACGGCGGCACCATCTTCCTCGACGAGGTGGGCGACCTGCCCATGTCCATCCAGGCGAAGCTGCTGCGCGTGCTCGAGACGGGCGAAATCATCCGTATGGGTTCGAGCGAGGTCAAGAAGGTCGATGTGCGCATCGTCGCCGCCACCAACGTCAACCTCGAGAAGGCCATCCGCGAAGGACGTTTCCGTCAGGACCTGTATTTCCGTCTTTCCACCGTCAATATCCACGTGCCCGCGCTTCGCGAACGTCAGGAGGACATCTATCTCCTCTTCCGCAAGTTTGCCAGCGACGTGGCCAACAAATACCGAATGACCGAAGGCATCCAGCTCACCGACGATGCCCGTCAGCTGCTCCTCGCCTACCAGTGGCCCGGCAACGTACGTCAGCTGCTCCACATCGTCGAGGAGATGTCCATCATCGAGTCCGACCGCACCATCGACGCCGCCACCCTGCAGCGCTATCTGCCGCAGTTCGTCAGCGGCGTGAGCGTGGGCGGAAGCTCATCGGCCAACTCCACGACCTTCGACCCCGGCGAGAAGCAGCGTCTCTACATGATCCTTGCCGAATTGCATCGTCAGATGGAGGAAGTGCGCGAACGTCTCGGCCTTCACGACAACGCCAAGCCGACGCCTCGTTCCCTTCCCGCCGCCTCGCCCTTCGTCTCCCCGACATCCAATGGCGCTCCGAAGACCTCTCCCTCCAAGATCGACGATGTGGGCGAAGCCGAAGAAGTGGGCGAATACGAGGCACGACCCAACCAGGACGATTTCATCTCGCTCCGCAACCCCGACTCCACCATCAAGAAGATGGCCGATGTCGAGCGCGAAACCATCGAGAAGACCGTCAAGCGCAACAACGGCAACAAGCGCCAGGCCGCCAAGGACCTCGACATCTCCGAACGCACCATCCACCGCAAAATCAGCGACTCCGACCTCGAATAAAAAAAATGATATGCGCAAATCGATAATTCTTCTTTCCGTGCTGCTCTCCCTCGTGTGCTTCACGTCGTGCAGCATCAGCTATCAGCTCAACGGTGCCAGCATCGACTACAGCACCACGCATACCATCAGCTTCGAATACATTCAGAACAAGGCATCACTGGTCTATGCCCCACTCACCATCCTCTTCAACGATGAGCTGCAGAAAAAGTATGTCAATCAGACACGACTTTCGCAGGTCGATCGCGATGGTGACCTGCAGATCAGCGGAGCCATCACCGGCTACAGCCTCTCCAACCAGGCAGTCAACACCGAAGCCTACGCCACCGTCACGCGTCTGACCATCAAGGTGAAGATTAAGTTCGTGAATAAGAACAACAAAAGCGAGAATTTCGAGAAGGAATTTTCGCAGTATGCCGAGTTCGACGCCACCCAGATGCTCACCGACGTGCAGGACGATCTTTGCGCAGAACTCACCGAGAAACTGGTCGATGACATCTTCAATGCCACCGTCGCCAACTGGTAACTATGGAAAAGTGGATTAAAGACCCCCGCACCCTGGGCGCCGATGCCGTAGCCACGCTCCCCGACCTCATTGCCCGGTACCCCTATTGCGCCACCTATCGTCTGCTCTACCTCACCGCCCTCGCCAACGTGCATTCCACGCGTCTTAAAGACGAAATACGCAGGCACGCGCCCGCCATCCCCGACCGCCTCAAGCTCTTCAAGCTCATCAACCGCGGCGAATACGGATGGATAGCCCTGATGCACCATCTCGAGCAGCAGCGCCGACAGCAGCCCGAGGCACGCGACTTCGAGCTCATCGAGCGATTCCTCGACAACATCGAGCTCGGTTCGGCCCCCGAAGTGCAGTACAGTTTGGAGCATATGCCCGACCTTCAGACCGATCGCGACGAGCAGGACGACCTCATCGACAGCTTCCTCCAAGCCGAGGCCGACGGACAGCTTTTTGTGCCAAATGTGGAGTCAGAAAAAATGCAGGAAGACGATTTTGACGAACACGAAAAAATCAAGGATCGTGCATTTTTAACCGAGAGTTTGGCAAAGGTATATGTCAAACAAGGCAAATATGAGCAGGCTTTAGCTATTTTTTTGGATTTAAATTTGAAATTCTCGAAAAAAAATACTTACTTTGCAGACCAAATTAGATATTTGGAAAAGGTAATTGAACTTAAGAAGTCAAATAAAAATTAAAATATAACAAACAAAAAGAAATGGTAGTTCTTACTTTAATTATCGTACTGATCAGTGTACTCCTCGTAATGATTGTACTTGTGCAGAAGTCAAAGGGCGGTGGTCTTGCCGCTGGCTTCCAATCCTCCAATCAAGTAATGGGTGCACCCAAGACCGCAGACTTCCTTGAGAAGACCACATGGACACTTATGGGCGTCATTGCTCTTCTCTGCATCGTCACCACTCTCACACTCAAGCACAGCGGCCAGACCGTTCAGGGATCTGCCATCGAAGCACAGGAGCAGACCGCTCCCGTTCTTCCCGAGAATGTAGCTGACGAGGCACCCGTGGCAACCGACGCCACAAACGAATAAATTGGAATTTTTGCCTTTTCGCAATTATTCCGACAATTCACACAATAATTCGGAATCTTTTCCGTTATTAAAGTGTTAATTGCAATCCATTAGCATTTTCTCCTATTCCAAATCATCATCAACCAAGTCCGTCGGGCACGTGAGTGTCTGGCGGGCTGCTTTTTAAACGGACACCATCTAAAAAACACCCATTTTTCTCGCGTCAATTTCACGCAAGCCCCTCCCCTCTCTCTCGCACACCAAGAAACCAAGCCTTGCATTATGCGAGTGTGTGTGATTTTACGTTTTTACGTTTTACATTTTTACGCTTACCTTTTCCCACTACCATCATCCTTCTTCCCTCTTACATCTTACATCATCCTTCTTCCCTCTTACATCTTACATCATCCTTCTTCCTTCTTACATCTTACATCTTCCTTCTTCCCTCTTCCCTCTTCCATATTGCAAACTTCATATTAAATAAAAGAAAAAATAGTCAAAATAAACCTCGAAGTGGAATCATTATTTGTACCCTGTTAATCCAAGATATCAGTTTTTTTCGTATCTTTGCTGCCAAAATTGAAGAACCTTTTATTATATTAAGGTAAAAGATGAAGAAAATAGTTTTATCTATCGCCCTTGTTATCGCCGTGGGGCAAACGACGAGGGCACAAGTGAGTTACATCGAGCGTTCGTGGGACGCCGAGAACAAGAAGGTCGTTGAGAACGTGAAAACCTGCAGCAGTTACACCGAAATCACAGGACAGAATGCAGACAGTTGGATTAGCCTGGAAAACAACAGATGGTATGTTGTGAAGGAATCGAATGTGACCTATCAGACCATCAACGTCTTGGGTAGTAACGTGCATCTCATCCTCTGCGATGGAGCGAGAATCAGTCTTACGGGCGGTGTGAAACTTGAAGGATCGTCCACCTTGAATGTATATGGCCAAACCGAAGACAGCGGAATCCTCAGCGCTTACAACGAAGATTACTCCAATACCGCTGGCCTCGGCAGTGCGAAAGAAACTGCCTGTGGCAATCTGATCGTCCATGGTGGCAAAGTCTATGCGACGGGCATTGCTAACGCCGCAGGTATCGGCGGCGGCCAAGGAGCCAGCAGCGGCAATGTGACTATCTATGGAGGTTCGATATATTCTACAGGAGGTGATCGCGGTGCAGGCATCGGTGGCGGCGAAAAAGGCGGCATCGGCGGCACTGTGAACATCTACGGCGGCTCAGTGACAGCCATCGGAGGTGTATATGGTGCCGGCATCGGCGGCGGCGACCTGGGCAATCAGGGCGGCACCATTAACATCTATGGCGGCAGTGTCAGGGCTTCGGGCAAATTCAGCGAAACATGGGGCGAATCCGGCGGCGGCGGTGCAGGCATCGGCGGCGGTGACGAAGGCGCGGGCGGTAATGTCAACATCTATGACGGCGAAGTCAGGGCCTACGGTCGCGGCTATGCCGCCGGCATCGGTGGCGGCCAGAACCGTGGCATCAGCGGCAAAGTGCAGATCTCGGGTGGCAAGGTCGAGGCATGGGGCTACGAATCCAGCATCCACTTCCCGGATGACAAGGGCAGCGGTGCCGGCATCGGCGGCGGCGAAGGTGGCTACCAGGGTGGCGATGTGGTCATTACGGGCGGTAAAGTCACAGCCCGAGGCGGAAACAAGGCAGCCGGTATTGGTGGCGGAGCCTATTACTTTGGCGGTGCTCAAGGCGGCAATGTCATCATTACAGGTGGCACGGTATTGGCAGTATGCGGCAAAAACTGCAATCCCTCCGAATCAAGTGGAGGATGTGCCATCGGCAGTGGATATCAATCGAGCGAACATGGCACAATTGAATTTGGCAAGATGATGGTGAGCGCTGGCAAGGACGAGGGGAACCTCACCAAGGTTAATCCCTGGACCAGCCGCGAAGGCAGCTGCCACTCGAGTGGAGCCGTCAGGATCGAGCCCTGCGACCACATCGGCCAAGCCGGCTCTCTCTATGGCATCATCGACGGCGACACACATGAACGAGCCATCTGCAGCTATTGCGGTACGCGCAGCGACAACGAAGCTCACACCTTCGGCAGCGACGGCACCTGCCCTTGCGGTCTGCTCGGCCTGCAGGACAAAGACAGCAACGCCTCGTGGATCGAGACTTGGAACGAACAGAATAAAACTGTCGCCCTCGAAGGACGCACACTCTACAAGGACGGCTCGTGGAACACGCTTTGCCTGCCGTTTGAGGTGATCACCACAAGTGAGCCTCTTTCTGGCGACGGTGTGGTAGCCATGACGCTCGACACCGAGAACTGTGGCTTCAGCAATGGCACGCTGACGTTGAACTTCACCGATGTCAATGGTGCCACCATTCCCGCTGGCACACCATTCATCATCAAGTGGCCCAATGATGCCAATAATCCGACCATCGTTGACCCGACATTCACGAACGTGACCATCAGCAAAGAGCTCAACGACCAGACCTGCACGATCAACGATGAGATGTCCATCACATTCAAGGGAACTTACGCCCCCGTCAGCTTCGATGAGGAGGGCGACAACACCGTCCTCTACCTTGGCGACGCCAACACGCTCTACTATCCGAGCGGTGCCATGACCATCGGAGCACAACGCGCCTACTTCCAGCTGAATGGCCTCACCGCTGGCCCCGCCTCTTCAGGCAGCCTCATCAAGGCCTTCAAACTCAACTTCGGCGAGGAAGAGACGGGCATTGAAGAGGTTAATGGTTATGGGTTATGGGTTAATGGTTATGGAGCTGGATGGTGCACACTCGATGGCTGTCGCCTCCTCGACAAGCCATCGAGTCCTGGCATTTACATCCACAATGGTGTGAAAGTCTTGATTAAGTAAAAAAGCCTATAAACTTTTGATAAACGCCCGAGCATACTGATGTGCCCGGGCGTTTTGTTTGTAATATGCGAGTGTGTGTGATTTTACGTTTTTACGTTTTACATTTTACACTTTCATATCTTCCATCTTCCTTCTAACATAAAGATGGACAAGAAGGTGAAAATGGATTGGAGACGTTGGGCTTCAATAGGATTGTTTATATTCGGCTAAGGCCGTCCCCATGAATGGGGCCCCTACCCTTGATTGCTGCAAAGCATCAATCTGCGGGTCCGGAAAATGTGCTGCCTCAATGGCAGCAGAAAATTGCTAACGCAGAAAATATTTATTCGTCCAAATCAAACATTTGTGGCCGGATGGATTTTCCGCACGAAGTGCAATTTTCTGCAGGTATTGGACCTGCACATTTTCCGGCAGAAACAACCAGGCCATTGAGGCCGAGGTTGTCTGTCATTTTCACCTTACTTTTATTCCCTATGTTGTTTGCCAAATGGCAATAGTATCTACGCCGTATCGTAATCAAGCAGCATCAATTGTTTCAAAAAACATACGTCTTTTGAAACAATTGGGGTATTACCTTTGGTAATTTCAGAAATAATATGTATCTTTGCGCCCGTTAAATATAAAAAACCCAGTATTTAGATCAACATGAAACTGAAAGCCATCTGTACACTTGCCCTGCTGTGCGCAGTTGCACAGAGTGTTTGGGCGCAGGCCAAAATTGTCGACAACGAAGATCAACTGATCCAAGCCATCGACGACGAAGCGATTATCGCACTCAATGCTGACATTGAGCTCAACAGTTGCCTCAACATAAACGCCAAGAATGTGACCATCCACATGGGCGGACACACGCTCAGCCGCAACCTAAGTGTTTACTACTCCGATGACGGCTGCGTGATCATGGTGGACAATGATTGCTCCCTTACACTGACGAGCTATGAAAGCAACAGCTGCATCAAGGGCGGCATGGCCTCCTTCGGAGGAGGCATCTATGTCTCGAACGGCGCGTCGCTTAACGTCTACAACGTTGCATTCGAGAACAACAAAGCAAACTATCACGGTGGTGCCATCTATGCACGAAGCGGCGCTAACGTCACGCTCAGCTTTGCCACCTTCTACTACAACTCAGCTGGCGACCATGCCGGTGCTATCTGGAACAATGGCACGCTCACAGCCACCGACTGCACCTTTATGTACAACACGGCCGGCGATGTGGGTGCCATCTACAACTCAGTTGTAGATATCAGTGCGGGTACTGCTACACTGACGCGCTGCACCTTTAGAAACAACGTGGGTAACAGAGGTGCGGGTGCTCTGGCCAATGCCCTGGACAATACGGTGATGACCATCGAGGACTGCGCCATAGAGGACAACACAGCTTATGAGTACGGCGCCGGCATCTGGAATGGTGGTACGTTGAACATAAAGGGTGAGGTCAAGGTTACCCATAATCTGAATTGCTTCGGCATGGTCAGCGACCTGTACCTCAAGTTTGGCAAGGTCATCACCGTGACCGGTGACCTCTCGGGTTCCGACATCCACGTAGAAATGGAAAGCATCTCGGGTAAATTAACCAGCGGCTACAAAACCCATCATAATGGTGTTAACCCCAATAACTTCTTTAGTCTCGACCGCCCTGTTTTGGTGAAATTGGGACTTGAAGACGACGGAGAGGTGAGTCTGTTCATAAATTACATCGAGCGGTCGTGGGATGACACGAACAAGGAAGTGGTCAGCACCCAGAAGCGCCTAACAGGCGCTATGATAGGCCATAACGCCACTCCCGTCGAGGGGCAATACAAGGAAGTGACGAATGCCCCAGACGATAAACCTGACGAATGGTTCCGGATGGGTGGTTTCAGCGATGACGTCCCCGAATTCTACGTGGTACGTGGAGACGTGATCCGCGAAACCATCGTCGTGCAGGGCAAGAACGTGCATCTCATCCTCTGCGATCGTGCCACGCTCACCCTCACCGGCGGACTGAAACTGGAAGACGACAACAAGCTCTACATTCACTGCCAGTCGTATGGCGGCGACATGGGACGACTGATGGTCACCAACAAATTTAGCTATACCGCTGGTATCGGCAGTGGGCAGGTTAATGGTAATAATGGAATCAAAGCGGGCGAGCTGGTCATCTACGGCGGACATATTGAGGCCACTGGCGGAGATTATGGCGCGGGCATAGGCACAGGTAGAGATAAGGGTAGTAATATGTCATTCACCGATAAAGTCACCGTCTATGGCGGATTTGTCGAGGCGCGAGGTGGTATTCATGCTGCCGGCATCGGTGGAGGAGCTGGAGTCCGCGGAGGTGATTTTATCTTATATGATGGTACGGTGACCGCCATTGGCGGCAAATATTCTGCCGGTATGGGAGGTAGTTCCTATGGTGACGGTGGCAACGTAGTTGTTTATGGTGGTTCGCTCACGGCCACTGGTGGCGACGAAGCTACCGGCATTGGCAGTGGTTCCCGCCGTGACGATGGTAGTAAGTACCACGTTACTAGAATTTGTGGCGGTACTTTGACGGTCTATGGTGGCACGGTGACAGCTACTGGTAGCGAATGGGCTGCTGGTATCGGTGGTGGCAAACATGCTGGTGGTGCCGTTGTGAATGTATATGGTGGCAAGGTGACAGCCACTGGTGGCAAAAGGGCTGCTGGTATCGGTGGTGGTTACTATAGCATCGGTGGCAACGTGACCATCACCGGTGGCACGGTGACAGCCACTGGAGGCGACAACGGAAGCGGCATCGGAGCTGGCTACGGTAACCAAGGCGGAACGGTGACCATCAGCGGTGGTACGGTGACAGCCACTGGTGGCGAATGGGGAGCCGGCATCGGCAGCGTCTACGTAGGCAAAGGCGGCAACGTGACCATTAGCGGTGGTACAGTGACAGCCACTGGCGGTAAGAAAGCTGCCGGCATCGGCGGCGGATTCAAAGGCGAAGGAGCCGATGTGACCATCACAGGCGGCACCGTCATCGCCAAGACTTGGGAGCAGGGTGTTACTGGGTACAGAGCCATCGGCCCCGGTCTAGAATGTGACAAATATGGCACACTGACCATTGGCGACGCGATGATGGTGGGTGCAGGCAACTACGGCAGTGCAGAACGCATCTTCGATGCCGACGAACGCGTGAACGCCTGCTGGTTCCGCTCCTACGCAGAGGTTTCGCCCTGCACGCATCCTTCCGGAGTCACCTATACCATCAACGAAGAAATTACACACACCACTCATTGCAAGCACTGCAGTTTGTCGGAAACGGCTGATCACGTCATCAACGACGGCACAGGCACGTGCATCTGCGGCTACAAGGATGGCGGCGGAGTCTATTACACCATCACGTTGGCCACCAGCATCAATGGCAAGAGCTATGAGGGTGTCGGCGTGGCGGCAAAGGTGGGCAACAACATGCCCTACACCTTACCCGTGTGCTCCAGCATCCCCGAAGGCTACGACTTCGCAGGATGGGCTGTCAACCCCACAAACCATAATGGCATACTGCCCAACGAAGGCGAGGAACT
>CACXTQ010000057.1:0-20037 GCA_902770595.1 uncultured Bacteroidales bacterium | reverse complement strand
CACCAGCCCAACACTAGTTCTGAAAGGTCACCCGTGCCAATCACCAGTCCTCCGGTCTGATTTGCGGCATCCATGAGTATCTGGGTCCTCTCGCGTGCCTGACAGTTCTCGTAGGTTACGTCCTTGTTGCTTGGATCTATGCCGAGGTCCTTGAAATGTTGCAGCACGGCATCTTTGATTGAAATCTCGCGTTGGGTAATGCCTAGGGCAGTCATTAGGCCTAAGGCATTGCGGTAAGTGCGTCCCGAAGTGCCAAAGCCTGGCATGGTGATACCAATGATGCGCTCGCGATCCCATCCCAGTTTGTCAAACGCGCGTACGACAACAAGCAATGCCAGCGTTGAGTCTAGTCCTCCCGAGATGCCGATTACGGCAGTCTTTGCGTTGATGTGGTTTAGGCGCGTGACGAGTCCCTGCACCTGGATGTTGAAGATTTCCGAACAACGTTCCTCCATGTCAGCATCGTTCGAAGGAACGAACGGCCTTGGGGCAATATATCGATACAACTTGGATGAATAGTCGGGAGCAGGAAGTGTCGTGAGTTCCACGGTGTAGTAGCCGTTCTGTGTGGGTTCGCAGGTATGGTGCCTGTCGCCATAAACCATCTTCTCGGGTTGCATTCCCATCTCGGGCTGCAACTCTGTAAACGAGGTTTGCGTACGGCGCAGCACCTTCAACTTTTCTATATCTACATCGCGCACCAGTAGGCTCGACTCCATCTTGAAGCGTTCGCTTTCGCCTAGCATCGCACCGTTTTCGGCAATCATTCCCTTGCCGGCAAACACAAGGTCGGTGGTCGATTCGCCAAAGCCTGAAGAAGCATAGACGTAGGCACAAATCAGTCGGCCGCTGTGAGATTCGACCATCTGACGCAGGTAGGCGTGCTTGCAAGTCACTTCGTCTGAACAACTGAGGTTTACGATGACATGAGCACCAGCAAGGGCCATGCGACTCGACGGAGGAATAGGTACCCAAAGGTCTTCGCAGATCTCAATGCCTAATGTGAATCCCTCGAATCCAAAAAGCAGATTGGCACCGAAGATGATACTGTCAAAGCGCTTGTCGGCCAATACTCCCAGGTCGATTCTTGCTCCTGGGGGAACTGCAGCTCCACTAGCAAACCAACGCACCTCATAGAACTCGCAATAATTTGGCAGATAGACTTTTGGCACAATGCCCACGATATTTCCATCTCCAAGCAGTATTGCGCAGTTGTACAGTCGATTCCGATAGGAGAGGGGTGCCCCCACGATGACGGCCATATCGATGCCGCGTGTGGCTTCTGCTAGGTGCTTCAGTCCCTCGCGTGCTGCGTTGAGCAGAGGCTCGTGGTGGAAAAGGTCTGCACAAGTGTATCCTGTCAACGAGAGTTCCGGGAATGCTAGCACTTGCACACCTTCATCGTGTGCTTCTCGTATTAGCTGGATGTGCTGCTTCAGGTTGTACTCCACATCTGCTACCTTGACAGTAGGAATAGCCGTGGCTACACGCAGCAGCCCATAGTCATCGAATATCTTCGTAGTCTTTTTTGCCATATCGTTATCTATTTAGTGTCCAGGTCGCAGCCATTGAAGGTTGCCTTTCCTTTGTGTTTCGTCACAGCCAAGTTTGGCCGCCTCTTCTTATCTGCGTCCCCGTCGCGGCGGTTTCTGTCCGCCTTTTCGCTGGCTCTTCGACTTCGGATTGACACCCTCCACGCGTCGGGTCTTCACGTTCATCAACCCCTGCTTGTCATTCGAAAAGACGTCGCTGAACGACTTGGCCTTCATGTTTTCCTTCTTGACGGCTTTCTTCAGCTGGGCTTCGTCCATCTCCATCGCCTCGGCATTGTTCTTCAGTACGCGCCGTTCTCCAGCCGTGCCGCTCTTGGCCTTCTTGCGCAGAAGTTTGCTTTTGGGGTTTTGCATCTTGGCTTGCAGTTTTTGGCGCTTCATTTCGTTGTGCTCTGCCCACCATGGATTTCTTTTACGCTCCAGCTCGTCCAGGGCTTCTTGTGAGATGGCATTCTTATAAGGGTTCGAAGGATCCACCTTCTGTCCATCCACAGTGACAACGTCGTGCTCCGTATCTATCTGCATGCCGATGTGCGCAGGTTGTCCATTGACCTCCACGCGTCCGTCGCCGATGAGTGTATCAACTTCGCGTCGGCTACATACGCCCGACTCGCTCAAATATTTGTTGATTCTTTCTATTTTTTCCATACATTTGTAATTTTTACGGTGCAAATATACACATTATAATTGAGAAAACATCACCTCCACACCCAAAAACT
This sequence comes from uncultured Bacteroidales bacterium, assembly GCA_902770595.1. Lineage (GTDB taxonomy): Bacteria > Bacteroidota > Bacteroidia > Bacteroidales > UBA3663 > Liminaster. The sequence continues at coordinate 17,765 of CACXTQ010000057.1, read as the reverse complement.
TACATTTTTTACAAATTTTCACACAAAAAATTTGGAACTTACAAAATAATCCCCTATCTTTGCACCCGCAAAATCGAAAGATGTAGCAAGTTCGGGATGTAGCTCAGTCGGTAGAGTACACGTCTGGGGGGCGCGAGGTCGCCCGTTCGAATCGGGTCATCCCGACCAGGTTGCAAGGTTCTTCCTTGCAACCTTTTTTTGTTTTTCCCCTTTTTTACCCGGGTTCTATTTTTTCTCATTCATCAGCCTTCATAGTAAATATTTTTATCCTTTTCTTCTCGACTGTGTATGACCTTATTTCTTTCCGTATCCTTGTTCCCCTATTTTTTTGATTAAGTTTGCCCGCCATACCCTCGTTTTTAGGCTCAAAAGTACCAAATATCATTTTTTTTGAAAACTCTACCCCACAAAATTTGGAACGAATAAGATTATTCGCTATCTTTGCTGCATAAAATTAAATATTCTTACAAATAATTGTCTAACTTATGAAATATTTGTCTGCAATTCTTCTCTCTTTTGCTTTTTTTGTAGTTTCCTGCAAAAAAGAGAAAGATGTATGGCAGGGTTCCACGTATGAATCCATATCATTAGTTGAGGCTCCATTTCCAATGAAAGAAATTCAGGTTCCGGTTTTCCCTAATCAAGAGTTCCCGATTTCAAATTATGGAGCTATTCCACTCCCAATTGATGGAAGTGGCTTTCCTACATCTCTTGACTCTACTCGAGTTATCCGTGTTAATGCAAAGGCTTTTGAAAAAGCTATGGAGGATTGTTGTAACTCTGGTGGAGGACACGTTGTTGTTCCGAAAGGTGAATGGTTGACCGGTGCTATAAAATTTCAAAGTAATTGTGATTTATTCCTTTCTGAGGGCTCTTTTCTAGTCTTTAGCGGAAAGCCTGATGACTATGTCCTTGATGAAAATGGTTCTTGGGAGGGTATTGAATGCTTTAATTATTGTCCTTTGATTTTGGCTAGGCAGTGCTATAATATTGCTATTTCTGGTACAGGTACAGTAAAACCTATTATGAGCGAATGGGCCAAATGGTATGAGCCGACGCCTGATTTTCAAAAGGCCCTTCAGATTCTTGATCGATGGGGATCTTATGGCGAAAAATTTTTCTTGCGTCAAATCTCTGGATATAAATATCGCCTTCGTCCACAATTAATTCTGTTCTATAAGTGTAATGGAATTCTACTACAGGATTTTAAGGTTCGTGAGTCGCCTCATTGGACAATCCATTGTTTTGGCTGTGATCAAGGAGTTGTGCGTCGTCTCGATGTGTCTGCGCATGGTAGGAGATGTGATGGCGTTGCTCTCGAAATGTCACATTGTTTTGTGGTTGAGGACTGCGTTTTTGAACAGGGTGGAGATGCAGTATCTATTAAATCTGGACGAGTTTTTGAGACTTGGAATTTCCCCGAATCATCACACGATATCATAATTCGTCGTTGTGAAGCAAAGCGATGTAAAGCTTTTCTCAGCATCGGTGAAGAAATCTCTCATGGTGTACACAATATTTATATGTACGATTGTAAGGCTTCAGGCGAGGTTGATGACTTGCTTTCCATTAGGAGCAATCGTCGTCAAGGCTCGGAGGTTTTTGGAATAACCATTGAACGATGTGAAGCGGGTGTATTGCAGCGCATTCTTGGCATCGATACCGATGTGTATGGTGATTGGCGTAATTCATCTTCAGCAATTAAAGACTCGTTGTGTGCTACGATAAAGAGTGTAGACGTGCGTGATGTGAAATGTCGTCGAACCGTCGCCGTAGTCGATATTAATGGAGATGAGCGAAATCCTATTAGGGATGTTATAGTCAAAAATGTTCACGTCGACAGCATTTCTTCTTTTGTCGATCATACCATCAATGTTATAGACTATATGGTTGAGGACATTGATTACAGTTGGCTCGGTCACTCAAGTAAACAGCCTATTCGTCCGCGGTAATTCCACCCTTTTCGTTCTTTCAATTATTTCAAATATAACTATTTTGGATGTTCGGTTTTAGTTGTCCATCTTTTTTGTCAAAGTCTAGTTTAGTCGCCCTCTTCAATGAAACCCATCCTCTCCTTTTTCACTGCCCTCTTCCTCTTGACATCCCCCATCGCTTCTGCCCAGTTCCTCGTCAAGGATGACTTCTGGACTCTCGAGCAGATCGGCGAGGGATACTACGATGTTGAGGTTGCAATGATCTATCAACAAACCTTCGGCATCACTGGTCATAATTATGTCAAAGGAAACACCCTTTCAGAAATCAGTTTCCGTGAAGCAGGACTGACACCCCCTTCCGAGGTAAATGGCCTTCTGGTCTCATTTTTCCAGCAGACCGACTTCGGCTACTATGCCGTATTCGACGAAAAGGATTACAACATCGTCGAGCCAACGGCAATCCTAGTATTATATAATAAGGAAAAGAAACCAACCCACAAGTATCTGCTCAACGATACATTCGCAAATGGTCGCGTGTGCGATTTTCGCTATGCTGACGGCCTTTTCTACATAGCATTAGGCAATGAAAACCGCCTGACGGAGTTCGGCTATATGTCTTACCAGCTCTTCTGCTTCGATCTTAAGGCCGATCGCATCATCTGGCGCACCAATTATGAGGTTTGCAAGAATCAGTTTGACGTGCTCGATAAATATCTCGTTTCTGGTTTTGGAGGCTCCGGCATCTCTGATTACGTCTATCTTATCGATCGTCGTACCGGTGTCGCACTCGACTATGTACCCACTCCTTCCCAACCAGAGTATATCGAAGCCACTCGCACACAGGATACTGTCTATGTTGTCGATCACAATTCGGTAATCTACCGTTATCTCATCCTCAATCGATGTGTTCATGTCACTGGTAATGGTGTGCGTTTGCGTCGTGGCCCTTCCACCAGCCATGAGGTTTTTACCGATGCCAATGGCCGTCCCATCTATCCCCTGGCAGGTGACAATCTGGTTTATCTCGGTCAGTCGGGCGACTTTTACAAAGTGCGTTTCAAGAAGCAGGAACTCTATATTGCCAAGCGATACTCCGAACTCCGCGATCATATACTAGAAAAGCAGAAACTCCTCATGCGTTGGCAGGAAGCACTCGCCAGCCGTGGTGAGTATGTTGCTGCTCCCGCCAGCATTCTCTTTGTCGATGTTGACAAAGATGGCGTCGACGAACGTATTTGCAAGGACTTCAATGACAACATAGCTGTCTTCACGGCGCGTAATCAGAACTATCAACTTCTCTTCCTCGACAACCTCGAAAGTACGCATGTCTATCCCTCATCCGATGCCTTGCGTACCTATATGGACCTGTCCAATGGTTACGTATCCGAGTCCATCTATCTACTAAATGGTAGCCGTCTCCAGGCCACCTATCATCGCGAGAACGACACTTATACCAAACTCATCCCTTCCTCTGATTCACCCGTCAAGATCAAAGCCAAGGAATACGAGGCCCAACGTGCCCACCTCGAAACAGCCCCTGAGCTCTCCCTCGACACTTGCTTTGACCTTTAATGCCCCCTTTGTGTCCTCGTCGCGGCCATCTTTGGTCGCCCTCGTTCCTTTTTTTAATACCACCCCTTTATGAAACCCCTCTACTTCCTCCCCCTAGCCCTCTGTCTGCTGGCCTCTTGTGCCCAGCAGCCCACTCAGTCTCCCGACCCTGCCGATGAACAGCAGCTCTACATCGGCGATAATATCGCTGTAGCAAAGACCCAGTACGGCTATGTCAAGGGTTACATTCTTCACGGTACATACACCTACCTCGGCATCCCCTACGGAAAGACCACCGAAGGCGAAGGTCGTTTCCTTCCTGCTCAGGCTCCAACCGCTTGGAACGACACCCTTTCCACCGTCTTCTATGGTGCTTCTGCACCGCAGTTCACCGAGGGCAAGTATGCCAACAACTACTACACCTTCACCGACCATTGGAACTACTACGATGTAGGTGAGGATTGCCTCAAACTCAACGTCTGGACTCAAGGCTTGGCCGATGGAAAGAAGCGTCCCGTCCTCTTCTGGATTCATGGCGGCGGATTCACCAATGGTAATGGCATCGAGCAGGATGGCTACCATGGTGAGAATCTCAGTCGTTATGGCGATGTCGTCTTCGTTTCCGTCAACCATCGTCTGGGCCCCATCGGATTCTCCGATTTCTCGGTTGTCGATCCTCGTTATGCCGATTCGGGCAATGTCGGAATCCTCGACCTCGTCGAAGCCCTCAAATGGGTGAAGAACAACATCAAGGCCTTCGGCGGTGACCCTGCTAATGTTACCATCATGGGTCAGTCGGGTGGTGGAGCCAAAGTCTGCACCCTCGTCTCCATGGATGAATGTAAAGGCCTGATCAGCAAAGCCGTAGCTCTTAGTGGAAACATCTACAGCGCCATCGATCAGAACTATAGCGCAGCTCTTGGCAAGTTCATATATGAGAAGGCCGGTCGTAACATGAAGAAACTTGCCTCCATGCCTTGGATCGAATATCTTCGTTTCGCTAATGAGGCTGCTGCAGAATTCAACCAGAAGACAAAAGGAAACGGTATGATGCGTGGTGCCTTTGGTCCTGTTGCTGATGGCCGTCACATCCCCAAGGGAACCTTCTTCCAGGATCCCAACGGTGCTTCTGCCAATGTGCCGATGATTTTCTCTACCACCACTTGCGAGAATTCTGTCAGTCGCACCAACGCTGCCCTCGAAACGCTCACCGACGAGCAGCTCGTTCCCTTCGTCGAGCGTTCTAAGCCCGGTCGCGATGCCAAGGCCATTATTGAAGCCTACCGTAAGGCACTGCCCGACAAGTCTGGCATCGAACTTCTCGGATACATCAACAGTTCACGCGATCGTGTCATTGGTGCCATCAATGCCAAGGCCGTACAGCCAGCTCCGCTCTATCTCGCTTGGTTCGATTGGCAGCCACCGCTCTTCGACGGTCGTATGCGTGCTTTCCATTGTCTCGACATCTGTTTCTGGTTCCGCAACACTGACTTAATGGTGACCCACACGGGTGGTGGCGCTCGTCCACGTGCACTCTCCACTAAGATGGCTGATGCACTCCTTGCTTTTATGCGCACAGGTGACCCCAATTGTGCTTCTCTCCCCGAGTGGCCTCTCTACACCCCCGAAACTGGCCAGAGCATGCTTCTCAACGATGACTGCCACGTCGTCGATGACATCGACCGCAATGCCCGCACCCTGCTCCAATAATCTCGTGCCCTTGTTACATCAAGTTCGTTGTCTTTCTTAGCTTTTCCGTTACGGCCATCGTAGGCTTACCCCTTTTATATGTCTCAATGGCGGCTGTCCTTGGCCGCCATTTTCTTTGTGCCTCATTTTGCCCACTCCACCCATCAATTCTTGCCAAAAAATCCTTGCTTCCCAACTTTTCCCCCCAAAAAACACCCATCCAAACAAAAAAATCCCTACCTTTGCCCAAATTATATCAATCCAACCTTTTCGCAAATTATCAAATTCGTGACTAAAAATATTAAAATACTCCTCTTTCTTACCGTCGCTGCCACTTCGACCGCATTCGCTCAGGCCCTTGATGGTTACGACGACGGCATCTACCACAAGTGGGAAATCAAGATAGACGCCGCACCATCAATCGCCTCCCGTAGCGACCAGAACGAAGGCTATGGCCTTACTGATTACGATGAGTCCATCGGTGCCGACCTTGGTGTCGGTTATAACATTACTTCTAACTGGTACGCTGGTTTGTCTTCGGGCTTTTGGTTCCATTGGGGAGGTGAGACCAACAAGATGATCCCTTTGCTCGCCGATGTTGTATGGCGTTGGAATCTTGGCACCAGAGAGCGTTTTTCACTTTTCCTCCAAGGCCGCACAGGCTACCTTTTCGGCCTCGAGAAGGATCTTGATTATTTCAAGGGGCTTCCCGACTATCGATTCTCCGACCATTTCTATGCTGACATTCAGCCAGGCATCTATATCCGCACTGGTAGAAACGTCGATTTTCGTGTCTCACTCGGTTATGGATACACGCACCCCATCCACAACTACGAACAGAAGTACTTTGATGCCATGACCGAAGAGCAGCGCGAAGAATTTGGTAAAGACTATTATTACGCCCAACCCGAACACATCGTCACCCTCAAGCTCGGCTTCAACTTCCGAGGTAAACCTACCACACCTTCCCGCAACTTCAAACTCGAGGACGAGATCGAAGAGCTCGAAGTAAAGGCTCGCATCGAGCGTCAAGTAGCAGATCGTGCACAATACCGTGCTGACCGCGCCACAGAGCGTTTAGCAAAGAATGACGAACAGTTCGAGCGTCAAGTCGAGAAGACACGCCAACGTGAGGCCGATATGGTTCTTTATTATGTCATTCCCGATGCTGACGATGTCCCCACTCTCGATACTGATCTTCGGCTTCTAACCGAATGGGCCAAGTCGCACAAGAAAGGCCGTATTGTCCTCAAGGCTTATATCGCTAATACCCGAGCTGCTCTGTCGTATGCGTCCGACGCACGTAAGCGTATCAAGCACGTCAAGGATATTCTTGTCAATACATACCATATCAAGTCTCGTGTCATCAAGTCCGACATCTACGTAGTTTCCGACAAGACTGCACGCGAAAATAACATCTTACGTCGCGTAGACATTTTCAAGCAGCTTCATAAATAATCCTAGTATCTTTGTGGCCGCTAAATTTGGCGGCCCTTCACCCTTAATACCCATCCCCATGAAACCCCTCAAATCCCTTCTCCTCGCTGCCTTGACAGCCTTGATGCTCGCCTCATGCGGCACCGCATCCAAGGTCCCCGTCACTGGCCGTGTCCACCGCCTTTCCGTCTCTGACGAACAGGTTCTGAGCCTTAGTAACTCCCAGTACAAGGAGTATATGGCTTCCGCCAAAAAGTCAACCGACGCCAACGCTACAGCTCTCGTCAAGCGTGTTGGCCAGCGCCTCGCTACTGCTGTCGAAACCTACCTCCGTGAAAACGGCTTCGCCAATGAACTACAGTACTTCAACTGGGAATTCAATCTTGTTAAGGACGACGCTGTCAATGCCTTCTGCATGCCCGGTGGTAAGATTGTCGTTTACGAAGGTCTCCTGCCCGTCACACAAGACGAGCCATCCCTCGCCATCGTCCTCGGCCATGAGATTGCCCATGCTGTGGCCAAACATAGCGCCGAGCAGATTTCAAAGAAGTACAATCAGAGCCAGTTCACCCAAATAGGAGGAGCTATCCTCTCGTCAGCTGTTGGTGATGGAGCAGCACAAGTGGCTACTGCCATGGCCTCTATCGGCCTCCAGTTCGCAAACGCTCACTACAGCCGTGAGAACGAAAGCGAAGCCGATCACATGGGCCTTGTTTTCGCAGCCATGGCAGGCTATGATCCTGCCGTTGCCGTCACATTCTGGCAGCGAATGAGTGCTGCTTCCGGCGGTGGTTCCACCAGTTACCTGAGTAGTCACCCTAGCGATGCCAAGCGTATCACCGACATCCAAAAGTGGCTCCCCGAGGCCCAGCAGTACTACGTAGCATCCAAGGCAGCCCCTGCTGCCACTACCCAGCCCTCTTCAAAGAAGTCCACGAAGGCTTCCACAAAAACTACCACAAAGGCTTCATCAAAGACCAACACCTCGAAAGCCACGACTTCCAAGAAGTTCACCTTTTAACCCACTCTAAGAGGCGGCCGAGATGGGCCGCCTCTTCCATTGCCTCCGCATTCCCTCGCGTCTCCCTCTCGTTTGCGCCGCGGCCAAGTTTGGCTGTATCTTTCTTCTTTTAATTCCGTGTCTCTGTCGCAACCATTCTTGGCCGCTTCCTTTTGGCATCCCCATCTCGGCCATCTATGGCCGCCCAAATGAAAACTCTCCTCATCAATTTCCCCCAAAAAACACCAAATATCACTATTTAAACACATTTTTTCCACCTAAACGTGTACAACCTATTATATAATAGATTATATTTGCCATGAAAAATAAAGTTCTACTGCTTTATGCGCGAAATTATTTGTATTGGTCACATCACGCATGACCACATCGTAACACCCGACATCGACCTCCATATTCCAGGCGGTACCGCATGGTATTTCGCATGGGGTATGCATGCTCTTGCCGCTTCTGACCCTGAGCCTTGTTCTCCTTATCGCCTCATTACAGCGGTAGGAGAGGAGGACATGCCTGCTGTCGAGCAGCTTCGAAAGGCTGGTGTGCGTGTCGAAGTGCTCCCAAGTCAGGCCACCGTGTATTTCGAGAACAAGTATGGTGCCAATATGAACAATCGTCAGCAGCGTGTGCTCAGTAAGGCAGCTCCCTTTACCTGGGACCGTCTTGAACCGCTGCTCCAGGGTGTCGATCATCCTTACTTCATTCTTGGCTCGCTTTTGGCCGACGATTTCCCACTCGATGTCATCCATCGACTCCATCAGATTGGAAAGGTTGTCGTCGACGTGCAAGGTTATCTGCGCGAAGTTGTAGGCGAAGAGGTTCTTGCCACTGACTGGTCCCAGAAGCAGGAGGCTCTCCAGTATGTCGATGTGTTAAAGACCAATGAATACGAGATGGATGTTCTCACTGGCGAAACCGATCCCGTGAAGGCTGTCCACAAACTCGGTAAATGGGGAGTAGGAGAGGTCCTTTTAACCCTAGGCGACCTCGGTTCGGTCATCTATCGTCGCAAGGAGGACAGCACCACCTGCATCGAAGCCTTCCCGCCTCGCAAGCTTGTCGATGCCACTGGTTGTGGCGATACCTACACCATGGCCTACTGCTATCGTCGTACTCAGGGTGCTTCCGTACTCGATGCCGGGCGCTTTGCTGCCGCTGTCGCATCCCTCAAGCTCGAGCGCTCCGGTCCCTTCAACGGCACCGTTCCCCAGGTCCAGGCAATCTTGTCCAAGTAACCACTCCCTCGCGTCTATGTCGCAGCCATGTTTGGCTGCCCCCTATAAAATTCCTTTAACCAAAATAAACTGTGTTCTAAAACCAATTAAAAACAATGAAAATCGAAAAAATCCACGCACGTGAGATTCTTGATTCACGTGGCAATCCAACCGTTGAGGTTGACGTAGTGCTTGAAAATGGTGTATTGGGTCGCGCAGCTGTTCCTTCTGGAGCATCTACTGGCGAGAACGAGGCTCTCGAGCTTCGCGACGGCGACAAGGGCCGTTATCTCGGCAAGGGTACCACCAAGGCTGTTGCCAACGTCAACGACATCATCGCTCCTGCTCTCAAGGGCTGCTGCGTATTCCAGCAGCGCGCTATCGACGAGAAGATGCTCGCCCTCGACGGCACTCCAACCAAGTCTAACCTCGGCGCCAATGCCATTCTCGGCGTTTCCCTCGCTGTGGCTCAGGCTGCTGCCAAGGCTCTCGGCATGCCTCTCTATCGTTACATCGGTGGCTGCAATGCCTATACTCTCCCCGTGCCAATGATGAACATCATCAATGGTGGCGCTCACTCCGATGCTCCTATCGCTTTCCAGGAGTTCATGATCCGTCCTGTAGGTGCTCCTACTCTCAAGGAGGCTGTACGTTGGGGCGCTGAGGTCTTCCACAACCTCGCCAAGCTCCTCAAGAAGCGTGGTCTCTCCACCGCTGTAGGTGACGAAGGTGGCTTCGCTCCTGCTCTCGACGGCATCGAGGACGCTCTCCAGATCATCGTTGACGCCATCAAGGCTGCTGGTTATGAGCCAGGCAAGGACGTTAAGATTGCTATGGACTGCGCAGCTTCTGAGTTCGCTGTAATTGAGGATGGCAAGTACTTCTACGACTACAAGCAGCTTAAGAACGGCAAGCAGAAGGATCCTAACGGCAAGAAGCTCTCCGCTGAGGAGCAGATCGACTTCCTCGAGCACCTCATCGACACCTATCCAATCGACTCTATCGAGGATGGCCTCGACGAGAACGACTGGGATAACTGGGTGAAGCTCACCGAGCGCGTAGGTGGCAAGTGCCAGCTCGTAGGCGACGACCTCTTCGTAACCAACGTGAAGTTCCTCCAGAAGGGTATCGCTATGGGTGCAGCCAACTCTATCCTTATCAAGGTTAACCAGATCGGTTCGCTCTCCGAGACCCTCGACGCTATCGAGATGGCTCATCGTCACGGCTACACCACCGTTACTTCTCACCGCTCTGGCGAGACCGAGGACACCACCATCGCCGACATCGCCGTTGCTACCAACTCTGGCCAGATCAAGACCGGTTCGCTCTCTCGTACCGACCGTATGGCCAAGTACAACCAGCTCATCCGCATCGAGGAGGAGCTCGGCGCCGTTGCTAAGTACGGTTACAAGCGCATCAAGTAATCCCTCTACTCTTCATAATCCACCCCTCCCCAAAGGGCGGGGTGGATTTTTCGTTTCGTCGCAGCCGGGTTTGGCTGCCCTTCCCAGCGTTTTATCGCAGCCATCTATGGCTGCCCTCATCCTTTATCAATACCCCACACCATGACCACCTTCAAACTTGGCATTATCGGCGCCGGTTGGATTGCTGACCAAATGGGCAAGACCATCACCCCCATCCCGGGTTATGAGGTCTATGCTATCGCATCACGTTCCCTCGAGAAGGCCCAGGCCTTTGCCCAGCGCTACGGCTGTACCCGCATCTACGACAGCTATGATGCCCTTGTCCAGGACCCCGACGTCGATCTCGTCTACATCGCCACGCCTCATTCCCACCACTACGCCCACACCCGCCTCGCTCTCGAGCACGGCAAGCCTTGTCTCGTCGAAAAAGCCTTCACCGCCAACGCTGCCGAAGCCACCCAACTCCTCGACTTCGCCCATCAGAAAGGCATCTTCATCACCGAAGCCATTTGGACCCGCTACATGCCCCTCTCGCGCAAGATCAAGGAGATCATGGACAGCGGTGTTATTGGCCAGCCCCAAATCCTTCAGGCCAGCCTCTGCTACAATATGAAGCACAAGCAGCGCATCTTCCTTCCCGAACTCGCAGGTGGCGCCCTCCTCGATGTCGGCGTCTATGCACTCAACTTTGCCCGCATGTATTTCGGCACCGAAATCGTACGTCAGGTCAGCAACTGCGTCCTCGGGCCCACAGGCATGGATATGCAGGAATGTGTCTCGCTCACCTATGCCGACGGCAAGATGGCCAACCTCCAGTCGGGAGCCCTCTGTCTCAACGATCGTCGTGGCATCATCAGCGGTACCGAAGGCTATATCAGCGTCGACAATATCAACTGTCCCGGTAGGGTAGAGGTATGGCGCAATTACGAACTCGTCGCCACCTACGACCGTCCCATCGAAATAGTCACTGGCTACGAATACCAGGTCTTCGAAAGCAAGCGATGCATCGAAGCCGGTCTTCTCGAATCCCCCATGATGCCCCACGCCGAAACCCTCTCCATCATGCAGCAGATGGACTCCCTTCGCCGTGAATGGGGCGTCCGTTACCCCATGGACCGCTAAGCATATGTTAAGGAATTAAAGAACTGTTTTATAACGAATTTGAGAATTATTGAATGGTGTGTTATAAGATAACAGACAATTCTCAAATTCGTTTTTGAGTGTAATTTCCTTTCTCCCTTGCAATTTAATAGCTCATATAGTATTTACCTCTGAGGTTGTAATCATCACTTTTTATAGGTACATCATTATAGTATTGAATGGAACAACAAACCTATCAAGAACTGTTAGCTGAACGAGATTGGTTAAGAACTCGCATCCAATTCCTTGAAGAAGAGAATTCAAGGTTGAGGATTAGACTAGGTGAGAACGTTCCTGTCAAGCCACAGAGACCTTTAGTCATGCTGACACTATCACTCCAGGAGAAAGTCGATTTGTTCCGAAGTCTGTTCAAGGGACGAGAGGATGTCTTTGCTCGTAGATGGTATAGCAAGACGACAGGAAAAGCTGGATATCAGCCGGTTTGTTGTAATGAATGGAATAACCTACTTTGCGACAAGAAAAAGTACAAGTGTGCAGACTGCCCGAACCGTCAGTTCGCAGCTATTTCTTATGAAGATTTTTACAAGCATTTGTCGGGCAAAGATGAAGATGGGCGTGACGTGATTGGCATATATGCCATAATGGATGACAATACTTGCAACTTTCTTTGTGCTGACTTTGATGACAAGAATTGTGAGCATGGTTACCAAGATGATGTGCTTGCATTTATAGATGTTTGTAAACAATGGAAAGTACCCTCTTCAATCGAGCGTTCACGTTCTGGCAAGGGTGCTCATGTATGGATATTCTTTGAAACCCCGATTTCAGCCGCAAAAGCCAGAAGACTAGGAAATGCGATAATGACGGAAGCCATGAACCAAAATGGCCGTATTTCTTTCAAGTCGTACGACCGTTTCATTCCAAACCAGGATTATCTACCCGAAGGAGGATTCGGAAACCTGATAGCTCTTCCCCTTCAGGGCAAAGCTCGTAAAAATGGAAATAGTGTCTTTGTCGATGAAGATTTCAATATTTATACTGATCAATGGGCGTACTTACAGTACGTCAAGAAATTATCAGAAGATTCTCTTGACGAGATCCTTGGGATACACGGCATTTTCCAACCAATGGGAGCGTTTTCAAAAACCAGTGAGTCAAAACCATGGGAGATCCCAGTCGCTTCTCAAATCTCAAGTTGCGAGTTCAGTCCGACACTTCGTATTGTCCAATCGAATATGCTTTACATACCGTTGAAAGATGTTAGCGCCAAAGTGATAAATCACTTCAAGCGCATCGCGTCGTTCAAGAATCCCGAGTTTTATAGTCGTCAGGCAATGAGGTTCTCCACTTTCTCAACTCCAAGAATCATTTCCTGTGCCGAAATAGTAGATGATTATTTGGCAATGCCTCGTGGATGTGAAGGTGCGGTTCGTGATTTTCTATTAGAAAAAGATGTCAATGCGACTTGGGTCAAAAGGTCAAACCTGGGACAAAAGATTAAAGTTTCTTTTAATGGTATTTTGAGAGAAGATCAGAGTTCCGCGGCTGAAATAATGTGCGAAGAAAACAATGGCATTTTATCAGCTACCACTGCATTTGGAAAGACTGTGACTGCTATAGGAATGATTGCCAAACTCAAAGTTAACACTTTGATTTTGGTTCATACCAAAGCATTGTTGGATCAATGGAAAAGCAAACTTGAAAAGTTTCTAATTATTGACCAAGAGATAGAAGATCAAACCCAAAAGCGTGGTCGAAAGAAACGATTCTCACCAATAGGCACACTCAGTTCTACTAGCGATACCCTTCATGGAATCATCGATGTTGCTATAATGCAGTCTTGCATAAATGGCAATGAGGTAAAGCCCTTTGTCAAAAACTATGGAATGGTTATAGTGGATGAGTGTCATCATGTGTCTGCGGTCAGCTTTGAGCAAGTCCTGAAAACTGTTAATGCTCAACGTGTTTATGGACTTACGGCAACTCCTATTAGGAAAGACGGCCATCAACCCATCATCTTTATGCAATGTGGCCCGATCAGATACAGTGCTGATGCTAAGTCGCAGATGAAGGAACAATCATTCCAGCGTATGCTTGTGCCTCGTTTTACGGCTTGTCATGCTCTGACAGATGATAAACTCACATACGCACAAACAATTCAGCAGTTGTCTGAAGATGAATACAGAAATCATTTGATTGTAAGAGATGTATGTGAAGTTTTGAAAGAAGGCCGATCACCCATTCTTCTGACCAGTTTGACTTCTCATGTCGCTGCCTTGGTTGAATTGTTGAGACCTCATTGTCAAAACATCATTGCTCTTGTCGGCTCGGAGTCCACCAAAGAGAAACGTCAAAAGATGGAACTCTTGCATAGTATTCTGGCTACTGAACCACTTGTCATTGTAGCCACGGGTAAATATGTGGGAGAAGGTTTTGACTGTCCGCGTCTTGACACTCTCTTTTTGTCATTACCCGTTTCATGGAAGGGTATAGTAGCTCAGTATGCGGGAAGACTTCATCGTGAATACGATGGAAAACATGAGGTGTTGATCTATGATTATATTGATATTCATATCCCCATGTGCGAAGTAATGTATCGTAGAAGACTGAAAGGTTATGCTGCAGTTGGATATAGTATCCGAACCAACGAATTATTCTTTTCAGAAGTAATTGTTTCATCTGATATTATCTACGATGGAAAAACTTTCGTTAAACCGTTTATTGAAAGCATTTCGGGTGCAAAGCACTCCATCATACTATCCTGTCCCAAAATCAAGGTGAGTCAAGTTCCCTCCATCATTTATAGAATGCGCAATTTGGTAGTAAATGGAATCTCTGTCATTATTGTCACCAAAGAGGAAAATGATGGTGCAGGAATACTTCGCGACAATGGTATCCAGATATCAGTAAGGCCAGATATCAACTTCGATTGTTGTATCATTGACAAATCTCGTATATGGTATGGCAGTGTAAACATTCTCGGCTTCCATTCAACCGATGACAATGTGATAACGTTTCAAGACGCAGAAACCGCGTACAATCTTATTGATGTACTACTCAATTAATCTATTTTATAAGTATGCTTTCTGCTACCGCCACTATGAATTGAGATGTGATGACATCGCACCATTCAGAACAAACTGAGGTGGCATAAGTTTATTTTCGAATGAAGAAAAGGGTGGGGTTAAGTGGGAAACGGCCGGAATGTGCGCCAAAGAGGGCAAGGCCATGGGCAACGGGGATGGCTTCTGATGGGTTTGAAGGATCCGAGGGGGCAGAAGGGACCTCGAAGCGGATGGTGATGGTGTTGCCGGGCTTGAGGAAGCGGAAGGGTATGGGGACTTCCTGGAGGTATCCGTAGGAGCCAGCTTCGTCGAGGGTGAGGGTGTTCTGATGGGTGGGAGCAAAGTTGGGATCAGTAGTGGGTGTGCTCTGTGCCTGCCAGGAGAGGGCGCCACGATGGTCGGCAGGATCGTCGGGCAAGGTGAGGGTGGCTACCTGATGGTTGTTGATTGAGACGATGAGCGTGGAGGGATAGGTGTCGAGGTCGGTCTGGGGATAACTGTTGGGAAGACCGCTTGGGTCGGCAGTGCCTTTACCACGCATAAAGTCGCCTTCGGATGTGGAGTCGGGACGATCCTTGCCGTTGAGGCGTTTGGCAGATGCTTCGAAGATGAGGGTAGCACTCTTAAGGTGCTTGAGTTGGATGTCGTCGGGAATTTTGACCTCATATTCGAAGAAACCACTGCCGAAACCGTTAACCTTGTCACCACCCATAGCGTAGGAGGTGCGGTCGGACCACTTTGATTTGGTGAACGAGAAGGGAGTGAAGGTTTTGACCCGGGTGCCCGGAAGGTCGGCTGCGGTGGTGCCGCCAGTGACATGGATGAGGGCGAAGTTGCGATGGAGAGTCGTACTATTTGGGCCGGATAGGACGAAACGCACTACATAGAGGCCGTTACGCTGGGGTGCATTGAGCGTGACGGAGGAAATGTCCTCGTTGGCGTAGGTCTTGAACGCAATGGGCTCGAGAGCAACCAATTGTTCGTCGACCGATTCGCCAAGATCGTTCCAACCTGCGATTGAGGTCTGGAGCATCATGTCGCCGGGATTGCGGTCGGTCATAATGGAGAGATAGCGGGGAATTGTGATCTGGGTTCCAGCCTTGACGTCCTGGATGAGCGGGCAGCGAGGTGAAATATAATAAGGGCTGTGGAAATCGCGCATGGACATACCTGAGACGAAGGCGTCGAGCCCGTCGATCTTTGGGCTACGGTCGTAACGTACGTATCCGTTCCACTCGTTGATGACATCGTGGTGCTCGGTATAGAGCCAACCTGCACATTTGGGGTGGGCACGGAAGGCGTTGATCATCTGATGGTAGTCCCAGGTAATGTCGACGTCGCCTGTAGCACCTTTGTAGCCCCAGACGTTGCCACACTCGCTATTGAACATTGGTGCACGGCCCTGACGATGCTCGTCGGTGTAGTTCCAGATGGAGCCTTCGTAGGTGCAGCGGCAGTACTCATCGAGCTTCTCTTCCCAAGCGGTGCCGGGGAAATAGCCGTGCCAGGAGTTGAGGTCGGAAAGGACATGGTCGAAGTTGCAGGGGGAGTTGTCTTCGACGAGACGCGTGGGGTCGAGCTGCTTGGTGAGGAGATACATCTTCTGGACCCATTCCTGGGTGGTCCAATGATAGCGACGGAAGCCGTCGGCCTTGCGTGTGGAGAAGAGTCCCCATGTCTCGTTGAAGTTGACCCAGGCAAAGATGGAGGGATGGTTGTAGTCGCGACGGACTTGGCCACGCATGCAGCGTTCCCAATCTTCGCGGCCAAGGGGATTGTCGTCGGCCCACCAGTTGGGCGTGTCCTGCATGATGAGGAGACCGAGACGGTCGGCCCAATAGAGTTTGCGTGGGATTTCGGCCTTAATATGTATGCGGTTGCCATTGAGGCCGAGTTCTTTGGAGATCTCAATCTCGCGGCGCATGTCGGCATCGGAGGGATAGGTGTAGTACCCCTGTGGGTTGTAACTCTGATCAAGAGTGAGCTGTAGGTAGAGGGGATGACCATTGAGAGTGACGTAGGGATAGTCGGTGCCGGGAAGGGAGTCCACGCCAATAGAGCGCTGACCGAAGTAAGAACGTACAAGGTCGGTGGCCGAACGTTCACGCATAAGGGCAACTTCGACGTCGTAGAGATAGGGGTCGTCGAGATCCCAGAGGTGCTGGTTGTGAAGCGGGAGATGGAAACTGAGGACGCTGTCGCGGCGCTGAATGCGTGAGGGGGTGAAGGTGTAGTCGGCCTCTTCGCCATTGGGGAAGTGCAGACGGATGACGTCGCCAGAAGAGAGGGGCGCATCGACGCCTACTTCAACACGGACTATGGAATTCTCGGGATAGGGTGCGAAGTGAACGTAGTCGATGTAATGCTGGCCACGTGCTTCGAGATAGACGGTCTGCCAGATGCCGCGAACGTCGCCATAGCCCTGTTTGCCTGAGAGACGCTGGTCGTTGGGGGTGTCGTCGGCCACGATGACGAGATGCTGGGGCACATTGTCGAAGCCGGTGAGATTCCAGGTGATTTCAACTTCGAAGGGGGTATAGCCGCCCTGGTGGGAGGCGATGTGACGACCGTTGAAGTAGATCTGGGTGTCCCATTCGCAGGCACCGATGACGAGGAAGATGCGCTGGTTGCGCCAAGCGCGTGGAATGACGATATCGCGGGCATAGTAACCCTTGTCGCCTTCGTTGGCGACACCGGAAAGGGGAGAGCCCCAACCGAAAGGGACGGTGATCTGGTGGTCGAAGTCGGCTGTGATGCTATTTTCTGCGGCGTACTGGCCACGTTCGGCATTGAACGTGAACTCCCAGGGGCCGTTGAGGTTGATCCAGTTGGGGCGTTCGAAGTCGGGACGCGGATGCTCGGGGAGCGGGATGGACTGGGCGACGGCGGTCGCGATGGTGAGGGCGAGGAGGGTTAGGAGGGTGAAAAGTGGTTTCATTCTATTGGGTTATGGCAGCCAAAAATAGCTGCGACGGAGACACTTGATTACAGCCAAAAACAGCTGCTGACCGGGGACAAAGGGGGCAGACGGGACGGCTGTCCCCTTTTTTGGGGTGCAAAGATAGGGGATTTTTGGGAGATATGCAAGAGAATGGGAGAAAAAATGCGAAAGATTGTTTATTTTGCTTATTTTATCACGCGGATATGGGCGTAGAGAGCGGGTTTCGGGCAATGGACTATTTGGATAAATTGACAATTTCGAATGACAAAAGGTGTGATAATTTATATAATTTAACCACTAGTGTCCTAAATGTTCTTTGAAAATACCTTCGTAACTTTTTGAATTTCCGAAAAAAAGATATCGAAAATACTACTCCCCACATTATTTTTGGCTG
>CACXTQ010000056.1:0-20594 GCA_902770595.1 uncultured Bacteroidales bacterium | reverse complement strand
GAATGATTTTCTCATTTTTTGCCGCACTTTCCAAAATTGTTGTTAACGAACTCATATTTCCGTCTTCCATCTGGAACAATACTCTGCGGGTGTTGCGTTCTGCTGTGGCAGAGCTGTACAGATGCCATTGGAATCAGAAACTCTTTTGCCCTTAAGTAATCCTCCTTATTGAGGATTCATAATAATCCCCCGTCATTGCAATCGCTTTGATGGGGGATTTTGCATACTCCTGCATGATGGGTCCAATTCACAATCGTAAATTGGACCGCTACGATCGCGGCATACATATTTGATATGCCAAATCAGTATGCTCCTGCAGGATGAGTCCAATTCACAATCGTAAATTGGACCGCTCCAATCGCGGCATACATATTTGATATGCCAAATCTGTATGCTCCTGCCGGATGAGTCCAATTCACGATCGTAAATTGGACCGCTGCGATCGCGGCATACATATTTGATATGCCAAATCTGTATGCTCCTACAGGATGAGTCCAATTCACAATCGTAAATTGAACCGCTACGATCGCGGCATACATATTTGATACGCCAAATCTGTATGCTCCTACAGGATGAGTCCAATTCACAATCGTAAATTGGACCGCTACGACCGCGGCATACATATTTGATACGCCAAATCTGTATGCTCCTACAGGAAACGTCCAATTCACAATCGTAAATTGGACGCTTGCCACGAAAGCAAATAAATTTGAAATAAAGGCTATCTATGCTTAAAATGGAATCTCATCCGATACCTGGAGTGTATGTTCTCCACTTGAAGAAGCGTTGTCGGCCTTTTTGAGCAGCCAGCAGCCTATGCGACAACGCAGGCATTTGTGAGGCTGGCAGTAATTCTTGAAGAGATGGAGTAGGGCCTGGGTGTCCATTGCGGATTTTACTTCGATACCAGCCTCTTTCCATTGGTTGATGTATCGATTGCTCTCGGGCGGCATTTCTTCAAGCAGGTTGAGTGCTTTTTCGCAACGTTCGTCATCACCTTGCCATTGTGCATAGGCGAGTAGGAGAGGGACGACGGCATTGATGATGAGACTGCGTACTGTTTGCTGTCCAAGACCTTTTGCGCCAAGGATTTTCTCCATTTGTTCAAGGTTCTTGGCTTCGAGTATTTCATCGAAGAGGTTCTGATGAGAATAGATTAGTTTTGCCAAGGCTCGCAGACGTGATTCCGGCTGAGCAGGCGGTCGCACACGCCCTGTTTTCCAGTAGATTCCGTTGAGAGGGGTGAGGTTGAATTTCTGCCGTAAGAATGCATATTCCCGCTGCATCAATCGCCACTCCTGCTGCTCGTCGGCCTCCTTAGATGCTGCATCCTGCATTTGCAGAAGTCCAGCTTGGCCCAAAAGTAGGGCTTGAATTTGCAGGAGATTGTCCTTGTGATGCAGGAGACAGTTGTAGGGAAGACTGCGAGCCAGTCGCTCCATATTGTCACTGTTTACACCCGTGCCGAAACTTCGAGTGAGCACCACATAGAATGCCTCAGGCCAAGCCTTTAGCTGTCCTTCCACAAGGTCGCGCACTCGTTGCAGTTTTTCAATCATCCGCTGTGTGCAAAGGGCTGTAATCCAATCGTGTAACACGACGCGTGGTACCTGCTCCAATCTGTTGGAACAAGAGATAGACGAATAGGTCGGCACTTGCCCAGGTAGGAGCGGAGCTGCCCTCCCGCTGCATAACTGCCGGTAGCGCTCCATCAGATCGTCGGGGATGTGCATCACCACGGTCTTGACGGCTTTACCATTGCGCAGTTTAACCTCGACATCGGGGTCCATCACAACGTGCAGAATGACGGAGTCGTAGGCAGGATCGTCCTGATGATGGTGACGATACCAGTCGGAAGCCTTGACGTGCATCTCTACGTTGCCAGCCCACACTATGCCGTCTTCCTTGACCTTGGCATTGAAGAAGTCGGGCCCTGCATCGTAGTTGCGCAGTCCCGGGTGAAGTATATCGAGGGGTTTGTGGTCGAGCGTCTCAATGTTGAGGAAGAGGCGTTGCTGCCATACAAAATACATGAGTTCCTCCATGGTTTATTTTTGCAAGAATTTGAGTATTTGCGAATTGTTTTGTCGTGTAATCAAGCGCAAATGGGGTACATAAAATGTTAATTGTATGGCGCAAATATAATATTTTTCTGCGATATGGACACATAAAAAAGGCAAAAAACTTCAAAATATTAATAATTTTCGGCAATTATTACAATTATGTCAGAAAAAATGCGTATATTTGCCCCGATATATCGGTATCAATTAACAATTAACAAATAACAATTGGGAATTGGCAAATAACAATTAACAAATAACAATTAATAATTGTTAGTTTGTAGAAAAGATAAAGTATGAAGATTGCATTGATAGGATATGGCAAGATGGGCCATATCATTGAAGAAATAGCCAAGAGCCGCGGACACGAAGTGGTCTGCGCCATCGATATCCAGAACCAGGAGGACTTCGACAGCGAGGCCTTCCGCACCGCTGATGTGGCTATCGAGTTCACCACTCCGAAGACCTGCCTCGGCAACGTCCGCAAATGTCTCGAAAGAGGCGTGACGGTCGTGGTGGGTTCGACGGGCTGGTACAACGAGCTGCCGAAGGTCGAGCAGGAGGTGAAGGAGGCCAACGGTGCCCTCTTCTGGGCTTCGAACTTCTCGATCGGCGTGAATGTCTTCGTGGCGATGCAGAAGTACGTCGCCCGCATCATGAACAACTATCCGCAGTACGACGTGACGCTGAGCGAAACGCACCACATCCACAAGCTGGATTCACCCAGCGGCACCGCCATCACCATCGCAGGTGCCATCACCAGCAACCTCGACCGCAAACAGACGTGGAAAGAGACGGCTGCCATCTGGCAACATGAGGATGGAAGCGTCGATGTGGCACGCAATGCCGAGGTGGGCACTGCATTCGGTTCGCACAACGATGACGAGCTGGAAGTGGTGGCATTCCGTCGCGGTGAGGTGCCGGGCATCCATACGGTGACCTACGACAGCGATGTGGACACCATCACAATGACCCATTCCGCCAAGTCGCGTCGCGGCTTCGCCCTCGGCGCTGTGGTCGCTGCCGAGTGGATGGGCGACGGAAAGAAGGGGGTGTATACGATGACCGACTTGATGCGGTTTTAAATTAACAATTAACAATTAACAAATAACAATTGGGAATTAACAATTAACAATTGTTAGTTGGACCAAATTAAATACGATATTCTCAAATTCTTGATAAAAAAAGAATAATGTCAGAAAATACAGAAAAAGAAATACGCGGCTTCGGCCGCAAGATGACCAAGAGCGACAAGGTGTGGCTGGTCATCTGGATAGTGGGAATCGTCCTGTTCGCCCTTTGGATGGGGTCGTTTGTCCCGTTCCTTGTGCTACCGTTTGTTGCCGATGTGTACTGGACCCGATTCATCAAGTGGGACTGGTGGAAGGGCATCAAGAACGGCTTCCTCCGTGGCGTGATGTCGTGGGTGGATGCCATCGTGTTCGCCCTGGCTGCCGTGTGGGTGCTGCAGAACTTCTTCTTCCAGAACTTCCAGATTCCTACCACCTCGCTCGAAAAGACGATGATGGCGGGTGACTACCTGCTCGTGTCGAAATACCATTACGGACCGCGCGTGCCGATGACGCCGCTGTCGCTGCCGTTGTTCCAGCACACGGTGTCGATAGGCTCGACACGCTTCGGCAAGAGCTACATTGACAATCCGCAAGTGAACTACAGGCGTATGCCGGGCCTGACGAAGATGGAGCGCTACGACATCGTGGTCTTCAACTACCCGAACGGCGACACCGTCTGCGTGAACTGCGAGAACCCCGACTACTACACTCTCTGCAAGATGTATGGCCGCGACAGGGTGTGGAGCGACAAGAAGACCTTCGGCGAAGTGATTGCCCGCCCCGTGGATCGCCGCGAGAACTACGTGAAGCGACTCGTCGGCATGCCGGGCGAGACGCTGCAGATCATCGACCGCAAGGTGCTCATCGACGGCAAGGAACTGAAAGACCCCCAGTACCTGCAGCACAAGTACATCGTGCTGACCAAGGGTGGCGTCATCACCGAACGCGAATGGAAGAAGATGGGCGTCTATACCAAGGGCAGCAGCAACGGTTCGGTTGGTGCCGACGTGACGATAATCCAGGATGCGGCCTTCTACCAGTATTACGACATCAAGCCCGACAGCATCACAGGCCGATATGCTCCCCTCTATCTGGCGAACCTGACCCGCGAGATGGTGGAAAGGCTCGAAAAGTCGGGCAAGGTGGAGTGGGTGAAGGACACCCCCTACCAGGAGGCTCCCGGCACGGTGTATCCGCAGGATGAACTGTCGGACTGGACGGGTTCGGACTTCGGCCCGCTCTGGATTCCCCAGAAGGGCAAGAGCATACGTCTGACCGACGAGAACGTGAAACTCTATGGCCGCTGCATCAGGGTGTATGAGCCCAACCAGGCTACGGGCGACGGTCAGGGCAACGAGCTCGTTCGCCTCGGCAAGGACAAATACCAGCTGAACGGCAAGGAGGCAAGCGAGTTCACATTCGGCTACGACTACTACTGGATGATGGGCGACAACCGCGACAACTCGCTCGACTCGCGCTACTGGGGCTTCGTGCCCGAAGACCACATCGTGGGCACCCCGCTCTTTGTGTGGTTCTCGATCAATCAGGAGACGGGTGAATGGCGCAAGGACCGCTGGTTGAAGAAAGTGAAGGGCCTCTGATGTCACCGATCGTACTCCCCACAGCCTATCTGGCTCCCATCTCGTACTACGCCGTGCTTTATGCGGCCGACGAAGTGGTGATCGAAGCGCATGAGCACTATACGAAACAGACGCTTCGCACCCGATGCACCATCGCCACCGACCAGGGGCGCCAGACGCTTTCGGTGAACGTGGAGAAGGGAAACAAGCTGAAGATGCCCATCGGCGAGGTGCGCCTGAGCAGTCATGGCGACTGGCAGCGCCAACACCTCTACTCGTGGGCAACCTACTACGGAAATTCGCCTTTCTACGAATACTACATCGACGACCTGCGCGAGACGTTCCTCCACGGACACGACGGGACACTCTTCGGAATGAACGAGGCCCTTCGCAGGCACATCTGCCGGGAAATCGGCTTCGAGCCGAAGGTCCGCTATTCGGAACAATGGATGGGACCCCTGGACTGCGTTGCACCCAACGGCACATTCAAGCCCGAGACCTTTTCGCACGTTCTGGGCAAGGTGGAGGTGCCAGCCTATTATCAGGTGGCAGGTGTCGAAGGTCGTCAACCCTTCATGGCTGACGTGAGCATCCTGGACCTGCTGTTCAATATGGGACCGGAGGCGATACTCGTGCTGGAGGAGATGAGAGGTTCGAAGGGTTCGAAAGGTTCGAAGGGTTCGAAAGGTTAAAATAGAATATAATTTTGGAAGAGAAATATAAGAACATACTGGACCGAATCGATAGTCCTGCTGATCTCAGGAAACTGCCCATCGAGCAGTTGCCTGATGTCTGCCAGGCAATTCGACAGTTCATCATCGAACAGGTGAGCGTCCACCCTGGACACTTCGCTTCGAGCCTTGGCGCCATCGAGATCATCGTGGCGCTGCACTATGTGTACAACACGCCCGAAGACCGACTGGTGTGGGATGTGGGCCATCAGGCCTATGCCCATAAGATACTGACAGGCCGACGCGACTCGTTTTCGACTTTGCGCCAGTTGGGTGGCCTGAGCGGATTCCCTACACCGAAGGAGAGCGAGTACGATACGTTCTCGACGGGCCATGCCTCGAACAGCATCTCGGCTGCCCTGGGCATGGCTGTGGCAAACAACCTGGAAGGCAACAAGCGAAAGGTGGTGGCCGTGATCGGCGATGCATCTATCAGCGGAGGCATGGCTTTCGAAGGCCTGAACAATGCATCGTCGCATCCCAACGACCTGCTCATCCTGCTCAACGACAACCAGATGGCCATCGATCAGAACGTGGGCGCACTCTACCATTATCTGACGCGCATCACCACCAGCCAGCGCTATAACTTGCTGCGCTACAAGGCCTACAATGCGCTGAAGCGACATGGACTGATCAGCGATCGCCTGCGCCGTGCGCTGATACGCTTCACCAACAGTGTGAAGTCGCTCTTCTCGCGCCGACAGAACATCTTCGAAGGCCTCGACATCCGCTACTTCGGACCTGTGGATGGCCACAACGTGGTGTCGCTTGTGAAGACCCTGCGCAAGATCAAGGACCTCGGCGGTCCGAAGATGCTGCACGTGTGCACCATCAAGGGCAAGGGCTTCCTGCAGGCCGAGGAACAGGCGACCATCTGGCACGCACCCGGCAAGTTCGACCCTGTGACCGGCGAACGCATCAAGGAGCAGACCGAGGGTCAGTCGCCCAAGTTCCAGGACGTCTTTGGAAAGACATTGGTCGAGTTGGCAGAGAAGAACAAGCGCATCGTGGGTGTGACCCCCGCCATGCCGACAGGCTGCTCGATGACCTATCTGATGGAACGCTACCCCGACCGCACCTTCGACGTGGGTATTGCCGAGGAGCATGCCGTGACTTTCAGCGGCGGCTTGGCCAAGGAAGGCATGCTGCCCTTCTGCAACATCTATTCGACCTTCATGCAGCGTGCCATCGACCAGGTGGTGAACGACGTGGCGCTGCAACATCTGCACGTGGTGTTCTGCCTGGATCGCGCGGGCCTGGTCGGCTCGGACGGACCGACGCATCACGGCGTGCTCGACATCCCATATTTCCGTGCCATCCCCGGCATGACGGTTTGTTCACCCATCGATGAGCATTGGCTCCGCAAACTGATGGTGACCGCCGTGGAGGTTGCCGACGGCCCCTTCATGATACGTTATCCACGCGGACGCGGCAGCATCGGCGGCAAGGATGCCGAGGGTAACCCGAACTGGAAGAATGCCCTCGAGGCTGTAGAGATAGGTCGCGGCTACTGTCTGCGGGAAGGTGATGGCGATACTGCCGTCCTCTCGTTCGGACCAATAGGCGTGGAAGCCGAGAAGGCCATCGATAGGGTAGAGGCAGGCCTGACCTTGGAGGATGGCCGAACCGTGACGAAGAAGGGCGTTGCCCACTACGACATGGTGTTCTGCAAACCGCTTGACGTGGAACTCCTCGCGCGTATATTTAAAAGGTACACGCGTATAGTGACCGTCGAGGATGGAGCCTTGGCAGGAGGTTTCGGCAGTGCCGTGCTCGAAGAGGCCAATCGCCAGGGCTACGAGGGCAAGATCCGTTGTCTGGGCATTCCGGACGAGTTCATCACCCAGGGTAGTGTGAGCGAGTTGCAGCAGATCTGCGGAATCGATGCCTTGAGCATCGCCAAGGCAATTCTAAGGGAATCTAAGGGATATTAAGGGATTTTAAGGGACGTTTGTTTCTTGGGCCCCATTCTCTAGAGGCGAAGGTGTTGTTCCCAAATATCCCCAAATATCCCTTAATATCCGATATAAATTTAAGCAATGAAAATCGTTATCGCAGGCGCCCAGGAAGTGGGCACACATCTTGCCAAGTTGCTGGCCAAGGAGAATCATGACGTCGTGCTGATGGATTCGGACATCAAACTCATCAGCCAGCTGACGTTTATGAATCTGATGACCATGGTCGGCAAACCCACCAGCATCCATTCGCTGAAAGAGGCTGGTGTGCCTGAGTGCAACCTCTTCATTGCTGTCACGCCCGACGAGAGCACCAACATCCACGCATGCATCCTTGCTGCCAACCTGGGTGCTCGAAGGACGATGGCGCGTGTGGACAACTACGAGACGCAGAAGGCCGATTCGGCAGAATTCTATAAGCGAATCGGTATCAGCGACCTGGTTTACTCGGAGATGCTGGGCGGGCAGTTCATCGCTGCCGCCATTGCACGCCCATGGGCACGCCAGAGCGTGTCGCTGTGCGACGGCAACCTGTTGCTCCTGGCCGTGAAAGTGCGCGATGGTGCACCTATCGTTGGACAAAAGCTCATGGACATCGGACGAATGCATCACGAAGCGTTTCACGTAGCTGCCATCAGGCGTGACGAAGACCTGATCATCCCTCGAGGCAACGATGTGGTGCAGAACGAAGACCTGGTCTATTTCGTCACCCTTCCCCACAAGGCCGATGTGGTGCGTTATGCCTGTGGCAAGAAGAACCGTGACCTGCGACGCATCATCGTGCTGGGCGGCAACCGCCTGGGCATTCAGCTCTGCTACTACCTGAACAGAAAGTATGATATTGTCTTCATCGAAGACGACGAGCCCAGTGCCAACCATGTGATGGACAGTGTGCCGCAGGCCAAGGTCATCAAGGGCATGAAGAACTATATCGAGACCCTGCAGGACCTCAACATCAACGAACATGACGCGTTTGTAGCCGTCGGACCCGATTCCGACTCGAACATCCTGGCATGTCTGACCGCCAAGAAGATGGGCGTGGGCAAGAGCATTGTCGAAGTAGGCGATGTCGAACAGGTCACCATGGCACAAAACCTCAACATCGGATCGACAGTCAACAAGAAGTCGCTTACTGCAGCATCGATCTATCAGATCCTGCTCGATTCGGACAAGACCAATGCGAAGTGCTTTAGTCTGATTGATGCCGAAGTGGTGGATCTGACTGCCCAGAACAATGCATCCATCACGCTGAAGCCTGTGATGGAGCTGCGTTTGCCCAAGGGCATAACCTTAGGCGGCCTGGTGCGCAATGGCGTGGGACAGACTGTCACAGGCCAAACGCACATCCAGCCTGGTGACCAGGTGGTGGTAATATGCCCTAATGAGAGCATAGCTACTGTTCAGGAACTCTTCACCAAATGACGGAACAATGAAAATCAACTGGCGGCTGATTCGCTACATCTTCGGTGTCCTGTTGCTCATGGAGGCTGGCTTCATGGGCCTGAGTACCGTAGTGGCGCTCTATTACCACTATAAGTTGGGCGAGAGCGACTGGTGGACGCTGCTGTTGGGAACGGCCATCACTGCAACGGTGGGTTTTGCCACATGGTACGGCAGCCGCGAGCATTCGACGAAGATCACCACACGCGAGGGATTCCTTGTGGTCTCGATGTCGTGGTTCGTCTTTTGTCTGCTCAGCATGATACCGCTCAGGCTTTCGGGGGCGTGCGACGACATCTCGAGTGCGTTTCTTGAGGCTATGTCGGGATTCACGACGACGGGTTGCACCACAATCACCGACCTGGAGATGCAGCCCCACGGAATCCTGTTCTGGCGCCATCTGATGCAGTGGATGGGCGGCCTGGGCATCGTGGTCTTCAGCCTGGCTCTGCTGCCGCTGATCGGTGCAGGTGCCACGCAGGTGTTTGGGGCTGAGACCAATGGCCTGTCGGTCGATAAGCTTCGACCAAAGATTGATGAAACCGCTCGCCGTCTCTGGGGTATCTATATGCTGCTGACAGTGGCTTGTGCCGTGCTCTATGGACTGGGCGACATGGGTTGGTTTGATGCTGTCTGCCATTCGTTCTCAACTATGGCTTCAGGTGGATTCTCGACACATTCCGACTCCATCGGCCATTTCCATTCGGCCTATATAGAATACGTCTGCATTGTGTTCCTCTTCCTTACGTCGGTCAACTTCAATCTGTTCTACATGCTGTCGAGGGGACATGTCGGCCTGATGTGGAAGAACGAGGAGCTGCGATGGTTCGCAGGTGCGGTGGTCGGATTCACGGTGCTGTTCATGCTGCTCAATTATCTGACGCGCATGAACGGGCTGATACCTGCCGAAGATATGGCCACGCTGGGTGACGGCACGCTAGAGTGCACGTTGCGTGCCTCGATGTTTCACACTCTGACCATCATTTCGAGTGCGGGCTACCAGGCCGAGTACTTCGATTACAACCTGTGGGGCTCGATCTTCTGGCTGCCGACATTGCTGATGATGGTGATGGGCGGTTGTTCGTCGAGTACGGCTGGTGGACTGAAGGTCGTCCGATTCGTGGTTCTGATCAAGAACGGACGCAACCAGTTCCTGCACGCCCTAATGCCGCGTTCGTACAGCAACGTGCGACTCAACGGACAGGCATTGTCCGACAATGCAGTCTTCAAGATCCTGGCCATGCTGTCGATCTACCTGATGCTGCTGGTCGTGTCGATCTTCATACTGCAATGTTTCGGCCTCAATTTCCAAACCTCCATCGGCACGGCGATTTCTGCCTTGGGCAACACCGGACCGGCACTTGGAGACACGGGTCCGGCCTTCACATGGGCATGGCTGCCTGCCGCTGCCAAATGGTACCTCAGCTTCTTGATGCTGGTGGGACGTCTTGAGATATTCACTGTTATGGTTATATTTACACCAATGTTTTGGAAAAATTAGTTTAGAATGGGCAAAGAAAAGAACACTACTGCTCCCAAGGAGAAAAATGCAAAGGGAAAGGGCCCGAAGCAGCCATCGCGCCTGCTGGCCTTCCTGCGCGGTGAACAGGCAAGGTTCACCGCTGGATTACTTGTTATGTTGCTCGCTGCGCTGCTGGGCATCGGATTCTTGTCGTTCATCGTCACCGGTAAAGATGACCAGGCCACCCTGGAGAACCTGAGCTGGTACCAGATATTCCTCCCCAACAACGACGTACACAACTGGGTCGGGACGTTTGGCGCCTTCACGTCGGAATGGTGCGTCAACCGCTGGCTCGGCCTGCCGGTACTGCTCTTCGTCGTCCTGTTGTTCCGATTCGGACAAGGGTTGATGACCTCGGGCCCTGTCCCTCGTCTGCTGGGATCATTTGTTCGCACATCGTTCATGGTGATCTGGCTATCGCTGTTCTTCAGTTCGATGAGTTACATCCTCGACACGATGTTCGGCACCGAATTGCAGTCAACCTTCATCTATCTGGGCGGAAAGCATGGCTATGAACTAACCCAGCTGCTCGTTGCCAACCTCCATGTTCCTGGCCTTGTGCTGTTCCTGATTGCTTCGGGACTGATCTTGGCCACCTTCATGTTTGACAGCACCATCGAAAAGACTCGTACGCTGTTCGGCCTGATACCCTGGCTCCAGGCTCGCCTGGACAAGCGCAGGGAGAAGAAGGCTGAGCGTGAAGCCGAACGTCAGGCTCAATTGGAGGCAGAACGCCTGGCACATTTGAATGAGGAAACGCCTGATGATGAAACCATCAGTACCATCGATACCGGGGATATATCTACACCCGAGACCATCGTTCCCGACGAGCCTATTCCGACCACCAAGGATGAAACGGGACAGGTCGCCATCGCTTTTGGCGCGGAGACAAAGGTAGCTAATAAACCTGTAGAGGCTAAAAAGGATAATGCCGCCGACGACCCGGTTTTTGTGGTCAAGACGGGCAAGACTGACGTTGTGAAGGCTCCCGTCGCAGAATCCACCAATGACCTCCCCAAGACCGATTACGATCCCACGGCAGATCTCAGTCACTACAAGTTCCCGACTTTCGACCTGCTGAAATCCTATCCCAACCATTCGCCCATCGACATGGACGAACAGACTGCCAACAAGGAGAAGATACGCCAGACCCTGTCGGACTATGGTATCGAGATACAGTCAATCTCGGCTACCGTAGGTCCTACGATTACGCTCTTTGAGATCGTATTGGAGAGCGGCACCAAGATCAGCCGCGTGAAGAACCTGAGCGACGAGATTGCCATGTCGATTGCCTCGAAGTCGGGTATCCGCATCATCGCCCCGATTCCCGGCAAGTCGGCCATCGGCATTGAGGTGCCCAACAATGACCCGCAGACCGTGTCGATGCGCGACTGTATCTCTTCGCGCGCCTTCCAGGAGTCGAAGTACGAACTGCCTATTGCGCTTGGCAAGACAATCATGAACGAAGTGTTCACCTTCGACCTTACCAAGGCACCCCACCTCCTCGTGGCTGGTGCTACCGGCCAGGGCAAGTCGGTAGGCTTGAATGCCATCATCACCTCGCTGCTCTACAAGAAGCATCCTTCACAGCTCAAAATTGTGCTCGTCGATCCAAAGATGGTGGAGTTCAGCATCTACAAGCGCATCGAGAAGCACTATCTGGCGAAGCTGCCCGACCAGGAGAACCCCATCATCACCGATGTCACCAAGACAGTGGATATCCTCAAGTCGCTCTGTGCAGAGATGGAGGACCGCTACGCATTGGTGGAGGATGCAGGTGTGCGCAACATCAAGGAGTACAACGAGAAGTTCATCCATCGCCAGCTGAATCCACGCAAGCACATCTCGGCTCCCATCGGCAGTCGCGAGGGCACCAACCACCGCTACCTGCCCTACATCGTCGCCATCATCGACGAGTACGGTGACCTCATCATGACAGCAGGTAAGGAAGTGGAGCTTCCCATCGCGCGTATTGCCCAGAAGGCTCGTGCCGTGGGTATTCATATGATCATCGCTACGCAGCGTCCTTCGGCAAAGATCGTGACCGGTATCATCAAGGCCAACTTCCCTGCCAGAATGGCGTTCCGTGTGGCATCGGGCATCGATTCGGGCATCATCCTCGACCAGCCGGGTGCCCAGAACCTCATTGGTCGTGGCGACCTGCTGTTCTCGACGGGCAGTGTGCCCACGCGTGTGCAGTGCGCCTTCGTAGATACTCCCGAGGTGGATCGCATCAATCGTTTCATTGCCGATCAGCAAGGTTATCCTACTGCCCTCATCCTGCCTGAACCGAAGATCCAGGAGGGTGAGGCTGCCGATGGCAATGGCGAAGCCGTTGACCTGCATCAGCTCGACCCGCTGTTCAACGAATGTGCAGAGCTCGTCGTGGCTACTGGCCAGGGTTCCACGTCGATGATACAGCGAAAGTTCCAGATCGGCTACAACAGGGCAGGCCGCATCATGGACCAGCTGGAAGCAGCAGGTATTGTCGGCCCATACAGTGGTTCGAAAGCTCGTGCCGTGCTGGTCACAAGTGATTCGGAACTACGTTCGATACTCGAGGATATCAGTTCGCGTTAACACCAGTCATACACATCCTTTGTTCTATATAGATTATGTCAAGACCGTTCTCAATCCGTTTGATTCTGCTTGCCCTCTTGTCTGTCATGACTGTAGAGGCGCAGGCCGAGGGTTTCTGGCATGCCTTGAAGAATTGGGTCGACAGTGCCGACATCAAGGGGTGTGACACAACTTACCTGCATCTGCCGAAAGAAGGGTTTATTGGTTACGGCAATGTATTTTTGACAGGCACGAAGGCCTATCTGGACTATGACCAAGGATATACGCAGCGAGGCATCGTAAACGTCAAGAGTCATCTTAGCACGCGTGTGGCAACACTCTTGTCGGCAGGTATCTCGTATCGCGGATGGGGCCTTAGTTATTCGAAGGACTTCTCCAGTCATGGCGATTCGGAGTGGTCGTTCTGCTCCTATGGGCAAGGATACGGATTGGAGTTGCGTCTGCACAATTCCTATTCGCTCAGCGGTGTGCTGGACGTCGATGAGGGGGGTGTCGAAAGAGAACTTGACATCAAGGCAAATGACTTCCACCAGCGCATGATGCTGGGAAACCTCTATTATGTCTTTGGTCGCAAACGTTTCTCGCTGCCTGCTGCCATGTCGCATACCATCATCCAAAAGCGAAGCAGTGGTTCGTGGCTGGCTATTGTGAACTATTGGCATTCGGCTACAATGATCGATGACGAAATGTTGAGTTTTCCGATAGGTGAAGACGAGCTTGCCGATGGAATGACCGGCATTGCGAAGTTTCGCAAGCTTTCGCAGACACAGGTAAATGTGGGAGGCGGCTATGCTTATAACTTCATTTTCGGTGATGCACATTGTTTGTTCCACATCTCGGCTATGCCAATGCTCTCAGTATGGCATCGCAACCGTCGTTACTACGACGTGCGTCTTTATGACAGTAATGGCCGACTGCAGCACGACCAGTCGCATGCCCTGGCCATTGGCCAGAAGTTGACATTAAATGGAACGATACATTCCAGTTTTGTCTACAACTTCAGTCGTTATGTGACGGGCGTTATGGCCATGGCCAATATCGATTCATTCCCCGGAAAAAGCAATTTTTCGCTCTATACTTTCGATTGGTCGTCGCGTTTCTTCTTCGGCGTCAGATTCTAAAGACCTTTCAAACCTTTCTTAACCCTTCATAACCCCTCATAACCCCTCATAACCCTCACTCCACTATGCCACGTTGGTTCAGACTTATTATTACATATCTAGAATTTGGCATCCTGCTCGGATACATTTTCTTCATCATTGCCCCCCTGGCCAGGATCTATGCCTGGTTTGGCGATAATGAACGTGTGCGTTATCGTCTGCATCGACATATACGCAGGTTCTGCCGCTTCTTTTCCTATCACTGCGTGACAAAGGTGAATCCGATCTTGCGCAACCCGTATGAAGAGACCTTCAAGAAGCCTGCACTTATCATTGCCAACCATCAGTCGCTGCTTGACCTTCCTGCAACGCTGATGCTCACCAATCGTCTTATTGTGATGACGGGACAATGGGTGTGGGATAGCAAGATCTATGGTCATGTGGTGCGCTTTGCGGATTTCTTTCCAGCCACGATGTCGATGGATGAGATGCTGGCACATATCAGCAAGTGTATGAAACGTGGCTATTCAGTACTCATCTTCCCCGAAGGCACCCGCTCGGAAGATTGCCAGGTACATAAGTTCCGTCGTGGCGCTTTTCATCTGGCCGAACAACTGAAGTGCGACATTGTTCCCGTCACTATCTTCGGCACAGGCTATCTGCTGCCCAAGAGGGATTTCTGCCTGAATCCAGGACCGGAGTGCATCGAGATTGGCAAACGTGTATCGTTCGACGATGGTATCATGGGCCAGACCCATGGAGAGATGACGCGATATTGGCACAAGTGGTTTGTCGAGAACTATGCCAAGCTTGAGGCTGAATTCCTCCCCTTGGTCAAGAAGAGGGATTGAACCTCTTGAACCTTTCGAACCCTTCGAACCTCTCTTAACCTTTCTTAACCCTCCCAATCTCATATCACAGATTTCAATCGTTCGCATAAAGTGGGAAATTTCGTCTGAAAACGAAAATTTCCCACTAATTATTTGTTTATTTCGAAAAATACAACTATCTTTGCAGGCAATAAAATTCAAACGTTACGATTCACTGATTGTAATTTTAAAAGGATTAAGTTATGAGTTTTCTTGCCGACAAGGTCGTTATGGACGGATTGACCTTCGATGATGTCCTCCTCGTCCCACAGTACAGTGAGGTGCTGCCACGCCTAGTGGACTTGAGCACCAAGTTCTCACGCAATATTACGCTTAATGTTCCTATTGTCTCGGCTGCTATGGATACAGTGA
This sequence comes from uncultured Bacteroidales bacterium, assembly GCA_902770595.1. GTDB lineage: Bacteria > Bacteroidota > Bacteroidia > Bacteroidales > UBA3663 > Liminaster. Next base: position 5,312 of record CACXTQ010000056.1, on the reverse strand, counting down.
CCGAGGCCAAGATGGCTATTGCCATGGCTCGTGAAGGCGGTATTGGCGTTATCCATAAGAACATGAGCATTGAGGCTCAAGCGCATCAGGTCAGCCAGGTGAAGCGTGCCGAGAACGGTATGATATACGCTCCCATTTGCACAACGCCTAACGCTACCGTGCGCGATGTCCTTTCCCTGATGTCTGAATATCATATTGGCGGAATTCCCGTAGTAGTTGGAGCCGATCGTCGCCTCGTTGGTATTGTTACCAATCGTGACCTGCGTTTCCAGAAGGACCTGAATCGTCAGATTTCCGAGGTGATGACCACTGAGAACCTTGTTACGACCACTGTCGGTACTACTCTCGCTCAGGCTGAGGACATCCTTCAGGAGCACAAGATCGAGAAACTCCCCGTGGTCGATGTGGAAGGCCGACTGGTTGGCTTGATTACCTATAAGGATATCACCAAGGCCAAGGACAAGCCATTGGCATGCAAGGACGACCGTGGCCGTCTGCGCGTAGCAGCAGGTGTCGGTGTCACAGGCGACGTGATGGAGCGTGTGGCCGCTCTCGTTGATGCAGGTGTCGATGCTGTGGTGGTAGATACTGCTCATGGTCATTCAAAGGGTGTAGTTACAGTGCTCGAAAAGATCAAGGCTACCTACGACTGCATCGATGTTGTGGTAGGTAATATAGCAACAGGCGAGGCTGCCAAGTATCTTGCCGATGCAGGCGCCGACTCAGTGAAGGTCGGTATTGGCCCTGGTTCCATCTGCACTACACGTATCGTGGCAGGTATCGGTGTTCCGCAGCTTTCAGCCGTTTATGACGTGGCCAAGGCACTTCGTGGTACTGATATCCCGCTCATTGCCGATGGCGGCATCCGTTACTCTGGCGATATTGTCAAGGCTATTGCTGCCGGTGGTTACTGTGTAATGCTCGGTGGACTGCTGGCTGGTGTCGAGGAATCTCCCGGTGAGACTATTCTCTTCAACGGACGTAAGTTCAAGGGTTATCGTGGCATGGGTTCGCTCGATGCCATGCAGGCTGGCTCGAAGGATCGCTACTTCCAGTCGGGCGAGGCTGACGTGAAGAAGCTCGTTCCCGAAGGCATTGTAAGCCGCGTTCCTTACAAGGGAAATGTCAATGAGGTGATTTATCAGATGGTAGGCGGTCTGCGTGCCGGTATGGGCTATTGTGGTGCCAAGGATATTCCGACACTGCATGCAACCTCGAAGTTCACGCGTATCACCAACGCCGGTATTCTAGAGTCGCATCCTCACGATGTGACCATCACCAAGGAGGCTCCCAACTATAGCCGTGGTGAGTAATTGTCGAAAATGACTTTCGACCTCTAAGGTCTATTATTCTAACAATATGCCCTTCTCTCTGTATGGAGGGAAGGGCTTTTACCTTTCAATTTTTGTTCATGAAAAAACTATCAGTTCTCCTTTCTCTGCTCACTTTGGTTCTGTTGCCCAATGTGACTGGTCAAACTGCCAAGGCCCAAACTCACGAGGTGCTCATCACCACCAATATGGGCAACATGCGAGTGATGCTTTACGACGACTGCCCTCGCACTGTAGCTAACTTCTTGAGTAAGGTTCGTTCAGGATATTACGACGACTCGCTCTTCGGACGTGTCATGCCTACGTTCATGATCCAGGGAGGAGCTCCTGACTCGAAGACTGCCTTGCCTGGACAAAGTATCGGCTGGGGTGACCTCAGTGAAGAGATTCCTGCAGAAATTCGCAAGAACCATGTCCCGAAAAAGGGAGCTCTCTGTGCCCCTCATCGTGAAGGTGTGGTTAACTCCGACATGTCGATGTTCTTCATCGTCGATGGTTATGTGATGAGCGAAGCAACGCTCAACAATTGGGAAAAGACACACAATGCGACGGCACGTAAGGCAGCCCAACGCAAGGTGATGACCCAGTCTGTGAAAGATTCACTGGCTATGCTCAAGACCACAAGTATAGCCGAATACAATCAGTTGGCGCGTCGCATCAACCACAACATCGACAGTATTGCCCGCACTATGCCCGGCACACGTTTCTTCACTCCTGCCGAGCGTGAAGCATACAGCACGATAGGTGGAGCCTATCACATCTATGGCGAGTACACATGCTATGGTGAAGTCGTCGAGGGCCTTGATGTCATTTCGAAGATCGCTGCCCTCGAAAGCAATGCCGTGAATCGCCCAAAGACCGATGTGCGTATGAAGATTCGCGTCATCAAGTGATCAGACGGCAATGCTGAGTTCGGCTTTTGGCGCGGCCTCCTGCAACTCACGGTTCTGACGAGCAGCCCGTGTGATGCTCGTGGTGCGTCGTGGCTCGTGGTTCATCGAGTCCATCAGATAAGCGAACAGTCCTGCTCCGATGATGAGCAATAGGCCAAGGATGACGTTCATTCCTGAAAGGATAAGGTCCAGAACTACCATGCCGGCGATGACGATAATGATTGCAGCCTTTTTCATTGTTTTATTCTTTTTTGTGTGATTATTCTTGTTTTTCACACCGCAAAGATCGGGGCAGGGTGTTGCATACATTGATACACCTCTGTTAAATTTAGTTAATTCGACGTTTTTTTATGGAAAATCTGCGTTTTCGGCATGGAATGTGGCTTGTGAATACTCTTTTGAACTACAAAAAACTCAATCGGGAAGAGTTGAACAAGCTATGGGTGAATAATGTGGATTTGAGTGGAGGAGAAGAGCTGACTCGTAATCAGCTGAATCGTGCCATCAGTTCGGCCCTTGATGTTCTGGGCGTCTCTATCGAATGCGATGTGAAGGATCGCTATCGTTATTATATTTCGGGTGACAACAGCATGAAGGCAACGGAATTGATGTTGTCGTCTTTCTCCATCAACCAACTGATGACCGAAGGTGGAAACTTACGAGAAAGGATCTTGCTCGAAGAGGTTCCTTCCGGCCAGTTTTTTCTGCCCACTATCATCGAAGCTATGTCAAAGGGCAAGGCAATGGAACTCGACTACAAGAAGTTCTCAGATAGCGAATCCTATACTTGCTTTATCGAACCCTACTGCGTGAAATTATCCCAGCAGCGATGGTATCTGCTGGCACGCAAGAATCACAGTTCGCACTTGCAGTTGTTTGCCCTTGATAGGATGCAACAATTGCGTATCCTTGAGAATGTTGATTTTCAGATTCCCGAATATTTCTCATCGAAGGACTATTTTGCCCATTATTTTGGAGTTTATACCACTATCAGTCCGGTTATTGAGACTATCCAGATCAAGGTTAATCTCTTTTGGCGCAGTTATTTCCGTACCCTTCCCCTTCATCCTTCCCAGCATGAGATTGAGACACACTCCGACTATAGTGTCTTCGAATATGAACTTGCTATCACTCCCGACTTGACCAATAAGTTCCTTGAGTATGGCTCGAGCATCGAGGTCCTTGCTCCGAAATCACTGCGAGAACAGATGCGCGATCTTACGGCCCAAATGGCCTTGCTTTATCAATAGGACTTTGCAGAATTCGAATCGTGTAACTTGGATGTTCCTTTCTATTAATCATAACTCATTACCTTCATGAAACACTTTATTATTCTGCTCCTTTCGTTACTGACGCTTACTGCTGCGGCGCAGCGTCAGCGTCGTCCCATCAGGGTGCGTACTGTGCCTCGTGACTCCATTATTTTAAGCGACCCATGCATCTTCCCTGATACTGCCTCTCATATTTATTATATGACGGGCACAGGTGGTATGCTTTGGAAAAGTCGTGATTTGGAGATGTGGACTGGCCCTTACAATGTGGTAGATATTGACTCGACGTCGTGGATGGGCCCACGTCCAATGATTTGGGCTGCCGAACTCCATCCGTATCAGGGCAAATACTATTACTTTGCCACTTTTACCAACAATGCTGTTCGCATCGACTCTGTGCGTGGCAACGTCATTCCACGTCGAGCCTCACAGGTTCTTGTCAGCGATTATCCAGATGGCCCCTATCGGCTATTTGGCGATGCAGCTTATTTGCGCGCCGATCAACCCACGCTTGACGGTACGTTTTGGGTCGATACCGATGGCCATCCCTACATGATCTATTGCGGTGAATGGCTTCAGAACTGGAATGGTACGATGGAAGCCATTCGACTGAAAGATGACCTCAGTGGTACGATAGGCGAACCTCGAATCCTCTTCCGCGCGAAGGATAGTCCCTGGAGCAAGGAGAAGGATATGGATGGAGAACATCCCAACAAGGTTACCGATGGTCCATATCTCTTTCGCACAGGTACGGGTCGCCTGGGTATGATCTGGACGTCGTGGGTCTATGATGTTTATACGCAGGGTGTCGCATATTCCGAGTCGGGAACGCTTGCTGGTCCATGGATACAGGAAGAGAAGCCCATCACGCCACCCAATTTCGGGCATGGTATGTTGTTCCGCGACTTTGAGGGACGTCTGCTTTTGAGCTGTCACAGTCACTACAATCAGAATGGTCGTTATATCCGCGTTCCTCATCTTTTCGAAGTCGATTTGAGTGGCGATAAGCTCGTCGTTACCTCTGACCCCTTCTGATGGCTATTGGATTATGAGGTCTAGACTCTCTAGAAGTTCTAGATAATCTAGATACTCTGGACTTTATAGATAATGTTACAGTTAACAATTCCACTTAAAATCATCATGAAACGTTCATTAATCCTAATTTCATTCCTTTCTTTCCTTGTATCTTCCAGCACTTTGGCCAATCGGCTCATTGGCATTCAGGTGGTTGACAAGGACTATCTGATGCTTCATTTCCGCGATGGCGAAGTTCGTTATCGCGATGATGCAACAGGCCCCAGTGCCTATTTGGGACATAGTTTTGCAGATGGCGATGACACGCTTCTCGTCTTTGGCCCTCGTCTCGATGCTGCATTAGCTTCTCATGCTGCATTGTGGCAAGTCTCTTCTCCCGATGACAAGTCTTTCGCTTTGTCATCGCCAAAGGCCATCTATCGGAAGAGCAAACCTATGAACACCGATCACACTCTTACCTCCGAACTCGACCATTGGCTCTTCCTGCAGTTGCCTCAATCCATGCGACAGGGTTGCACCTATCAGGTCAATATTCCCAAAGGTCTTGGCAGTGACCAGACCACCGCTTCTGTGAAGTACGACATTTGGACCTCGCAGTCCGAGGCTGTGCATGTCAATATCTTGGGATATAGTCCAGCCGAGGCAGTGAAGACTGCCGAGGGTGCAGACCTGGAGAATGCCGTCATCTACAACCTCAACGGCCAGCGCATAGACAAGGCCCAGGCCAAGAGCGGTGTCTTCATCGTCAACGGTAAAAAGGTCGTGATGAAGTGATATTTCCC
>CACXTQ010000055.1:0-23453 GCA_902770595.1 uncultured Bacteroidales bacterium | reverse complement strand
CGCCGTATGCCGAACGGCACGTACGGTGGTGTGAGAGGTCGGTAAACGTGAAAGTAGGAGATAAACGCCTACGATTAGCGTTTACCTCCTACTCGATTCGTTTCACATATGTTCACTTTGCCACGATGACGATGCCATCGTTGGGGGCAAGGTTGAGCAACGTTTTGCCGCCTTTGAGTTTCATGGGCTTGGATGTGGGTGTGTCACCACCGCTGTAAAGGGTGAAGGAGGTTGTGTTGAGAACGCTGAGGTCGAGGCTGATGACGAGTTTTTGCGATTCGGCATTGATGGCAGCGACATACCAGGTGTCACCATGACGACGGGCCATGATAAGATATCGGCCAGGATAGCCGTCGATATAGCGAACTTCGTCCCATGTGGTAGGAACATCGCGCATAAACTGCATGCTTACTTCGGGAGCATCCTCAAGGTTGTTGGGCGCAAGGGCGAAGTTCTGGATGGGGTTTTGATAAAGGATGGCGGTAGCCAGACTGAACGTTGAGGTACAGGGACGCGTATTGACATGACGGTTTTCGCGCGGTTTGTTGTCGCGGTTCATGTATTTGTTCTGGAACGAACCGCCGAACTCCATACAGCCCACCGCGTTGCGCAGCACGGGGTGAAGGGTGGCATACTTAGCTTCGAGGTCACATTGTGCCTGGTCGAAGACGATGTTTTCGGAAGCAAGCACAGCCTCTGAACCTACGTAATTGGGATACATGCGCTCCCAGCCGCGAGGTAAGGTGCAGCCATGGAAGATGACCATCAGCCCGTGGTCGTCGGCATCGCTGAGTATCTCTTCATAGAGACGGATGGTCTCCTGCTTATCTCCTCCAAAGAAATCAACCTTTATGCCCTTTACTCCGACACTTTCGAGCCACTTCATCTCGCGTTTGCGAACGACGCTGTTGGCCATACGGTTGATGGGACCTTGCTCGATGTCGTTCCAATATCCGCTGGAACTGTACCAGAGGAAGACATCCACGCCCTTCGAATGGGCATATTCAATCAACTTTTCGATGCTCTTGTTGGGGTCTTTTGCCGTGCCGTCGCATTCCTTGCCGAGATTGGTGTCCCACCAGTTGTCGACAAGTGCATACTCGTAACCCATGGCCTTGGCCAGATCGACGTATTTGCAGAGGTCGTCGTAGTTGATGGACTCGTCCTGCCAAAGGATCCAGCTCCATGTGCCACGTCCCATCTTGTATTGACGATTGGTTTCGAATACGGGCATCACATTGTCCCAGGGGGCGGTCGTCTCGACAATAGGTTTCATAGTGCGGCCTACGGTAATTGTGCGCCAAGGAGTTGCGCCTGGAAGAGCGATGGCTGCATCTGTCGTTCCGATGCCATTGTTCTCTTCGGGCATCGGATAGGCGATTGTATATGTATTAAGGTACGACGACTGGAAGATGCCGCCTCCGTTCAGCGGATTGGCGTGGGCATCGCTGATGTGAGTGGCACAATAGCGGCTGTCGAGCCCGGTTTCGCTAATCATCACCCATAATTCGTCGGCCTTGTTGTCGAAGACACCACGTTCGTGGAAGAGACAGGGGAAAGTGTAGCCGTGGCCATACTGTGAGCCCTGCGACATTGGAGCATCCCAGCAATAGAGTTCCTCGTAACTGGGCTTGGTGCGCTTCCAACCGATCATCGCGTCACTCTGTGATGTGAGGAAGGTAGTGGTGCCGTCGGGGAAACTGAAACTGGTGGCTTCGGAGGTGACGCGCACCGAGCCCGTCTCACCCTGCTTGGGAAGAAGATAGCGGAAAGCGACATCATTGTTGCTCACACGGAATTCCACCTGCAGTTCCTGTCCTTGCGGTGTGGCAAGGGTGGCAAGCAGACGGTTGGCGACGTAGTGGACCTCACTTGTTTTCGAACGATCCAACTTGTATCGTTCATCGATATTGGAGGTCTCCGTTGCCTTGATGCTGAGGTCTCTTGTGAGGTCCTGTTCGTTGGTCGTAAGGCCGAGCAGGGAATTGTTGATAGCTTTCAACCCATCGTAGGTTACGCTATAATAGGGACGCCCGTGGCGTATACCAAGGCTTACTTCAAGTTTGCCATCGGGACTATTGACCATGGCATTGTCGTTAGCAAATAGTGGCAGACTGGCGAGTGCCGCCAGAAGAATGATCTGTGTCTTCATTTTTGTGCAATTCTATTAAGTGTTTTTTAATGTGCTGCAAAGATAGTGTTTTTTTGAATAGTTGGCAAGAATACTTGTAAAAAATATTGCTTTATCGCATATTTTTCATTAATAGGAGAAAAATAGTATGGAGTTTTTTGCGAAATTGAATAAATTGATTATATTTGCACCATCAATGAAGAACCAATCCAATACTAACACTTTTAATATTCATTACCCCATGAAGAAACTTTTCATGTCGATGGCAGTTGCTCTTATGCTGCCGATTTCTGTACTGGCACAGGATGTCCAGCTCAATGTCCATCCCGATCAGGCCAAGAATGTGATTCCTAAAGAGATTTACGGACAGTTTGCCGAACACCTCGGACGCTGCATCTATGGCGGCATCTGGGTAGGACCCGATTCGAACATCCCCAACGTTCAGGGTTATCGCAAGGACGTGTTTGAGGCCTTGAAAGCCCTTGAAGTTCCCGTGATGCGCTGGCCAGGAGGATGCTTTGCCGACGAATATCACTGGATGGACGGCGTTGGCCCACAGGAGAATCGTCCACGTCTGGTCAACAACAACTGGGGTGGCACCGTGGAAGACAATTCCTTTGGCACCCACGAATTCCTGAACCTCTGCGAGATGCTTGGCTGTGAGCCTTACATTTCGGGCAACGTAGGCTCCGGTTCTGTTGAAGAGATGGCGAAATGGGTGGAGTACATGACCTCCGACACCAATTCGACGATGGCCGAACTGCGTCGCAAGAACGGCCGCGACAAGGCTTGGAAGGTGAAATACTTCGGTGTAGGCAACGAGTCGTGGGGCTGCGGCGGAGATATGAATCCAGAATATTATTCCGACCTCTATCGCCGCTATGCCATCTATGCCCGCAATTATGGGGACAACCGCCTCTATCGCATCGCTTCGGGTGCCAATTCGACCGACAACAACTGGACCGAGGTCTGCATGCGCAAGATCGGACATAGGATGAACGGTATCTCGGTTCACTTCTATGCCGTGCGTGACTGGGGTACCGAGAACGATCCCGAAACCGGCATCCCGATGGGCAAGAAGGGCTGGGCCCTTACTTTTACCGACCAGGAATACTACAACATTGTGTCGAAGGCGTTGCAGATTGAGGATTGCGTGGTCGATCACATGCGTGTGATGGATCGTTTTGATCCTCAGAAGCGCATCGGTCTGCTCGTTGACGAGTGGGGAACCTGGTACAACGTCGAAAAAGGTACCAACCCCGGCTGGCTCTATCAGCAGAGCACCGTACGCGATGCCATCGTGGCTGCCTCGTCGCTCGACATCTTCCATAAATATACCGACCGCATCAAGATGGCCAACATCGCTCAAGTAGTGAACGTGCTGCAGTCGATGATTCTGACCAACGAGAAGAATCCGATGGATCCCTGTGTGCTTACGCCGACCTACCATGTCTTCAAGATGTATAATGTCCACAAGGAGGCAACTTATGTGCCCTCGGACCTTGTATGTAACTATATCAGCGTGAATGCCAAGGAGCAGATCCCGACCGTGAGCCGCACCGTATCGTGCGACAAGAATGGCGTGATGCACATCTCGCTTACCAATATGGATCTCAACAACCAGCACGTCGTTGCCATCAATATCGACGGTATGAAGGTGAAGAGCGCTGAGGGCGAAATCATCACCGCCCCTGACGTTCATGCCTACAACGATTTCGGCAAGGCCGACGAAGTGAAGCCTGTCGCTTTCAAGGGCGCCAAGGTCGATAAGAAGGGCCAACTCCTCGTGACGCTGCCTGCTCACAGCGTTGTGACGATTACGGTGAAGTAAGATCTTTCCTCTATCAAATAAAAACAGCCGCAGACCAACAAGGCCTGCGGCTGTTTTTGTCTAGAGAATCTAGATCATCTAGAGAATCTAGAGGCTCTAGAATATCTAGCTCTTATTGCACAAACACCTTCTTGACCGAACCGTCGGACTTCCGGAGAATGTTGATTCCGTGCTGCATTGCATCCCGACGGTTGCCGTTCAGGTCATAGATTTCGATAGGCGAATTGTCGCAATCGTCGCTGATCTGCTCCAGTCCTTCGCTTTGTCCAAAGGTGGCATTGATGGAGATACGGCTTGCCGATGCGGGCATAGAGAAGTGGCACGTAGGTCCATCGAAGTGCTGAGGCGAGGACGAACTTCCATTGTAGGTTACTACTGTCCATCTTGTAACGATGCGCGAGCCGATGGGGTTGCCTTCCTCGTCGAGGGTAGGTGTGCCTTCGATGGTCACTTCGCGGCTCGGGAAATACTTGCCGTCAAATCTTCCCTTCGAAAGTGGGACTCCATTGAAGGTGATGGTGAGGCCGGCGAGTGCAGTGTCGGCCATCATCTTGTTGATATCGGTGGCGATAGGATTGCCGAGCGAATAGTATTCCGCTACTTGTGAATAGAAACTCGATGTTCTGCCCCTCAGCCAGTTTTTCGCGTTCGCAATTTCGCTGTCGTAGTTGGGCCACCATTGATTGATGAGTTTGCGATGGTTGGGATATTCTGTCCTTATGTATTTGTACATTGGCTCCCACACTTCCCAAGTGCCGTCCAAGTTGAGGAAATCGCCCATGTAGATGGCACAACGGTCGGTGAAGGTGCGCAGGAAGTCCTCGTTTTCCATCAGTCGGCGGAAGAGGCGTGTGTGATCGGAACTGTTCGCCCCCCAGTTGTGGCTGTAGTCGTAGTTGGAATCATAGAGCCACTTGAAGATCTGATAGTTGGAGTTGCCCTGCCCATAAAGGCCTATGACGTAGTCTACATCCTTGGCGACGAAACGCCAGCGTCCACCTTCTTCACGGGGACGCCACATCATGAAGTTGTTGCCCGGGAAGTCGAAGTTGTTGTAGTAGAGGTTCATGACCATGAGGTTGATGTACTCGTTGAGGTCCATGAATTCGTCGTATTCGTCCCATGTGTGACCTTTTTCGGTATAGAACTCTACAAATTTGTTATAGTTGTCCCAGGTCCCTTCCTTGAGTTCCTTCCAGTTCTCGACCATATCGATGTCCTCCAGCCCATCGTAATTGGTGTAGATGTTGGCTGCATTGCTGCGCTCACGGATGTTGAGGATGCCCTTATAGGTGCCGTTCAGGAAGAAGATGGCGGGCTGCCATGCCTGCCAGTCAAGGTCGGTGTGAGAAACCATCGTTCGCTGGCAGATGGCATCGCGCATATACAGATAGTCGAAGTCATTGCCTGCATTGCGCAACATGATCGACTTGTATTTGTTCAATCCCGGGCGCTGGTCGGGAAAGAATTCGTACTTGAGGTGCTTTTCTCCAAAACGCTTGTTGGCATAGACTGCGAGCGTCTTAAGTTGCTGACCGCGCGAAGCAGCGCCTGCCACGCGAGTCTCACTGAGTTGGTTGAGTCGGCTGGCACTGTCGGCCTCTGTAAAGTATTCGAAATTGATGGGCCTGCGCCAGTCGTATTCGTAGTTTTTCCTCGAACTGCTGTACGAACCATTGACGTAAATTCCGATTTTCGAATCGTTGAAGTACTTGCTGTTGGTGACGATCGAGACGACAGGCAAGGTCATTTCGCGACCCAGGAATAGATAAGACTGCGTAGTGGAGCGGGGCGAAAGATAGCCGTCGCAGAAGAGTTTGGCACGAATGACACGTGTCGATGAGAATCGTATAGGCGAAATGTATGACTGGCTGCCGCGGGAGGGTTCGCTACCATCGGTCGTGTAGCGTATCACGGTGCCCGTGGGAGTGCCTTCGGGAAGTGAGAGGGTGAGTTCGATGGTTTGCGATTTGGTCAAGACGCGGCCGTGTTCGCTGAAGATCGGTTCACCCAAAATTTCTGTGCAGATCTTTCCGCAATTTTCGGCGGCTGGAGTAGGCTCGTACTGGTAGCCCCAGATGCTCGAGCCTGAAGTCTCGCGTCCATACGAGATGTTAGGGGCAGGTTGTTTCTTTTCGATGAAAACCGAGTCAACGATTTGTCCGCTGGAGTCGAATAGGTAAACTCCGGCTCCTTTGCCCGAGTCGATGCGGAAGGGGGTGTGCATACCAGTTGCTTCCTTGTCGCAATAGACAAGGATGTATCCGTGCGAAACGAGTCCGCGGACGGGGAGCTGGTAGGCATCACTGCCATCTCGTTGTGTGCCGAGCGAATAGTTCGAGAGCATCGCCGTGCTGCTCGCTGCCGTGTTGTAAAGTTCAACCCAAGAGTCGGGAAACTCATTGATGTCGTCCATCGTGCAATCGATGTTCGATTGCATCACTTCGTTGATGATTACCTGTGCTGATAGAATAGGGCAGAAGAGGAGAGATAAAAGCACAGTAAGGCTTTTTTTCATCGAAGTATAGGTAAACTGACGAAAGGGAGTCTGAACGGCTCCCTTTCAATTTATATGTGAAATTGATTACAGACACGCTTTCCAACGCTCGTAAGACTCCTTGTATGAAGCAACGTCTTCCACGGGCTCCTCTGTAGCAATGTGCTTCAGGGTCTTGAAGGCATCATCGCTGTCCTTGTAGATGCCTGCACCGATGCCTGCACCATAAGCTGCGCCTACCGAACCGTCGGTCTCGTAGAGTTCGATTGACGCTCCTGTTACGGCAGCCAATGTGCGACGGAAGAGCGGCGAAAGGAAGAGGTTGGCGTGGCCGGCCTTGATGGTCTTGATGTCCATGCCCATGCCTGCCATAATCTCCATACCATATGCAAACGAGAATGCGATACCTTCCTGGGCAGCACGGATGATGTGAGCCTTCTTGTGGATGTTGAAGTTGATGCCGTGGATGCTTGCACCGCGATTGACGTTCTGGAGCACACGCTCGGCTCCATTGCCGAATGGGATGACGCTGAGGCCTTCGGCTCCTACAGGAACACTTTCGGCCAGGTCATTCATCTGGCTGTAGCTGATGCCTTCGGGAGCGATGGTGCGCTTTACCCAAGCGTTGAGGATGCCCGTGCCGTTGATGCAAAGGAGCACGCCCAGACGGGTGTCAGGCTGGTTGTGGTTGACATGGGCGAAAGTGTTGACGCGGCTGAGTGAATCGTAGTTGACTTCGCCGAGCACGCCATAGACGACGCCCGATGTGCCACCGGTAGCAGCCACTTCGCCTGGCTTCATCACGTTGAGCGAAAGGGCATTATTCGGTTGGTCACCACCACGATAGCTGATAGGAGTGCCTTCGGGCAGGCCGAGTTCTTCGGCGATTGCCTTGCAGACACGGCTCTGTACAGAGAAGGTAGGAACGATTTCTGCGATGAGCGATTCGGGGAAGCCGAAATAGTTCATCACGTCCTTCGAAACCTCGTTGTTCTTGAAGTCCCAGAACATACCTTCAGAGAGACCAGAGACGGTGGTCTTCTTGTCACCGCCCGAGAGTCGCATGGCAATGTAATCGCCAGGGAGCATGATCTTGTAGATCTTCTCGAATATTTCTGGCTCGTTTTCCTTCACCCATGCCAGTTTGGCTGCGGTGAAGTTGCCAGGGCTGTTGAGCAGATGGGTGAGGCACTTCTCGCCACCGATGGCGTCGAAGGCGGCATTGCCATAAGGCACGGCACGTCCATCGCACCAGATGATGGCAGGACGCAGGGGCTTGCCCTCCTTGTCAACGCATACGAGGCCATGCATCTGGTAAGAGATGCCGATTGCCTTTACGTCCTTGAGCGAAGCAACGGCGGCAGCCTTGCTGGCTACGCGCTTGGTGGCCTGTGCAAGTTCGTCCCACCACATTTCGGGTTCTTGTTCAGCCCAACCAGCCTGCTTGGCCATAATGGGGGCTTCTGCATCGGGGTACTGTGCACTGGCTACGGTCTGACCGGTCTGCGCATCAACGAGTGACGCTTTTACCGACGACGTACCAACGTCATATCCTAGTAATAGATTCATAATTTGTAGTATTTTGTTGGTTGATGGTAATAATAGGATTGTTAAGTCTTATGGTTTGAAACGATAGAAACGGGCCGCCCTGTGACTCACATTCTGCTCCCATTCGTTCAGTGGAATGATGTAGGGCTTGTTCATCACGAGTTTTGCAAAGTTGCGCACATCTAACGTCTTGCCGCTTACCTGCTCATGCAGTCGGCGCAACTGGGCAGCAGTGAATTTGGCAGGCATCATCTCGAAGAGCATCTGTGGCTGTTGGCCAGCCATACGATAGAGCTCGTTGAGTGTGTCCTGAATAATCAGATTGTGGTCGAAGGCAAGCGACGGAAGATCCTGCACGGGGTACCACAACTGTGCATCGTTGTCCTTGGGACGAGCCGTACGGCTGTTGATGCGCATCAGCGACAGATAGGAGATGGTGACGATGCGACTGATCTTCTGTTTGATGGCATTTTCAAGCCAAAGCACGTCCTTCGGATTCGAAGTACGTGAGGGGGAACCGTAGGCGCGGAATTGCTTGACGAGTGGATGATGTTTTCCTGTAACGCTGGTGATGATGTCAAGGGCGGCCTCGTCCAGGTCTTCGTCGGTGTGCAAGAGGCGCCCGGGGAGTTTAAGGTTGTTGTATTGCTCCTCAGGCACCTCATTGCCACGGCGGGACAGGAGCACTTGCAGCGATTCGCCGTCGAAACCAAGTATAACGCAGTCAACTGAAACGTGCGGGTCGAAGTTCAGAGCATCCTGATCCATGTTAATCGGTGTATTGAAATTAGATAATGTAATTCGAGCGCAAATCTATGATAGGATTAAGACTCGGTTATGATTTGCGTGGCAAAGATATGGCATTTTTCAATTCCAACCAAATATTTTTTACTTTATTTTTCGATACTCCAAAATGGAGTTATCGGTTTTTGTACAATAAGCGATAACCTCTTCTTGTATTATAGCCATGAATGCAATCGTTTGTTCATATATCGTATCTTTTACAATAAGTCATATTGTTAAAAAAAATTAACTGCGTTTGGATGTACTGTCTTAAGCTCAAAAAACGCGACAAAAGAGAAGGGGAGTATCCTAACGTCGGTCGATCGTCACTGAGGAGCGAAAGACATGATGGAACGGGTGGAGTAGAAGGCGTGATATATTCGGGAAAATGCACGTTCTGAGGCCGTAAATCCCACTTTTGTGCCTATGGTATAAATGGCAAAAAAGTACAATAAGTAATCGCTACAAAACCTTGGGTCGTCTTTTCCACCATCACTTTTATATTATATATAATGTGTGACTGAAATAGAACATATGTCTCATTCTACAACGGAATAATCTGCTGCAATCCGTTCAGGATTCAAAAATTTTGTTTTTTGAACCCCAAGCATCCATTTAGTCCTTCAATAACGTTACAAATTCCCCCTTTTTTTGATTCAAAATGCAAAAAACTAAAATTTGCTTAATAAAATGATTTGGAAGATTCGTAAAAAAACTTTATGTTTGCACTCGAATTCTTGAGTATTCCAATAGGAGCCCCTGGAGTTCTAATTCGTGAAAAGTGCGTTTATACACATATTACTAATTTTACATTTACATCAAAACCAATTTGTATGAAAATCACCTGTCAATCTTTGTTCGGGAATCGAGCATGCAACATGTTGTATGCCCTCGTATTGCTCGTGATGTTCCCAGTGATGGTCATTGCCCAGAATGTGACCATTAGGGGACAAGTGTTGGATGACCTTGGGGAACCCGTGACTGGAGCTAACGTCGTTCAGATAGGAACGACCAATGGCACCATCACTGATCTCGATGGTAATTTCTCCATTAGTGTTCCTGCAGGCGCCAAGCTGCATGTGTCGTTCATCGGCTATCTTTCTCAAGAGGTAACTGCCAAGAACGGCATGAAGATCACCCTCGAAGAGGACCGCAGAGCCCTTGAAGACGTAGTGGTTGTAGGTTACGGTACGATGAAGAAGAGCGACATCTCTGGTTCGGTGGCTACCGTTGACCAGGCTGCCGTGATGAAGCGCGTGCCTCAGAACATCGGTCAGGCCCTTCAGGGTGCTGCCGCCGGTGTGCAGGTTTCGATGCAGGACGGTTCTCCTGACGGAAAGGCTGCAATCCGCATCCGTGGTATCGGCACCATCAATGGCGATGCTTCTCCTCTTTATGTAGTTGATGGAGTGCAGGTAGGCAACAATGCCGACTTCGTGAACCCCGCCGACATTGAGCGTATCGAGATTTTGAAGGATGCTTCCGCTACCGCCATCTACGGTTCGGCTGGTGCCAACGGCGTTGTCATGATCACCACCAAGCACGGTTCAAAGGGGCACACCAACATCACCGTGACTGCCGACTGGGGTATCCAGACGCTGCCCTACACGCTTGACGTACTCGACCTCAATACCTATGCCAAGGCTATCCGCATCGCCAAGGGCAATGATATGTTCATCAACCAGGTTTGGGATCCGAGTTATGATGGCAAGCGCAAGGAAATTGACTGGCAGAAGGAGATGACCCGTGCAGCGCTCAAGCAGCAGTACGGTGCTACCCTCAACGGCGGCAACGACAAGACACAGTACAACCTCTCGTTCGGCTACAACATCATCGACGGTCTTGTCATCAACACCAACTACACACGTTTCACCACTCGTGCCAATGTCAGCACCAAGGTGAACAAGTATTTGGAAATCGGTGGTGACGTCAACTACTCCCATAGCCAGAGCCACGGCTCGAACATGTCCCTGGGTAACAACCAGAACATGTCCTCTCTCCGTGACTTCGCTTCTTTGACTCCTACTCTTGATTATCTCGACGGCAATGCCGCTGGTGGAAATCTCATTCATGTTAATCTTGTAAACGACGATGGTTCTTACGGAACAGGCTATCAGGCTACGGTTAACGGTTGGGAAGGCAACACCAACATCGGTGCCAACCCCTATGCATCTCAGATGGAGAACGGCGAGCGTGCCCGCAATGGCAATGACCGTATCCAGACCACAGGTTACGTTAACCTGACCTTCCTGGACACCAAGCACCACAAGCTCGATGTACGCAGCCAGGGTACTTATACCTATTCAGGCAGCAACGGTTCTGACTTCACCGGTGGCCGTCATCGTTTCAACTACGTTGATGGTGTGCTGACCGAGATTCCAATGAACGCCGACCAGACCTTCGCATTCTCGCTGAACAACAGCCACAGCTACAGCCTGGGCATCCAGACTTACCTTACCTATAATCTCAACTACGAGATGCACAACCTGACCGTGATGCTCGGTAATGAGGTCGGCAAGTCCTGGGGCCAGTGGGTGAACTCCAGCTCAAGAGACTTCCCATCGATCTATAACCGTAACATCAACCTGACCATGGACCTCAATTCCAAGGCAACAGGTGGTGGCTATAATTCTGATGTACACACCATTTCTTACTTCGCTCGTGGTACCTATACCTTGTTTGATCGTTATATCATCACCGGTACCATCCGTAAGGACGGCAGCTCGAACTTCTCTAAGGGTAACCGCTGGGGTACCTTCCCATCGGTAGCAGGTGCATGGCGTATCAGCGAGGAAGCATTCTTGAAGGACAATGAATTTGTTGACAACCTGAAGCTTCGTGTAGGTTGGGGCCAGACCGGTAACGCAGGTGGTGTAGCTGGTGCAGCTGTTATCGCCCAGAACATCGATGGTGCCTACAACACCTATCCGGAACAGGGTATCTCGGGTAACTGGGGCAACCGTCATCGTGACATCGGTTTCTATATGCCTTTGAAGGATGGTGACCTCAAGTGGGAGACCACCGAGATGACCAACTTCGGTATCGACTTCGCATTCCTCAACGACTGGGACATCACCCTCGACTACTTCATCAAGAACACCAAGGACCTGCTCCTCTATCGTCAGTTGCGTCCATCAGCTGGTTACAGCCAGGTTTATACCAACTATGGTGAGATCGAGAACAAGGGCTTCGAGTTCGCTGTCGGCTACCACAAGCAGTTCAACAGAGACTTTGGTCTCAATGTTCGTCTGACCGGTTCAACCATCCAGAACAAGGTGAAGAAGATGGGTGACAACCTTTACAACACCGCTTCCGGCAATGGTACCTACATCGACGGCTCGCAGGTAGGTGCAGTCGATGGCAATGGTCACTGGGATCGCCACTCTATCTGTATGGAAGGCGAGGCTGTAGGTTCGTTCTACGGCTATGTGACCGACGGCATCATCACCAATCAGCAGGAGTTGGATGAATACTATAATTATTTCTGGGGTTCAGGTACCAATCCTGATGGCTCAACTTGGGAAGGCGGCGGCGACGCTGAGTCGAAGTGCGACACCGACCACCCATTGTCAATTGGTGATATGCGATTCAAGGACCTCAATGGTGACCATACCATCAACAACGACGACCGCAAGATTCTTGGCAACGGTTTCCCGAAACTGAACTACGGTATCACAATCGGTGCCACCTACAAGGACTTCGACTTCAGCCTCTATATGTATGGTGTATTCGGACAGGACATCCTCTCTTACTCGGCTATGAAGCTGAGCAGCATGACCCAGTTGGATGACCAGACCACACCTAACATCCTGAAGGATGCCTACAATGATTCGTTCAGCAATGGCGGTTCTACTCTGCCTCGCCTGACCATTGGTGACTATGCACGTAACACTCGTGTCAGCGACCTTTGGGTTAAGAATGGTGACTTCCTGCGTATTTCCAACCTGCAGGTAGGTTACAACCTCCCACGCAATATCTGCAAGCCAATCCTGATTGAGAAGGCTCGTGTTTATCTGGGTGTAAGCAACCTCTGGACCATTTCCGGTTACAACAAGTACGGAGATCCTGAGTGCGGTAGCGGTTCAGTCCTCTACCAAGGCCTTGACACCGGTCGTTATCCACAGCCTCGCACTTGGATGGCTGGTATCAATATTACCTTCTAATGATATTAGTACATAGAGCATAAAACGAATTTGAAAGAAATAAAAGTTATGAAGACAAAATATTTTATTTTAGGATCAGCTCTGTGCAGCATGATGGGTTTGGGCCTGACATCCTGTGACAACGAGGAATTCCTGAATGTAACGGCTTACGATGTAGTCGATGAGGCTGCATCCTATGAGAGCAAGGATAATGCCAAGCGAGCCCTCAACGGTGTCTATGACCTGGTTTACCCGGATGATGCTTATGATGGAGACTGGGGCTTCAAGCCAAACCTCTTCACCGGTTGCCACCCGACCATCGATACCCAGGCTACCGGTTGGGATAAGGACTGGAACGTCCAGGCATGGAACTCCAACTCCAGTGAGTTGCTCGCCGGTTGGAAGCATGTATATGCCGGCATCTGCCGCGCCAACGACTTCCTTGACAAGCTGCAGGACTATCCGGCAGAGAATATCGGTGGCGAAAAATCCCTGAAGTATCTTGAGGGCGAAGGCCGTGCCCTGCGTGGTTTCTTCTACCACTGGCTCGCCACCACTTTCGGCCGTGTGCCCATGCTGGCCACTGGCGAGAATGGTGCCAACACCCCATTGAAGGCTAAGGCTGAGAGCTATGCCGAGATGTGGGACTTCATCATCGAGGATTTCAAGGCTGCTGCAGAACTTCTCGAATGGGCACCTTGGGACGGCGAATATGGCCGTGCTACCAAGGGTATGGCCCTGGCTTATCTGGGCGATGCCTATATGTGGAAGGCCTATCGTCTGTCGCCCGAAGGCTCCAATGGTGTCACGGGTACAGGTGTAGCTCCAACAACTCCTGACGAGTGCTATAAGCTGGCAGCCGACTGCTTCAAGCAGATTCTCGACAGCCACACCTACAAGCTCAACGAGTCGTTCACCACGCTGTGGGATCCCGCTTCAGCATGGGGCCCCGAGGCCATCTGGGTGGAGCAGCTCGACGAAGGCACCAACTGGGGCAAGTGGGACAACCTCACCTCCAAGCTGATGCTGAAGTGGTACACCGCATGTCCTGAGAATGGTGGTTGGGGTTCGCTCTACCTCTCTTGGGAATGGTACTCCTGCTATGAGACAGGTGACAAGCGTCGCTCAGGTTCCTGCTACACTGGCGCTGTTCCTCAGATCGATCCCGAGAATCCTGCCTACGATCCTCAGTATGAGGGCTGGCTGGGCAAGTTCGACAAATATATCTACGGCGTGAATCCTTATCTTCAGGAAGTCCTTGGCAAGGGTCAGGCTTCTACTGCCACCAAGCAGTTCCACTTCAACAACGGCGAGTGGGCACCTGCCATCTGGAGCTCGAAGATGTGGCGTACCGCATCGGCCGACTACAAGTCTTGGGGCGACGGCCACTGGAGCCCGACTCCTATCTACTGGAAGCGTCTTCCTAACGTAATGCTCGACTATGCCGAGTGCTGCTTCCGCAATGGCAACGAGGCTGAGGGCTGGCGACAGCTCGACGAGCTCCGCAACCGTGCATTCGGCAAATTGGAGGATGGCCACGAGAAGGAACTCACCGACAAGTATATGCCCTACTACAACTCGTTCGCCGGCTGGACTGGCCGCGAGGATGGCTCTGATGCCAATGGTGGTGTCTTCTATGTCAACCGTGCCGAGTATCCTATCCCATTCGGTAGCGATGTCGCCACTGTCGTGCCTGCTAGGGATTACTACACCCAGTATGCTGCCCAGAAGGGCTTCCAGTCTCCCGTATGGAAGGTGGCTGTCAACACCGAACGTCGTCGCGAGTTCAACTGCGAGTGGTGTCTGCGTCCCGATATGCAGAAGTCCGGCTTTATGGCCGACCATGTCACCACCAACTATCCAAAGCGCAACGTGGAAGACCTCAAGGATGTGCCTTGGACCAATCGCGACTACGACTACAACGACCTGAAGATGGATATGCCTATTCCTGAGGATGAGATCACCAAGAACACCCTCTGCGAGCAGAACGAGGCATATAGAGGTAGCAAATAATGATGTCTGTAGGTAATTCGATGATGACCCTACTCTCATGATCTGATTACATGGAGTGCTGCGTCAGAAGATGCAGCACTCTTTATTCGAAAAATAAAAACACGTCTTTCAAAACCTAATTCACGACGCTATGACGACCAAACGACTTCTTGCTGTCAAATGTGCGCTGTGCGGTGTGCTTGTCCTTGTCGGATTTATGTTCTGCGGATGCCAGCGCACTCCCGAATTGGTAGGCGGTACGCCCGAAGAGCAGGCCTACGACCTGCTTTTGCAGAAAGGGAAGTGGGCAGACATTGTAGAGATGAACAAGAAACAGCCTACAAAGTCTTCTGCTTGTCGCAATGCGGTGCGCCTTGCGTCGTGGTACCTGGGCAAATGCAGCCGCGAGGAACTTGACATGTGTCTTGCCGATTCCCACGGTGTGTTGGGCAGCGAGACTTCCGCGCTGATGATGAGCGATATCTACTTGCGGCTTGGCATGATCAATATGGCGCGTCGTGCAGCTTTCGATGCCATGGTAGCCATGCGCAGCGAGAAGCCCAACAGCCGCGCCTTGAAACGTTTGACCGAAGTTGCCATCATCACCGGAGAGAACGACCTTGCCAGGAAATACCTGCTCATAGGCGAGCAGCACAGAGATTGCCTTCCTTGGACCAAAAAGCTGAGACCTTTGGTCGAACATCCCGAGCTGATTGTCAATTACCCATCCTATAAAAAAATCCGCGAAATCCATGAAAAGCTCAAAGACGATTTTTTCCTTTAACCTGTTGCTGATTGTTGCTTTTTTATCGGCTTGTTCTTCCAGCCCGCAGGATGCCGCCCTCGTGGATGCCTTGCCCGTCATCTATCCCGACTATGTTGATGTAACTATTCCCGTAGGTATAGCTCCGCTCAATTTCGCGATGGACGATGACAATGCAACCGACATCGACGTTGTGGTAACCGGTTCCCAGGGTGGAACGCTCCATTCGAAGGGCGAATGCACCGACTTCGACATCGACCAGTGGCACGCCTTGCTGGAGCAGAACCGAGGTGGACAGCTTGATGTGACCGTCTGTGCCCGACAGGATGGACAATGGAAGCGCTATCGCGACTTCTGCATTTACGTTGCTGAAAACAACCTGCCGGACTGGGGAATCACTTATCGCCGTATTGCGCCTGGCTACGAGATGTTCGGCCTGATGGGCATCTATGAGCGTGAGCTCAGTACGTTCGAGGAAACCACCCTGCTCGACAATCATTCCAACGAAGGAATGTGCATTAACTGCCACACGCCCAATCGTGCCAATCCTGACCAGCACGTCCTGCACATTCGAGGTGGTAATGGCGCAACTTTGCTTCACACAGGCGGCAAGGACGAACTGCTGAAAGCCGTCAACGATATGTTGGGTGGCGCTATGGTCTATCCATATTGGCATCCCAGCGGACGCTATTGCGCGTTTTCGACCAACAAGACCTCGCAGATGTTCCACACCCGAAAGGAAAATGTGGTGGAGGTATATGACACGAAATCAGATGTGTTTGTCTATGATACAGAGACGCATCAGATAATCGGCGACACCCTCATCATGAAAACACTCTGGGCCGAGAATTGCCCCGCTTTCTCACCCGATGGCCTCTGGCTCTATTTCGTCACCGCCCGCCGTCAGATCTATCCTACCGACTACGACAAGGAACGCTACAGCCTCTGCCGCGTCAGTTTCGACCCTGCCACAGGCCACATCGGCCAGCAGGTCGATACGCTCATCAATGCTGCTGCCGAAGGCAAGAGCATAAGCTGGCCACGACCTTCGTACGACGGGCGCTATCTGATGTACACCCTTGCCGACTATGGCTATTTCACCATCTGGCATCCCGAAAGCGACCTTTGGCTCCTCGACCTTCAGACGGGCGAACGCCGTCCGCTCGACATCGTCAACAGCAGTCGTGCCGACAGTTTCCACAACTGGAGCAGCGATGGGGGATGGTTCCTCTTCACCAGTCGGCGCGACGACGGACGCTACTCCCGCATTTATCTGTCGTCCATCGGTCCTGACGGGCAGGCTACCAAGCCCTTCCTCTTGCCCCAGCGCGACCCAAGGAATTTCTACACCCAGTCGCTCTATTCCTACAATACGCCCGACTTCACAACCCGGCCCGTGGACAACGATGCCCAGTCTCAAATCCACGCGCTGAAGAGTGGTGATCGAATCCCCACCGAAATGGTCAAACCTTAGTTTTTGGTTGAATCTGTACAAAAAATATGCGAATACGCATTTTTGAACCGCCGATTCTTGTTTTTTCGTCAAATAATCCTTATCTTTGCAGCACATTTATCTGCTATCATAATTACCTAAACAATATTTGACATGAAGAAGCACTTCGCCATTCTCACATCCCTCTCGCTGTTTCTGTTCAGCGTAGTGTCTGCCCACGACGGTTCGCAACTATGGTTGCAGGGCTCGGTGCCCTCGGCAACCTCCACATTCGAAATCGCCAACGCCGAGCTTAATCAGAGTTGGAAGGGCGCAGCACCTGTCCTGAAGCTCAACAAGTCTATGAAGGCGTTGCCCGACGGCTCGTTCAGCATCACCATCCAGGCGGGAACTCCTGTTATCCAGTCGGCATCCGAAGTAGGCCTGCTCTATGGAGCCTACCACCTCATCCGCATCCAGCAGACGGGTGCCAACGTCCGTGACACTGCTCTCGTCGAGCAACCTTCCTACAACATCCGTATCCTCAACCATTGGGATAACCTCAACGGCACCATCGAGCGAGGCTATGCCGGTCGCTCCATCTTCTGGCGCAACAGTGCCGACCAGATGCGGCGAAACGCCGATGGCGAGGTCAACGAGGAGGACCTGCTCCATCCCAAGGATGCACCCGAGATTCCTTCGGTCGATCGTCTGCGCGACTATGCACGTGCCAATGCCTCCATCGGCATCAATGCCTACGTGCCCGACAACGTCAACGCTTCGCCCAAGGTGCTCACAGCTGAATACCTGCAGGAGGTCAGGAAGATGGCCGACATCATGCGTCCTTACGGCATAAAGACTTATCTCGCCATCAACTTCGCTTCGCCCATGGTCATCGGCGGCCTCTCCACGGCCGACCCGCTCGACAAGGATGTACAGCGCTGGTGGACCGCCAAGGTGAAGGAGATCTACAAGCTCATTCCCGACTTCGGAGGCTTCCTCGTGAAGGCTAACTCCGAAGGTCAGCCTGGACCGAACGACTTCGGACGTACTCATGCCGAGGGCGCTAACATGCTGGCCAAGGCGCTGAAGCCTTTCAAGGGCATCGTCATGTGGCGTGCCTTCGTCTATAGTCCTTCCGACCCCGACCGTGCCAAGCAGGCCTATCTCGAGTTCCAGCCCCTCGATGGGCAGTTCCTCGACAACGTGATTATCCAGATTAAGAACGGCCCCATCGACTTCCAGCCGCGCGAAGCCTATAGCGCCCTCTTCGGTGCCATGCCGCAGACGCGCGAGATGGCCGAATGGCAGATCACGCAGGAGTATCTTGGCCACAGCAACCACATCGCCTATCTCGCCCCGATGTGGACCGAGTTTCTTCAGCAGGTCAAGGACATCGCCCATTGTCCCATCAACAATCAGCTGTTGGCAATGAGCAATCAGCAGTCAGCTCAAGGCTCAAAACTCAAAGCTCAAAACTCAAAACTCACCGCCATCAGCGCCGTCTCGAATGTCGGCAACAGCCCCTCGTGGTGCGGCAACGTCATGGCGCAGAGCAACTGGTATGCCTTCGGACGCCTGGCTTGGAACGACGAGCTCTCGGCCTGTCAGATTGCCGACGAGTGGGCGCGCCTCACGCTCTTCCCCGATTGCGAAGATGCTGAGGCCACCAAGGCGCTTGCCAGCGTCAAGAGCTTGATGCTGCGCAGTCGTGAGGCCATCGTCGACTATATGATGCCCCTCGGCCTGCATCATCAGTTCGCATGGGGTCACCACTATGGTCCCGAGCCCTATTGCGACATCCCTGGTGCACGTCCCGACTGGATGCCCAGCTATTATGCCCGTGCCGATCGTGAGGGACTGGGCTTCGATCGTTCCTCGACGGGTTCGAATGCCACGGGCCAGTATCCTGCCGACTATGCCCGCTTGCTCGACAATCCTGAGACATGTCCTTATGACTTGCTGCTCTGGTTCCATCATGTGCCCTGGGACAAGACCATCCAGCATCGCTGCGGCTCCAAGGTGATTCGCGAGAGCCTGTGGAATGCCCTTTGCCACCACTATCAGCAAGGCCTCGACGAGGCTCGCGCCATGCAGCGCGATTGGGAACGCTGCCAGGGTCTGATCGATGCCGACACGTTTGCCGACATCCAGCGCCGCCTCCGCATCCAGACGCGCGATGCCCAGTGGTGGAAGGATGGCTGCCTGCTCTATTTCCAGACGTTCTCCACTTTGCCCTTCCCCGACGATGTGGAACCTGCAGTTCACGACCTCGACAAGCTGCGTGCCATCAAGCTTGGCATCACCAACTACGAGTGTCCGTCGCAGGAACTGCTCGACAGTGTTCGTTAGCAATTACAGACTATTTTGTACGATTTTATACCCTACGCAGAGGTCACGCATTCATTTGCGTAATTTTTGCGTAGGGTTTTTCTTGTTTTTTCAGCAATTTTTCTCTATCTTTGCGGCGTTCATATCAATACCCGAAAACAAAATGAAGAAATAAATAAACAAAATACCCACGATTATGAAAAAGCTATTCCTTTCTATTCTGACAGTTTTGTTACCTATGGTCGCATTTGCCGATGCTGTGGAGATTGATGGCATCTGTTACAATTTGAATTCAGAAGCCAAAGAGGCCGAAGTGACGAGCAACCCGAACTATTATTCGGGGCGTGTGGATATTCCCGCATCAATAGCTTATGATGGGGTAGAATATAGTGTGACTTCAATCCATTCAGAAGCTTTCAGCTTTTGCTCGGCCCTGACCTCCGTCTCGATCCCCAGCAGCATGACATGGATAAAATATAGTGCTTTCATATATTGCCGCAACCTGACCTCCGTCTATATTTCAGATATTGCAGCCTGGTGTTCTATTGATTTTACAAATTACGCAAGTAATCCACTTGCCTATGGTGCCGAGTTATATCTAAATGGTCAAGTGATAAAAGACCTCACCATACCCGACAACGTGACAAAGATAGGAGCATACGCTTTCAGCGGTTGCAGCAGCCTGACCTCCGTCACCATCCCCGGCGGCGTGACATCGATAGGAGGTTGGACTTTCAGCGATTGTATCAGCCTGACCTCCGTCTCCATCCCCAGCAGCGTGACATCGATAGGAGGCTCAGCTTTCCTCGGTTGCAGCAGCCTGACCTCCGTCACCATCCCCAGCGGCGTGAAAACGATAGAAATAGGAACTTTCCGCAATTGCACCAGCCTGACCTCCGTCACCATCCCCAGCAGCGTGAAAACGATAGGAACAGATGCTTTCCTCAATTGCAGCAGCCTGACCTCCGTCACCATCCCCGGCAGCGTGACATTGATAGAAGGTTATGCTTTCTGCCTTTGCACCAGCCTGACCTCCGTCACCATTGGAAGTTCCGTAAGATATATTTATTACAAGGCCTTTGCGTCTTGCCCTGAGTTGACAGATGTCTTTTGCCTTGCCGAGAATGTGCCATCTACCGAGAGTGATGTTTTTCAAGACACTCATATCGAATATGCCACGCTTCATGTCCCAGATTCCTCAATTGATGCTTACAAGAGAGAGGAGCCATGGAAGAACTTCAAGGACATTGTTTCCCTGGATGTCCAATCCATCAGAAACCTCCAATACGCATCGCCCGCCGACTGCATCGACATCTATTCCATCGATGGCCGTTACGTCGGCTCGGCTGCTGATCAAACAATCTCCCATCCGGCACCAGCACCATCGTCAAGAAGGGCGGGAAGAGTGTGAAGATTATGGTGAAATGAGGGGAGAATTCTTTCTCGCTCCATCCGCTGAACACAAAGGCGCGGCATCGTGTGATGTAGCGCCTTAAGTTATAAAACATCGAATAAACGGAAAGAATTGGTGCATAGCAAATCTTTATATAATGAAAAAACCTGAAAAAAACGCGATTTTCAGCATTGCCTACTTTTTGCTGGCAGCTGTTCTCCAGATTGCTTGTCTTACTTCGTGCGGTAGCCAGCCGCAGTATCCTGCGGTTCTCGAGACTGCCGATAGCTTGGCGTATGTCAATCCCGACAGTGCAGTGGCGCTGCTCCAGAGTGTGGAGGCTGAGATGACAGCTTCCACCCCTGCTGTGCATCATCTCTACGACCTGCTCACCATCAAGGCGCAAGATAAGGCTCACTTGCGCCTTACATCCGACAGTCTGATACTTGACATATTGGATTACTACGAGCATGGAGGAGATCCGAACAAACTGCCCGAAGCCTATTATTATGCAGGGCGTGTCTTTCGCACATTGGGCGATGCCCCTCAGGCCATCGATTATTTCCAGAAAGCACAAACTTCACTGGATGAACTCGATCTTCGCAAGCTTCCAGCAGCTAATGCTAAGCGATATGAAAAACTGAAAGGTACTATCTTGGCACAAAAGGGGTATCTGCTCCGTAACCAACATTTGTACAAAGAGGCTATAGAAAGCTTCAAACATGCATATAAAGCCGACAGCCTCGCTTGTGATACAATGGGAATGTTTTTGGATCTACGAGATATTGGTGGAGTCTTCCAGGCTGCGAGAGACAATGAAGAAGCCATTCGCTTTTATGATTTGGCAGCACAATTGGCATCTTTCTGTAGTGATGATATATATATTGATGATCAAATTGCACAGAAATGCCATTGCCTAATCCGACTCAAAAGATTTGATGAGGTAACAGAGATTCTGCAATCGTTCCAGCCCCGAATGACTCGTGGTAATTTTGAAACCATCTGTACCATGTATGGCGAATACTATTGGAAGATAGGCGAAAGCGAAAAGGCTGTTCCCTATTTTAAGAAATTGTATGAAATGGGATCCGTTTATGCTCGCAAAAACGCCACCTTATGGTTTTCCGATTACGAAACAAAACGAGGCAATGCCAAGGCAGCACTCCGCTATATGGCAGAGTTCTCCAATCTTGAAATAGAGGTTCGCAAGTTACGTGAAGAGGAGGTTGTTGCACTGACCAATTCGCTCTATAATTATAATTTGCGAGAGCAGGAAAACCAACGCATGAAGGCGCAGCAAGAGAGGCAGAAGCAACGTCTTTGGGCAGTGACATTCATCGCCATTGTCTTGGCGTTTGCCCTGTTTTTCCTCTTCCGATACATGCGCATTCGCCAACAGTATTTGAATTCCCGCAATGAGCATCTTCGTTTCCTGTTGGCATCAGTTCAATCGCAGTTGCCCAATACTGATGGCCAAAATACGCGGCAGAGTGAGGCCGCCCATCTTCGCAGCTCCGACATTTTTCAACTTGTCACCAGCAAGTGCGCCAGCAAACAAGTGCTGAGTGATGACGATTGGAATGCCATCGAAGAGACACTCCATCAGTATGCGCCCGAGTTCATCCCGAGGCTGAAGAGTGTTTATCCCTTCTCTCTGCAGGAGTGGAGAGTCTCGTTATTGATGAAATATGGCTTTGCTCCAAGTGAAATAGCTACAGCTACAGCCCATTCTGTCACCGCCATCTATTCCACCAAGACAAGACTTTGCAAGAAGGTATTTACCCAAGACATTTCCTTCGATGATTGGGATTCTTTCATAAAATCTCTCTAAAATCAAAATCTACAAGATTTCGGATGACAATTTTGATATGAATCAGTTCAAGCCTTTATTTGTTTATCCATAATCCTACTTCACAACCATAATAATATGACAATGCAAGGAAAACCAATCCTATCAGTTGCCTTAATGCTCAGTATGATGGCAGCCACTGCCCAGAACAAGGTGGGCGAATTTTCTCTTAAACCAATGGTGGGAATCGCCGTAGCAGAACTCAGAAATGTCGGATATGTCCAGTACGGCCCGAAGGTGGGCTTTTCGGGCGGCCTTGAGGCGGAATATGGCATCACGCCCCAGTTAGGCATCTCCCTTGGAGCCATCTATTCCCAGCAGGGCGGGAAATACGATATCGATGTCGAGAACTCTATTACTACGATAATCGGGACATACAAGATCTCTGAAGAGAAAACGCGTAGCAAAGTGAAGGTCGATTACATCAATGTCCCGTTGCTCGCCAACTTCTACATCTGTCGCGGAATGGCACTCAAGACTGGCGTGCAGCTGGGCATCCTCATTCATGACAAGATGAACTATCATTATCAAAATATTCCATATATTCCGAATGACGAACCTTATCCTCTTGAAGATAACAGCAATCATACTTGGACAAAAATGACCGATTTTGGCAAGAGCATCGACTTCGGCATCCCCGTGGGTCTGTCGTACGAATATCATGATTTCATCGTTGATGCCCGTTATTATTTCGGCCTCACCAAGATTGACTCTCCAAACTTCGGATGCAATCGCGGTTTCTATCTTAATTTAGGTTATAG
>CACXTQ010000054.1:0-25406 GCA_902770595.1 uncultured Bacteroidales bacterium | reverse complement strand
GAAAAAATCCTTAAAAAACATTAACGGGGATGAACTGGCGAAGGAGCTATTTTTCTTCGATTTGATGGAGAGGAAACGGGATTCGGTTTCATGTCCTGGTCGTTTTGAGAACATTTAGTTTTTTGCTTGAGGGAGGTTTCCCATATTGAGCAAAAATATCGAGAAAAAACTAAATATCTTCAAAAATCCAATTAGGGGGCTATATACCCCACCCCGTGTATATATATTACCCTCCCTCCCCCTTTATATAGGGGGGGAGGTATAATATAATACACAGGGGGGGATAGACCCCTGAATTGAACTTGTTATAGCTCAATTTGCTCAATATTTTTCGTGCCGCTTTGGAGTGTTAGTTTAGTTTTATCTGCCACGTTTGGAACCTGCCCTTTACAAAAGCGGTTATTTTGAAGTCTTGCGGGCAAAAACCTTGACGAGAATTTGTTTTTCTCATTGATAAGCGCTATCTTTGTACATCGAAAAGATTGAGACAAATGAATGCCGTAATGACGATACATGCTACCTTCCTGGACGCGATGCAGAAGTGCAAGGAGCTGCGTAAAGCCGTAGATGCTTTCTCCCACTTGGGTGAGAGCGAGCTTTTCGTCGAAGATGCCCCCTACAGCCTGAGTCTGTTCTACATGTGCCGTCTGGTCGACAGGTATGTCGGTGCCTTTCAATCCCTGAGAAATGTTTTTCCGAGGACTGATGTAGATGTTCTTCCCATTGTCGACTATTTGGCCTACAAAACCACATTCGAAGATTTCGTAATGGTAGCCGATAGCCTCAGCGGCGTCTTGTCACGCATCGACGAGCATGCAGAGCAAGGCGGTTTCAAGCTGATATCCGACGAGAGCCTTGAGTACCTCAAGCCTTACGATTTGCAGGAACGCTTTGGCTGGCAACATCCCCTCGACAAATACATTCAAGGCATCGAGAACATAACGTGGTTATTCAACAAGCAGAGCAAAATCACATCTGATCTGGTTGGCTTCCTGGAGAAAGAGGCACAAAAAGAAATTAACTTTCTGGATAATGCTTCCTTGGAGGATTATGTCGTCAAGGAGTTCAAGTTGTTTGCAAGTCGGGAGATAGAGGATTCTCCACTGAAGCTTCGCAACATGGCCATCAGGTTCAAGGGCAACAGGCTGGTGAAGCTTGCCAGGACGCATTGGGCGGAACTCTATGAACTGGACGAGCGACTGGTGGACAAGATCATCGACGAAGTCCCTGTCGAGGCCGAAGAATACTCGCGACTGTATGACGAGAGCGAGTGGCAGGAACTTGTCGGGAATCGTGACATCCTGCGCATCCTGCGCGACACTTCCGACCCCGAGGAACTCTATGACTGGGAGATGCTCTTCAAGCGGGATCAGCTTTTCTACAATCGCATCAATGAAACCAACGTGATGTTCCTTTTCGCCAGGATTCATCGGGCAAACCTCATCAAGAGTGAGCTTTACGACGGACTGAAGGCGAAGTATGAGACCTATCTCTTCGGTCGGGTTGTTTCGGCAAAGCCGGTCGTCGAGCCGAATCCCGCTCAGGAGCACGTCAACTTTATGCCTAACCGACAGTCTATTCCAGAGCAGGAAGAGCTGCAGGAGCCAGATCTGAAGGAGAGTGTCTCGAACTACATTCATCCGCTGGTTGACGAAGATTATTTGATCAGTTGCATCAAGGAATATACCGATGGTCCGGACCGGAATCCCGACTTCAACAAGAACTGCCTGTGGTACTCGATCTACACCGTGCTTTCACAACGGCATCCACTGCTTGGTAACAAGCCCATCCTTTTGAGAAAGTCGAGGGCTAAATTCGAGAAATGGGTAGATATCAAGATACATCCTAAGATGTACCCATGCTTCAAGCATTCGTTGGACACGGTGCCTCCCTATTTCCGCAAGCCGAAGAATTACCCATGGAGCCTTGAGGCCTACCGGAAGGCGAAGGGCCAGAAGGTTTCGACCTTCGAAGGCTATGCCAGGGTGGCGGACTATTTCCAGAAGAATGTGTTCAACGTTCTTGACATTTTCCTAAAACAATAGTATATACAGCATTCTGTCGGGCGACAGAGTGCTTTCTTCTCCTGCATAGAGCATCGTGACGGCCGTCGGAGTGCTTCCGCAAATGGATAGAGTACTCTGACGGGCGACAGAGTACCTTCTCTTCCTGCATAGAGCATCGTGACGCGCGTCAGAGTATTTCCGCAATTGGATAAAGCACTTTGACGCGCGTCAGAGTGCTCTCTCCGTTCGAAGGATGACCATTTTTGGCCAGGATTGGTTATGCCTCGGCAGGATAGCGCATCGTGACGGGCGACAGAATGCTTTCTTCTGTGGGATTGAATACTCTGACGGGCGACAGAGTACTTGCGCGAAATGAGGAAGCATTCTGACGTCCGTCAGAGTGCTTGCTCCTACAGTATAAAGCATCGTGACGCGCGACATAGTACTTGATGACATAATAGACGAAGAATCCGAAAAAAGTAATTCCTCGTTTCCGATTGTGGCATGTCCGTCAACGTTCGCAGAGGGACATGATTCGCTGGTGGCATGTCCCCCAACGTTCGCAGAAGGACATGATCCGATAGTAGCATATCCCCCAACGTTCGCAGAAGGACATGATCCGATGGCGGCATGTCCCTGGTAAGATGTCCCTCAACGTTCGTAGAAGGACATGATTCGCTGGTAAGATGTCCCTCAACGTTCGTAGAAGGACATGATTCGCTGGTAAGATGTCCCCCAACGTTCGTAGAAGGACATAATTCGCTGGTAAGATGTCCCTCAACGTTCGTAGAAGGACATGATTCGATAATAAGATGTCCCCCAACGTTCGTTGGAGGACATGCGACGATGGGGAAAACTTTTTTTGAATTCAGGACTTGAGATTATCCTTCGGTGAAAAGACAATCTTCTCAATCCTCTTCGACATGCCGATGGCACCAGTGGGACAGACAAGGCGGCAGAGGTGGCAACCTACGCAGCGCGTGCCGACGATGTGGGGACGACGTGTTGCGGTGTCGAAGGTGATGGCCTGATGACCACCATCCATGCAGGACGTGTAGCAGCGTCCGCAACCTATGCAACGTTCGGCGTCGATCTTTGGATAGACGATGGTGCTGCGATCGAGGTTGGATGGCGTGACGAAGTTGGGCAGTTCTTCACCAACCAGGTCAGACAAGTGCTTCACGCCATGTTTTAGCATATAGTTCTGCAGGCCAAGCACAAGGTCATCGATGATGCGATAACCATACTGCATGACAGCTGTGCATACCTGCACGTTGCGACATCCCAGTTGGATGAATTCCAGCGCATCGCGCCAAGTCTCGATACCTCCGATACCACTGAACTGAACATTCTTCATAATAGGATTCTTCGTCATCTCCAGGATGTGGCGCAGAGCGATGGGTTTGACGGCACGTCCAGAGTAGCCGGATATGGTCTTCTTCTGCGAGACACTGGCATTGTCGCTCATCGTAACACTCTTGATGGTGTTGATGGCTGAGATGGCATCGGCACCTGCGAAATAGCCGCCCATGGCAGGCTCGTTGATTTGGGTGATGTTGGGTGTCATCTTTGGGATGACAGGAATGGAGACATTACGCTTTACGTATGCCGTGTAGAAAGTGACGAGTTCGGAGTTTTGGCCGACGTCGGACCCCATGCCGGCCAGTCGCATCTGGGGACAGGAGAAGTTAAGCTCCACGGCATCACATCCTGCGCGTTCCGCCATCTTGGCCAGCACAATCCACTGACGTTCGGTCTGTCCCATGATGGAAGCGATGACGACTTTGGAGGGATAATCTTTCTTTAGACGTTTCAAGATGTCGAAATCCATGCGTACTGGGTTCTCGCTCAGCTGTTCCATGTTGCGGAAACCGTAGAAGTCACCATTGTCATCGGTGTGGACTGCATCGAAACGGGGAGACACTTCGTGGATGTCCTGCATGCAGATGGTCTTGTAGAAAACGCCGCCCCATCCTGCCTCGAAGGCACGTGCCACCATCTCGTAGTTGGTACAGATGGCTGACGAAGCGAGGAAGAATGGATTCTCACAAGGAATGCCGCAGAAGTCGATGCTGAGGTCGGGAAGCGCGTCGGTCGAAGAGACGGCATGCTTGGAATCTTCTTGCGCCAAAGTCTCAACAGTACGCAGTAACTCACGGATTCGGATGGGCCTGTCGTAGTGGATGCAGGCTTGTTCGGCTGCCTGGAGTTCCTCATCGGAACAATTGATCACCCACTGACGGGCGAGAGACGTGTTGTCGAAACGAATGGCGCGGATGGCGCGGGCGGGGTCACCATTGGGGCAGGCTTTGCTGCAAGGGGCATCGGCGCAAAGTAGGCAGCGCGATGCTTCTTCTTTGGGGTGGAGTTGTGAATTCATATTCGTCTATTTATTAAGAAAGTTGCGATTGGCGCGCTTGATGGCATCTACGAGGGCTGGGGAGACCCATTCCATATTATGGTCGCCGTCATCGACGTGCATTGCTACGGAGATACCTCTGGTGCGCATGGCGTGGACGAGGTCCATGTTGGCATCGAGAGTGAAGTCATGGTCACCTACAGCTACCTTCCAATCGACTTGTTTCCAAGCCTTGACTTCGTCATCGCTGCCTTGACTGATGCGGAGGATGGGGTTGTTGTCGTCAATAATCTGCTGGCGCCAGGCAGCAGAGGGGTCGAACTTGAGGAATTCGAGCGGTTGGGCACGCTGGTAGCCGCTGATGTCATAGACCATGCAGAACTTCTCGGGATGATGTACCCCATAAACCGTGGCAGCACCTCCACCCATCGAGAAACCAGCGATGGCACGTCCACCCTTGTCGGTGCGTGCGCGGTAGTTTTGTTCGATGTAGGGGATCAGCTCCTCGAAGATGTAGTCTTCGTATTTCCAGTCGGGGGCACCGAGGGCTGCCGAATTGGGTGTGGGCGAGTTGAAGTACATCATGTTCTGTTGGTTGCCTTCGGGACAAACGATAATCATGTCATCGATGGCTCCGCAACTGATGAGACTATCGGTTACTTGCGACAGATGGTTGGCACGCTCCCAATCGGTATGGCTGCCTCCACCGCCGTGCATCAGGTAGAGAACAGGGTATTGGCGCAAGGGTTCTTCGTCGTAACTGCCAGGCAAGTAGATAGCATAGTCGCGCTCGGTGATGCCGCTGAGCAAGTGGCATGGCATCTTCTTCATCTCGGTGCGACCTGGGCGTTGTGGGTTGGCGCCTTGTGCTGCGACCATCGAGGTCATCAGCATCATGCACATAACAGCAAGCATGTGTTTCATAGTTGGTGGTTTTGTACGTTTTTTAATTGATTATAGTAACTATAATAATTATAGTGACTATAGTAATTATAGTGACTATAGAGCCTTTATAAATTATCCTCCTCTATCCTGGCTTTTACTTTCTTCCAGGCGTGGGAGTCGAAAAGAAAACACTCCTTCATGGTGTCCATCATTGTGACGAATCGGCTGAAAGGAATAGTGAAACTCAGTTCATCTCGTCCAACAAACGGGCGCACCGAAGGGTCAAACAATCCGAGGAAACAGCGATGGCCATTGCGCGCATTCTCGACCACCGTCATCGACACCACCGTACTGCACCCCGATCCGAACAACGACACGACGGCATCGGACTCGTTATTGTCGAAGAACGCCCAGCCGCAGAGTCCTGAAAGCATGTCGGGAGTTGCATAGAAGAGAATGCCCTCAACGTTATCGAATGTTTCGGCTTTGTCAGCCCTGATGAAGTTCAGATAGGTCTTTTCGGCACGTTGCATCTGCAAAGAGTCGATATAATCTTTCACCATCTCGGGTGTTTTCTTGTATTTTTCGGTCAGCGACACGAATTTGGGTACACGTTCGGGCATATCGGAGAAGCCCGTGTAGAGTTTGCCGCCGCCGCAACCGATGACCTCGGCGCTGAGGCTTACAGGCACACCATTGCGTGCTTCGTTGAGGCCTTTGAAGAAGCAGCCGCCAATTTTTGTTGTCGTGGCTATGGGTTGGTCACTGTAGCCGAACAACAGAGGTAGAGGGGCCTTGTTACCAAAGGCCTCTTGGTAGTTACGGATAAAGTCTTGTACGTTTATCATGATGGTAGGAGGTATTTGCGCTGCAAATATAAAGATTATTTTTGGATTACAAAACAAAAGAGACGGAAAAATTAGGATGATTGATAGAAAAAGTATTTGAGACAGAGGTAAACTGTCAAAATGGCCCACTTTGTAGTGTGTAGAAAGTAATTTGTAATAAAAAAGGTAAAAAATGGGGCTGAATATAAATTTTTTGATAAAAAAAATGATTATATCAAATTATATTTGTATATTTGCCACCTGAAAGACAACATAAACAATTACCTTATACACTTCTATTGTTATATGAAAAATGTACCTGTAATCAAAGTCGGAATCGTCGCTGTTAGTCGCGACTGTTTCCCCGAGTCATTGGCTGTTAACCGCCGTAAGGCTGTTATCGCTAAGTATGTAGAGAAGTTCGGCAACGCCGATATCTACGAGTGTCCTATCTGTATTGTGGAGAGTGAAATTCACGCTCAGCAGGCTCTTGAGGATGTGAAGAAGGCCGGATGCAACGCCTTGTGCGTATATCTTGGCAACTTCGGTCCCGAGATTTCTGAGACAATGATAGCTGATTGGTTCCAAGGCCCAACGATGTTCTGTGCTGCTGCTGAGGAGACACAGGACGACCTGATTGATGGTCGTGGCGACGCTTATTGTGGTATGCTGAACGCCAGCCAGGCTTTGGATATCCGCAAGACCCGTGCTTACATCCCAGAGGAGCCTGTGGGTGACGCTGCTCACTGCGCTGAACTGATTCATGAGTTCCTGCCTATCGCTCGCGCTATCGTGGGTCTGCAGAACCTGAAGATCATCAGCTTTGGTCCTCGTCCAAACAACTTCCTTGCTTGCAACGCTCCTATCCGTGCCCTCTATGATCTCGACGTTGAGATCGAGGAGAACTCCGAGCTCGACCTGCTCGAGGCTTTCCAGAAGCATGCTGGCGATCCTCGTATTGACGAGGTAGTGAAGGATATGGTTGCTGAGCTCGGCACTGGCAACAAGATTCCTCATGTGCTGCCTAAGCTTGCTCAGTACGAACTCACCTTGACCGATTGGATTGAGGCTCATAAGGGTTCGCGTCAGTTCGTTGCCATGGCCAACAAGTGCTGGCCCGCTTTCCAGACCATGTTCGGCTTCGTTCCTTGCTATGTCAACAGCCGTCTGACATCGCGTGGCATCCCCGTTGCTTGCGAGGTTGACATCTATGGTGCTCTGTCGGAGTACATCGGAACCTGCATCACTCAGGATGCCGTTACCCTGCTCGACATCAACAACACCGTTCCTGCCGACATGTACGAGGAGAGCATCAAGGGTAAGAAGTTCCTCTGCGACACCTACACCGACAAGGAAATCTTCATGGGCTTCCACTGCGGCAACACTGCATCCAACAAGGTTTGCAACTGCCAGATGTGCTTCCAGCGCATTATGGCCCGCGCCCTGCCAGTAGAGGTTACCAACGGCACCTTGGAGGGCGATCTGAAGCCAGGTCTCGCTACCGTTTACCGTCTGCAGTCTACCGCCGACACCCGTCTCCGTGCTTACGTAGCTCAGGGCGAGATCCTGCCAGTGGCTACCCGCTCGTTCGGTTCGATCGGTACCTTCGGCATCAAGAACATGAGCCGCTTCTATCGTCACGTCCTCATCGAGAAGCACTATCCACACCACTGCGCCGTTATGTTCGGCCATCAGGGCAAGTACTTCTGGGAGGTTCTCAAGTACATGGGCATCCCCGTTGACGAGATCGATTACAACTTCCCAAAGGGCAACTACTATCCCACCGAGAATCCTTTCTGCTAAGCGATACAAGCTAACAAATCGAAGGGCTGGCGCCAGAATGGGTCGTCAGCCCTTCATTCACATATAATTTGACGTTGAACCAAACGAGAGAACAAGATGCGCAAATCGAAGATAGCATTGGCAGTGATAGCCTTGTTGGCAGCTGCTCAGACTGAGGCACAGCTCGTCCGTACAACTGTTGCCCAAGGAGAGATTGAGGGTGTAGTCGAGGATGGGATGGCACATTTTAAGGGCATCCCATTTGCAGAACCGCCTGTGGGAAATCTTCGCTGGAAAGCACCCGTACCTGCCAAGGCTTGGGAGGGAACGCTGAAGGCAGACCACTTCGCCGTGCAGGGCATTCAACGGGCACAAGCGATGCCCGGACAAGAGGCTCCCGCCATTAGCGAGGATTGTCTTTATTTGAACGTCTTGACACCGGCAAAGCAGAAGGATGAGCAACTGCCCGTGCTGGTTTGGATCCATGGTGGTGGCTTTTCGACGGGAAATTCGTTTGGTAACGACGGTAGCAACTTTGCCAAGGCGGGTATCGTGTTTGTAAGCATCACTTATCGCTTGAACTGCATGGGCTTCCTTTCACTGCCTGAACTGACACAGGAAAGCATCAAGGAGACAGGCCATGCCACATCGGGCAACTACGGCCTCTTGGACCAGATTATGGCGCTGCAATGGGTACACGACAATATCGCTGCCTTTGGTGGCGACCCCGCCAAGGTGACCATCATGGGCGAGAGTGCGGGTGCTATCTCCGTGGGCATGCTTTGTCAGAGTCCATTGACCAAGGGCCTCTTCCGAGGTGCTATCAGCGAGAGCGGTGGCAACATGGTTCCGATGGACAATGTACGCATCGATAACAATTCGGTACGCAATGTGAAGGGTTCCGAAGCATACGGCCTGGCCTACATCCAGCGCGTCACGGGCAAGAAGAACCCCAAGCTGAAGGACCTGCGCAAGTTACCGGCCGAGGTTTTCTTGAATGATTCAGCTGCATTTAGCGCAGGTGGTGCCTTGTGGCCATGCTATGACGACTATGTGCTCAGCACCGATGCTTATGTTCAGTACCAACAGGGCAACTTCAACGACGTGAATGTGCTGATGGGAACTAATTCAGACGAGGGATCGATGTTCTCGGGTTTCTTGGGAAGATTCACGACCGCTCAATATGAAGAGGAGATGCGCACGTCGTTTGCTCCCGAGTGGCGCGATGAGTTTAAGCGGATGTATCCCGGCACGAACGAACAAGAGGCTTTCGATGCCCATTCCGACATCTTCCGCGAGGCTGCCTTTGCTTGGCCAACCTACGCTTGGGCCAACTTGCAGTCGCAGAAAGGTCAGGGAAAGGTCTATATGTACTTCTTCGACCAACTGAAGTTCAATCCTTTCCGTATGAATCAGCAGACCAAACGCAAGCAGATTTCGACACATGCATTCGAGTTGGCATTTACCTTTGGTCCGCAGCGCGGCGGCGGATGGGGTGGTCCGCAAAGTCCGTCGGATGTTGCCATGACAAAGATCATTCATCAGTATTGGGTGAACTTCATCAAGACGGGCGATCCGAATGGTGATCTTCTGCCCTACTGGCCTGCCTATAGCCAGGGCACCGAGAGCACGATGTACTTCCGCGATGGCGCTTACGTCACCGAGTTGCCCAATATGCCACAGCTCGAATTGTGGACACGGTATTTCGACTGGAGGAGAGAGCATCTGACGGAGGTCAAATGACAAATCTCAATTAATAATTAACAATTAACAAATAATAATTGTTATATGCCCCCGATTCGTTTTGCCATCATCGACGACAATATCCTGACGTGCTTGGGCCTTCAGCAGGTGCTGGGCAGGTTTTTGCCACCATTTGCTGAGGTTGTGGTCTGCGAATCGTTTGAGGTGCTCCAAAATCAGGAGAACCTGGACTTCCAGCACTTCTTCGTATCATCACGCATCTATTTTGAACATGTCCAGTTCTTCCGCAACAATCCTCACAAGAGCATTGTGCTGGTGGCGGGCGACATGAGCATCAATGGGGTATTCACCCTCAACGTCTGCCAGAGTGAAGCGACTCTGATACGCGATATGATGACGCTCCAGAGCAAGGGACATGGTATGCGCTATCTGATGGAGAAACAGTCGGGACAAGGAGGACAGGTGCTTTCGGCTCGAGAAATCGAGGTAGCTGTATTGCTCAGCAAGGGTTATATCAACAAGGAGATAGCCGACCAACTTCAGATTAGCGTAACCACAGTCATCTCCCACCGTAAGAACATCATGGAAAAACTTGGCGCACGTTCCATCGCTGACATCATCATTTACTCGGTGGTAAATGGCTTTGTGAGCATTGAAGAATTAAAGCCCTCGATGGATTGAAACGCCTTATCCTCATTTTTGAGGATGCGGTTCCTCATAAATAAGGATTGCACGACTTGCAAAATAGCCGTATCTTTGCACCCGAAAAAGGCAAAGATACGGTCTTTTTTGTATCCGGGGTCGTAAATATTTTATTCTTTATTTATTTTTATTCCATAAAACAACAAATCTATGAAGCGAATTCTATCTCTTTTTGCAGGTGCAGTTTTGTGCGCCACAGCCATTGCACAGCATGGCCCAATGGCTTTTGTCGGTCCTTCCAGATTCGGCGTTGAATCTATGAATGCGTGGCAGGACAATGAGTCAGATGTCGTTTTTCTGCAGGTAAATGGAGCCACTGATGCCGACATCACCTTGCCGAAGATGGTCTATGCGGCGATGAATATGACCCTCCCATCGTTCACCATCCATGGAGCAACCTTTACCTACGACATGGAGTCGAGGAGCGTGGTCTTCGGCGAGCAGACTTATAGCGAGACCATCGTTGTGGACGATGTCGAGAAAGCCATCACAGGCACCTCGCTAACGGCCACCTACAGTCATAGCGACAATACGCTCAGCCTCACCACCCGTTTTTCGTATGGCAGCATGCCGATAGAGATAACCTACATCATTGAAAATGCTGTCTATGATTCATCTGTCACAGGCATTGAGGAAATGAATGCTCCGCAGCAGTGCAAGCAGGTGTTCGACCTGAATGGAAGTAGAGTTGTAGCACCAGAGGCTGGACGTTTTTATCTCATCAACGGCAAGAAAACCTATTTCACCAGATAAATACTCGGTTCTAGAATTAGCGGGAGAGCGATGATTTCGCCCTCCCGTTTTTCGTCTTTTGGCAAAAATGCTCTCATTGACAGCAATTTTTGGCAGAAGATTTGGAGAGAGGCAAAATAATATATATCTTTGCAGCGTAGTTTTATTATTATACAGTCTAAACGCATGAAAAGTGTTATTACCTTAGGCATCGCCATAGTGTTATTTGCGGCTTGTACGCCGAAAACGACAGTGCAGAACGATTTTGAAGGACGCTTCATCACGGTGAGCGGACACGACCTCGTGAAGCCCGATGGAGAGAAGTTCTTCATTCGAGGCATCAATTTGGGAAACTGGATCAACCCCGAAGGGTATATGTTCCGCTTTGGCGAAACATCGTCCTATCGTCTCATCAACCAGATGTTTTGTGAACTGACGGGCGAGGAGTTCACTGCCAACTTCTGGAATCAGTTCAAGGAGAACTACATCACCGAGGCAGATATTCATTATATTGCCCAGACAGGCATGAACACCTTGCGTATTCCGTTCCACTATAAACTCTTCACCGATGAGTATTATATGGGCAGGAACGACAGCACCGAGGGATTCCGTCTGATAGATAGAGTTGTGGATTGGTGTCGCAACGAGAACCTGCGTGTCATCCTAGATATGCACGACGCTCCGGGCGGCCAGACGGGCGATAACATCGACGACAGTTATGGCTATCCGTGGCTTCTGGAAAGTGAGTGGCAGCAGCAGCGTTGTTGCAACATCTGGCAACGCATTGCCGCCCATTATGCCAACGACACCATCGTAATCGGTTATGACCTGCTGAACGAACCCATAGCTCCCTATGAAGCAGAGAAACTCGATGAACTCAATGCTGCACTCGAACCACTTTATATGCGCATCACCAAGGCTATCCGCAAAGTCGATCAGAACCATATCGTGATGCTGGGCGGTGCACAGTGGAATGGCAACTTCAAGGTCTTCAAGGATTCGAAGTTTGACGACAAGATGATGTACACCTGTCATCGATATTGGTGCGATACCATAGCTCTGCACCTTGCCGACTTTGTGCATTTCCGCGACAGCGTGAACTTGCCGATGTATATGGGCGAGACGGGCGAGAATACCGACGAGTGGATTCATGGGTTTACCAGGGTGATGGAGTCGCAGAACATCGGCTGGACCTATTGGCCCTACAAGAAGATGAACGCCACCAGTTGCATGAAGCAGATCAAGATGCCCGAGAACTGGGAACTCATCCGTGCATATGCCGCAGCCGACCGTGGTTCGTTCAAGAAGATTCGCGACAACAAAGTTGCTCAGGACGTTGCTAAGGCTGCGATGAACGAATTGCTCGAAAACGCCAAGTTCGAGAACTGCTTGACAAATGAAGGATACACCAGGGCTATGGGAATGAAGCCCTGACGGCGATTCTAATTATTATCAAATTGACACACAAACACACATTATCATCGTTAATCATCGGATGCCTGTCGTTGGGATTACAGGCACAGGAGGTCGTGTTCAGCGATGCTCAGCCATTCCACGACGAGGCCTTCGCCTTGACGCTTGCCTCGTCGGAGCTTGGCTTTGACGTATATTATACTTTGGACGGCACACGCCCCACACGTGCCAATGCTGTGCGTTATGTCGAGCCCATCACAATTGGTACGACTACACCCGTCAGCGCAGTCTGTATCGATGCCAACGATTCGATAGGCCCCATAGCTACGCGCACCTTCATCTTCCTTCACGATGTCTGCCGTCAGCCTGCTTCGCCCCAGGGTTATCCTGCCATCTGGAGCAAGAAGGATGCCAGCAGTTATTGGGCAGCCGACTATGCCATGGACACCACGATTACGTTAGGCGAGACTTATGGTCCGTTGATGGATAGTGCCATGCTCTCTATACCCACCGTCTGCTTGGTCACCAATATTGACTATCTGTTCTCGCAGTCCGAAGATCCCGAAAAGGGGGGCATATACGTCCATACGGGCAAGGATCTCTCGAAGCTGGGCGACGGATGGGAACGTCCCGCTTCAATCGAGTATTTTGATCCGAAGACAAATAAAGCCTTTCAACGCAATTGCGGCCTGCTGCTTCATGGAGGAAACAGCCGTAATCCGCAGAATACCCCGAAGCATTCTTTCCGCGTGTCGTTCCGAAAGGAGTATGGAGCAGGTAAGCTGAGGTTCGACCTCTTTGAGGAAGAGGATGCAGTGACTCACTTCGACCACTTGATTCTGCGTGCTGGCTACAACTACACCTGGTTGAAGAATGGTAGCGCGAGCATGTACCCCCAGAATATCATCCAGCGTACCCAAGCACAGTATATCCTCGACTCATGGACCAAGGAGGCGCATCATGCCATGGGCAATCTGGCGACTCATCGCCGATTTGCACATCTTTATATCAATGGGCTGTATTGGGGCCTCTATGAAATTTGTGAAAAGATCAACGATAATTTTGCAAGCGACTATTTGGGCGGTATCGACGAGGATTATGATGTCGTGGATGTCAGCGACATGATCGATGGAAATCGTCAGGCCTACGAGGAGATGTACAAGATTGTGATGAAGGTGGG
Organism: uncultured Bacteroidales bacterium; assembly: GCA_902770595.1. Classification (GTDB taxonomy): domain Bacteria; phylum Bacteroidota; class Bacteroidia; order Bacteroidales; family UBA3663; genus Liminaster. The sequence goes on along the minus strand of CACXTQ010000054.1, from coordinate 11,816 downwards.
GTCGAAGGAGCAGGATAGTTATTATCAGCAATTGACCGACCGAAGTCTGCTCGACCTCTCCAACTTCTGCGATTACATGCTCGTCAATTGGTATATCGGCAATGATGACTGGGATCATAACAACTGGCGTTGCTTGCGCAGTCGTGTCAATCCTGGAACGGGTTTTCGTTATCTTGTTTGGGATGCCGAGACGGCATTCAAGGATGTGGAATATAATAAAGTTACTGCTGTGAAGGGCGATCCAACACAGATGATGAAGGTGTTGAAGAAGAATCCAGATTTCCGTCGATTGATGCAGGAGCGCATTGAAATGCATCTGAAAGACGATGGCATCCTGACGCCTGAACGAGCCGCGACTCTATATGAGATTTTGGCCAATGAAATAGACCTTGCCATCATTGGCGAAAGCGCTCGTTGGGGCGACTACCGCAAATCAACGGGCGAGACCAACGAGACTTACACGCGCAACGACCATTGGTTGGTACGCAAGCAGGAACTCCTCGTCGATTATTTCCCTCGACGCACGGATATACTCTTGAGCCAACTCGAAGCCTATGGATTGTACGATCCGTCGGGCATCGTAGAATGTCGAGACGATAAGAAGGTTGGCGATGGAAGAGCATACAATCTGTTGGGTATGCCCGTGGGTGAAGGCTATCACGGCTTCGTCGTAAAGGATGGAAAGATCGTGCAAATGCGATGAGCCGTCCCAATAAAAAACGTGTCGGAAATCTCTTTCGACTTCCGACACGGGGATGTGTAAAAATGTGTGTGTTAAGTATTATAGCTGTGCTATTATGCATTTGAGGTCGTAGCTGCGGAAAAGTGCCTCGTCATCCTTCGAGATGTTCGAGTCGGTGATGATGGTATCGACCATCGAGAGCTTGCCGAGGGTGGCAAACGAACTTTTGCCCACCTTGGTGCTGTCGGCGACAAGATAGACTCGATCGCTGACGTCAATCATAGCCTTCTTGACCACCAGATCGCTCATACTTGGATAGGTCAGACCATTAGCGACATTGATGCCTGCGGTGGCCAGGAAGACCTTGTCGGCATGAAGCCCTTTGAAATATTCGGCTGCCTTGGGACCAGTTAGAGAAAGGGTGGGAGACTTGAATTCCCCTCCAGTAACGTTTAGGTTGATGCCTGGGTCCTTGCCCAATATCATGGCGATATTGATGGCATTGGTGATGACAGTGAGGTTGGAATATCCTGAGATGAGACGAGCAATTTCGGTAGTCGTAGATCCGGAGTCGAGGATGATGGTTTCACCATCCTTGATGCGTTTCACTGCCTCGCGGGCAATGGCCATCTTGGCAGCGAGGTTGTCTTGGTTGAGCACCAGAAATTCCCCTACGTTTGCTCCAGCATTGTTCAGAATGGCCCCACCATGCACTCGTTGGCAGGAGCCTTCTTCCTCCAACTTCTCGAGGTCCTGTCGGATGGTGACCTCGGTGACGTTAAATAGTTTACTCAGGTTGTTGACCTTGACATGCCCGTCTTCGCGAAGCATGGCGACGATCTTCTCCCTGCGTTGTGCGGCCAGTAGCATATAGATGAGGTTTTGTTTTAGCGGTGCAAATGTACTTCTTTTTTCTAATAAAAAAAAATTTTTTAGTGTTTTTTCTCTTTTTCACCCGTTTTTTCTTCTTTTTGATGCAGTTTTTGTCGAAAACGCTTGGAATTTTTGCGTCTTTCTTTTGTTTTCTTTCGCAATTTTTTGCATTCTTTAGTTGCTTTAAAACATTTATTTCGCGCCCAATATGTTAGAAAACGTTAATTATTGAAATATTATTTTCGTTTTCTTTCGTTTTTTGCTTTCGATTGACTATATTTGCAGCATGGAAACCGGCAGTTTATTCTTAATAATTAATAATGTATGGATAACCAAGCACTCAAACGAAAAGCTGAGCTCTTGAGAAAGAAGCTCATTACTCTCATCTATCAAGGAGGTACGGGGCATACAGGTGGAGATCTCTCCGTCTTGAATCTGCTTACCGTCCTTTATAACCACACACTAAATGTCAATCCCAAAGACCCGAAGATGCCCGATCGCGATCGTTTTGTTCTTAGCAAGGGTCATTGCGCCGAAGCCCTTTATACTGTGCTTTGTGACAAGGGATTCATTGACCAAACAGAACTCGATGCCTACGGCACATGCGGTGCTCACCTCGGTGGTCATCCCGACAACAGCATCCCTGGAGTGGAAATCAACACAGGTGCGCTCGGTCATGGCCTTGGCGTAGGCGTAGGCATGGCGTTGGGAGCAAAGATGGACCAGAAGAACTGGAAGACCTTCGTCGTGATGGGCGATGGCGAACAGGCCGAAGGCTCTATCTATGAGGCAGCGATGGCTGCCAACAAGTTTCATCTCGACAATCTGGTCGCCTTCATCGACCGCAATGGTCTTCAGATTTCCGGTTCGACCGAAAATGTGATGCCACTCGAATCGATCTACGATCGTTGGACTGCTTTCGGATGGGACGTGAAGCAAATCAATGGTGACGACATCGACTCCATTGTGACTGCTCTCGATGCCATCGATTGGAAGGGAGGCAAGCCTCACCTCTTCATCTCGAAGAGTACCAAGGGTCTGGGTGTTGGCTTCATGGAGAATGTGGCCAAGTGGCATCATGGCGTGCCCAATGCTGCACAATACGAAGAGGCACTGCACGATATTGATATCCGCATCGCCAATTGTTAATTGTTTGCCTCCAATTATTAATTGTTAATTGTTAATTATTAATTGTTAATTGACACATGAAAGAGATTAATAAGATACCATGCCGCAAGAGCATTACCAGCACACTTGTTGAACTGGGCCAGAAAGATAAGGATATCGTTGTTGTTACTTCCGATGCAACGGGGTCGGCCACGCTTGACGATTTTGCCAAGACTTTACCCCAGCAGTTTGTGGAGGTGGGTATCGCCGAGCAGAATTCGGTGGGCGTTTCGGCAGGCCTCGCCTCGACGGGCAAGAAAGTGTTTGTCTTCGGTCCCGCCTGTTTCTATGTGGCTCGCAGCTTGGAGCAGGTCAAGGTCGATATGGCTTATAGTCAGATGCCGGTGAAGATCATTGGTGTGAGCGGAGGAGTGGCCTATAGTCAGTTGGGTGCCACCCATCACAGCCTGCACGACATCGCCGTGCTGCGAACCTTCCCGGGCATCGAAGTCTATCTGCCTTGCGATGCACGTCAGAGCCGCAAGCTGTGCCAGTTCCTCGTCAATCACAACAAACCCGCTTACGTGCGTGTGGGCCGCAATGCCGTGCCCGATGTTTATGATGACGACAATTTCGAATTCATTCCAGGCAAGGCCAATACCTTGCGCGAAGGCAACGATCTGACCTTGATCGGATGTGGAGAGACCGTGGCTCACTGTGTGGAGGCTGCCGACATGTTGGCCAAGGAGGGCATTCGTGCACGTGTGCTCGATATGCATACACTTAAGCCTTTCGACAAGGAAGCTGTCCTGAAGGCTGCCCGCGAGACGGGTGCTATCGTCACCGCCGAAGAGCATAGCGTGTTCGGAGGCCTTGGCGCTTCGGTCGCAGAAGTGACCGCACAGGAATGTCCTGTCAAGATGCGCATTCTTGGTGTTCCCGACGAGAACGTAATCCATGCCAAGCCCCTCGAGGTCTTCCACCACTATGGCTTCGACTACGAAGGCATCTATAAGGCAGCGAAGGAGGTTCTGAAGGGTTAAGAAAGGTTCTGAAAGGTACGAAAGGTTATGAAATATATCATTGCTATTGACCAAAGCACATCGGCTACCAAGGCACTTCTTTTTGACGAGCAGTGCAAGTTGCTCGCGCGCTCCTCGGTGGCTCACCAGCAGTATTATCCGAAGGCCGGATGGGTGGAACATGATGCCGAGGAGATTTATGCCAACACCGTCAAGGCCATCGGTCTGTTGCTCGAAGGTCGTGATCTCAATCCCGACAACTATACCCTCGCCATCACCAACCAGCGAGAGACCGTCGTTGCCTGGGACAAGCAGACTGGCAAGCCCGTCTATCATGCGCTGGTTTGGCAGGATACCCGTGGCGCAGAGTTGTGCCGCCAATGGCGCAAGGTGCCGGGCATGGAACAGTTGGTTGAGCAACGCACAGGCTTGAAGGTTGATCCCAGTTTCTGTGCAAGCAAGATCTGCTGGCTTATCGACAATGTTCCAGGTGCTCGTGCCAAGGCTGAGGCCGGCGAACTTCTCATCGGCACCATCGACTGCTGGCTCGTCTGGCGTCTGACCACTGGCAAAACGTTTGCCACCGACTACACCAATGCCAGCCGCACCATGGTCTTTAATATTTATAAGCAGGCATGGGATGCCGACGTACTCAATGCCACCGGTATTCCTGTGGCAGCGCTGCCCGAACCGCGTCCGTGCGATGCATATTATGGCGAGACTACGGTCGAAGGCCTGTTCAGTGCACCCATCGAAATCGCAGGCGTATTGGGTGATTCACATGGTGCATTGATCGGTCAGATGTGCTTCTCCGCTGGCACCGGCAAGGTGACTTACGGTACGGGTTCGTCGGTGATGCTCAATATTGGCGAAGAGCCTCACAAGGCTCCCGAAGGTCTCGTCACCTCCATCGGTTTTTCGATTCTCGGCAAGACCTTCTATGCCTACGAAGGCAATATCTACAGCACGGGTGCTACCCTGAAGTGGATGGCCGACCAGATGAAACTCATCGGCAGCCCCGCTGAAACTGAGGCTATCGCTACAAGTGTCGAAAGCAATGGCGGCGTCTATCTCATCCCTGCATTTTCGGGCCTTGGTGCTCCATGGTGGCAGGATCAGGTGAAGGCTGCCATCGTCGGAATGACGTTCAATACCACTCGTGCGCACATTGTTCGTGCCGCTGTCGAGAGCATTGCTTATCAGGTCACCGATCTTGTGAAGGCAATGACGGCCACCACGGGCATCACTATCAGCGAACTTAGTGCCGATGGCGGTCCCACGGGCAACGGGTTCCTGATGCAGCTCCAGGCAGACCTCTTGGATGCCGACATCGTCTGCACCGATGTGGAGGATGCATCGGCCTTGGGGGCTGTTGTTGTGAACGGTTTCGCACGCCAGGTATGGGCTACTCCCGACGAGGTGAGCCGTCTGAAGAACATCATCAAGCGCATCACTCCCAACGCAACCGAAACGACTTCAAAAGACTATTCGGCTTGGCGCATGGCGGTGGAACATCTGATCAAATAACAATAAATAATTAACAATTAACAATTTTATCAAATCCATATAATATGAAAAACGGAAAAGTTTGTTTCGGCGTGATTATTGGCACACGCGCCTACTTCAACTCTGAACTCGCAAAAGACGTAAAGAAGCAGTTGCTCAAGACGCTCGACGAGAAAGGTTATGAATATGTCATCCTTCCCGAGGATGCCACCCCGACGGGTTCGAGCTCCATCGAGACGCTCGAGGACGGCATCAAGAACGCTGAACTCTTCCGCGCACACCGCGACGAGATTGATGGCATTCTGGTGAGTCTTCCTAACTTTGGTTATGAGATTGGTATCATCAATACCATCTTCCGTGCCGAACTGAATGTGCCCGTGCTTGTGCAGGCCTGTGACGACGACAACGACAAGGTTGACCTCGACAGCCGTCGCGATGCATTCTGCGGCAAGATCTCGGTCTGCAACAACCTCTATCAGTATGGCATTCCCTACTCGCTCACCAGTCTCCACACCTACAGCATCTATAGCGAGGAGTTCAAGAAGGACGTCGATAAGTTCGCCGGCATATGCCGTGTCGTAGGTGGCCTGCGTCATTGTCGCATTGGCCAGATCGGCACACGCCCTCTCGGCTTCAACACCTGCCGAGCCAGCGAAAAACTGTTGCAACGCAGCGGCATCACCGTCGTTCCTGCCGACCTTTCGGAGATCTTGTTTGCGGCACAGAAGATTACCGACGACGATCCTGCTCTGCTTGCCAAACTGAAGGATATCCACGCCTATGCGAAGGTGCCTGCCGAATATCAGGAGAAGCTGCGCGTACAGGCTAAGTTCGGTGTTGCCGTCGAGGCTTGGGTTCGCGACAACAAGGTCGATGCCCTGGCACTTCAGTGTTGGGATTCGCTTGAGCAGAACTATGGCTGTGCTCCCTGCATTACCATGGCCATGCTTGGCGATATGGGTATTCCTTGCGCCTGCGAAACCGACATCACGGGTGCTGTCTCGATGTTGGCTCTCCGTCTGGCTTCGGGCAATGCTCCTGCCTTGGCCGACTGGAACAACAACTTTGCCGACGACCGCAACAAGTGCGTATGCACCCACTGCGGCAACTTCCCGCGTTCGTTCATCGGCAACAACGACCTTAAGCTCACTCCACTTGGTGTCTTGGGACGCACACTCGGCAAGGTACGTACCTTCGGCGCAGTGGATGCCAAGGTCAGCGAAGGCGAATTCACCTTCTTCCGTGTATCGACCGACGATGCTGCCGGCAAGATTCGCGCTTACGTAGGCGAAGGCAAGATCACCAACGATCCTTACGGAATGGATGGTTGCATCGCTGTTACCCAGGTTGATAACCTTCAGAAGCTGATGAAGCACATCTGTCGCAACGGCTTCGAGCATCATGTTGCCCTTGTGCGCAGCGATGTGGCCGACATCATCGCCGATGCACTCGAGAACTATCTCGGATGGGATCTTTATGTTCATAAATAATTAGTTTTTGCCATGCTCAGTCGTTCGATTTCTGCCTTTGTTCTCATCGGAGGCATGGCCTTGTGCTTCACTTCGTGCAGTTCAAAGTACGAGGAGAAGCCGATGGGCCAGTATAATCTCGTGATTCAGAAGGGTGGTGCCACCCTCGGCTATTCGCCTCAGTCGGGTGTGCAGTTACTCGAACAGGATGGATACAGGTTCAAGGACCTGAACCGTGATGGTAAACTCGACAAGTACGAGGACTGGCGTCTCACGCCCGAAGAGCGTGCCCAGGACCTGGCTGCCCAGTTGTCGGTCGAAGAGATTGCCGGCCTGATGCTCTATTCGGCCCATCAGTCCATTCCTGGTGTTTCGCGTTCGGGACACTTTATGGGTTCGACCTACAACGGCACAACCCTTGAGGAAAGTGGCTTGACGAGCGCCGACCTCACCGACCAGCAGAAGAAGTTCCTCGGCGAGGACAATCTTCGAGCCGTTTTGGTAACCACAGTCGAAAGTCCCGAGGTCGCTGCCAAGTGGAACAACAATGTGCAGGCCTACGTCGAAGGGCTGGGGCATGGCATCCCTGCTAACAACAGTTCCGACCCGCGTCACACCGTGTCGGCCGATGCCGAATATAACTATGGTGCTGGAGGCACCATCTCGTTATGGCCATCTTCGCTGGGCATTGCCGCCACTTTCGACCCTGCTGCGATGAAACGGTTTGGTCAGATTGCTTCCCGCGAGTATCGTGCCTTGGGCATTGCCACTGCCCTCTCTCCACAGGTGGACATCGCTACCGATCCTCGTTGGAGCCGTTTCAGCGGCACTTTCGGCGACGATTCCAACCTTGCCACCGACATGGCTCGTGCCTATTGCGACGGATTCCAGACCTCGCCGGCCGACAAGTCGGTCGAAGGTGCCTGGGGTTATGAGTCAGTCAATGCGATGGTGAAGCATTGGTATGGCTATGGTGCACAGGAGGGCGGTCGTGACTCGCACTTCTGCTATGGCAAGTATGCCGTCTATCCGGGCAATAATCTCGAGGAGCATCTGAAGCCTTTCACCGAAGGTTCGTTCAAGTTGGACGATGGCACGGGTATGGCTTCGGCTGTGATGCCTATCTACAGCATCCTATGGAACCAGAGCCCGTTGGGTGAAAATGTGGGCGGCAGCTACAGCAAGTGGATGATTGCCGAGCAGCTTCGCGAGAAGTATCATTTCGACGGTGTGGCTTGCACCGACTGGAACATCATGTTCGACAACAATGCTGTCGAGAGTTTTGGTGGCATGTGCTGGGGCGTAGAGAATGTGCCCGTGGCCGAACGTCATTTTATGATTCTTGAGGCCGGTGTCGATCAGTTTGGCGGACAGAACGACAAGGGCCCTGTGCTCGAAGCCTATCAGATGTGGGTTGATAAGTATGGCAAGGAGAGCGCCGACCAGCGTTTCCAGAAGTCGGCTTATCGTCTTTTGCTCAATGTATTCCGCGTAGGTCTATTCGAGAATCCTTATCTCGATCCTGCCGAAACGACTGCCATAGTCGGTTGCCCCGAGTATATGGAGGCCGGTTATGACGTTCTGCAGAAGTCGGTGGTCATGCTGAAGAACCATAAGCAGACGCTTCCCGTGGCCGAGAAGAAGAACGTCTATGTCCCCAAGCGCCACTTTGTCCGTGCAATGGGCTTCTTCGGCCCGACGGGTGAGGACAAGTGGGACTATCCCATCAGCCTCGACCTCGTGAAGAAGTATTACAACGTGGTCGATGACCCGAAGGATGCCGACTTTGCCCTGGTGCTCATCAACGAGCCTTCGTCGGGTGCTGGTTACGATGTGGCCGATCGCAACAAAGGAGGCAATGGTTATGTGCCCGTCAGCCTGCAGTACAATGACTATACTGCCACCTACGCCCGCAAGACCAGTATTGCTGGTGGCGACCCCAAGGAGAACTTCACCAACCGTTCTTATCGCGGCAAGACCGTCAAGACAGCAAACAAGGACGATATGAAACTCGTACTCGACACCAGGAAGCTGATGGGTAGCAAGCCTGTCGTGGTTGCCCTCAATACGGGTCGTCCTGTCGTGGTATCTGAGTTCGAGGGTGCGGCAGATGCGCTGTTGCTCACCTTCACGGTCGAGAATCAGGTGGTCCTCGACATCATCAGTGGCAAGGTTGAGCCTTCGGGCTTGCTCCCGATGGATATGCCTGTCAGCATGAAGGCCGTCGAAGAGCAGTGCGAGGACGTGGCCCACGACTTCGAATGCTACAAGGATGCCGATGGTAACACCTATCGTTTTGCCTACGGTTTGAATTGGAGCGGTGTCATCAACGATGCCCGTGTGCAGAAGTATGCTCATAAAGGGAAATGAAGGGATATTTAGTGATATTAAGGGATTTGAAGGGACATTGCCTATAGTTATCGAAATATAGTGCCCTATTAACTAATGTCCCTTAAAGTCCCTAAGTATCCCTTAAAATCCCTAAGTATCCCTAATTATAATCCATGCGCTCCTACGCCAAAATCCTCCTCCTTCTTCTCATCCCCATGGCCTTGGTCGTGGGGTATGCCTTGTCGTCGCTCGAGATTGGCTCGGGCGACGTCATGCTTGAAAAGGCGGACCTGTCGGGTGTGAGGCGGTTGTTCCCGATGTTTTTTGCCGAGTCGGACGAAACGCCACCTTCTTCGCCGACACCACCTATAGTGCCTTTAGATACCATAGTTTCTATTGATACTATGGCGTCTATAGTTACTATAGCTCCCACAGACACCACTACCCAAGACTCATTACCCACTCCCTCTGAAGAGGAGCCTATCAAGGAGATCAAGGGGCATAAGCCCGACCTCGGCAAGTACCGTATCATGATCTTCGGCGACTCGATGCTCGAGTGGTTGGCCAAGCGCTTGTGTGACTATTCGCTCGAGAATGGTTACGACTTGTCGAGCATCATCTGGTACAGTTCGTCCACCAAGCTTTGGGCAACTACCGACACCCTGCAATACTTCCTCGACCGCATCCAGCCCGACTACGTCATGCTTTGCCTGGGCGGCAATGAGTTGTTTGTCCGCGATTTGTCGAAGCGCGAGAAGTACATCGACACCATCGTCAAGCGCATCGGCGACCGTCCTTTCCTTTGGATTGGGCCGCCCAACTGGAAGAATGACACGGGTATCAACGACCTTATCCTCCAAAGGGTAGGCGAGGGTCGCTTCTTCGACAGTCGTGAACTCGAACTCGATCGTGCCGAGGACAATATGCATCCCACGCGCAGTGCGGCAGCGCTGTGGATGGACACCATTGCCGTTTGGCTCAGTAGTTCCAAGGCAAGGCATCCGCTCAAGATGGACCGGCCCACCCAGTCACGTCGGCGTGTCTATCACCAGTATATGCTTCGTCCCCCACAATAGCCTATGTTGCTTTTCTCCGACATCACCTTTTGGATGGTCTTCATTTTCTTCCTGGCCATCTATGCGTTCATCCGTCGTTACAGTCGGGTGGGCATGGTGCTCTATGTCGCGGCGTTCAGCCTGTTGTTCTTCTACTTGGCCAACGGGTGGCTGATGGTGCTGCTTCCAGCGGTGGCATTGGTGGCATGGTGGGCAGGCCGTCTGTTGGCGACTATGCAAAGGGAAAGTGGTGGAGCTGCGTCCCATTGCTGGAAAGACCGTATGGTGCTCACATTGGCCATCGTCATCATCCTGCTTCCGCTTCTTTATTTCAAGTATTCCAATTTCTTCCTGTCGTCCATCAACGCTGTTTTCTCCAGCAACTTCGGTTTGATCGAAGTGGCGCTACCTGTCGGCATCTCCTTCTTTACCTTTCAGGCCATCAGTTATGTGGTCGATGTCTATCGCGGCAGGTTCACGATGCAGGTCTCTCTGTTGGAGTTCCTCTTCTATCTCTCGTTTTTTCCCTTGCTTCTGGCAGGACCCATCACCCGCGCACATGTCTTGTTGCCTCAGGTTCGCAAGCCAGGTGCCATCTCTGAGCGGTGTCTCTATATGGGTCTGTGGCTTGTGATGATTGGACTCGTCAAGAAGTGTGTGATTGCCGATTACATTGCCCAGTACAACGATTGGGTCTTCTCAAGCCCTGCCACCTATTCGGGCTTCGAGTGCGTGATGGGCATCCTCGGCTATACCGTTCAGATCTATTGCGACTTCTCGGGATATAGCGACATAAGCATCGGCATTGCAGCGCTGATGGGTTTCCATTTGCTCGAAAACTTCTCGTTCCCCTACAGTGCGCCCTCTCCATCCGAATTCTGGCATCGCTGGCACATCTCGCTCTCCACGTGGTTCCGCGACTATGTCTATATCCCGTTGGGGGGCAATCGTTGTTCGCGCGTACGTACCTATTTAAATAATATAATAACAATGCTTGTTGCCGGCCTTTGGCATGGGTCCACGTGGATGTTCGTGCTGTGGGGTGGCATCCATGGGTTGGGACTCGTGGTGCATAAGGCTTTCAAGCCATTGCTCAGTCGTGTGCCCGACAACCGTTGGACGAATGGTCTTTCCGTCGTCCTTACTTTCATCTTCGTGGCCATAGCCTGGGTCTTTTTCCGTAGCGAGAGCGTGGCATCGGCCTGTCAGTTGCTCTCACGTTCGGTAGTCGACTTCGACATCGCCTATCTCATCCCGTTTGTCAAGGCGCGCCCCTGGTGGTGCGTGCTCACCCTCGTCCCTCTTGCCGCGCAGGCCCTCGGCCGTCGTGACTTCCAGAGGCTGCAGGCCCGTTTCATTCTCTTGCCTTGGATCGTCAAGTTGCTCTTGTTTTTGCTCACCATTCAGCTGATATTGCAGTTCCAGACCAGCAATGTCCAGCCTTTCATCTATTATCAGTTCTGATTTTTTATTTCTTGCGCTGCATTTTCAACACGATTTCAAGCGCTATCGATTGCATTTTTGTCATACATATGTGCCAAACAAGTCTTTTGTTTGGCCTTTTTTGCGGGAAAATGACGATTTTTTGAAAAAAGTCCGCAAATAATTTGGAGACATACGAAAAATCCCCTATCTTTGCACCCGCTTAAACGATGAGACGGTAAGTCGAGCGGTTAAGCGACGATCTTTGAAAGAGTGAAATCTTGACAAAGCGTTACTGATAAGTCAGTAACCTGCAAGCAAACAACCTAGTCAATTCAAACGATAAAAA
>CACXTQ010000053.1:0-40637 GCA_902770595.1 uncultured Bacteroidales bacterium | reverse complement strand
GAGAATTGCTCTTGAAAGCAAAAGGCCAAAATTTTGAGCAAAATGATAGCAGCCAACTATTGTTAAATTTAGAATTCTAAACTTTTAGGACACTAGTGAATATGAATCAAAAAATAAGACAAATCTTTCTTTCTATACTCGCCATCCTTTTGCTTGGAGCTATGCCGGCAACTCTGTCGGCACAGAATAGGAATCAAGACAAGCAGGTAGCACGTATCACCGTGCAGGGACAGGTGCTGGACAGCATCACTGGCGAGCCTCTCGACTTTGTTAACATTGCGGAAAAAGGTACTACCAATGGCACCATAACCAATACACAGGGCAACTTTTCGATGCTCGCACGTCCGGGTAGCGTAATTCAGTTCAGCTACCTTGGTTACGACACGAAGACCATCGTGACCGGCAATCGTAAGATGAACGTGACCATCCAGATGCTCTCGCAGGACGTGCAGTTGAGCGAAGTTGTGGTCAAGCCCAAACGTGAACGCTATCGCCGTAAGGACAACCCTGCCGTCATCCTGATACGTAACGTCATCGAGCACAAGGACGACCATTCGCCCAAAGAGAATGACTTCTTCAGCAAAACGCGTTATGACAACATGACCTATTCGTTGAACAACTTCAGCGGCAGTCACCTTGCCCGTTGGAAGAAGAAGTTCAAGTTCATTGAAAACTTCATCGACACCGCCATTGTGACTGGTACTCCTGTGCTGCCCGTTTCGACCGACGAACGCATTGAGAAGCATTATTGGAAGAATGCAGGCAACCTGAACCGCACCGTCACCGAGGCTGAACAGCATGCCGGTATGGACGACATGATGCCCGAACAGTTTGTGGCCCTCCTCAAGACGGAAGTGTTCCCCGAAATGGACCTCAATGAGGATAACATCTACCTCTATCGCAAGAAGTTCGTCTCGCCCCTTTCATCGTTCGGCCCTACGTTCTACAAATACTACATCCTCGACACCCTGAAGCTTGACGATGGACTCCAGTACATCGACCTTGGCTTTGCACCTGCCATGCCGCAGTCATTCGGCTTTGTGGGGCACCTCTATGTGAGCCTCGACAGCACCTATTGGGTGAAGCGTGCCGAACTGAACATCCCGCCTGACATCAACCTCAACTTCGTGCGTAACCTGCATGTCGAGTTCGAGAACGGACGACTGGCCGACAGCACTCGTGTGGTGCTGGGCAAGAGTTTCTACTCGGAGCTCAACGTCACCGCAGGCTCGCTGGGCCTATACGCACAGCGAATGATACGCTACAGCGACTTTAGCGATGCACCCCTTGACAAGAAGATATTCGGTGCTGCTCCTAAGTCCGATTCGCCCGACCTGGTTCGCAATTCCACTGACCTGGCTTTTTGGCAAACACATCGTCCTGCAAAGGGCTTCGATCCCGACAAGTCGGTCGAAGCGATGATGAATCAGATGCGCGGTGTGCCTTTCTATAAATATGGCGAGAAGGTACTCACCTGGCTCTTCAAGGGCTTTGTGCCCATCGACGATAAGGTGGAGGAGCGCGCCAAGTTCCTCTATGGACCCATCAATACCTCGGTATCGTGGAATAGTCTGGAACACATTCGTCTGCGCGTTGGCGGCATCACCACAGCTAACCTCAACCATCACCTCTTCGGCTCTGGCTATGCTGTGTATGCCATCGAGGACCACAAGTGGAAATATGATGCTGCGCTCGAATATTCGTTCCGTCGCAAGAAGCATTACGCCAATGAGTTCCCCATCCATTCGCTCAAGCTGGAAAGCACCTATGACTCGAAGGAACTGGGCCTCGTGCTCCAAACCAACCGCGACAACTTCATCACCTCGTTCCGCAAGGCCGACCAGCCGAAGTTCATCTATGTGCGTAGCAATTCGCTGCTCTATACTTTGGAGTTCTGGAACCACGTCAGCCTCAAGTTGAAGGCCGACTTGCGCCGCGAATATCAGACACGTCTCGGCAAGTTCGAAATGGTGGGCACAGGTATGGAGCAGAGTTACTACGATATGGCTCTGGCAACAGCCTCGTTGCGCTGGGCACCCAAGGAAGCATTTGCTGAAAACAAGACTTCGCGTGTTCGCGTCGATCATCGTCATCCTGTCTTCGAACTGACGCACAAGATGGCACGCAACGGCTTGATGGGTACCGACTTCGACTACCAGGCCACCGAGTTCTCGTTCGAGAAGCGTTTCTGGCTTAATGTGCTCGGTCATGCTACAGTCAACATCGACCTGGGCAAGATCTGGACCAGCGACACTCCTTATCCGCTGCTCTACATGCCCAATGCCAACACCGGCTACACCATCCAGGAAGGCTCTTTCTCGCAGCTCCAGTCGATGGAGTTTGTCTATGACCAGTATGCCCATTGGCATGTGTCGTGGCGTATGCTTGGCCTGATGTTCAATAACATTCCCTACGTGCGTCACTTGAAGTGGCGCGAAGTGGTGACTTTCCGTGGTGTCTATGGCAAACTATCAGAGAAGAACGACCCCGATGCACTCAATGCTGACGGCACGCTGAGGAACCCCAATCTCTTCCGTCTGCCCAGCAACGGCACCGTCTATCGCTTGGGCAACACGCCCTATATGGAGGTTTCCTTTGGCCTTGAAAACATCTTCAAGGTGTTGAGAATAGAATATATACGACGTCTGACCTACCTCGACCATCCGGGCATTCGCAAGAATGGCGCACAAGCCACCATCGTGCTGAGCTTCTGATCATTTACTTATCGATTTGACATGTCAAGAACAGCAGTTATCATACTCAATTGGAACGGCGAACAGAAAGGCCTGATTCGCCGATATCTGCCTTCTGTGGTGAAGAATACTCCCAAGGAGGTTGCCGAGGTGGTAGTGGCCGACAACGGCTCGACTGATAAGAGCCTTCAGCTCCTGAAGGAAGAATTTCCAAGCGTGAAGGTCATCCCACTCGATAAGAACTATGGATTTGCCGAAGGCTACAATCAGGCCATCGACATCATTACAGTACTCAAACAGGAAGAGCTTAGAAGCCCCTCGGGCAACGTCTTTGAGGTACATCGGATGGAATCACCCGACTACATCGTACTACTCAACGATGACGTGCGTGTCCCTGAAGGTTGGCTTGAGCCGATGATTGCTTACATGGACAGCCACCCCAACTGTGCAGCCTTGCAGCCCAAGTTGCTCAAGGACGGCAACGAACGGATGTTCGAATATGCTGGAGCCTGCGGTGGTTATCTCGACAACCTCTGCTTCCCCTATTGTCGTGGTCGCATCTTCGACACGGTGGAGGAGGACACAGGGCAATACGACTTGCCTGATGGTGAGGCATGGCCTGTGATGTGGGCATCGGGAGCCTGCCTGTTGGTCCGTACCGAACTCTATCAGAATGCCGGTGGGCTTGATCGTCGTTTCTATGCCCACATGGAGGAAATCGATCTGTGTTGGAGGCTTCGAAGGATGGGCTATGACATCGTCTGCGTACCCCAGTCGAAGGTCTATCATATGGGAGGTGCCAGCCTGCCTCAGGGCAATCCGAAGAAGACTAAACTCAATTTCCGTAACAACATCGTGATGATGTGGAAGAATCTTCCTGCCGACCAGTACAAGCATTTGTTGCGCCGACGCAAGTTACTCGACGGGGTGGCTGCTGCCAACTTCCTCCGTCAGGGACAGTTCCGTAATTTCAAGGCCGTATATGACGCCCATCGCGAGGCAGAGAAGATGATTGCCGAGCAATATACCGCTGCCGAACTGGTGGGCTTCGGTACGGCCAAGACGTTCCCGCAGCAGCGGTTCAGTATTCTTTGGAAATACTACAAGAAAGGTATCAAGCGATATAGTGACCTTGGACTTTAAGGACGACTATCGTATTTAGGAAAGACACTGATTTTCTGAAGACAATCATTTATTAATCTTATATTAATCATATTGATTTTATTAATATTAGTAATTACTATGAAAAAATCCAGGAAAAAACCGTCAGTTATGGCACGGGCAGTGTTGCTCGTGCTAGGGGTGCTGTTACCTACAATAGGAACGGCACAGCGGGTGCTGACGCTCGATGAATGTAGGGCGCTGGCACTCGACAACAACAAACAGATGAGCGTAGCGAACACCAAACTCGAAGTAGCTGCCAACCAGCGCAAGTCGGCTCGCACGCAGTATCTGCCACATGTCAATGCCATAGGCACCTATCAGTGCACAAGCAAGTCGATCAGCCTGCTCAACGATGATCAGAAAGGCATGTTTCCGCAAATGGGAACCGCTGTCACTGGCAACATGTTGCAAAACACATCCGGCTTGCTTTCTCAACTTCCCCCCCAGACAATTCTTGCACTCGAACAGATGGGACTGTCGAGAGAAGCTGTCGGGCAGATGGTAAACCAAGGAATCACTGGTCTCGAGGATTTACTCAATGGCGTGGGACAGGGACTAGTGGATGCACTTGACACTGATACGCGCAACCTGTTCGCAGGAGCCGTGATGGTCAATCAACCCATCTTCATGGGTGGTGCCATCGTCGCTGCCAACAAGATTGCCGACATCAACGAAGAGATGGCTGCCAACTCGTTGGAGGCAAAACGACAAACCATCCTCTACAGCATCGACCAGGCATATTGGCAGGTGGTTTCGCTCAACCACAAGAAGAAACTTGCTGAGAGTTTCCTCGACTTGGTGCGCAAACTGAAAGACGATGTGCAAAAGATGATCGATACGGGCGTTGCCACCAAAGGTGACGGCCTCACTGTAAGTGTGCGTGAGAACGAGGCTGAGATGGCGCTCACGCAGGTGAGCGACGGACTGGTGCTGTCGAAGATGCTGCTTTGTCAACTTTGCGGTCTGCCCATCGATGAGCAGGTGACGCTGGCCGACGAGGAAGCTGAAGACATTCTGGTCGAAGTTGGTTCTTCCTTGCCCGATACGGAATTGGCCGTGCAGAACCGACCTGAACTGAAAGTGCTTCAGAACACGGTTGATTTGAGCCGACAGACCACTCGCGTGCTACGTGCCGGCAATATGCCCCAAGTGCTGCTGTCGGGTGGTTATGCGGTGATGAATCCCAATACGTTCAATGGCTTCGAGCACAAGTTTGCAGGTGTTTGGAACGTGGGTGTCACCATGCGCATCCCCATCCTCAACTGGGGTGACGTGAATTATAAGGTGCGTGCCTCGAAAGGAGCCACTGCCATCGCCAATCTTGAACTGGCCGACGCACGCGAGATGATCGAACTGCAAGTCAACCAGAGCAGTTTCCGTGTCAACGAGGCCAACAAGAAACTCGAGATGGCCATCGCGAACATCGCCAACGCCGACGAAAACCTGCGTATGGCTAACATCGGATTTAAGGAAGGTACCGTGTCCTACACCACTGTGATGGAGGCACAGACTGCCTGGCAGCAGGCACAGTCGCAGAAGATTGACGCAGAAATCGGTTTAAAACTCTCGCAGGTAGAACTGCAGAAAGCATTGGGTATATTAGAGTAATTCAAAACAATAGTTATTATGACAAACCAAGCAAAAGAACAGCATAACAACATCCTGCTGGCTATCGCAGGATTCGCATCAGTTGTAATTATCGTGGCACTCATCGGACTGATTGCCCTGGGCCGCGACCCCGAAGTGATCCAGGGAGAAATGGAGGTCGAGGAGTATCGTGTGTCGAGCAAGGTGCCCGGACGCATCCTTGAGTTCCGCGTGAAGGAAGGTGATTTCGTGAAGGCGGGTGACACACTGGCCATCATCGAGGCTCCCGAAGTGATGGCAAAGATGACACAGGCACAGAGTGCCGTAGATGCCGCTTCTGCCCTCGAGGATATGGCACGAAATGGTGCACGCAAGGAGCAGATTCAGGCTGCAAGGCAACTGCTCGAACAGGCTAAGGCTGGCCTGGAGATTGCCGAAAAGTCCTACAAGCGTATGCAGCAGCTCTTCGATCAGGAAGTGGTGTCGGCTCAGAAGCGCGACGAGGCAGAGGCCCTTTATAAATCGGCCCAGGCTCAGGTGAAGGCCGCACAGAGCCAGTACGATATGGCCCTCAATGGTGCACGTGCCGAGGAGCGTCGAGCAGCATCGGCATCGGTAGGACAGGCACGCGGTGCTGTGCAGGAAGTGACCAGTTACATCCGCGAAACTGTGCAGATTGCACAGATGGACGGTGAGGTTACCGACGTTTATCCAAAGATTGGAGAACTCATTGGCACAGGCAGCCCCATCATGTCGATTGCCCTGATGGATGACCAGTGGGCCACATTCAATATCCGCGAAGACCAACTGAAGGACATTAAGGTCGGCACTGAGATGACTGTCAAAGTGCCTGCTCTCGACAAGGAACTGACAATGGAAATCTATCACATGAAGGACAAGGGTTCGTTTGCCGTCTGGAAGGCCACCAAGGCTAGCGGACGGTACGACCAGAAGACCTTCGAGGTGAAGGCACGCCCGAAAGAGAAACTCGAAGGCGTACGCCCAGGTATGTCGGCGATACTGAAGAAGTGAAAGGCGAACATTCGAAGCGAATAAGTGAATGAAATATATTTCCCAAATCCTCGACATCGCGTTGCGGGAACTTGACATCATCCTGCGTAAGAACCATATCTATGGTTTCTTCATGGTGGGGTTTCCGCTGCTCATCGTGCTGTTCTTCACGACGTTGCTCCACGATGGGCTGCCGCACGAATTGCCTATCGGGGTAGTGGACCAGGACAATAGCGCAACCTCTCGCGGCCTGGTACGCAATCTCGACGCCATGCAGAGTTCGCGTGTGATGTATCGCTTCGCGACGGTCACCGAGGCTCGTAGTGCCATGCAGGAGGGCAAGATCTACGCCTATCTCTACATCCCTGAGGGCACGGCGTCGAAACTCCTGTCAGGTCGCCAGCCGAAGATATCCTACTACTACACGATGACGTGTCTGACGGCAGGATCGATGGCTTCGAAGGACCTGAAGACCCTCGGTATGCTTGGTTCGGCGGCAGTGGGGCAGGCCACGCTCAGTGCCAAAGGTGCTACGCCTCGGCAAATCAAGGCGGCTCTACAGCCTGTCAACATCGATGCCCATCCGATTGCCAATCCCGAGGGTAGCTATAACTACAGCCTCACCACCGTCTTCGTGCCTGGCATCATGATGCTCTTCATGGCTTTGCTTTCGGCTTATGCCTTGGGTATGGAACTGAAGTTCGACACGGGCAAGGAATGGCTTGCGCGTGCCGACGGCAACATCGTGGTGGCCATTCTCGGCAAGTACATTGTTCACGTGTTGGTTTTCTTGCTCGTGATATTCCTCTACCAGTATTTCATCTTCAACTTCCTCCACTTCCCGCGAACAGGCGGCGTGTGGAGCCTCGTGCGACTCAACGTCCTGCAGGTCATTGCCTCACTCGGCTTCGGCATCTTCACCTTTGGTCTTATGCCCTCGCTGCGCATGTCGATGAGCATCAGTTCGCTGTGGTCGGTGCTTGGTCTTTCGATGTGCGGTTCGGCATTTCCCGTCATGGGTATGGACCCGCCGTTGCAGGCCATGTCGTGGCTTTTCCCCATGCGTCACTACTTTATGCTCTATCAGGTGACCGTGCTCAACGGCTTCCCCGTCATCGACGCTTGGTTCCACCTCGTGGCGCTCATAGCCTTCACGTTGCTCCCCTGGCTCGTACTACGCAAAGTTAAAAACGCAATTCTCCACTATGTCTATATTCCATAAATACAAGCAACACGTCACCGACATCCTCTACGTGTGGCGCGAGGAGATGAAACAGGTGATCCATGACGAGGGTGTGCTGATGTTCCTCGTGTTGGTGCCGCTGGGTTACCCGCTGCTCTATTCGTGGATCTACAACAACGAGTCGGTGCACGAGGTGCCCGTGGTGGTGGTCGATCAGTCTCACTCGGCGCTCTCGCGTCAGTTCATCCACGACTGCGATGCCACGCCCGACGTACGTATAGCCTATTATGCCCAGGACCTCGACGAGGCACGTTCGCTCATCAGCAGTCAACTTGCCAAGGGTGTCTATCTTATCCCGTCTGACTTTGCCTCACTCATCAACCGCGGCGAACAAGCCACCATCAGTGTCTATTGCGACATGTCGCTCATGCTTGCTTACAAGGCCGTCTATCAGACTGCCATGGTGGAAGCTGGGCGTTTGGGAGCTGGACTCAACATCAAGAAGGCGGGTAACTACACCAAGCGCGAGGATGCCATCACCGCTCAACCTTTGCTCGTCGACGATGTGGCAATGTTCAACCCCTCGGGCGGTTATGGTTCTTGTGTGTTGCCTGCTGTGCTCATGATTCTCCTGCAACAGGCTCTTGCTCTCGGTATCGGTATGTCGGCTGGCACAGCCCGCGAACGCAATCGCAACGGAAGGCTTATTCCCGACGATGACCCGCATTATAGCGGTGCTTATCGCATCGTCACAGGAAAGGCCCTTTGCTACGGTATGCTGGGTGCCATCGCTGCCGCTTACCTCTCGATGGCCGTACCCCACATGTTCTCGTTCCCGCAACTCGCCAACGGGTGGACGTTGCTGCTCATGCTGATTCCCTACACTGTGGCTAGCATCTTCTTCGGTATGACCGTCTCGTGTCTTGTGCGCTACCGCGAGAACGTCATGCTCATCATGGTCTTCGTTTCGGTGCCTCTATTGTTCCTCACGGGTGTGTCGTGGCCGCAGACGAGCATTCCTGCAGCTTGGCAGGGCGTGTCATGGCTCTTCCCCAGCACCTTCGGCGTGCGAGCCTTCGTTCGCGTCAACTCCATGGGTGCAACCATCGGACAAATACTTCCCGAGATTCGCATTCTCTGGATTCAGGCTGCCGCTTATCTCGGCCTCGCCTGCCTCGTCTATCGCTATCAGTTCCACTTGGCAAAGAAATTCGCCAATACTACTGGGTAAGATGATCTTCCTTAACCTCTAATACCAGGTATCCCGCGCTTGATCGTTCTTGTGACTGATTTCGCGCGGGATATTTTATAGAGTAAACTTCTATTCGTTAGGCTTGGCTTCTCCTCATTTCGCTTAGGCAGATGGCGGTGGCAACGCTGACGTTGAGCGACTCGACATGCTGCCCATCTGACGAGAAGTGGGGGATGAGTAGTTTGTCGGTGACCAGTGCGGCCACTTCGGGCGAGACGCCACGTCCCTCGTTGCCCATGACGAGTACGGCGGGCATCTGCAGTCGGGTTTTGTAGATATTGATGCCTTCGAGGAAAGTGCCATAGATGGGGCACTGCTGGCTTTGGAGCCATTTGCATTCCTCCTCTTTTGAGGCAAAATAATGTACGCGAACGCGAGCCAACGCACTCATCGTTGCCTGAACAACCTTGGGATTGAAGCAGTCGGCCGTACCTGGCGCACAGAAGATGTCCCTCACGCCAAACCAGTCGGCAGTGCGGATAATGGTGCCAAGATTGCCTGGATCCTGCACTTCATCGAGAAGTATGCATAGGTCATCAGAGGCATCAGCAGGTATGTTTTTGCGTGTCAGGTCAAAGACGGCAAGTACGTCCTGTGGAGCCTGCAGCAGTGACACGCGCTGCATCTCGGCAGGGCTGACCTGATAGCATTCTTCAGCTGCTTGGGCGAATTCAGGATGTTCCTCCCACCACTCGCTGGTTGCCAACAGTCGGCGACAGGCGAAGGCATCTGAAGCCAGCAGATCGCCCACCATGCGGTTGCCTTCAGCCAGCCATGCATGCTGCTCCTTGCGGCCCTTTCGTTGTTCCAGGGCACGTATTTCCTTGATTGTGTTTTTTGTCAGAATCTGCATCAAAGTGTATTTTAGCGCTGCAAAATTAACGTAAAATCATAAAAAAAACAAGTATTTTAGTGCCAACTTGCATTTTTTCGATGTAAAAAGGTTCAAATTTCACAAATATTTTGTAAATTTGCCCCAAAAATATAATAACATGATCATTGGTATTGCAGGCGGCACAGGATCTGGAAAGACAACTGTGGTCCGCAAGATTATCGAGAGTCTTCCTGAGGGCAGTGTTGCTGTAGTTTCGCAGGACAGTTATTACAAGGATAGTTCGCACCTCCCGTGGGAACAGCGTCGTGCTCAGAACTTTGATGAGCCGCGTGCGTTCGACTGGGAACTGCTCTACAAACACCTCGCCCTCTTGCGTGAGGGTCGAGCTATTGACGAACCTGTATATGATTACACAACTTGTTCGCGTCTCTCCAAGACCGTGCGCATTGAGCCTCGTCCGGTCATCATCCTTGAGGGCATCATGGCCCTGGTCGATCCTTCGATTCGTGCCATCCTCGACATGAAGGTCTTTGTCGATGCCGACAGTGATGAGCGACTCATACGCGTGCTGCGCCGCGATGTGGTGGAGCGTGGACGTACCATCGAAGACCTCATCAACCGTTATCAGACCATCATCAAACCCATGCACAACCTCCACATCGAGCCCACCAAGGCTTATGCCGACCTGATCGTTCCGCAGGGCGGATCCAATTCGGTGGCCATCAATGTGCTGAAGGAATTCATCCAGCATCTCTTAATCAAGAAATAGGCTGTGACTAAACAACCTGGCAAAACCTCGAACAAACCGACCTCGGTAAAGGTTTACGATCGCTTGCGCACACTGCTTGCGATTGGCCTTTTTGTGCTTGTAGGTTTCCTGTGGTTCAAGGTGAACAAGAAGGTTGAAGTCATTGAAATCGAACGTGCTCCCAAATCGCGTACCTGGTCTGAAATCGTAGCTTCCGACACGCTGAATGTTGTCACGTTGCCCACCAGTTTTACCGCTTTCCAATACCGAGGCCGATGGTATGGCAACGAGTATGAGAATGCGAAGTCGGTGTCTGAAGCTTTGGGACTGAAGCTGAATATCATGCTCGTGAAGAGCGAAGGCGCTATTGCCGATAGTCTCTTCTATGGGGCTGCCGATGTGGCTATCTGGCCGATGGCGTATAGCGTGGTCGAAGGCTATTGGTATCTCCGTCCAACAGGTCCCCGTTGGGCCGACGGGCAGTGTATCGCTTCGGCTCGCAAACTTAATATCGACGCTTATAAGGATACGCTCTTGACCGACAGTGCGATTGCCGAACTGCCGAAGTACAAGTTGTCGCTCATCGAGGATTCCCACCAGTGGAATGTCTATAACGACCGGAAGATTCGCAAGCAATACGATTTCCGGCCCTTCGTCATCGACACGATACCAGGCGATAGCCTCAACACCGAACTCCTGACCGACTCGATGATTGTCGGCCTCACCGAGGCTGTAATGTTGCGATGCAATGTGGCCCGACTGATGCGCGACTATTATCCTACGCTTGTCGTGTCGGATACTCTCCCAGGCAGCATCGATTCGTTGGCATGGATGGTAACCAATGTGTCGGATACGTTGAAGTATAAGATCGACTCGGTTTCTGCCGAACAGTTCGACAACCAGACGCCACACTACACCATCGTTGCACGTCGCAAGAAGCAGCCCAGGAACAAGCGTCCCTTGATCGTCAGCAGTTTCAAGATGAAGGATGGTGCCATCTCTCCCTACGACGACATCTTCAAGCGCAAGGCCAAGGAATTTAACCTCGATTGGCGTATGCTGGCAGGCATTGCCTTCATCGAAAGCCGCTTCAACCATGCAGTCGTTTCGCACAAGGGTCCCATCGGTCTGATGCAGTTGATGCCGCAGACTGCACGTATCTTCGGCCACGAACCCGAAGATGTGCTCGATCCGGATCTTAATATCGAATTGGCATGCCGACTCTATTTGCGCATTGCCGACCGTATACGCAATCGCGTGCCCGGCATTTCTGACGAAGATTTGATGTGCGTCTCGCTGGCGGGCTACAACGCCGGTATTGGCCACGTCTATGATGCTATACGTTTGGCTGAGACCTTGGGTTACAAGGCAAATGTTTGGCCCAACAATGTCGAACACTGCCTGCGCCTTAAGTCCGATCCGCAGTATTACCGCATGTCGGTGGTCAAGCAGGGTAAGTTCAACGGAGCGTTCACCATCAATTATGTCAACCAGGTAATGGCAGCCTATCACACCTTCTGCCAGAAGGTTCCTAAAGACTAACGGTTCAGCATGAGAAGACTACAGAAAATCATCCAGGTCCTGTTGCCTTTGGCCTTCGGTATCGGAATCGTCTGGTTCATCCTCAAGAAGGTCGATATGCAACTGCTGTTCGATACGATCAAAAGCGGTATCAATTGGACCTGGGTCATCATCTCCTGGTTCTTTGCATTACTCGCCAACGTGGTTCGCGGCATTCGTTGGCGCCAGCAGTTGCGCACTGTTGGCGTCGATCCGTCGCTTCACATGATGAGCATCTCGTTCTTCGGCAACTATGGCATGAACCTGGTCTTCCCTCGTCTGGGAGAGTTCTGGCGTTGCAATTATATTGCCCAGAACAACCGCAAGCCTTTCTCGACCATTGCCGGTACGATACTCTCCGAGCGTCTCACCGACATCTTGTGCAGTGCTTCGATCATTCTCCTTTGTCTTGTCCTTGAGGGTAAGGTGCTCCTCAAGTTCTTTTTCGACGATGACAGCAAGGCCCAGGCCATCGCTGCTGCAGGCGGGGAGATGAGGGCCGAATCCACGTCGGTCGTTCCTGGTTGGCTGTGGGTATTGGTGACGTTGGTGGTGCTGCTCATCCTTTTTTGGATCTTCCGTCCGAAACTCAAGCGGATGAGTTTCTATCAGTCGTTTGTCAGCGTAGGCCAGAATATGTGGAAAGGCTTCCTTTCACTGAAGGACCTGCCTAATATTTGGAGCTACATCGGTTGGTCGGTGCTTATCTGGTTCTTCTATTTCTTGAACACGCTGACACAATTCTACTTCTTCGATTTCACCAGTCATCTCGGCCTTCTTGCCTGTCTTTCTGTATTTGTCATGGGCACGATGTCCCAGTTGCTGCCCATCCAGGGAGGATTGGGAGCATGGCAGGCAATGGTGATTTTCACCCTGCTCCAATATGGAATCGACAATCAACACGCGATAATATTTGCCGTCGTGGCATGGATCATCGAACAGGCGTTTGTCCTCCTGATGGGTCTCTATGCCTTCATCGCTGTAGCACTTAAAAAGAACAATACCAAATGAACCGTATTATTGACCTTGAACCGAAAGCCTTATGGACACAGTTTGCCGGTATCGCTAAGTTGCCACATCCCAGCGGATGCCTGGACAAATTGCGCAATTACATCGTCGAAACTGCCCGTCAGCACGCCTTTGAGACGCTTGTTGACGAGGCTGGTAATATTCTGGTACGTACAGGCGAAGCACCCGTCCTTTGCCTGCAGGCTCATTATGACATGGTTCCTCAGAAGGACGAGAGTTTAACCTTCGACTTCACCAGGGATCCTCTCCAGCTTCGCATCGATGGTGATGAAGTGAAGGCTACAGGCACAACACTCGGCGCCGACAACGGTATCGGTGTTGCTGCCATGCTTGCCTTGATCGATTCCTCCGAATATGCGGATATCTTGAAACACACTCCCTTGGAATTCCTCTTCACAGCCAACGAGGAGACCGGTATGCAGGGAGCTCGCAAACTGAGTGCCGATTGGCTCAGGTCACGCCAGCTCATCAACCTCGACAGTGAGGAAGAGGGCGTGCTGATGACAGGCTGTGCAGGTGCGGTTAATATGACTGCATCGTTGAAATACAAGATGGATACAGCCATCCCTCAAGGCGATGCTGCGGTTCTGCTTAGCCTTACAGGTCTGCAGGGTGGACATAGCGGTATGGATATTCATCTCGGTCGCGCTAATGCCTGCAAGCTTATGAATCGTTTTCTCAAGCATGTGGTCGTTAGTTTCGAGGCACGTCTGGGAAGCTTCAACAGCGGTACGTTGCGCAATGCCATCCCTCGTGAGGCACATGCCATCATTACTGTGCCTGAGGAAATTGTCGATGAGGTGATCGACGAAGTGCGCTACTATAACGATCTTTTCCGTGAGGAATATCGGCAGAGTGAACCCAATCTCAGTTTTTCGGCTCAGGCCGTACAGATGCCGGGTGCGCTCATCCCCGAAGAGATACAGGACGACCTGCTTAATGCCATCGAAGCCTGTCACAACGGTGTGTGGACGATGGGAGAGGGGTATGTCGATACGAGTTCCAATATGGCGCATGTGCAGACCAATGCCGAAGGCGAAGCCGAAGTGCTCCTGATGGTACGCAGCATGAACGAGGAACGTAAACGTGCTTGTGCAAGTGCCATCCAATCTGCGTTCCTGCTTGGAGGCTTTCGTGTGGATTTTGCAGCAAGTTATGGTGCTTGGGACATCGAGAAGGATGCTCCGATGGTTCAGAAGGCACTGCATGCCAATCCTGGTCTCAAACTCGATAAGGTGCATTGCGGCCTTGAATGTGGCGTGATTACCGAGATTTATCCCGATATGCAGATCATTTCTGTGGGCCCAACCATCCATCACCCGCATTCGCCTCAGGAGAGCGTTGAGATCGAGAGTGTCAGGAAGTTCTGGGATTTCCTCCTCAGCTTCCTCTCCCTACCCAATTGTTAATTATTAATTGTTATTTGTTATTTGTTAATTGATTATAGGTGGCAACAAAGAATAAATTAGCCAAGTTCGCCGATATGGCCGGTTATCCCAACTGCCTTCAATATTCTTTCGAGCAGTTGCAGGCTACTGGATTCCCGCTGAAGGGACGTTGGCATGAAGATTATTTCCACAACGAGCATCCCATTGTGCTCGAACTGGGTTGCGGTAAGGGCGAATACACCGTTGGTCTTGCCCGACGTTATCCCGAAAAGAACTTCATCGGCATCGACATCAAGGGCGCACGAATGTGGACAGGTGCTACGGCTGCATTGAAGGAACAACTCGCCAACGTAGCCTTTGTACGCACTCATATCGAACTCATCGAGCAGTTCTTTGCGCCCGACGAAGTGTCAGAGATTTGGATCACCTTCTGCGACCCCCAGATGAAGAAGGTTTCGAAACGACTCACTTCCACGCGTTTCCTGAACCGCTATACCCACATCATGCAGCCTGGCGGATTGGTTCACCTGAAGTGCGACTCCAATTTCCTCTTCACCTATACCGAGGAGATGGCGAAGGTCAACCACCTTGAAGTACTGGCCTCAACGCGTGACCTATATTCGCCCGAAGCAGCTCATGATGCCGATGCTCCTATCGACTGGGATGCCCTTCGAACCATTCAGACTGCCTACGAGAAACAATGGCTTGCCCGAGGCAAGGACATCAAGTACATGCTGATTCGTCTATGGCCTCGTGATGAATGGGAAGAACCCGATGTCGAGATTCCACTCGACGATTATCGCTCCTACAACCGCGACAAGCGCAGTTCGCTCGAGCAGCACTGTTAATTATTAGCAGCATTGTTAATTGTTAATTATTAATTGTTATTTGTTATTTGTTAATTGTTAATTGCTATTCATGGCCTTATATCCAAAACTCATCCTTGATGCCCTGGCACAGGTCATCTATCCCGGCACCAAAAAGAACCTCGTCGAGAGCGAGATGGTAGCCGATGACATGCGTATCGAAGGAAAGCACGTTTCCTTCAGTCTCATCTTCGACAAACAAACCGACCCCTTCATGAAGTCGGTGCTTCGTGCTGCTGAAGCCAATATCCGACATGCCTGCCAGATGGTAGGCGAAGAGGTCGAACCCGAAATAAATGTAAAGACCAAGCAGGCTCCACGTCCTGCTCCCGAGAAGCAGTTGCCTAATGTCAAGAACATCATCGCCATCGCATCAGGCAAAGGCGGAGTAGGCAAGAGCACCGTTTCTGCTAACCTTGCCGTCGGTCTTTCGATGCTCGGCTACAAGGTAGGTCTGCTCGATGCCGATATCTTCGGCCCATCCATCCCCAAGATGTTCGGCCTTGAGGATTTCCAGGCCTATGCCATCAATAAGGATGGTCGCGACTTGCTCGTACCTGCCGAGAAATATGGAGTGAAGATTCTTTCTGTAGGATTCTTCATCGATCCCAATTCTGCCACCATTTGGCGAGGCTCGATGGCAGGTTCGGCCATCAAGCAGTTCATTGGCGATGCCGACTGGGGCGAATTGGACTATTTCCTCATCGACCTTCCCCCTGGAACCAGCGACATTCATCTCACCATCGTTCAGACACTTGGCCTCACGGGTGCTGTCGTTGTCAGCACACCACAGGAAGTGGCTTTGGCCGACTGCCGCAAGGGCATCGACATGTTCCAGAACGAGAAGATCAACGTCCCTGTGCTTGGCCTCGTGGAGAATATGGCATGGTTTACACCTGCCGAACTTCCTCAAAACAAATACTACCTCTTTGGCAAAGAGGGTGTAAAGCGACTGAGCGATGAGACCGGACTACCCCTGCTTGCACAGATTCCCATCGTGCAGAGCATCTGCGAGAATGGTGATGGAGGCACGCCTATCGTCCTCAACCATGACTCGATGGTAGGTCAGTCGTTCCTTAGCCTTGCACAATCAGTAGTAACCCAGACGAACATACGCAATGCTAATCAACCCCGCACACAACGCGTTCGCGTCAACACCGATTAAACCCGAGCTACCGCATGTATTGATTATTTATACCGGTGGTACCATCGGCATGGTTCAGAACCCCCATACGGGGGCTCATGAGCCAATTGACTTCAGTCACCTGCTGAGTCATGTCCCTGAGTTGCAAAGTGTCTCGGTTAACTTCAATACCATTCAGTTTAACCCGCCTTTGGATTCAGCCAATATGAATCCGACCCTTTGGGCCAACATGGTACACGTCATTGTCGACAACTACGACAAGTACGATGGTTTCGTTGTGCTCCATGGTACCGACACGATGGCTTATACGGCCTCTGCGCTCAGCTATATGCTTCAGAATCTCGCAAAGCCCGTGATTCTGACAGGTTCGCAGTTGCCCATCGGCGTACTGCGTACCGATGGCAAGGAGAATCTGATTACCAGTATCGAGATTGCAGCAGCAAAGGACCGTATTGGCATGCCGATGGTTCCCGAAGTCTGCATCTATTTCCAGGGTGCCTTGTTCCGCGGCAATCGTGCCAAGAAACTCAGCAGCGAAGAGTTCAAGGCATTCTCTTCGCCCAACTATCCTCCTTTGGCACGTGTGGGCGTACACATCACCTGGGCGCATCACCACATCAACCACATCTCGAACGAGGATCAGATCAAGCCTTTCTATAAGATGGGTACCGATGTAGTGGTACTGCGTCTTTTCCCAGGCATCACCCAGCAGACCATCGAGGCTGTTCTTGGAATTCCTTCGCTGCGTGGTGTCGTGCTCGAAACGTATGGTGCTGGCAATGCCATGACCTACGACTGGTTCCTGAATGCACTCCACAATGCCGTCAAGCGAGGCATTATCATCATGAACGTGTCGCAATGCCTTGGTGGTTCGGTCGAAATGGGCATCTACGAAACGGGCAACCAGCTCAGCAAGGCTGGCGTCATTGGCGCTATGGATATGACCACCGAAGCCACTGTCGTCAAACTCATGTTCCTCTTGGGCCAGGGTTATAGCCAGTCGGAGATTGAAAAACTGATGCTTCAGAACATTTCCGGAGAAATCACCGTCCAGTAATTCCCCCTTTTCATATAGGTATCAGTAACGTCCCTTCATATCCCTAAATATCCCTTCTTATCCCTAAGAATCACACAAGTTGAGCTAACGCGAAACTTAACTAACACACATAAGCTATGCGAAAAATCATCGTTACCGTGGCACCCGTATGCCATGTGGGCAAACCTATTCCCGAAGGATGCAAGAATCCGCTCACGCCTGAAGAGATTACCGAAGACGTGCTCAACTGCTATCGTGCTGGCGCATGTCAGGTGCATCTCCACACCCGTGACCTGAAAGGCAATCCTACCTTCGAACTTGATGTCTTCAGTCAAACCATTCATGCTATCCGCG
Source organism: uncultured Bacteroidales bacterium (assembly GCA_902770595.1). Lineage (GTDB taxonomy): Bacteria > Bacteroidota > Bacteroidia > Bacteroidales > UBA3663 > Liminaster. The sequence continues at coordinate 22,787 of CACXTQ010000053.1, read as the reverse complement.
AGCATTCGGATATGATTATCCAAGGCTCGACGGGAGGATTGTCCGACCTCTCGCTTGCCGATCGTTGTGTGAGCCTCAACGTACCCGAGGTGGAGATAGCTTCGTTGAATATGGGTTCGGTTAACTTTGGTGAAACTGTCTATATCAACACCATGCCCGACCTGCGCTATTGGGCAAAGCGTCAGCAGGAAGCCAACGTCGTTCCCGAGATGGAATTGTTCGACCTCTCGCATGTCGAATGTTGTTCAAGGTTGGCCGACGAAGGCGTCATCCGTCGTCCCCTTCATTATAATTTCTGCGTAGGTCCTGGTGGTTCAAGCAATCTCTCGGCTACAGGACGCAACCTTGCTCTCCTTTGTGCACTCACCGAACCTGGCACCTCGTGGGGCATTAATCATGACTCGATGAAGGACTTCTCGATTTTGGCCTGTGCCATCGGTATGGGTGCAAATGCCGTGCGTGTAGGTTTCGAGGACAGCTTCTATTATGCCGAAGGCAAACTCGCCCGCACCAATGCTGAACTCGTTGAGCGCCTTGTCACCCTCATTCGTGCTATGGGCTGCGAACCCGCCACCCCCGCCGAAGCCCGCTCCATGCTCGAAATCGGCACCTACTGGTCCAAATAGCCCCTCGCGTTAGGACCCCTTCTAATCCCCCTTATAGGGGAAAGAACTCAGCACAGACCCACCAGTCCTCCCCCTTTAAGTGGGACCGAGGGGGTCTTCCCCCTTGCAGCCGTGTATGGCCGCTTCTTTCCGTCCCCCCTCGCGTCCGTTCTTGTCTTCCCCCTTCCGTTTCGTCGCGGCCATTCTTGGCCGCCCTATCCTTCATCCCCACACACTATGTCCCGCAAAAACACCATCCTCGCCCTCCTCGTCATCCTCAGCGTCATCACCTTCCTCGATCGTACCTGCATCACCTTCTCCAGTATGGAGATCAAGGCCGACCTCGGCATCGATCAAAGTGGATGGGGATGGGTGATGAGCATCTTCACCCTCTCTTACGGCCTGATGCAGATACCTTTAGGCGCCCTTGGCGACAAGATGGGGCACCGTTGGGTTCTGGCCATCATTGTGCTGTGGTGGTCCGCTTTCACCAGCTTTACGGGATTGGCAGGAGGCCTCATGTCAATGCTGGCCATCCGTTTCTGCTTCGGAATAGGTGAAGCCGGCGCTTCCCCCTGTTCAACAAGCGTCATCAGCCGATGGTTTGAGAAAGACAAGGTAGGCAAGGCACAGGGCTACGTATGGGCAGCCACACGTCTTGGAGGCGCAGCAGCTCCGTTCATCGTCATCCCGCTGGTCAACAATCAGGGTTGGCGTTTCTCGTTCTATCTGCTGGGCGCCATCGGTGTCGTTTGGTCGGTCATCTGGTTCTTCTACTATCGTGACAAGAAACCGAACGCAACCGCGGTAACCCCACAGGAAACCGCCAATAAACCCTCGGTCAAAATCCCTTGGGGTACCATCTTTCGAAACAGGCAGTTCTGGATGCTTTGCGCCATGTACTTCTTCTATGCCTTTGGCTCGTGGTTCTTTTTCTCTTGGTTCCCCGAGTTTATGAAGGCAGGACGTGGCTTCTCGGCCGAACAGTTGAAGTATGCCGTAGCCATTCCCTTCATCATGAGCATGTGCGGAAATATCGCAGGCGGCTATCTTACAGATAAACTCACCGCCAAATATGGTATCAAGGTGGGACGTAAGACCCTCGGTTCGGTTTGCCTTGCCGTATCGGCAGTTTGCATGGTGCTCGCAGCGTTCATTCCCGGCAAGATTGCTGTCTTCGTCTTCCTCTCGCTTTGCTTCGGCATCTTCGATCTTATGCTTCCCTCGGCATGGGCGCTCTGCATCGACCTGGGCAAGAACTTTGCAGGTTCCATCTCGGGCGCGATGAATACGTTCGGCAATCTGGGCGGATTCTGCTGCATGCTGATGTTCGGCTATCTGCTCGATGCAACCCACAACTATAATCTTCCACTCTATATGATTGGTGGCATGCTAATTCTCTCTGCTATCTTGTTTGCATTTATCAATCCTGAAAAACCCATCATCAATGAAACTAAGTAATTTGCATCCATCGACACGCATGGTCGTCTTCGACGATGACCCTACAGGCATCCAAACCGTGCACAGTTGTCTGTTGGTCACCGATTGGTGCGACGACAACATTCGCATGGCAATGCACGACGATGTGCCCTTCTTCTATATCCTGACCAATACACGTGCACTCACAGCCGAAGCAGCTCGCAAGACATTGACCACAGCCCTCGAAGCCGTAATCCGCGTGAATCAGGAATTTGGCTATCGCCTCATCTGTGTCAGTCGAAGTGATTCGTGTCTGCGCGGTCATTTCCCGTTGGAACCTGATGTGATGCGCGAAGTCCTGATGAAGCATGGCTACAAGGTATGGCCAAGGATTCCTTTTGCACCCGCGTTCATCGAAAGTGGGCGCTTTACGATTGATGGTACGCACTTTATGCGCGATGGAGAACGCCTTATTCCGGTCTCTGAAAGCGAATTTGCACGCGATAATGTCTTTGGGTACAAGCATTCCCATCTCGTGGATTATATCCGGGAGAAAGGAGGAAATCCAGCAGACTACGACATTGTGAATGCTCAGAACTATGAAGAATTGAACTCCTTCCGTGATGCGCTTTTTGCCGAATTGGAAGGGGAGGAGTGTGCTGTCGTGATTCGTAGCTCCTCTTCGTTGCCTCGCTCCATGAGCGGCATTGCCAACAAGCCCTTCCTCACTCGCAAGGATTTGGGAATCCAGGCGAATGGAACAGGTATCTTTATCGTGGGTTCGCATGTGAAGAAGACTACTGAGCAACTCGACTATCTGCTCAAGTCCGCTGGTGTAAAAGGTATCGAATTGCCGATTGATGACATCCTCAATCATTCCGATGCCCTCATGTCCAACACCTTGGAGACCATCAAGACATTATCATCTAACGGAATCACCCCCGTAGTTTTTACCGCACGCAAGGAAGTTCGTATCGAAGATGCAGCCCAGCGTCTTCGTTTGGGACAAACGGTTTCTGATTTCCTCGTCGATATTGTCCGCCGACTTCCTGTCTGTCCGAATTATGTAGTAGCCAAGGGCGGCATCACAAGTCATGACATCCTGACCAAAGGTCTTTCAGTTAAGACGGCTCGCGTGATGGGCCAGGTCATCAACAGCGTTCCCTGCGTGATGACCGAGCGCTTCCCCTACATCATCTTCCCAGGAAATGTGGGTGGTCCGCGCTCATTGGAAGAGATTTATAAAGAAATATAGACGTGTAATAATTATTCCTCCTTGCTTACCTTCAAATCTTAAATCTTTAAGAAGTGTGTCAAAAATCATAGTTCAAAGCTTGAGATAAACCTTCTATTTTTATTATGTCGCAAGGTTGAGAAAGATGTAGTCGAAATTATTTCATGATGTAAGGTCAAAAATTGACTAATATAAGGGAATTTGATTTTTTTGCCTATTTTCTATATTTGGAGAGTTATTATTTCCTCCGACCATATTTTTAAATTGTTTCTATTTGTTGAAAGTTATGGCGAGCAGTGTATAGTTCATCTTAACTTTTCTATTCCGCGATACGAAAGTACCTGTATTGTTTATTGAACTTCTGTCCAAAGTCTGCCTCTGGCTCTATCCGACGGGCAAAGTTCCCCTGCTTTCTGAGTTGTTTCAAGGACATATTCTCATCAAAGATCTTCTGTAGGGTGAATGCTTTATGTTTCTTATGTATTATGTATCGAATAGTGCATTGGTTTAACTATATTTACTCTGTCGAAAACATAATAGGGAACAGTTACAAATATTACTTCCATTACTTTCATGTCATGAAGACTTGCTTTTGTGTAGATGATGAAAGCTAGGATGACGGTTTTGACATTGAACAAGGTATGAACCCTCGGAAAATCTCCTGATTTCTGTTCATGTTTGCAAAGGCCAAGGTGCTTTTGGTAACTGTGGAACCTATGCCCATATGATTGAGGCAAGATTGATGCTGCATTAAGAGGGATTTCAAGTATCTCAGATTTTTCCTCTCTGCCAGTTGTGCGTATACTATTTCACGGAAGTGTTTCCTACATGTAAAAGACTTGACGTACTTATTTCCGTCAGATTTCTTGACAATTTCAATTGTCAAATATTTACAATAACAAAAATTGTCTTTATATTGGTCAGCAGTGATAGTGATTATATTTATGTATGTTTTTATGTTTTCTTCTTTTTATTATATAAAATCACTAGTGTTTCGTTAAATTTAGAACAAAACGTAATTCGTTAAATATTAGCTCTAAAAGGGTCTCAAATTATTTCTAGATGGCCTATAATAATGTTTCCTACGATGATTCCAATGAATGCTAATTCAAATCCGTTTCATTACAAAGCGGCTAATAAAAAGCTTAAATTCAATTTGTTTAGAGGTTATTTTTGATACTTTTACTGGACTCTAATGATATAAAAAAGTAATCATTTATCGTTGTTTTTATTAATTATGGCCAAGGAATCATCTTTTGAAAAGAGAGCACTTCCACTGATAGGGAAGAATTTGTCCATTATATCTTTGCATGATTCAGCAAGGTCTCTAGATTTGCGAAGCGTGCGTCCTTCCTTGGTTAGGTATTGAGAGAGAAAGGCATTGACATCAAGACCTGATGCTACAAATCCGTTACCTGTGTTTAGAATCATAAGATCGGGATTCTTCTTTGAACGCCATGCAACGATACCTTTTGCAAATTCACCATTGGAAAGACCTGGTATATTCACTATTGTTGGATACTTTGATACAGTTGCTATCCCTTTAGCATTTGGATCCTTTACCCATTGATGCAACATTTCGCTGTCGGGTTTGATAGATTCAATCGTATTGATGACAGCTATCTTGGGTCTCTCACTTTTGAAGCCAAAGGTGTTATCAAGTTCGTTTAAGAAGTCTGGAGATATATGAATACAGATAAACCGGCAGCTGTAATTACTACCAAACGAGTTGTGAAGTTAAATAAGTTCTTTTTCATGTCGCAAAAGTAGCAAACAATTCGTTTTGATGTTTATTTCGTTAACGAAAAATGTGAATTGTTCGTGTCAAACTGTTAAAGACTTCCTAATTGCAACATTTTTTTCGAGACTTTAACATCTCAAATGACCGACCTATTAAAAAAATTATTATCTTTGCCACACAATATAACTTTAATTTGATACTATGCTTAAGAAGATTTTTGGATTCGATCCTGCAACGATGACCGTGAAGAAAGAGGTGATGGGAGGTATCACCACGTTCCTCACCATGGCTTATATTCTTGCAGTAAATCCTGTCATCCTTCATGATGCAGGCATGGATCAGGGTGCATTGTTTACGGCTACTGTAATTTCTGCTGCATTTGCAACCTTGGTGATGGCTATCTATGCCAAGTTGCCTTTCGTCTTGGCTCCAGGTATGGGATTGAATGCTTTCTTTGCCTACACTATTGTGTTGACGATGTATTACAGTTGGCAATTCGCATTGACCGCAGTATTCATCGAAGGAATAATCTTTATATTGCTCACGGTATCTGGCCTGAGACAAAAGATTGTAGATTGTATGCCTCTTGTTCTTCGAAGGGCTATTTCACCAGGCATCGGCTTTTTCATAGCTTTTATTGGTTTGAAAAGTGCTGGTATTGTCACGCCAAATGATGCTACGCTTGTCAGCTTGGGTGACTTGCATGATCCAGCTGTACTTCTTGCTTGCTTCGGTATTCTTTTGTCTTCTGTCCTTATGGTCAAGAAAGTTCCTGGAGCCTTGCTTATCGGTATCCTTGCGACCACAATCATAGGTATTCCTATCGGTGTGACTCGATTCTCTGCCATTTTCGATATGCCCCCAAGTCTTTCTCCGATATTATTTAAATTTGAATGGAATCATGTTTTCAGCATCGATATGGCTGTCTGCGTATTGACATTCCTTTTTATAGATATGTTCGATACAATCGGTACGCTTATCGGCGTCAGCAATCGTGCTGGGATGGTTGATGAAAAAGGAAATATCCCGAGAATTAGACAAGCCTTAATGGCTGATGCTATCGGAACAACTGTAGGAGCGGTATTGGGTACTTCGACTGTTACTACTTTTGTCGAGAGTTCTTCGGGTGTCAATGTAGGTGGCCGATGTGGCTTGACAGCTTTTACTGCATCAATCTGTTTCCTGTTCGCACTGTTTTTTGCTCCGTTTTTTATGGCTATTCCTCCTGAAGCTACTTCTCCTGCTTTGATACTGGTTGGTGTTTCGATGATGCTTGATGTAAAGAAACTTCATATCGAACAATACGTCGATGCTATTCCCAGTTTTATCTGTATCATTTTGATGCCAATGACTTATAGTATATCTGACGGTATTCTGTTGGGTTTGATATCTTATGTCCTCATCCGAGTCTTTGCCGGCCGTTGGCGTGAGTTGAATATTGGAATGTGCATTCTTGCGATATTGTTCATTCTGAAATATACCTTCCTGAATATATAAAAAAATCCCTTGGTGTTAGCAACATCAAGGGATTTTTATTAAAGATAAACTGATTAGCATTCGTAATCGAGACATGTACGCACACAAGCGAATGGCTTGATCTTGGTGTTGGCTACTTCAACATGGTCGGGATGAACGGCATAACCTTTCAATGCTTCTGGCGATTCGAGTGTGCTGTCAAGCATCATGTCGGCATTGCTTGAATCAAGACGCCCATCGATTATCAGTTTGCATTCCAACAGTCCCGGCACTTTGCCGACAAGTGCTTCAAGGCCTTCCTTTGCAGCTTTCTTTACAGCTGTCTTCTCGGCTTCTGTCAACTCATCCTTGAGTTTCCAAAGGATAATATGCTTTACCATAGGTCTTATCAATTAACATTTAATTATTTCTTGGGTTTCACTTTCTTGGTTTTAGCTGCGTTTTTGCCACGTAACATATTTATGAACCCCAATGAGAACATAATGCTTTTATATAGCAGCATACCACGATCTACATAAAGACCGAGTTTTTCACCGATTGTCTGATCCTTCTTTGGCTCTCGGGCAATGAGTTTGTCATAACTCATTTTCATGTCCTTTTCCATGAGATGGATCGAATGACGAAGTTCATCTTTATTGTCTGGTAGTTGTGCCAATGCTGATACTTGATCTGGGTCTGCTTCGGGATCGTCAGTTGGTTTTAGGAAACCTTCAATGGCACGGGTGACAGGCTGAACGATCAGTGTCTCTTTACGGAACCAAATAAAAGCAAGGACCGCGATGCAAATGATGGTAGCTACAGCATATGCCAAAGTGATGCTGCCAAATAATGAAGCCATCACATGAATGAGGGTCATTAGCAGCAACATGAACACAAGAAGACCTACACAGATAAGAATCAGTGTCAGCAGAAGCCAGGAGATTAGCTTTGTAGCCTTTTCGGAAGCATCTATGGTGAGATACTTCTTTTCAAGCAACACATAACTCTTTACTTGATCGACGAGTTGTGCTGCTGCATTGACTTTCTTGGTGGTTGAGTCTGTCATTCGTCAGTTTCTTCGACAGCTGCCTCCTCAGCATCTTTTTTGCGGAAGCGTGCTTCAATAGAATCGATAAGTTTGTTGAAGTCTTCCTTACTTAGCTTGATGCCTTTTTCACGAAGAACTTCTGAAATTTTTTCACGGGTCTCTTCTCCCTTGGCAGGAGCAAGAAGTAAAGCGATGATTGCGCCCATTGCTGCGCCGCCCAATAATGCGAGAACTGAATTAACTCTACTCATAATAATAAAGATTTAAGAGGTTTAACTTGCTGCAAAAATAGGAATAAAAAAAGAAATATGCAAATTTTTTAGAATAAATTTGTTTAAATTCTTTGATTTTCCTGATTTAGCTGGTTATTTTCTTCCTTTGGCATTCCTGGAATAACCAGCATCTGTCCGTTTCTGGTGACATGCTCAATGAGTTTACGATAGAATCGGGTCTTCGACAAGGTGGATGTATCGCCTAAAATGATCAATTTCATCCTAGCTCTTGTGATTGCAACATTCATTCGTCGTAGGTCATTGAGGAAGCCTATACGCCCCTCATCGTTACCTCTGACCATTGAGATAAGTATTACGTCACGTTCCTGTCCCTGAAATCCGTCCACTGTGTTCACAGTTAGATAAGGAAGGAATTGCTTCAATTCTTTTTCATGTTTTATAAGACGGCGAAGCAATTGAACTTGGCTCTTATAAGGAGAGATGATACCAAAATCCACACGTTCGTCCAACAAACGGTTTTTGCCGATTTCGTTGATGTATAGTTTCAAAGTCTCAACGAGAAGAATACCTTCATTGGTATTTAAGCGAGATTGACTCAAAGAGTTTTGCTCTTCTTCATATCCAAGATTAGCTGTATCAATCCAGATGAGTGGCGGGTCAATGGGGACAATTGTCCTTTCGGCACATTCGGGGTCGGCAGTGAGACGACCGTAGTAGAACCAGTCGGACGAAAACTGCATGATGTCGCGATGCATGCGATACTGGACGGTGAGTAGCTCGACACAAGTAGGTTTGCTTTGCGCAACCACCTCCATCAAGGTGCGTGACAAACCGGCTCTTTCAGCATCCTTGCACTTGATGGTTGGAGGCAGTTGCTTGTGGTCACCCGCAAAGATAACTCTGTCGGCATGACGTATGGCTGCCCAACAAGCTCCTTCAAATGCTTGTGCGGCTTCATCGATAAATAGGGTCGGGAAATGTTTTCGTTCGAGTACACGAGATGCAGTACCTATCAATGTACAAGCAATCACTCTGCAAGAGGCAAAGATTTCTTCGTTAATTCGAATCTCTAATTCGACGGCACGATTGCGCAACTTGGAAAGATGATTGCCCAAAGATGATCGTTCACTTCCTGAGATACGATTACCAGATAATTTGGCCACAGCTTCTCGAATGGCTTTTCGAATTGCCCATAATTCGGTATAGTCAGGATGAGCTTCGTATTGGCGTTCGTATGTGGCAGCCAAAAGATTGTCCGATACACGCATTGGATTCCCGACACGCAAAACACTAATACCGCGTGCCAGGAGCTGTTCACTGATCCAATCGACAGCAGCATTGCTTTGTGCACAAACCAATACTTGAGCTTCACGACGAAGAGTTTCACCAATAGCTTCCACAAGTGTTGTTGTCTTGCCTGTACCTGGAGGACCATGAACGATGGCAACTTCTCTAGCACATAAAACCTTTTGAACTGCTTTTTGCTGCGAACTATTGAGCCATGGAAATGATACTGGTTGTTCAACACGAAAACCTGGTTGCTCGTTGCCAATCAAAACTGAACGAAGATGTAGAAGTTTCTTGTCTTCGGTTGTCTGCATCTCGTGAATAGCCTCACGCATGACACGATAGGTGGTGGCATCGAAAGATAATTGCACACCCAGCATACCTTCAATAGCGTATTCGCGTAATACCTGTGCGACTTGTGGCCCAGGTATCGTCACATGAAGTTTCTGGCCATCATAGCGAGAAATCTGGCAATTATAAGGGAAAAAGATTGTTTTTTCTTTGTCTTCTTTGGTTGCAACTCGAAAGAAGGCTACAGGACGTCCAGGTTCAAACTCGAATTCTATATCTTTATTAGCAAGTTCTCCTGTTTCTTGATTTTTTACTTCACGCGAGAGGATTTCATCGGGGCAAGTCAGTTCAATACAGAACTGATCAAGGGCATTGTAGAATGTTCGATTTAGCATAACAGGATACCAGCATTTGCCCTGCCTGATGCGACGTTGGATGCCGACTTGCTGGCATAGTTGCTGGTATTCCTCTTTTTCGTATTCGTATTCCATGGCCAACAGACGTTCCTGCTCGGCCAGATGTTTGGTATAATTCACTTAGTTTTGTAGATCGAAAATAACACCATATTCCAACCTTGTAGATTGCAGCGGATAGAATGGCATAACAAATGTGTCATTGGAGAACATCTTGGTTCCAAATCCAGAATACATTATGTAGAACTTGATTTTCTTCAAATTACAATTGATGTATCCATTGAATATTGGGAAGCCACCACACTCGTATTGATTCTGTGCTGCAAACTGTTGCGTTGCAGGTTGATAGGTCGGAGCATAATATTTTGTTGTATAATAGCCGGTGATGCCCATTTCTGTCGTTAAAGCATGCGCGATAACGAATCGAAGACTTAGGTCGGATTCCCAAACTATTTTTGGCAATGCGAGCACATCTTCCTTAGTGGATTTTTGGAAAAGGACCCTGTTGTTGAAATGTATGGCTTTCCAGTGTAGTTTTTGCGAGGCTTCAAGACTGAAAATCTCTATCATATCATTATACTCATGAGGAAGATAGTCCTCGCTGGAGAAGTAATGATAGTTGCTTAGATGTTCTATGCCAACTTTGGCTTCTGTTCCTGTCAACGAATATCGTAAAAGAGCTTGTAGATTCAACCTTTGTTCGGGGTCGAAATCCTCTGACCATTTGAAGTGGTTTGAGAAATAATGATTCATCAGGTAGGAAACCTTCTGATTGCGGAAATAACCCATTCCACGCACAGTAATACTATCCTTTCCTGCAGGAATAACTGTCTGCAAATGTCCGTTGATGTCAATGTCACCAACTTTGTCACCCGAGATGCCGAACTTAGCCGTAACGTCGAAAGTAAGGCGATTTGATTGATGACGACTTAGTTGTCCACCAACAAACAGATTGTTCGACGTATGTGTTCGCTCGATAAAATTAAGATCGAGCGTGTCCTGCATCATCGTATAGGATTGGCGTTGATACCCGATGAAAGCAGAAAGACCGAACTGTGACCATTTGCTGAATCCCTCATTGATACGAATGCCAGCATATGTCGAGAAGTTAAGATATGATGTACTGTCCTGAGTAATCGAATTGTTGATGTATCTGGTTGGAAAGAAGTTTCCTGCATCGGTTGCATCGGCACCTTCCTTCATTCTGAACACATGCTTGAAATGTTCGACATCTACACTGTGGAAGATTGATGCTATTGATGTGAATTCGTTCAGCACTTCGGTTGAATCCTCGGTGTTGGTGTATTCGTCCCATTTACCCAAGTCATAACTGTGGTTGAAGTGAATGTTCCAACCGTCATTGTCGCTCCACGTGTCGGTGAGATTAGTGGGCATCGTATAAGGCGTCGTGAATGTGTTCGATGTCTGTTGATCGGGATAAAGCACATATTCACGATCTTGGATGCCACCATTTTCTTGATTGGCAAGGTTGATTAAATTATAAGTCAATGAAGCCTTGTATTGGTCATCATTGTAATAAAGGTAGCTTGTCCAGTTGAGTGGTTTGGTGGATTGTGAGATATACTCACCACGGGCATATACGTAATCAAGAAACGTGCCTATTCCGAGTTTCTTGTTGATGTTGCCTGCAAAGTTAAGCAACAGACGATCGTTGCTTCTGGTGCTGGAACCAGAGGTCAGATATGCTGCTGTGGTGTAAGGAATCTTGGTGTTGAAGAAGAGTATATCTTCGGGACGTTTTGCGAACAGCGAATAAGCATTCACAAAAAGGAAGTCATTGTCGCGACGTCGGTCGAAAAGATCTATAATATAATGTGGTGCAAACAAATTGCCGGTGTGTACAAGTCCAAGGGATTTGCCTGCCATTGTTTGACGATTGGCCAAACCAATGTGTGTGGTGTCAGGCACCTGATCATAGTGGATACCGGTAATAGGATCTTGTGTCCAACAATAGCGTTCGTCACTCTTTTGAATACATGGATCTTCTGTTTCAACATCCCCTTCATCCCTTCCATTGCTTCGTGCATCGCCTCGATTGGACATACCTGGTTGACGCTGAGAAATTTGGGCCATTGTTTCAAAAGGAATGGTCCAAAATAGTAGGAATATAGGTATGAGGATTTTGAGAAGTCTCACTTTATCGTGTAAAATAAGTACATCAATCAATAAATCGACGAGACAATTCGCCAAATTCTTCGATTCGTCTGTCTCGAAGGAAAGGCCACCAGCGACGGACATTTTCGCTTCGCTTCATATCGACATCAACGATGAGTGTTGTAGGCTCGATGCCTGCTTCGGCGAGCATTTCACCTTGAGGTCCTGCAACGAATGAATGCCCCCAGAAGTCAATGCCATTGGTTTGTCCACTTGGGTCAACTTCATGGCCAGAACGGTTGACGGCAACCACTGATATGCCATTGGCAACGGCATGGCCACGTTGAACTGTTTGCCAAGCGGTCAGTTGACGTTGCTTTTCTTCGTCTGTATCTGTCGATTCCCAACCGATGGCGGTGGGGTAGATGAGCAATTCAGCACCTTGCAGTGCCATCAAGCGTGCTCCTTCTGGATACCACTGGTCCCAGCATACCATTACACCAAGTTTGCCTAACGACGTTTGAATCGGATGAAAACCAAGATCTCCTGGCGTGAAGTAGAACTTTTCGTAGTAGGCAGGATCATCAGGAATATGCATCTTGCGGTACTTGCCGGCAATGCTTCCGTCCTTGTCGAAGACCACAGCTGTGTTGTGGTAAAGACCGGCAGCACGACGTTCGAAGAGGCTGGTAACCAAAACAACTCCACATTCTTTGGCTGTGTTGCCAAAGAATTCGGTCGATGGACCTGGTATGGGTTCTGCCAAGTCGAAATTATCGGTCGATTCCACCTGGCAGAAATACAAGCTGTTATGCAGTTCTTGAAGCACAATGAGTTCTGCTCCCTTGAAAGCTGCGTCCCTGATTGATTCTTTTAGGGTTAGGATATTGTGCTCAACATCAGAGGTCCTGCTCTTCTGAATCAGCGCTATCTTCATAATGCTGGAATAAAAAGTCGTTATATGGGAATCGTTTGGTATGAATCTCTTTCACCATTTCGTATAGACGAGTTTTCAATGCATCGATACCTGTTCCATTCTTAGCTGATATGAAAAGGCAATTCCCTTCGCCCAATCGGCTCATCCAGGTCTCTTGCAACATCTCGAGAGAGATGTTCTCCTTGGTCATCGGAGAAAGGTCATCAGCATCCTTTGGTGTGAAGGTGTAATTGTCCACCTTATTAAATATAAGTAGGGTGGGCTTTTGATGTCCTTGTTCCTTCAAGGTGCGTTCCCATTGTTTCTTATCTTTTCGATTGTAACCGTAGCGATCGTTCTTGTGAACATCTTCTTGCGTCATGTCGCGGCAAATGTCGTTCAAAGTCTCTTCAACAACCTTGATCTGGTCCTCAAATTGAGGATGAGAGATATCGACAACATGTACAAGAATGTCGGCTTCACGAACTTCGTCCAACGTCGATTTAAATGATTCAACGAGGTGAGTAGGTAGTTTGCGAATGAATCCAACAGTATCGGACATCAAGAACGGAAGATTGTCGATGGTCACTTTGCGAACAGTAGTGTCGAGTGTGGCGAAAAGTTTGTTCTCGGCAAATACATCCGACTTGGCCAAAAGATTAAGCAATGTGGATTTTCCTACATTTGTATATCCGACCAATGCCACACGCACCAATTTCCCTCGGTTTTTGCGTTGGGTTGCCTTTTGCTTGTCGATTTGTTCAAGCCATAGTTTGCAGAGATTGATTCGATTGAGCACAATACGACGGTCGGTCTCAATCTGCGTCTCACCAGGTCCACGCATGCCAATACCACCTTTCTGACGTTCGAGGTGTGTCCAAAGACCTGTCAAACGGGGAAGGAGATATTGATATTGTGCAAGTTCAACTTGAGTCTTGGCAGCCGCTGTTTGTGCTCGACTTGCGAAGATGTCAAGTATAAGGCTGGTGCGATCGAGAATCTTTACGCAAAGTTCCTTTTCGAGAATCTGTAGTTGCTTGGGACCAAGGTCATCATCGAAGACAACCATACCGACACGGGGATCTGGTGGCAACTCTACAACCATCTTGCCACCACTTGGTGTCTTGATTTCAACTTGATCGGTTGTTCCAGTAAATTGGAACTGTGTGTTGGCACCATACTCTGCCTTGAAATCCTGAAGCATCTGGTCGTATTCCTGATCCTTCTGCAAGATGTAATCCTTGATTTCCTGCAATTTGCCAGGACCTACATACGTGGCATTGTTAGGAGTGTCGAGACGTTGCACAAAACGCTTGACGGGCATTGCTCCTGCCGTTTCGGCAAGGAATGCAAGCTCGTCAAGATATTCCTGCGTCTTCTGCTCGTTCTGTCGTCCTGTAATAAGACCGACAAGGATACAGTTCTCGCTCTTTTTATTGCTTAATATGAATTCCTTCATTTAGTATCCCCCGCTTTCAATGTCTTCGAGGTCTTGGTAACCATCAAGGTCGAGTTCGTCATCATTGAACGAATCATCGCCATACATATCGCTGGTGTCGAGATCTTTGAACATTGCATCAATGTCACCCTCCTGCTTGGGAGCCTTGCCCTTTTCAAGTGTGATGACAGGTTGAAGCAGATGTTCGTGGTCACGTACTTCCTTGAGTTGCATATAGAGATAACGCTCACACATGATGTCGAATTCGAAAAGAAGATTAAGTTTGTTCTTGGCCTCCGTTTCGCTGATGATGTCACTCAGATGGGTATGCTCCATCAATGGAGCAGGTTCTTTCTCAGGATCATCATGCATATCAACAGCCGTGATTTCCTTCTTCTTCTCCCAGAATTCATCACATACAAAGAATGAGGTCATAAGGTCTTTCTTGTATGCGCAAGTTTTTAGCAAAAGGTCGTTCAGTTCTTGGAACGTAGCCTCGGCATCGATGTCTATTTCACGACGGAAATTATCGACTTCGTCGCTTAAAACTACAAAATGGTATATCATAGATTTCTAAAATGAAATAAGATAGAATCGATATTACATGTTGCCGGCAATGATACCGCGATCTGAGTTGCGGATAAACGAAAGGATATAATCACGCTCAGGACTTTGTGGTATTTCTGCCTCGATATGTTCACATGCATGAGTAGTGTTGTAACCACTGGCATAAACGAGACGATAAATGTCTTGAATGTTGATGATCTGCGCTGTGGTATATCCATGACGACGGAGGCCCACAGTGTTAATGCCCATCCATTTGGCTGGAGAACGTCCAACCATAGCGTATGGAGGAATGTCCTTGACGAGACCAGAACCACCCTGAATCATGCAGAAGGAACCAATGTGTGTAAACTGATGAATGAGTGAACCTCCTCCGACAACTGCGAAAGGATCGACCACAACTTCGCCGGCCATCTGCACCGAATTGCTCATGATGACATTATCGCCTACATTGCAATCGTGAGCCACATGGCAATAGGCCATAATCATACAGTTCTTGCCAATTTTAGTGACCATCTTCGATGCGGTACCGCGATGCACGGTCACGCATTCATGAAGCTGAGTGCCGTCGCCGATTTCAACAGTCGTATATTCACCCTTGAATTTGAGATCTTGAGGCACGGTTGCAATGCATGCGCCTGGGAAGATATGTACATTCTTTCCGATACGTGCACCTGGGAAGATGGTGACGTTGTTTTCAAGGATTGTGCCATCGCCAATCACCGTATCATTATATACGCAGCAGAATGGACCGATCTTTACATTTTCGCCTATCTGAGCACCTTCCTCGATATAGGCAAGAGGGGATATGTTGTTGCTCATAATTTTATTTGTTCTTAATGATTTGTGCCATAAATTCACATTCCGAAACAATCTTGTCGCCTACAAATGCATAACCTTTCATCTGGGCAATACCACGACGAAGAGGAGTCATGAAGGAAACATGGAAGATTAACGTATCGCCGGGGACAACCTTCTGACGGAACTTCACGTTATCAATTTTCATGAAGTAGGTTGAATAGCGTTCAGGTTCATCGACGCAACTCAATACCAGGATGCCCGAACATTGTGCCATAGCTTCAATCTGGAGGACACCAGGCATGACGGGTTCATCGGGGAAGTGTCCCACAAAGAATGGCTCGTTTGCGGTGACATTCTTTATGCCCACTACAAAGTCATTCTCTTCTATTTGAACGATCTTGTCGACAAGCTGCATGGGGTAGCGGTGTGGCATGATTTTCTTGATGCCGACATTGTCCATGATTGGCTCCTTGTTCGGATCATAAACGGGAGCCTGCACTTCGGTGCGTTTCATCTCCTTGCGTACCACACGAGCAAGTTTGTTGTTCATGCCATGACCTGGACGAGTGGCAATGACGCGACCCTGGATGTATTTGCCGACGAGAGCAAGGTCGCCGATGATGTCGAGAAGTTTGTGGCGAGCTGGTTCGTTGTCCCACTGAAGAGGACGTTTCTGTACATAGCCAAGATTCTCGGCTGATGGTGCTTGGCTTCCAATTGTTGCTGCTAGCGTGTTGAGTTCTACTTGGCTGACTTTTTTGTCGTAGATTACTACCGCGTTGTCGAGGTCGCCACCCTTGATGAGGTTGGCAGCTAAGAGAGGTTGAATTTCACGAACGAATACGAATGTTCGCGCAGCAGCCACTTGCTCAGCGAAATCGTTGATGTCGTTCAACACGGCAAACTGGTTGTTGAGAACAGGGCTGGGATAATCGACAAATGTGGTAACAGAGAAATGGTCGTCGGGGAAAATCTCGAGTTTCACGCCCGAAGCCTCGTCAACAACTTCATATTTCTTCATGATGCGGAAGATCTCACGTTTTGCATTTTGTTCTACCACACCAACATTTTGAATTGCTTTTACCCAAGGCAAAGCCGAGCCATCAAGAATCGGGATTTCAGGGGCGTTAAGTTGAATAAGGCAGTTGTCAACTCCGAGGCAATAAAGGGCAGCCATGGCGTGCTCGATGGTCGAGATAGTGATGTCGTCTTTTTTGACGACTGTACCACGGTTGGTAGCAGCAACGTTGTCGGCAACGGCTTCGACGATGGGTTCTCCCTCAAGGTCGATGCGCTGGAATCGATAACCGGTATTAGCTTCTGAGGGGCAGAAAGTGGCCTTGATGTTAAGACCAGTATGCAGCCCTTTGCCTTCGAGAGTGAAAGGTGCTGCGAGTGTCTGTTGTTTTTGCATTTCTATATAATTGGATTATTCTTTGTTCGAAAGTTCTTTCTTTATCTGTTGCAGATCGCGTTGCATATCGGGTAAACGTTTCAGATAAACGGCCTGTCGTGCCCAATCGCGTGCCGGAATCACAGGGTAACCCATCAATACCTGATTGTCGCCAATGTTGCCGGGGATACCTGACTGGGCACCGAAGGTATTCTGATTGCCAATCTCGCATTGTCCAGCCACACCCACTTGACCGGCGAAAGTGTTCCATGCGCCAATCTTGGTGGTGCCAGCGACACCGACTTGTGAGCAGAAGATGTTGTTCTCCTTGGTCACCACGTTGTGTCCGATTTGTACGAGGTTGTCAAGTTTTGTGCCACGACCGATAATGGTATGACCCATCGTAGCGCGGTCGATTGTTGTGTTGGCACCAACTTCGTTGTCACCTTCGAGAATGACATTGCCAATTTGCGAAATCTTCTCGTATTCTCCGTTGACTGGCGCAAATCCAAAGCCGTCTGCTCCGATGACGCATCCTGCATGAAGGATGCAGTTGTCGCCAATCACACAATCGTGATAAACCTTCACTCCAGCATAGAGGATACAATTCTTGCCGACTTTGACATTATCGCCTAGATAAACTTGAGGATAAATCTGTGTGCCTTCGCAAACAGTAACTCCCTTGGCAAGATAAGCGAATGCTCCGACGTAAACATCCTCGGGTACTTTGACTCCATCGGCAATAAATGATGGTTGCTCGATGCCTTTCTTGCGAGGGTTCAATGCTTCCTGCACCATGTTGAGGAGCATCCCCATAGCAGCACGAGCGTTATCGACTTTGATGATAGTGGTCTTTATTTCCTTGGTCGAGTCAATCTCGATGCTTTTGTCAAGAAGTACGATACTCGATGCAGTGGTGTAGAGGTATTCTGTATATTTAGGATTAGCGAGGAACGAAAGGCATCCTTCGCGTCCTTCTTCAATCTTGGCAAGATCGCTGACAGCGGCATTGGCATTTCCAATGACTTCTCCTTTCAGGAATCCTGCTATCATTTGTGCTGTAAATTGCATATCTATTTGCTTTATAAGTTATATTTATATCGTGGCAAATTTAGTAAATAATTTGCAAAAACTCGAATTATAGAGCCAAATTCTTCATTATTTACATTAATTTTGTGCAATTTAGGTCAAATACAATTATGTAGTTGGCAAAAATTCGGCTTTGAAGTGACGATTATTTAACATCGGTGAGATACGAAATACTCCTTCTGAATTATGCTGGTCGTACCACAATCGGCAAACAACACCCATCGTGCATCGCAGGTTAAGTTCGACACAAGGATGGACTTTTAAATCTGGTTTTTCACTATCTTCCGTCTTATCATGATAGGTTAGCATATCAACACCGAGATAACCTAGATGCCAAGGTTTTCCGAAGATTGGTTGAAGCATTTCGGTAAGTATATCTTCATAGGCATTTGCAATGGAAGAAAGATAGTCATTCGGGAGAGAAAGTCTTTCGACAATCTTGTCATTACTCAACAGATACCCTTGTCGATAGGTTGTACTAATCGACGATTTATCATTATCGAAGAGAGAATAACCGATGAAACGAACATCTTTATTGGATGCATAAAACAGCATGGCAAAATCTAGAACTTTGTTGGAAAACCATTCTTCTCCCATGATTCCACCCATTTTGTTAATGGTGCCAAGTGCTTGGTTCATCAAAAGAGTTCGTGAATTATTGACCACAAGACCATTGCTTGTCGATGAAAAACTGACGAGCAGACCTCTGCCTGAAGAACTCCATGGAGTCTTCAACACAAATGGAATACCTGCTGCATCTTTCTCAGTAATGAAATTCCATAGTTTGTCTTCGGAATCAAGATATTGAGGCAAAGTGCAAGTGAAATCAATTCGCCTTTCTCGTAGTCTTTCTAGACAATATATCGAACTTCTCCGTGAAGAAATATTGCGAATAAATTCAAGGTCATTATCCGTTGGAAGATCGCGCATCTTGATACCATATTTGCGATGTATATGGTCGCGTGTGTCCCAATCCCATCCCCAAGGCAAAGGAATGGAGGATTCTCCTTTCAAGAATGGTTGGTTCCATATTTCATGGAGATATGCCAAATCCTCCTGCAGTCGAAGTGCAGCTGCAGGAGGATTGAAATGTCTGACGCCATGCGCCAATGCTATGTCATGACTGGGATAGAATAGATTCATTAAAGATCAACTTCAACACAGTTGATTACTTCGTTCGTATTGGGGTCACTGATTATTGCTACTACACTACAGTTGTCGGCTACATAGCTGGTGCCTTCTAACGAGAGTGTGTGACTCTTCATAACATAATCGTCGCCTATTGTGAATACTTCGCCCTGATTGCCGTTGATTGCCATACGAAGCACATGGTTGTTCACATATTCTCTGTTGATGCCGCTTTGAGTAGATTGGTATGCTACAATGCCACTCTCAAGAAGCCAAAGTTGGAGACGTACGGATCTATCATAATAAGTACTTGGTAAAACTAATGTGCTCAGTTGGTAGTTGCCTTTCGACTCCTGGTTTACGTGGATGGCGAGATTTGCATAATCTTTCATATCTATGAAATATGAATAGTATTGCTCGTAAGCAAGCGATCGCAGTGAGTTATAGACGGTTGTTGTATCACCACTTTGAAGAATCTGACCATTGTAAGGCTTTTGATCGATGCTTACGGCAGGGAGGCTTAAAGAAGACGCTATATTGGATCCAGCCAAAGTATTGGCTATTTCATCGGCCAAAGTACAACTCAAACTAAAGCGTGATGCCACTTGATCGGTATTCGACAGAGAGTTAGCAGCAGGATGAAGGCTGACAACAACTGAAGGATAGATGATTTCGATGTTATTGGCAAGAAATGCAGCCATATTTGGGCAGTTGACACAACGCCACCCAGTAAAGTCTTCAATAAGTATATTGTGCTGGTCAGTGTATACAAAAGTTTTACCTTCGACCTCTACGGTTTTTGTTTCAGCCTCCATTTTATGTTCTTCAACTTTACCGACTGTAATACGATCGACTTCATTGATGTCATCGCAGGCAGTAATAACCATAAGGCCAAGAAGTCCAAGGGCTAAGTTTTTGCTATATAATTTCATAACATCAATGATTTTAGAAGACATAATACCATGAGGCTGTGAAGCCGCGTTGTGCAGGAACTTTTCTGCAAACACCACCTGTACAATTCAATCCTTCGCTGGTGCGACCATATCCTAATTGCAAGCGGCTTGACTTGTAGGTCCATACACCCAGGAAATTGAAGTAATGAGTATCGGTACCTCCATGAAGACCTGTGTTGTATTCATCGGAGATAGAGATCATGTAATCCTTGAGGAAAGAGATTTCGGCCAAAGCGTATGCCCAGTCGCCTTCATCTTGCTTGGTTGTCATGTACTGACCTTCCATACGAATTGCGAAATTGGGATTGCGAACATAAGAGGCATCAGCCACGAAGATATTGGTTTTGACAATCTCATTCGTGTCGTCGGCTTTGGCACCTTCCTCAATCACACTCAAGTTGTACTGCTGGTTGATGTACATGGCCGTCAACTTCCATTTTTTGTTAAGTTTCTTCTCCATCGTCAGGTTGATATCCTGATAATAGACCTGATCGGACATACCAAAGAAAGAAGCATCATAGCCCTTTGTGCCCGATGTTCCAAGAATAGAATTTTCAATAGTTTGCTTGTCAAGACCACGGATGTGCGAAGCATTGAGTCGAAGCAGTGTGCCGTATTTTCCACCCAATGGGGTTCCTCTCTTGAAGCGATAACTTACCTCACCCTGGAAAGCCCATTCGCCGTCCATTTGAGTAGCATATGGGTATTGTGTAGCCAATGTATAGGTGTGTTGGTAAGCAAATGCCGGTTGATGATTCAAATACAAGCTTGTAACAGTGGGTGACGCTGTTCTGTCGGAACGGAATCCCATGTCTTCGCTGCGTTTTGCCTGTAGAATAGCACTGAATCCGCGCTTGCTGTATGAAGCCGATAGCATAAGAGCCGAGCCGTGACGATATATATAACTATTGTCGACACTTGGGTCATGGCTTTTCATTGCGTATTCTGCCAAGATATTATATCCGCTGTGCTGCCATTGCAGGCGCAAGTCAATAGCAGAGGTATACTTAGGCAAGTTCAGTGTGTAGTCTTGAGAAGTTACATAAATTATAGGCAAATTGGTAACAGGATCATAATTAATATTTTGTCCAGTCATAACAAACAATTTGCTTGTTTCATCGTCATATCGTGTCACCCCACTTACTCCAAAGGTAAGGACGTGACCCTTTTCGGTCAAAGCCTTGCTCCATTGGCTGAGTTCCAATTCAAGGTCAGCGCCAAAGACTGGGTTGTCGTCATTCCAAGAGAAATGATAACGCTGAATGCCACCAAGCATTTTCAGACGAATGCCCTTGTAGGGAGTAAGCACCACGCGGCCACCAAGTATCGAGTTGTCGATACCGATTGTTCGTTCCTCGTAGGCGCGGAGAACAAAGCCTGAGCCGAACTGCTCATAGAAAGTACCTGCCGTAGCTTCAATCCACTTATGGTTCGAGGCAGTTACCTGAAAGTAGGGAAGGCCAGTGCCATAGAAAGGTTTGGTGTCGGAGAGGTTCTCGTAGCCGGGCAGAGGCTTCTCCATTGTTTCGAAGCGAACACCAGCAGTCACATACTTTGAGTCGAAGTTGAGGTTGATGTAGGTGTTGCCAAGCAGAGTGCCACGGTAATCATCTTTGTTGGCACCGATGGCATAGACAAGTCGTTTGTGGGGTCAGACGGTTTGTACAATAGCTGCGCGGAGCTTCTGCTCGAGTTGCGGGACACGGGCGATGAAGAGACGCTTCTTGCGCAATGGATCGGCGATCTGAGCGCGCACGGATCTGGTGACGATGCCTCGCTCGCCGTCTACGTAGATATGGATGCCGTAAAGCGCGTAGACTCTCAGCTCAAGCATCGCATGGCGCTGCGCAAGCGAGGGGAAGAGCTTGCCTTCTTACAAGACAAGGTAATCTCCATGCAGCGTCGTAGCGAGTACTACATGCGCACGGAGCCGGCGAGCGAGGATGAGCGTGTAGAGCGTGAACAATACCTGAACGAGTACAGGGCATGTCTCGAACGGATACAAGAGCTTGAAGAGACAGGTCAGACGAACGATGCAGAGGGTGTGCTGGCGGAGCAACTGCCGCTCGAAGCGCAGCCGTCGCATGAGGCGGATCCCGAACCGGCA
This sequence comes from uncultured Bacteroidales bacterium, assembly GCA_902770595.1. Lineage (GTDB taxonomy): Bacteria > Bacteroidota > Bacteroidia > Bacteroidales > UBA3663 > Liminaster. Next base: position 557 of record CACXTQ010000053.1, on the reverse strand, counting down.
GATGAACCGGAATACGTCCCCGACGCCAGTCCCAAGGCTGCGTCGGCGGGTGCCCCGTCAGCTAGGCTCAAGATTCTTCGCGAAGATGCGCTGCACACGCGGGACACGGCCAATCGGCGATCGCGCACTCAACCACCTAAAGCGGAAGTGAGCGACGCAAAGTGGGGCAACCGGCGAAGCATCCTTCTGCTAGTGAGCATCGCCATGAGCGTGCTGGCATTGCTGGCTGTCATCGCTTTGTGCATCGTGCTCTTCTCTGGGGGCAGTGCTCAAGAGGCGCCGCCGCCGGCAGACAGCGCTTCCCAGACGATGCTCGTGACGTCGACGGAAAACGATGGTCGGGTCGTAGCGGATTCCAGCGTGCAGCCGAGTGCCACATCGTCGGAGGAACAAGGGCATGCGAACCCTCCTCGACAAGATGCCGACCATCGTACGGAACAGCGGGGAACGGACTTGTAGCTCTGGCGCATACCAATGCAAGGAAAAGAGGGTAGCATGTATTGTAAAAAATGCGGAGGCAAGATTGCCGATGGCGCACGCGCTTGTCCGAATTGCGG
>CACXTQ010000052.1:0-41107 GCA_902770595.1 uncultured Bacteroidales bacterium | reverse complement strand
ATAAGGAGGCATTTGAAACTTGTTTACCATATTTTCAAAGTGTCCATTAATTGAATTAAATTCATCAACTATTTTCTGAAATTCGTTCAATCCATAATACCTTATATAGACTTCTGCAAGTGACAGAGCAAAGTGGGTTGGGAAAGTTTGACGATATAATATTTTAGTCCAGGCCCTCAATGAGAAAAATCTTCGTAAACTGTACATCGAGTAAAATAGACTCTCAAATAAGGACTTAGTTTTTGCATCTAAGTTGGAGAGGTAACTGTTCTGCAAAATTTGGCTATGAAAATCATCTGTTAATGACGAGAATGCAGAAGGGAATTTTTCGAATAATGATTCTTGCGCCATAAAGAACGCAAAAACTAATTGCAGTTTTTTCAAATAATCATCACCCAAGACACTAATCTGTTTGATGCTAATATTGCTTGCTCCATGATTCAAGGCATAAGCATTGGTTAATATTTGCCTTTTAATTTGAAGATCTACAAACAGGCTCTCGTCGCCACTTCTCAAAGCAGTTGCCGTTTGCTTCTTAAGGACGATAAGCTCTTGTATCAACTTATCATCCTTCATACGCCGGTATTCATATGCAAGATCTATCAAAACCTCCTCGACTCTCAGATTTCCAGCCGAATCAAAGAATTGAGGCTTTGATTCAATTGTTTTCGAATATTCCAAGCCAAAGAGCATGCTGAAATATTGGGTGTTATCGTTGTTCATGACTTCTATCAATACGATTCTAGGATTTGACACATTCTACTTCTTCCATTTCGTCAAAAGCGTCAATTAGATATCGCAGGGCCTCCATAGCCTGAGGCAGTTCCTCTTCGCCCTGGCAAATATCGTCTTCCCCGAGATCGAGCAGGATGTAATTGGTCAAACGTGTGTAAACAAGCGACAGCAACCTGCGCGCCTGGCGTGGGGTATAGCTGTCTGTAAACGCTTTCAGTTGCGGTGTTTTAGCCTCCGCAAAGGCATTGATCTTTGTTGCCATAGTCGTAAAATATTGGGTTAATATAATTTTAGTTATATAATATATAATGTTGGCGCGTGCGCGCGTGAATATAGTTTTAATCGCTCATTGCTGATATAACTATCTTCAGATCTTCATCATCGATTCGCCTATAACGGCTAAACGCCTTTGAACCCGGTACGTGACCTGACATGGCTCCAATGAGATTAGGATCCTTGACGGCCTTGTAAGCTGCACCGACGAAGGTTCTTCTCGCCATGTGGCTTGAAGCCACCTCCCAGATGGGTTTGAGTTCGTTTTGGCCTGTTGCACTGTTGCGTACGATGACGTTTCTGGTCATCCCGCATAGTTTGAACACTACACGAATGTTTTCGTTGTACTTTTGAGGAGTTATGAAAGGGAACAACCTGCCGGATGGATCCACACCCTTGTACTTTTCAACCAGAGCTAGTGCCCTGGACGAAAGCGGAACGCGAGGCATTATCTGCTGACGGCGATCTTTTGTTTTGCTTGGTACGTATTCGAGGATCCCGTTGCTGATGTTGGCCGCTGTCAGCTTTATGACATTGGAAGATGAAGATATCACGCTGCTGTTGAATATGAAGCGGTGCTGTTGAAAGATCGAAGTCCGCAATCTGGTCGCGTTCCTCCTTTGTAATATAGATGGGCAATCCGTAAATCTCCAGTCCCATGTCAAATCGGGCAATAGGATTGTTCCGAGTCAGGCCATGCCGGATGTAAAAGTTGAAGACGGCTCTCATACGCTTCATGACACTGATGATATAGTTCTCGCCCCGCACCTCCAACTTTCGCGGATGGTTCGGATTGCTGCAAACGGGATGTGATGTCAGTATTTTATAGAAGATTCTTTTATGTGCCTCGGCAAGAACTGACTCATTTCGGATATAATCACGGAACTCATACAGGTCTTCGGTGGTCGCTGTGTCAATATACATCGTAAAGCTGGAATCTTCGGTATCGCGCTTGTACATCGTGAAACGCTCAACCATCGCACGAAGCACACGATAGGCATAGACACGCCCCTGACATAGCTTCTGGTGGCTGAGGAAGAAATCTATAGCATTGGGCAGCTCTGTCTTAACTTTGGCTTTCTCCTTTTCCTCAGCTTCCCTCGCTTTCTTTTCCTCGTCGTTAAGAATCTGATCAATTCTCATGGCATTTTCAATTTTTGACAGAGTGAGACAATTAATGTCTAAACGAATGGCATCATTATCTTGAAGATTCAATACATACCGAATCCATTCTTTCGTGAGAGGTTGGCCATAGGGCGTGCCGGCTGCAGCAATGCTCATGACGCGATTTATAAGGTAATCGAGTTCTGCCTTTGCTCTGGACGCTTCATAAAAGCGCTCCTGGTTATACCTATTATTCGTGGGTATGATTATGTCCTCTTTTTCGAGATCGAACATATCTTCCTTGACGGATATTCCCGTCTTTAAGCGGAACACACAGGCATGTCCGAACAAGAACCTGAGCAAGATCTGCCGTCTGCCGTCAATGTTCACCTTTTTTGATAGGGATTTTTCAATTTTTGCCATAAATACAATATTTTTATGGCACAAATTTAGGCCGGAATATTCTAAATTCCAAATTTCATCAAAAATTTTTGTCAGCGTTTTTGTCAGCAAATCTGAGAAAAATTGCAATTTTAGAAAAAATAGGTTGTAATAGCTATTTCATCTAACTTGCTGAAAACCAATTTCAAAGCATTACAAATCCATTTCAAAGAATGACACCCAGAAATAGCATTTCCGGGTGTCCTGTGATTCGACGGGGATTCGAACCCCGGACCGACTGCTTAGAAGGCAGTTGCTCTATCCAGCTGAGCTATCGAACCATCATTTTTGCGGGCGCAAAGATAGCGATTATCTTCGAGATTTCCAAATTTTCGGCGAAATATTTTCAGAATTCTTCATTATCGGAGCCTGTCGGTTATGTTTCCGACAGCTCGCGTTGCCAGAAAACCGATTATTGCTTGTTCTTTTCAGCAGCAGCGGCACGCATGGCAACCTCTTCCGTTGTGGAAGGCTGGTCGAACTTCTTGCGGATGAAGACGAAGTTGCGTCCAAGGTACTTTTCGCGCACGATAGGATTGGCTGCAAGTTCTTCGCTGGTACCCTGGAATAGGATCTTGCCCTCGAAGAGCAGGTAGGCACGATCGACAATCGAGAGCGTCTCAGGGGCATTGTGGTCGGTGATGAGGATGCCGATGTTCTTGTCCTTGAGCTTATAGACGATGTACTGGATGTCCTCTACGGCAATGGGGTCGACGCCTGCAAAAGGCTCGTCGAGCATGATGAACTTGGGACTGATGGCCAGGCAGCGTGCAATCTCACAACGACGACGTTCGCCACCCGATAGACGGTCGCCCAGGTTCTTGCGCACCTTCTGCAGTCGGAACTCGGCGATGAGCGACTCGAGCTTGTCGCGCTGTTCTTCGGGCGTCATGGGCGTCATCTCGAGCGTGGCGCGCAGGTTGTCCTCCACCGACATCTTTCGATAGACCGACGCCTCCTGTGCCAGGTAGCCGATACCCAGTTTGGCACGACGATAGACGGGCAGCTTGGTGATCTCCTGGTCGTCGAGGAAGATACGTCCCTCGTTGGGCGTCACCAGTCCCGTAGTCATATAGAACGTAGTCGTCTTGCCGGCGCCATTGGGGCCCAGCAGACCTACGATCTCGCCCTGGCGGACATCGATGCTCACATGATCGGCCACCGTACGAGGCCCATATCGTTTGACGAGGTTGTCGGTGCGAAGCACACTCACATGCTCTTCCATCTTTATATCACGAATTAGAATTACTGAATAATATTGTTCGCCTAGAGCGGACAAAAGTTCGAATTTCGATGTATTGCGGCGCAAAGATAGTGAATTTTTCTCAATATCGGCACAAATTTTGTCCACTTTATCATTTTTTTAGTTATCTTTGCACCGCAAAAAAGAAAAAGTAGATATGCTGCTGACAAATTGGATACGTGATTTCGGTAAATATGTTCTCTTGATGAAGCGTGTCTTCACCAAGCCCGATCGTTGGAACATGTTCGGTCGCCAATACCTGCATGAGAGTACGGGTCTGGTGATCGACTCGATAGGCATCATCGGCATCATCTCGCTGTTCATCGGTGCCGTGTCGTGCATCCAGATTCAGAAGAACCTCGACAACCCGTTCCTCCCGCAATACCTCATCGGCTTTGCAACGCGCGAGATGCTGATGCTCGAATTCTCGTCGGCCATCCTCTGTCTGATCCTTGCCGGTAAGGTGGGGTCGAACATCGCCTCCGAGATCGGCACGATGCGCGTGACGGAGCAGATCGATGCTATGGAGATCATGGGTGTGAATTCGGCCAACTACCTGATCTTGCCGAAGGTGTGTGCCGTGATTTCGCTGATGCCCATCCTCGTCATTCTCTCCATCGCGCTGGGTTTGGTGGGTGGTGGCATCCTTTGTATGCTGACGGGACAACCCACTGTCGACGATTACGTCACGGGCATCCAATTCTATTTCGACATCGGCCACATCGATTATGCCATCCAGAAGTCAATGATCTTCGGTTTCATCATCACCACGGTCTCCGGCTATTTCGGCTACACGGTCAAAGGCGGTGCCTTGCAGGTAGGTCGCAACTCGACTCAGGCAGTTGTCATCAGCTCGATCATGATACTGATGGCTGACGTCGTGAGCACGAAACTGCTGTTGTGATGTTTCTCGATATTTGTGAACGAGGTCGGGAAGACTATTTTTGCCAAGGATATTTTATATTGTAAGAATTGGAGTTTTCTCTCTTCGAAAGGAATGGATATTTGACATCCTCTTCTTTCAAGAGAGATTTTTATATTTATAATTCAAGATTATGACCTATCTAGTAAAACCTCATCTCGCAATGTCCGTGATGCTCTCTGTTTCAATCATCTTCGTCACTTGCACTTCCCAAGTCCAACACAACGTTATCGAAGACCAATCGCCCGAGAGGGTGGTGGTCGGTTATGTCACGTCATGGAGTGAACGTATTCCAGATCCGAGTCTTGTCACTCATCTTAATTATGCTTTCGGCCATGTGACTACTGACTTTGACAGCGTGCGTGTCGACAATCCTGGGCGCTTGTGCTCCATCGTTGCCTTGAAGGAGGCAAATCCCCATCTGAAGGTGCTTCTCAGCGTCGGAGGCTGGGGCAGTGGTAATTTCTCCGAGATGGCTTCAGACGAAGCACATCGCATTTCGTTCGCCAGGAGTTGTCAAAAGGCTATCGACACCTATTCCCTCGATGGCATCGACATTGACTGGGAATATCCAACATCCAGTGCTTCGGGCATCTCTTCATCTCCCGATGATATAAAGAACTTCACGCTGCTCATGCACGACTTGCGTCAGGCCATCGGCACCGACCATCTGCTTACCTTTGCTGATTATGCCGATACCGCCTATGTCGATTATCGCTCAGTCCTGCCCTTCATCGACTTCATCAACCTGATGACCTATGATATGGCCGATCCGCCCTATCATCATTCTGCATTGTTCCGCTCCGATATCGCTGGTTCGCTCAGCGTTTCCGAAGCCATCGACCATCATCTTGAGGCAGGAGTCCCTCTTTCGAAACTCGTCATGGGCATGCCGTTCTACGGGCGGCCAAGTAAGGACTACAAAGGTCAACGCCCCTTCGGCAAATTGTCCACCGACGGCCTCTACTCCGAACGCTGGGATTCCATCGCTCTTGTTCCCTATCTCGTCGATGCACAAGGCAATATGGTTCTCGCCCACGAGAATGCTACTTCCATCAACCACAAGTGCAACTATATACTCGCCAAAGGTCTTCGTGGCGCTATGTATTGGGATTGTGATGACGATGACGATTCCTTCACTCTCAGCCGCACGGTCTGGAACCTTTTGATGAAGTAGTGATAATTTTTGTAAATCGATTGATAAATACTATGAACTACCTCGAAAAACGTAATCTCACCATCGATCTGCTCCGTGCGCTTACTATGGCGGTGATGCTGATGGTCAACGACTTCTGGTCGGTTTCAGGCATTCCGCATTGGATGAAGCATGCCAAAGCCACGGAAGATATGCTCGGATTTTCCGACGTCGTATTCCCCTCGTTCCTTTTCTGTGTTGGCCTTTCCATTCCTTACGCCATCACCGCAATGCGGCGCAAGGGAAGAAGTGAGGGCGATGTGGTCCGCCATATTCTGTCGCGTTCCTTTGCCCTGATTCTCATGGGTGCATTCATCTGTAATTACGAATCGGGTATAGACCCATCGATCGGTTACGATCGCAATGCCTATTGCCTGCTCATGGCCCTTGCTTTCTTTCTGGTCTTCAATCGTTACGAACAGTCGGATGGATGGCTGGTCCGTTGCTTGAAAGCCATCGGTTGGGCCATCTTGCTGTTCCTACTCGTCACCTCACGCAGTCCTGAAGGCAGAACGTTCTATCCCTATTGGTGGGGAATCCTGGGACTGATTGGCTGGGCCTATCTCTTCTGTGCTCTCGTCTATGCACTTTCAAGGAACGTCTTCACTCAAGCCATCACATGGGTATTGCTTTTCGCGGTTTGCCTCTGTTGCACCCCTACGGCCGACTACTCCCTTTTCCAAGGCCTGCCTATCCTTTCTTTGCCCGAACCGAATATCGTTGACCTCACGTTGTCGACGCTTCACATCGGCAATGCCTCCAGTCACCTCTTGGTCATGAGCGGCGTGTTGTTTTCGGGGCTTTATCTCAAATGGTCAGCCAGCTTTACGCGCTCACGGCAGACAACGGCGACCCTGCTTCTTGGCTTAGGCTGCTTCGTGTTGGCCGCGACCTTCCACCAGTTGTTCATCACTTCAAAGATTATCGGCACGCTGCCGTGGATATTCTACACTTTGGGCATCGACCTTGTTCTTTACGTGCTGCTCGATTGGCTTGTGGCAAAGGGGAAGTCCACGTGGCTGTCTTTCCTCCAACCGGCAGGAACTGCAACACTTACCTGCTACATGGTGCCTTATCTTCTTTATCCGCTCATTTCCATATTGATGGGATGGGAGTGGTCATCAGCAATTCCCGAACCCTTTGGCATCATCAAGTGTATAGTTTTCTCTGCTATCTGCATTGCCATCACTTGGTTTCTATGCAAATTGTCTATACGCTTGAAGATCTGAATTCAAGCACTCTGTCGGCCGTCATGGTGCTTTATCCAATCGCACAAACACTTTGACGGCCGACATAATGCTCTATCCGTTTGCGCAAGTACTCTGTCGGCCGACATGATGCTCTATCCTATGGGAACAAGCATTCTGACGGGCGACAGAATGCCCTATTCTACTGAGGCATAACCAATCTTGGCCAGGAAAGGTCATTCTCTGAACGGTGTAAGCATTCTGTCGGCCGTCATGATGCTCTATCCGTTTGCGCAAGTACTCTGTCGGCCGTCACGATGCTATTCCCTGTAGGGGCAAGCGTTCTGTCGCCCGTCACAATGCTATTTCTTGTAGGAATAAACACTTTGACGGCCGTCATAATGCTTTCGCAAAATGAGCAAGCACTCTGTCGCCCGTCAGAGTGTTTTATGATGTTGAAGATGGAATATTTGTGTTTTTGACTAGCCTTCCGACGGGGGATGAACTATTATGAAGCATTGTATGTTTGAAAAGTAAATGTAGCATTTTGAATAGATAAGAATTATTTCTTTACGAAATACTACATAAAATGTTGGAAGATTGATAAAAACTAATTATATTTGCACTGAAAAAGGGTAGGAAAAGCCTATCCTGGAACTGCCTTTTTTCATCGGTGTGTATTAAATTCATTATAAACATTAATCTTATTCTTTAATATTTTAAAAGGTATTATGGCAAATTTGGATTTGACAAAGTATGGTATCACGGGTTCGACCGTGATTGCTCACAATCCTTCCTACGAAGAGCTGTTCAAGGCTGAGACCGATCCCGCCCTCACTGGTTATGAGAAGGGTCAGGAGACTGAGCTTGGTGCTGTGAACGTAATGACTGGTATCTTTACCGGCCGTTCGCCTAAGGACAAGTATATCGTAGATAACGACGAGAGCCACAACAACGTTTGGTGGACTACAGAAGGCTACAAGAACGACAACCACCCCATGACTGAGGAGGTTTGGGATACTGTGAAGAAGATTGCCCAGAAGGAACTTTCGAACAAGAATCTCTATGTCGTTGATGCATTCTGCGGCGCCAACAAGGCTACCCGCCTGGCTGTTCGCTTCATCGTTGAGGTTGCTTGGCAGGCTCACTTCGTTGAGAACATGTTCATCCGTCCAACAGAGGAGGAACTCGCAAACTTTGAGCCCAACTTTGTCATCTACAATGCATCTAAGGCAAAGGTTGAGAACTACAAGGAACTCGGTCTGAATTCCGATACCTGCGTGGCTTTCAACACCAAGACCCGTGAGCAGGTGATCCTCAACACCTGGTACGGCGGTGAGATGAAGAAGGGTATGTTCTCGATGATGAACTACTATCTGCCTCTCCAGGGCATCGCTTCGATGCACTGCTCGGCTAACTGCGACATGAACGGCGAGAACACCGCTATCTTCTTCGGCCTCTCTGGAACTGGCAAGACCACCCTTTCGACCGATCCTAAGCGTCGCCTTATCGGTGACGACGAGCACGGTTGGGACGACAATGGTGTCTTCAACTTCGAGGGCGGTTGCTATGCTAAGGTTATCAAGCTCGACAAGGAGTCTGAGCCTGATATCTACAACGCTATCAAGCGTGACGCTCTTCTTGAGAATGTGACTGTTGACGCAAACGGCAAGATTGACTTCAACGACAAGTCGGTGACCGAGAACACCCGTGTTTCTTATCCAATCAACCACATCAAGAACATTCAGCCAGGTTCGTCTGCACCAGCTGCCAAGCAGGTGATTTTCCTCTCCGCTGACGCATTCGGTGTACTGCCTCCTGTATCTATCTTGACTCCTGAGCAGACCAAGTACTACTTCCTCTCTGGCTTCACAGCTAAGTTGGCTGGTACCGAGCGCGGTATCACTGAGCCTACTCCAACCTTCTCGGCTTGCTTCGGTCAGGCTTTCCTTGAGCTCCACCCAACCAAGTATGCTGAGGAACTCGTGAAGAAGATGGAGAAGAGCGGCGCCAAGGCTTATCTGGTGAACACTGGTTGGAACGGCACTGGCAAGCGCATCTCGATCCGCGACACCCGTGGCATCATCGACGCTATCCTGAATGGTGCTATCAACAATGTTGAGACCAAGCACATCCCATTCTTCAACTTTGAGGTTCCTGTAACTCTCGAAGGCGTTGACCGCCGCATCCTTGACCCACGCGACACTTACGCTTGTGACTGCGAGTGGGAAGAGAAGGCAAAGGACCTTGCTGCACGCTTCATCAAGAACTTCGGCAAGTACACCACCAACGAGGCCGGCAAGGCTCTGGTGGCTGCTGGTCCCCAGCTCTAAGACTCTAAAGGTTTACAGTTCGCTGTAACCTACCTCAGATTTGGTCCGTCCCTCTTCGTGAAGGGCGGACCAAAGTTTTTAGTCGTCGAAAAAACATGTTATAGAACACCTTTATTGGCCTTATAAACCCTAAAATCAAGGAAAATAAAATTTTTAACGATTTTTTTGCTAATTTTACTTTGCAAATAAAGTTTTTTTTTGTATATTTGCACCGCGAATGAGCAAATAATAATTGTAAAAAATATATTAAAGTGGAGACGTTTTACAGAACACACAAGTATCTGGTGGAGCATGTTTATTCGCCAGTACGCCGTGAACTTATCGACGAGATTAATTGGAGCAGCCGCTTGATTGGCATCAAGGGTAGTAGAGGTGTCGGAAAAACCACTTTCCTGCTGCAATATGCATTGGAGAAATATGGACCCGATGACCGCAGATGTCTCTACATCAACATGAATCACTTCTACTTCTACACCCACTCACTGCGTGAATTCGTTTCGCAGTTCCAGCAGCAGGGCGGGCGTACGTTGCTGATTGACGAGATTTTCAAGTATCCCGATTGGAGCGAGGAACTTAGGTTCATCTATGACCAGTACCCGAAGGTGCAGATTATCTTCGCTGGTTCGACGGTGATGCGTTTGAAGGAAGCCAACCCGATGCTCAGCGGCATCGTGGAATCGTACAATTTGCGTGGATTCTCTTTCCGTGAGTATATCAATCTCATGGCTGGAACCAATTTCCACAGCTATAGTTATCAGGACCTCATCGCCAACCATCAGGAAATTGCTTCTGAGATCTGTTCGATGATCAAGCCTTTGAACTATTTCAAGGATTATATCCACCACGGTTATTATCCATTCTTCCTCGAGAAAAAGAATTATTCCGAGATGCTGATCAAGAACATGAACACGATGCTGGAAGTAGACATTCTCTTCCTGAAGGAGATTGAGTTATCGTACCTCCCCAAACTGAAGAAACTGCTCCATATCCTGGCTCAGGAGGCTCCTTGCTCACCCAACGTCAGCCTGTTGGCCAAGAGCATCGAGACGAGCCGTGCCACGGTGGTGAACTATCTGTCGTACCTCAAGGAAGCACGTCTGATCAACATGCTCTACACCTGCGAAGAGCAGTTCCCGAAGAAGCCTGCCGTCGTTTACATGCACAACACGAATATCCTGTTCCCCACATGCCTCAACGACGTGGAGCCACGTCAGCTGCGTGAGACGTTCTTCTATAACATGTTGCACAAGGACAACAAACTGAACAAGTCGAACGAGCGAAACGTACAGTTCCTGGTGAATGGCAGGGATCGTTTCCGCGTATGTGATTGGGTGGTTCGCACCAAGAACAACCCCGAGTACTTCTATGCTATCGACAACTTCGAGATTGGCCATGACAATGTCATCCCGCTCTGGTTGTTCGGTTTCCTCTACTAATTGCATGATTTATTCATACTACCAAAACCATTATTAACATTATTCACTAACTCATTAATTCTTAAACACCAAACAAATGGCTAAAAAATTCATGACATGTGATGGTAACACCGCTGCTGCGCATATCGCGTATATGTTCAGCGAGGTAGCTGCTATCTATCCTATTACGCCATCGTCACCAATGGCAGAGAACGTTGACGAGTGGGCCGCTCAGGGTCGCAAGAACCTCTTTGGCGAGACTGTTCTCGTTCAGGAAATGCAGTCTGAAGGCGGTGCTGCTGGTGCCGTTCATGGATCACTGCAGGCTGGTGCCCTCACCTCTACCTTTACGGCATCACAGGGCTTGCTCCTGATGATTCCTAACATGTACAAGATTGCAGGTGAGCTTATCCCAAGCGTATTCCACGTTTCTGCACGTACATTGGCCTCACACGCCCTCTGTATCTTCGGTGACCATCAGGACGTAATGGCATGCCGTCAGACAGGTTTTGCTATGCTTGCCGAGGGTTCTGTACAGGAGGTAATGGACCTTGCTGCCGTTGCTCACCTTGCTACCCTTACCAGCCGTGTGCCTTTCCTTAACTTCTTCGATGGCTTCCGTACATCGCACGAGTATCAGAAGATCGAGGTGATCGACCAGGAGGACCTTCGTCCTTTGGTAGACTGGGAAGCCGTTAAGGCATTCCGTGAGCGCGCCCTTTCACCCGAGCATCCTGAGATGCGTGGTATGGCCGAGAATCCCGACGTATTCTTCGCTCATCGCGAATCGTCGAATCCCTACTACAATGCAGTTCCTGACATCGTTGCCAAGTATATGGATCAGGTGAGCGCCCTCACTGGCCGCAAGCACCGTCCATTCGACTTCTATGGTCCAGCTGATGCCGAGAACATCATCATCGCTATGGGTTCTGCTACCGACTGCATCAAGGAGGTTGTTGACTACAAGGTTGCCAAGGGCGAGAAGGTAGGTTTGATCTCTGTTCACCTCTACCGTCCATTCTCACTGAAGTACCTCCAGGAGGCTCTTCCAGCTTCGGTTAAGAAGATTTGCGTGCTCGATCGTACGAAGGAGCCAGGCGCCAACTCGGAGCCTCTCTACCTCGACGTTGTCGATGCTCTGTCAGAACTCGGCTGCCTTGCTCAGATCAAGGTCGTTGGTGGTCGCTATGGCCTTGGCTCGAACGACACCACACCTGCTCAGATCATTGCCGCTTATGACAACCTCGCCCTCAACGAGCCCAAGAACCACTTCACCCTTGGTATCGTGGACGACATCACCTTCACTTCGCTCCCAGTGGGTGAGGAGGTATCGGTTGCTCCTGCAGGCATGTTCCAGGCTAAGTTCTTCGGCCTCGGTGCTGACGGTACCGTAGGTGCTAACAAGAACTCTGTAAAGATCATCGGCGAGACCACCGACAAGTACTGCCAGGCATACTTCTCGTATGACTCGAAGAAGTCGGGTGGCTTCACCTGCTCGCACCTCCGTTTCGGTGACGATCCTATCCGTTCGACCTATCTGGTTACCACACCTAACTTCGTAGCTTGCCACCAGCAGGCATATCTCAACATGTACGATGTTACACGTGGCATCCAGGATGGCGGCACATTCCTGCTCAACACCATTTGGGACGGCGAGGAACTCGTCAACAACATCCCCAACAAGGTTAAGGCTGTTCTTGCACAGAAGCATGTGAAGGTTTACTACATCAACGCTACCAAGATTGCTCAGGAGATTGGTCTCGGCAACCGTACCAACACCATCCTCCAGTCGGCATTCTTCCGCATCACCGGTGTTATTCCCGTTGAGCAGGCTGTAGAAGAGATGAAGCACTTCATCGTTAAGTCTTATGGCAAGAAGGGTGAGGACGTTGTGAACAAGAACTATGCTGCCGTTGATCGTGGTGGCGAGTACAAGGAGCTTGCTGTTGATCCAGCATGGGCAAGCCTCACTGCTGAGCCAAAGGTTTACGCTGATGGCGACGCATTCATCAACGAGGTTGTACGTCCAATCAACGCACAGGATGGTGACCTTCTTCCAGTTTCTTCGTTCAAGGGCATCGAGGATGGCACATGGCATCCTGGCACTGCCAAGTTCGAGAAGCGTGGTGTAGGTGCATTCGTTCCAGTTTGGGATGCTGCTAAGTGTATCCAGTGTAACAAGTGTGCTTATGTTTGTCCCCACGCTTGCATCCGTCCATTCGTGATGACAGCTGAGGAGAAGGAAGGCTTCACCGGCCAGACCATCGAGATGAAGGCTCCTGCTGCTATGAAGGGTATGTTCTTCACCATGCAGGTTGGCGTTAAGGACTGTCTCGCTTGCGGTAACTGTGCTGATGTCTGCCCAGGCAATCCGAAACTCGGAGGCCCAGCCCTCACGATGAAGCTCTACGACGACTCTTCTGCTGAAGCTCAGGAGGAGGCTGCTCGCTGGAACTACTGCGTAAACAACGTTACCTCGAAGCAGGATCTCGTTGACATCACGGCCAACGTCAAGAACTCTCAGTTCGCTCAGCCACTCTTCGAGTTCTCAGGCGCTTGCGCAGGTTGCGGTGAGACACCATACGTGAAGCTCATTTCGCAGCTCTTTGGTGAGCGTGAGATCGTAGCCAACGCTACTGGTTGCTCGTCAATCTATTCTGGTTCAGTACCATCTACTCCTTACACCACCAACGCTAAGGGTCAGGGTCCAGCTTGGGCCAACTCCCTCTTCGAGGACTTCTGCGAGTTCGGTCTCGGTATGGCCATCGCTCACAAGAAGATCAAGGCTCGCCTCGTGAAGCTCATGACCGAGGCTAAGGCTTGCGAGTGCTGCAGCGACGAGCTGAAGGCTCTCTTCGACAAGTGGATTGAGAACAAGGAGAACGCTGCTGAGACCAAGGCTTTGGCTCCACAGATCGTAGCAGCTTGCGAGGCTTGTGGTTGCGACAAGTGCAAGGACATCCTTACTTATAAGGATCACCTCGTAAAGCGCAGCCATTGGATCATCGGTGGCGACGGTGCTTCGTACGACATCGGTTACGGCGGTCTCGATCATGTAATCGCATCGGGCGAGGATGTTAACGTCTTCGTTATCGATACCGAGGTTTACTCGAACACTGGTGGCCAGTCGTCGAAGGCTACTCCTCTCGGCGCTATCGCCAAGTTCGCCGCTTCTGGCAAGCGCGTACGCAAGAAGGACCTCGGCATGATTGCCACCACCTACGGCTACGTATATGTTGCTCAGATCGCTATGGGTGCCGACCAGGCTCAGACCCTCAAGGCATTCAAGGAGGCCGAGGCATATCACGGACCATCACTCATCATCGCTTACGCTCCATGTATCAACCACGGCTTGAAGGCCGGCATGGGCAAGTCGCAGGCTGAGGAGGCTAAGGCCGTTGAGTGCGGTTACTGGCAGCTGTGGCGCTTCAATCCAGAGCTCGAAGCTCAGGGCAAGAACCCATTCATCCTCGACTCGAAGGAGCCTAACTGGGACAAGTTCCAGGACTTCCTCAAGGGTGAGGTACGCTATGCTTCCGTAATGAAGCAGTTCCCAGCTGAGGCTGGTGAGCTCTTCGCTGAAGCAGAGCTGATGGCTAAGAAGCGTTATCAGACCTACGTTCGCCAGACCAAGCTTGAGTACTAATCAATCTTTGGTTACATAACAAGGAGCGCGTGCCCCGAAGGGCACGCGCTTTTTTTAAGGAATAAGGATTCAAAAGGATATTAAGGAACTCGTAAGAATTCTAAAAGATTTGTTTCTTCTCTTCTTCGGTCCAATCTTTGTAGGGATGACGTGCAAGAGCATTGTTTCGATAGCGACGGTCGTGCGACACATCGGGTCCGATCCAGTCGGGTATTTCGAATTCTGTTTCTTCACATGGGATTTCAATCTCGGCGAGGACAAGCCCTTCGTTGTCGCCATGGAAGACATCAACTTCCCAAAACAGTCCCTCGATGGGCGTGCCGTCGGGTAGTTGCGCCTTTACGTTAGGAATGATGTAGCGCGTCTTCTCGACTTGAGGCTTCTCGCACAGTAGTTCGAGCATTTGGCGAGCATCGGCTTCTGGGATGGGGTATTCAAATTCGTGACGCGTCAGGTTGACTGCATGATCCTTGAATGTGACGAAGCCCTGCGTGCCCGCAATTCGGACTCGAACGGTCATCCCATTGCGCGTGGGAATGTAGCCCTGACGATAAAGAGTGCCCTTGCCGAGCGCCTTGAAACAGTCGGAGGTGACCAGAAATTTGTGTTCTATTTCTTGTGCCATATTTGTACAATTTTAGCCCGATTTTTATGGATTAAGTGCAAATTCTGTTAGAATTATATGTTCTTCAACATGTTTCGATACTTTTCTTACAAAAAGATTTGGAAATGTGCGAGAAAAGTGTTACCTTTGTGCCACATAAGAGAAATACAAAACCATCTTTATAATCTTAAATTTTCCATATAAGAACAACACATGAGGTCTTGACTCGTGAGAGTCGAGACCTCATCATTTCTTTGGAGCGACGATGCTGAGCACGTCTTCCTTGATTTTTCGTATTTCCTCATATTCGTCGAAACATAGTTCCTTGAGCATCTCCTTCTCAAACTTGCGGTGAATGCGAGCGCCGATGCGGACGACCATATCGTAAAGTTGATGGCCACGGACGAAGAGGTAACAATTGTCTCGGCGCACCCCCATGGCATTGCATCGCGCTTCGAACCATGTGTTGTCGGCATCGGGATAAGAGCGTTTGAGATGGGCAAGGAATTTGTGGCAGCGAATCTTGAGTACACGAAGCACAGAGATGCCGTTGTTCTCGAACGAATGAGCACCTACAGGTAGGGTGATGAGTCGATGGAAGGTTGCCTGCGGGAAGGCATCTGGACTGACTTCACGTAGGTACATCTGCCAGACGAGCAGGGGATAGACCTGACGCGAATAGGTTTCGAAGAAGTATTTCCAGTCGAAGCGTGTATCGTGTCGCGAGGCTGCTGCCTCGTCAAGTTCGTCGTTGTCGTCATCGGGGGTATTTCCCTTGCCGTCCCTGGAATCGTTTGTGCTGCTGTCTTCGTCGTCAAAAGTGAAATCGTCGACAGCAGGCTCTTCAGGCTGAGCTATGTTCACCTCGTCATTGGTTGTGCTGGCCTGCATTTGTTGCAGTAATTCGGCCTCTGTACTGTTCTCGTCGTGTGGCTCATCATTAGCGTCACAGGCATCGGTGACGCGCTGGCAATTATTCCAGAAACAGAAGTGATTTTCGAAAGAGTAGGTATATGTCTGCAGGATGAAGTGCTTGGCATCGATGTCTGGCTCTTCGCTTAGATAGCGATAGTCCGAGTCGATGGCAATCCAGAAATGCTTGTCAAGAAAATCGCGGTACTGCAGACATTGTGTGCAGCCGCTGGTCATATTTCCACTTATGCTTCGGCTGCCAGAAATGAAGCGGAACTTTCCTTGCGGATAAGCGTTGTGAAGAACTTTCCACCAGAACACCTCGTCGTTCTTGTTCTCGATGTGTACGGCAGCAGTACCGCCGCGCAAGCGAAGCTCCGCCTTGAAACGTTTGGCGGCGCTTTCGTAGAACGCATGCTTTTCGGCATTGGAGTAGTGTGGCCTGGGGTCGAGATTCATGGGATTTAGGATTTTGGGGAAGATAGCTGTACTATCCAGCAAGGACGATGTTGTGCTGTTCGGCCATCTTGCGCATATTGAGGATGGCATAGCGCACACGTCCCAAGGCTGTGTTGATGCTGATCTTCTGCATGTCGGCAATTTCCTTGAACGATAAGCCCTTGTAGAACCGCAGCACAATGATCTCACGCTGGCTGTCAGGAAGGTATCCGATAAGCCTGCGAACTTCCTCCATGGTTTGCTTTCCGGATATTTCTTCCTCGAAGGATGGTGAGCAGAGTTCTGTGTCGTTGAAGATGTCGTATCCCGCTTCGGTGGGGTTGACGAATTGTGCATTCTGCTCCTGACGATAGTTGTCGACAATCAAGTTACGCGCCACACGATAAAGGAATCCCTGGAAGCGACCCTTCTCGTTGTAGCGTTTCTGTTTGATCGTAACGATGACTCTGGTGAACGTATCCTGAAAGATGTCTTCAGCCATCTCGCGATTCTGTACGAGAACGTAAATGTAGGTGTACAGTTTCTCCTTGTAGCGGTTCAATAGTTCATCGAAAGCCTCATTCACCCCTTGTTCGAACAGGGTGAGGAGTCTGTCATCTGAAAGATTTTTCATCTGATCTCTATATTAATTAATACTAGAGTAGATGTTTCCTATAGGCGTATCGTTTTAGTTGTTTGTTAATTATAATCCGATGCAAAGATGATGATTTTTTTAATAAGTTCGCCAAAATTTGCAAAGAATTCGTCATTTTTTAACGATTTTATATTTTTTAAGCATTTTTTTGGCGAAGTTACACAATATTTTTGTATTTTTGCAGTACAATATAAGCAACATTGTTTATTTAAATAACAAAAAAAAAGAAACACAATGAAACCAACACTCTTTGTTCTTGCTGCCGGCATGGGCAGCCGTTATGGTGGATTGAAGCAACTGGATGGTCTTGGACCCAATGGCGAAACCATCATGGATTACTCTATTTACGATGCTATCAAGGCTGGCTTTGGTAAAGTGGTTTTCGTCATTCGTCGTGTCTTCGAAAAGGACTTCCGTGAGAAGATCGTTTCGAAATATGAAGGCCGCATTCCTGTTGAACTCGTCTTCCAGGATCTTGACAACCTTCCTGCAGGCTTCAAGGTTCCCGAAGGCCGCGAGAAGCCATGGGGCACCAATCATGCGGTTCTGATGGGCAAGGACGTCATTCATGAGCCATTTGCCGTAATCAATGCCGACGACTACTACGGAAGCGAAAGTTTCCAGGTACTTGCCGACTACCTCACCAGTGTTGAAGGAACCACTGGCAACTATGCAATGGTGGGCTATCGCGTTTGCAACACTCTTTCGGAAGGTGGAACAGTAGCACGTGGTGTCTGCGAAACCAATGCCGAGGGCTACCTGACCAAGGTGACCGAACGCACAAAGATTATTCGTGAAGAGGATGGCAAGATCCGATTCATCGAACCCGAAGGCAAGACCGAGCTTGCTGAGAATACCCCAGTCAGCATGAACATGTGGGCATTGACACCCGATTACTTCAAGTATTCCGAAGAGTGCTTCGTAGCCTTCCTCAAGGAGCATGGACAGGAACTCAAGTCGGAGTTCTTCATCCCTCTCGTTGTCGATACCCTCATCAACAGCGGCAAGGCGACCTGTAAGGTGCTCGATACCCCATCGCGCTGGTTCGGCGTTACTTTTGTGGCCAAGTTCAAGGAGTTGCATGACTCCGGCCTATACCCCAGCAAGTTGTTCTGATTAACTTTTCAGACACCTCAGAACCCTTCATATCTTCTCAGAACACCCTAAATTCAGTCCTATGGTACATATTAAAGACATCGTTATCGACTCCATGTGGGGCGACACCTCGCTCGAATGGCGTGGTTTGGATCCCAATATCAATATTGTGGTCGGACAGAATGGTTTCGGCAAGACAACCATGCTGAATCTGATTCGTGCGGTTCTGATGAAGGACGATAAGTTCATCAAGCAGTTGAAAGCCAAGGTCCATATCAACACGTTGATTACCAATAAGGAGACAGGAGAGACTGCGGAGGGGGAAATGTTTTGCGATGGCAAGCAGGTTGTTCAAAAGCCGGCTTTTGGCGGTTTCGAATCGCAGTCCTGCTTCTACTACGTCAATACTTTCGACGTTCCAGCTTCGAAGAAGTCGTCATTGTCACAACTTGGTCTGACACTCGATCAGGTGCTCTATCAGCGCAATCCTGACGTGTTCAGTTTCTCCGACTATCGTTTGAGTATGCTCAAGGACCTGCGTGCTGCCATGTATAAGCAGGAGAGAATTGATAAATTTTTTGAATTGATTAATTCCTTGTTCCTGATGACCGGTAAGTCCATCGACATCGACGATAAGAACCGTGTAATCTTCCGTAAGGGAAAGCAAATCATCGATATGGAGAAACTATCGGCAGGCGAAAAGCAGATCCTCCTGCTCCTCTTCACGCTTTTCCTGATGGAGGATCGTTCGACGGTGCTTCTGTTGGATGAGCCCGAGATCTCTCTGCATATCGAATGGCAGGACAGACTTATCCAATTGATGCTTGACTTGAACCCCAATTGCCAGATCATTATGACCACCCATTCCCCGAATATCTTTGCCGATGGATGGGAGGACAAGCTTGTCTTCATCTCCGACCTGGTGAAACAGTAGCGTTGACGTACTTTCCTGACATGTGAAAGGTAATCTCGACTTGTAAACAAAAAGATAGGAAAGAGGCTGTGTGACAATGAGATCACACAGCCTCTATTTTTTTGTCTATATTTTCCGATCTTTTTTCGAAAAATTAGGTCGAAGAACTTTGAGAAGGTTACGATAAGCCTGTTATGACGCCATTGGAATCAATGTCGATGAGCTCTGCCGAAGGTGCTTTTGGAAGGCCTGGCATACGCATCATTTCGCCTGCAATGGCCACAATGAACTCGGCACCTTGGTTGATGACGATATCGCTGATGACAAAGTTGAATCCCGTGGGTGCTCCCACGAGTTTGGGGTCGGGAGTGAACGAGAACTGCGTTTTGGCAATGCAGACGGGTAAGCTGTCGAGACCTTGGTTATGAACCAAGGTGAGCATCTTCTTTGCTTTCTCGCTGAATGTGATACTTCCTGCACCATAGATTTTCTTGACTACGGCCTTGATTTTGTCCTTGGGTGTATCATAGTCCTGATAGGTGAAGTTGAGAATCGGTTTTGATGGATTCTTTTCGATGGTCTCGACGACAGCCTTTGCCAGTTCTGTGGCACCTTCGCCACCATGTGCATAACCATCGTTGATGACGCATTGCACGCCGAGTTCCTCTTCGCAATGGTCAATGAGGCAGCGGATCTCTTCGTCAGTGTCATTGGCAAAGCGATTGAAGGCCACGAGGACAGTCTGTCCGAAACCTTGCATGTTGGCAACATGTCGGTCAAGGTTGGCAAATCCGCGCTTCAAGCCTTCAAGGTTGGGCTCCTTGATTTTGTCGGTGGGCACGCCTCCGTGCATCTTGAGGCCATTGCAAGTGCAGACAATCACGGTGAGTTTGGGGCAGAGACCGGCCTTGCGGCACTTGATGTTGAGGAACTTCTCGGCTCCTAGGTCGGCACCGAATCCTGCTTCTGTGATGCAATAGTCGGCCAGCGACATGCCAAGTTCGGTGCCCAGGATGGTGTTGCATCCATGTGCTATGTTGCCGAAAGGACCACCATGAACAATAGCAGGTGTGTTCTCTGTGGTTTGCACAAGGTTGGGGAGAAGGGCATCATCGAGCAGCACGCAGATGGCTCCAGCGCAACCCAAATCCTTGACAGTGAATGGAGTATCGTCGTATCGATAGCCGAGTAGGATATTCTCTACTCTACGACGTAGGTCTTCACGACTGGTGGCCAGGCAAAGGATGGCCATGATCTCACTGGCTGGTGTGATGTCGAATCCGCTTTCAGCAGGAACACCGTTGCTTTGTCCGCCGAGGCCAAGGATGATCTTGCGCAGGCTGCGGTCGTTGACGTCAAGCACACGTTTCCAGAGTACTTGCTTCAAGGGTGGCAGTTCCTTGCGACGATGATAGAAATAGTTGTCGAGCAGGGCTGTAATGGTGTTGTGGGCTGAGGTCACGGCATGGAAGTCACCGGTGAAGTGGAGGTTGATTTTCTCCATGGGCAGCACTTGCGCATAGCCACCGCCTGCTGCACCACCTTTCATGCCGAAGCAAGGGCCTAACGAGGGTTCGCGAAGCACGACGATGGCTTTCTTGCCGATGTGGTTAAGGCCAAGGCTCAGGCTTATCGACGTGGTGGTCTTGCCGATACCCGCCTTGGTGGCAGAGATTGATGTCACAAGGATAAGGTTCGACTTCTTGACTTTCTCGTCGTTGATGTACTTCAACGGTACTTTGGCGATGTGATGACCATAAGGATAGATGTCTGTGGTTGCGATTCCGCACTTCTCGGCAATCTTTTCAATGCGTTCCAGTTTACACTCGTTCGCAATTTCGATGTCACTTTTCATTCCAGAGAGGGTAGTTTATTGTTTGTCGATGATTAATTAATGTTTCAGGTGTTCCAGTTTTTCCGAAAGCATCAGCATATAGTCGCGCAGGTTGGCTGCTTCCATAAAGTCGAGGGCCTTGGCTGCAGCGAGCATCTTTTGCTTGGTCTTGTCGATTTCCGTTTGCAGAAATTCTTTCGTAAGTGGTTGTAATCTATGTTCGTGCCCTACTGGGCTGCTGTCGGCTACCTGCATGTTGAAGATGCTTTCATCAATCTGAGGTGCAATCGTTTGCTGCTTTCGTGCTTCGAACGACGTGCGCGTGTCGGTGAGTTGTTCGTTGTCCAAAAGGCTCTTGCGTGGCTTTACGATTTGTGTAGGAGTGATGCCGTTTTCTTCGTTGTAGTGCATCTGTTTCATGCGACGACGTTCGGTCTCGTCGATGCATCGGCGCATCGAGCCGGTAATCGTGTCAGCATACATGATGGCGCGTCCATGAACATTGCGTGCTGCACGTCCAACCGTTTGCGTCAGGCTCCTTTCGTTGCGAAGAAAACCTTCCTTATCAGCATCAAGAATGGCCACAAGCGACACCTCGGGAAGGTCAAGGCCTTCGCGTAGCAGATTGACGCCGACCAGAACATCGTAGGTGCCTTCGCGCAATTCGTCCATAATGCGAACACGATCCAGCGTATCTACATCCGAATGGATATAGGCGCAATGTATGCCATGTTCGCGTAGATATTCGTCAAGTTCCTCGGCCATCTTCTTGGTCAGTGTGGTGACCAGAGTGCGCTCGCCAGCTTCGATGGTTTTCTGTATCTCTTCCATTAAGTCATCAATCTGATTTTCAGATGGGCGCACCTCGATGGTCGGATCAAGAAGGCCCGTTGGGCGAATCAACTGTTCGGCCACGATACCTTCGCTTCGCTCCAGTTCGTAATCAGCAGGAGTGGCGCTGACATATATGGTGGTAGGAGTGAGGGCCTCGAATTCTTCGAACTTCAATGGGCGGTTGTCGATGGCGGCAGGAAGACGGAATCCATATTCGACGAGCGTCGATTTTCGTTTGAAGTCGCCTCCGCTCATGGCGTGAATCTGAGGAATAGTGACGTGGCTCTCATCGACGATGAGCAGAAAATCCTTTGGGAAATAATCCAGCAGGCAGAAGGGACGGCTTCCAGGTGGACGTCCGTCAAAATAGCGCGAATAATTCTCCACGCCCGAGCAGTAACCTACTTCCTTGATCATTTCCAGGTCATAAGTCACGCGTTCCTTGATGCGTGCTGCTTTTTCGGGCTCGCCAATGCTCTCGAAATAATTGATTTGCTTGCCTAAATCCAATGCAATCTCGTCCACGGCACGATCTACACGGTCCTTCGTGGTCGTGAAGATGTTGGCGGGGCTGATCACGTAGCGATCCATGCGTTGCAGCGTATGCCCGGTCATAACATCAAGCGTTTCGATCTCTTCGATTTCGTCAAAACAGAAGTGGATGCGCACAATCAGGTCGGTGGCTGCCAGGAAAACATCCACCGTCTCACCCTTGCATTGGAAATTTCCGCGTTGGAGGGCTACGTCGTTGCGGGTATATTGTGCATTCAGCAGAGCACGGAGCAACTCATCCCTGCCAATCTGCTGGCCAACTTCCACCGTGATCATATTGTTGTGGAAATCTTCGGGATTGCCGATGCCATAGAGGCAACTGACCGAAGAAATCACAATGACATCCCTTCGACCCGACAGCAACGCATAGGTAGCTGAAAGCCTGAGTTGGTCGAGTTCCATGTTGATGTCCAGGTCCTTCTCGATATACGTGTCGCTGGCTGGCAGATATGCCTCTGGCTGGTAATAGTCGTAGTAGCTGACGAAGTACTCGACTTGGTTGTTAGGGAAGAAGGCGCGCATCTCGCTGTAGAGCTGTGCGGCAAGTGTCTTGTTATGACTGAGAATGAGGGTAGGGCGCCCTGTTTGTTGGATGATATTCGCCATGGTGAATGTCTTACCGGATCCCGTAACACCCAATAAGGTTTGAGCAGGGATACCTGACAACACACCTTCCGACAGTTGACGGATGGCTTCTGGCTGGTCGCCCATCGGCTTGTAATCGGACTTCAGGTCGAAAGTCATGAGTAAAATGGAATAGAATCTATACCTTATATAAAAAAGTGGCGCAAAGATAAGAAATCTCGCGCGCACGACAAAATAATATGAAAGAAAAATGCCAAATAATAACAATAATTAGTATTTGGCACTATGGTTATCATTTGCAACTGTCATTATTGCTGTCCGAAAATATTGCCAAACAAATCGCGGAAGTCATCAAGCAGTGACTTGTTGTAACTTTCGTCGTTGAAATCGATTTGTTGCACATCCCGAATGAAGTTGCACAAGTCATCACCACCACTTGCCTTCTGCTTAAACTTGAGTTCCATCTTGTCCGCGCCGAGCGGTAGGGGGAGATGGCAGATATCCCAGGGATCTTCGTCGCTCTGGGGCATTGACAGCGTATAATAGACAGCGCGTCTTACGGCGTGCTCTTCGGGTTTCAAGCGTATGACGGCAAACTTTGCCTCTTCAGGCTTCTTGGGCTGGGGAAGCAAGAAGATGAAAAGCAGCGTGCGATCTGGGAGCGCTTGGCAGATGAACTGGACCAGGTTCAAGTTGAGCTGAGGGTTCCGTTTGTTCCCCTTATAGGGAAATACTTTCCTCCATAAGTCAAGATCAACCAGTGCATGCAGAGGCATTGTTCCTCTTACGTATTCATAAACCAGGCGTGGGAGAAATATATTGGAGAATTGATGGGTATCCATACTAGATAGGGTTTTATTTGGACTGCAAAATTAAAAAAAAATCTTGATATCTCCAAATATTTTGGCAGAAATTTTTCAAAAAAAATCATTACAGATTTTTGGCCTCTGAAAGGGTTTTCCCAATAAAATCGAAATATGCAGAATGTATGCAAATCGCATATTTTTAGGCATATTTTTCCAATTCAGCGATGATTTATTCCATGTGCTGCGTATAAGTAAAATATACAAAACGCATATGTGTGTGTAAACAACTAAAAATGAGAGCAATATAGGATGCATTCTAGGTAAATGTTCTGTGGTGTGAAATAGCCCTTTATGCAAAAATATGCATAACGAGAAAATCACCAATAATTTGCTATATGTAAACATCTATTTATAAGTATTTTGCGCCTTGTTTAGTCGAATTTTGTTATAGATTAAATTCGTTATTATTCTTTTCTTCTGGAAAACCATTCCCCTTTATCCTAATGATAAAAATCATCAACCTATTTTCGGCCGTATTTTTAAAAATGTATACGTCAAATAATGGCCTACAATCGACGTTCACACAATAAAACGATGTCTTATACGTTTAAATGATGAACGTTGATTCTGACGCAAATTATAAAGAAATGAAAAAGTATATTACAGACTTCAAGGTGGTAGCCAACGAACAGTTGTCCGATCGGCTCTTTATCTTACGCCTTACACCAGCCGATGGTTCGCCTATCGCGCCATGTCGTGCTGGACAATTTGCTGAGTTGCGGGTCGATGACGAACCCCGTGTCTTCCTCCGTCGCCCTATCTCGATCCATCGTGTCGATTATGATGCCAACGAGATGTGGCTCCTCATTCAGCGTGCTGGTCATGGCACCAACAGGTTTTCGTGCCTGCGCGCGCGCGATCAATTAAATATTATATATCCCCTGGGCAATGGTTTCACCATCGAAGAGCAGGTACCTGACATGCATTATCTGCTGATTGGTGGTGGCGTTGGTGTTGCACCTCTGCTCGAAACAGGTTATCAGTTGAAGCAACGTGGTGCCCGGGTTAGCTTCCTTCTTGGTGGAAAAAGTTGCGCAGAAATCGCACAAGTTGCACAGTTCCGCAAAGTCGGAAATGTATATATTACTACCGAAGATGGTTCGGTCCTCGAAGGCTTGGATTGCCAGCGCGGGTTTGTGACACAGCATTCAGTCTTGAAGGAAGGTTCTTTCGATGCTATCCGTGTTTGTGGCCCTGGTCCTATGATGAAGGCTGTGGCACGTTTGGTTTCTTCCTGGAAGCAGAACGAACGTCCCCACTTCTGTGAGGTCTCGCTCGAGAACAAGATGGCTTGTGGCCTCGGTGTTTGCCTTTGCTGCGTTGAGGACACCAAGGATGGTCATAAGTGCGTCTGCTCCGATGGTCCGGTGTTTGACATCAAGGACCTCAAATGGTAGGAAACATCGGCTTAATTCAAGACATCAATCAACTTAATGACATTTGAAAGATTATGGCAAATCTTACGACAAATATAGCAGGACTGACCTTGAAGAATCCTGTGCTTACCGCTTCGGGAACCTTTGGCTATGGCACAGAATTCAGCGATTTCATCGACCTTGAACGCCTGGGAGGTTTTATTGTCAAGGGCACAACACTTCATCCACGTCAGGGCAATCCTTATCCACGTCTTGCCGAGACGCCATCGGGCATGATTAATGCGGTTGGCTTGCAGAACAAGGGTGTCGCTTATTATATTGAGCATATCCATCCTCAACTTGCCTCTTTGAAGACCAACGTCATCGTCAATCTCAGCGGCAGTTGCATCGAAGAATACGTCGAAGGTGCTCAAATGCTGAACGAAGTGGAAACCATCCCGGCCATCGAATTGAACATTTCCTGTCCCAATGTAAAGGCCGGAGGCATGGGTTTCGGTACAAAGCCCGAAATGGCTGCTGAGGTGGTCCGAGAGGTACGCAACGTCTATCAGAAGCCTCTCATCGTAAAACTGACACCCAATGTGACTAGCATCGCCGAAATCGCAAAAGCTGTGGAGGATGCGGGCGCCGATTCGGTCAGCCTGATTAACACGGTGCTTGCCATGGCTGTTGATGCCGAACGTCAACGTCCCATCTTGAGCACAGTCACCGGAGGTCTGTCAGGCGCAGCAGTCAAGCCTATCGCCTTGCGTTGTGTATGGCAGGTCTACAATGCCGTAAAGATCCCGATTATAGGCCTTGGAGGCATCATGAACGCCACCGATGCAATCGAGTTCATGCTGTGCGGAGCAAGGGCAATCGAGGTGGGCACAGCCAACTTCATCGACCCCACAGTAACCATGAAGATCATCGATGGCATTGATGAATATCTTGACCGGCATGGCTGTCAAAATGTATCGGAAATTGTCGGTGCGCTGAAAGTTTGATTAAAAAATTGCGGTTTTTTGGCGAAAAATACAATATATTTATTATATTTGCGCCCGAAAATCGCTATTTTTTATTATATATGGGTAAAATCAAAGGCATGGGCATAGCCCTTGTCACTCCTTTCAAAGCCGACATGTCGGTTGATTACGACGCTCTGCAACATCTGGTCGAATTCCAGGTAAGCAGCGGAGCGGACTTTCTTTGCGTTCTATGTACTACTGCCGAGACACCGACCCTCACCCCCGAAGAACGAGCTAAAGTGCGTCAGGTAGTAACCGACCAGGTGCGTGGTCGTGTCCCTATTGTCATTGGTTGTGGCGGCAATAACACGATGGCTGTCGTCAACGAACTCCGAACCTCCGATTGGCGTGGTGTCGATGCCGTACTCAGTGTAGTGCCCTATTACAACAAACCCTCACAAGAGGGCCTCTATCAGCATTTCTCCACCATTGCCAAGGCTTCGCCCATCCCCGTCATCCTTTACAACGTGCCGGGTCGTGTAGGTGTGAATATGACTGCTGCAACCACGTTGCGTTTGGCTTACGACAATCCGAACATCATTGCAATCAAGGAAGCGTCTGGCAATTTCGATCAGATTGATGACATCATTAAGAATAAGCCTCGAAACTTCACGGTGCTCAGTGGTGACGATGGCATCACCTTCCCGCTTATTACTTTGGGTGCCGAGGGTGTGGTATCGGTCATTGGCAATGCGCTTCCAGGCGAATTTGCACGCATGGTGCGCCTGGCTCTCAATGGCGACTATCAGAACGCGCTCACTATCCATCATCGTTTCAAGGAGCTTTTCTCGCTGCTCTTTGTCGATGGCAATCCTGCCGGTGTAAAGGCCATGCTCAGTGCTATGGGCTATTGTGAGAACGTGCTGCGCCTGCCACTCGTTCCAACTCGAATCACTACATTCGAGAAAATTCAGGCTATTCTTCGACAATTATAATCGATTATGAAATTCAAGCAAGTTCCGGTCCTTCTGCTCACCGGTTATCTGGGCAGTGGTAAGACAACCCTTCTCAATCGTATTCTGACCAATGAGAAGGGCATTCGTTTTGCAGTTATCGTCAACGACATCGGCGAAGTGAATATTGATGCTGATCTCATCCAGAAGGGTGGCGTCGTTGGTCAAAGCGATGACTCGCTCGTGGCTTTGCAGAACGGTTGCATCTGTTGCACCTTGAAGATGGACCTCATCCAGCAACTGAACGATCTGGTCAATCAGAATCGTTTCGACTATATCGTCATTGAGGCATCGGGTGTATGTGAGCCTGGACCAATCGCGCAGACAATCTGTTCTATTCCCAATGTGGTGGCCGAAGATGCGCTCAAAGGCGGTATCCCTGTCCTCGATTGCATCACTACCGTTGTCGATGCCCTTCGCATGAAGGACGAGTTCCAAAGCGGCGAATCGCTCACACGCAAGAATCTTGACGAAGACGATATCGAGAATCTGATCATCCAGCAAGTCGAATTCTGCAACATGATCTTGCTCAACAAGGCCTCAGAGGTCAGCAAAGAGGATCTGAAGCGAATCCACGACATCATCCGCGCTTTGCAGCCAAAAGCAAAGATCATCGAATGCGATTATTGTGACGTTCCCCTCGAGCTGCTTATCAATACCCAAATGTTCGATTTCGAATCCGTAGCCACTTCGGCCACATGGATTCAGAAGGTCGAAGGTGATCTCGACGAAGATGCCGAAATCCACGAACATCATCACCACGATGATGATGAAGAAGATGATGATGACGAACACGAGCATCACCACCATCATCACGATGACGAGCATGAGCATCACCACCATCATCACGATCATGACGATGATGACGATGAAGACGACGATGACGATGACCATGAACATCATCACCACCACGATCACGAACATCATCACCACCATCATCATCACGATGGGGAAGGAGAAGCCGATGAATATGGCATCGGAACCTACGTCTATTATGCCCGCCAGCCCATCATCCTCGGTCTCTTCGACGACTTCGTGGCACGTCGTTGGCCAAAGAACATCATCCGTGCCAAGGGCATTTGCTACTTCTCCGACGAACAGGACGTCTGCTACGTCTTCGAGCAGGCTGGTCGTCAGACCACCGTTCGCAATGCCGGCAGTTGGTTCGCTACCATGCCCAAGCGCGAACTCGAAATGATGCTGGAGCGCGATGCCAACCTTCGCCGCGATTGGGACGAGGTCTATGGCGATCGTATGCAGAAGATTGTCTTCATCGGTCAGAACCTCGACAAGGCCCTCATCAAGAAAGAGATGGACGCCTGTCTGGTTCAATAGCTCTCGAAATCTTTTTATTTCTATCACGAATTAGAGAATTTGAAAATTATTGCGGTGCCCTTCCATTCGCAATGATTCTATAATTCGATAATTCGGGATAGAAAATACGATAAACCAGTTTTAGATTATCTTTTTTCTTATACCTGATCATGGAGATAAGGACAGTATGTTTCGGTTTGTCCATCATGGCATTGGCATGCTGCGATAGACTTTTGGCAAACCCACAATCGAGTGATAACAACCAGCGTCAGCAGGTCATCGACCTTGCTGGACGTTGGCGTATGGGCTTCGATAGTGCCCAGTACAACTACGCAGTGACCTTGCCTGGTACAACCGACACCAATGGTTTGGGCGCACCCTGTGCCGACAAGACCGAGACCACGCGTCTCTCCCGTCGTTTCAGCTACAAGGGCGAGGCTTGGTACAACAAGTCGTTCGAAGTGCCTGCCGACTCTCTGTCCTGGACGCTCATCCTCGAACGCACCAAGTTGACCCGTGTCTATGTCGATGGCAAATATGTAGGTACGTCCAACAACATCTCTACGCCCCAACGCTTTACGTTCGATTATCTTGCCCCAGGCCGTCACGATCTCACCATCATGGTCGATAACTCCAAAGGGGTGCCCGAGCAGATCTATGGCAACAGCCACGCCTATACCGAGGATACACAAACCAATTGGAATGGCATCATCGGCAACATCTGCCTCATTTCAGGCAACGAGAAAGCCAAGGTGCGTCCTGCCAAGGTGAATCCTGCCTTCAACGACTTCCACATCGAAGGTCGTCATTTCTATGCCAATGGTCATCGCATCTTCCTGCGCGGCAAGCACGATGCTTGTGTCTGGCCCCTCCATGCACATGTGGCCATGACAGTGGATGAATGGCTCTGGTACCTGGGCATCTGCAAGGATTACGGAATCAACCACATTCGTTTCCACTCCTGGTGTCCTCCTGAGGCTGCATTCACGGCTGCCGACAGCCTTGGCATCTATATGCAGCCCGAACTCCCGTTCTGGGGCGATTTCAACGAAAAGGATTCCGTCCTGATGACATTCCTTCACAAGGAAGGCATCAACATCCTCAAGGAATATGGTCATCATCCGTCGTTCGTCTTCATGGCCCTTGGCAACGAACTATGGGGAAGTATCGACGCCATGAAACGTTTCGTCAAGGATTTCCGTGCCGTCTGTCCCGACAAGTTCTACACTTTTGGTTCCAACTATTACTTGGGTTACCAGGGCGTAAAGCCTGGAATGGACTATTTCACCACATGTCGTGTCGGAGGTGAAGGCTGGGGCAACTACAATACCCACACCCGCGGTTCGTTCTCGTTTGCCGATGTGGCCGATGGAGGTGTGCTCAATCATTTTCGCCCTGGTTCGACACGTACGCTCGAAGAAGGCTGTCAGTTGTGCGATGTTCCGGTCATCAGCCATGAGACGGGTCAGTTCCAGATCTATCCCGATTTCGACGAAATCGAGAAATATACGGGGGTGCTCTATCCCTACAATCTCGAAGTCTTCCGTCAGCGTCTCCAGGATGCTGGCTTGGGCGATCAGGCTAAGGCTTATCACGAGGCTACGGGTCGTTGGAGTGCCCAACTCTACAAGGCCGATATCGAGCTTGATCTTCGCACGCCCGACATGGCAGGCTATCAGCTGCTCGACTTGCAGGATTATCCCGGTCAGGGGTCGGCCTATGTGGGCATCCTCGATGCGTTTATGGACAACAAAGGCATTTGCAGCCGTGAGGAATGGCGTCAGTGGTGTTCGCCCGTTGTGCCCATGTTCATCACCGATAGTTATTGCTACACCACAGGTGCTGGTCTCTATGGCCAAATCCAGATAGCCAACTATGGTGACGTCTCTTTGAAGGGCAAGACCTTGAAGTGGAGCCTCGATGCCAACGGCAATTGCCTTTCAAGCGGCAAGATGACCATCACTTCCGACATCTTCGGTCTCTTCACAGCTGGAACTTTGCAGGTCAATCTTTCGTACATCAAGCAGCCTACCCGCATGGACCTCCATCTCACTATCGATGGCACCGAGGCTGCCAACAGTTATCCGCTTTGGGTCTATCCTTCGTGCAACAACGACAATTGGATTTCCAAGTTGTCGAAGGACATCGTCCGTTGTGATAGCCTCACCTCTGAGGTGCTCGCTCAGTTGCAGCTGGGTGGCAAGGTGCTGCTCACGCCTCGTCAGTCGCCTTGCACTGTCGGTCCACTCTTCATGACCGACTATTGGAACTATCGCATGTTCAAGACCATCTGCGAGAACAACAATCGCTCCCTCTCGCCTGGTACGTTGGGCATCCTCACCGATCCCAAGCAACCGCTCTTCTCCGGTTTCCCCACCGATGGCTTCACAAGTTGGCAGTGGTTCCCCGTTCTCCATCACAGTCATCCGCTCATCCTCGATGCCTGGCCCAAGGATTATCTTCCCATGGTGCAGGTGGTCGATAATTTCGAGCGCAATCACAAGCTCGGTCTTGTCCTCGAATGCAAGGTGGGAGAGGGCAACCTCCTCATCGTGATGAGTGACCTCGACGAAGCTTCCAAATACCCCGAGGGACGTGCCTTCCTGGGCAGCGT
Organism: uncultured Bacteroidales bacterium; assembly: GCA_902770595.1. Classification (GTDB taxonomy): domain Bacteria; phylum Bacteroidota; class Bacteroidia; order Bacteroidales; family UBA3663; genus Liminaster. Next base: position 10,061 of record CACXTQ010000052.1, on the reverse strand, counting down.
GCTCAACTATATGCATAGCGATGCCTTCCAGCCCAAGTTGAGCCTGACTCCCCAGCAACTTATCACCCTCCTCAGCACCCCCGCCGAAGAGGTAAAGATGAAGAATCTCTATAACATCAGTCAATATTAGACTTCAGTCTAAATAAGTGCTTCCACTTGCCACTTTCGGTGCAAAAACAATGCTTTTTCGTTAATTAGTCAAAAAATCCGTATAAAATCCACTTTTTGCCGAAAAAATCATTATCTTTGCAGCATTGTTATTTAGTAACCCCTTTCTGACTGCCGAATTTGATTAAATGAGAACAGTTCTAGTCATCATAAACCCCATTGCCGGTGTTCGTCCAAAGGACGAGATACCTGCTCTTGTGCGCCAGATTCTGAAGTCGGAGGATGGGTTCGATGTTGACATCCGATTCACTGAGTATGCAGGTCATGCCAGCGAGTTGGCCAAGGAAGCTGTCGAACGTGGCATCGACACCGTAATCGCCATCGGCGGCGACGGCACCATCAACGAGACCGGTCGTTCACTGGTTGGCTCTCCGGTCAAGTTTGGCATCGTCCCCATGGGTAGCGGTAATGGTCTTGCACGCCACTTGCAGTTGCCTCTCGACATTACCAAGTCGCTCGAATGTATTCGCGATGGCTACAGCATCAAGGTCGATTATGGCTCCGTCAATGGCAACATCTTCTTCTGCACGGCAGGTGTGGGCTTCGATGCGCAGGTTTCTGCCAAGTTTGCCGAGGCTGGTACGCGAGGTCCTCTCACTTACCTCCGTTGTTTCAGCGAACTCGTGGCCGACTACGAACCTGCCACTTACGTCATCTACACCGACGACGGGCGCGTCAAGGAGAAGGCTTTCCTCATTGCCATCGGCAACGCCTCGCAGTGGGGCAACAATGCCTACATCACGCCCCATGCCTCCATGTCCGACGGACTCTTCGACGTCACCCTGGTCCGACGGGCTCCACTCATGGACATCCCCAAGATGGCGGTCCAGTTGTTTACGCGCGAACTCGATCAGAACGCCAATGTGATGTCCTTCCGTTCGAGCCACCTGCGTATCATCATGCCCCATGCCAATGCTGTTCATGTCGATGGCGAACCCATGCAGATGGATGGCGTGCTCGACATTGAGATGCACCCTGGCCAGTTGAATATCATTTGTCCCGAACATCCCACGTCGAGCGTACTCGAGCCTGTGCGTTATGCTTTCGAGGATATCCACTACATGATTCAGGGCAACTTGAAGAAGGGCGTAAAGCAGTTCAACGACTTCAATCGCCCCGTGATTGAGAAGGCTGAGAGTCTCCTCAACCCGCTCTTCAAACGCAAGTCCCAGGCTCCCAATCCCGATGAAGATGACGAGCCGATGCAGGAACCTTGAGCAAATAACAATTAATTATTGATTGCTGCGTCAAAACGGTTCAAGGCAAAGGCATCGTCCTTTAATATCCCTAAATATCCCTAAGAATCCCTTAGTATCCCTAAGAATCCTTTAATATCCCTTCAAAACTATGTCCGAAAAATTAGAAGACAGCATATACGACGATGAAGCTGCTGTGCGTTTCATCCAGTCACACATCCCGCAGGAACTGCAGGGCAAATACACCGACGATGACATCCTGCTCATCACCGACACGATGGTCGATTACTATCAGCGCAATGGATTCCTCGACACCGATGAAGAGATCGAGATCGACATGGACGACATCGTCAATTTCGTGTCGAAGGAGTGCAAGAAGGACAAGGATTGCCATTTCGACACCAATCCAGATTCCATCCGTTGGATTATTGATGCCGAATTAGATTACGAAGACAGCCTTGCCTAAGATGACCCATCGTACCCTTTCCCGTTTGTTTTTAGTCTTCCTGACTGTGGTTCTGTGCTTTCCCCTGAAGGCGCAGAACTATGAGCACATGAGCGAAATCGAACAGGAGCACTATGGCGATTTTGCGATGGTCAATGGCGATTATCAGACGATGAAGAACGTGCGTCACTATTGGGTGCAGCAGGCTCAACGTCTGAAGTTCCTTAAGGCGGTCGAGTTCAACCTTACGGGTTCCAACGAGAGTATCCTAAAGGTGACCATCCCCGCCCGTATGCTCTTCTCTCAAAACGACAGCACGCTGTTGCTTTCTGCCGATGCCTACCTTCGTCCCTTGTTGCGCTTCGTGAAGGGCTCCGATGCGGTTGCCACGATGATTATCGCTGCCTACAGCGACAACAATGGCAGCGAAAAGTATCTGCAGCAAATCTCCGGAAGTCGTGCCCGTCAGGTCTATCGATGGTATGCTCGCCAGGGCGTAGGTCCTTCCGAGATGCATTGCTACGGATGGGCCAACAAGGTCCCGCGCAACGAGAATGCCAACATCCAGCAGCGCGAAAAGAATCGTCGCATCACCATCTATTTCGTCCCCAACCGCAAAATGCTCCGTTGGGCTAAACGTGGACAATTACCGTAATAATAATAAATTAAAAATGGCAAAAGAACTAAACAAGATGACCAAGCGTACCGACGACTACTCCCGTTGGTACAACGACCTGGTCGTGAATGCCGACCTCGCTGAGCAGGCAGCAGTACGTGGCTGTATGGTCATCAAACCTTATGGCTACGCAATTTGGGAAAAGATGCAGCGTACCCTTGACGACATGTTCAAGGCTACTGGCGTACAGAACGCCTATTTCCCACTTCTTATCCCCAAGTCATACCTCTGCCGTGAGGCCGAGCATGTCGAGGGTTTTGCAAAAGAATGTGCCGTTGTTACCCACTATCGTCTCAAGAACGACCCCAACGGCGCTGGTGTCGTGGTCGATCCCGAGGCAAAACTCGAAGAAGAACTCATTGTTCGTCCAACTTCCGAAACCATCATTTGGGCAACCTACAAGAACTGGATCACCTCTCACCGCGATTTGCCTATCCTCTGCAACCAGTGGTGCAACGTCATGCGCTGGGAGATGCGTACACGCATGTTCCTCCGTACCTCCGAGTTCCTCTGGCAGGAAGGCCACACCGCCCATGCCACCCGTGAGGAGGCCGAGCAGCGGGCCATGCAGATGATCAACGTCTATGGCGACTTCGCCGAGAAGTACATGGCCGTGCCTGTCATCAAGGGTCCAAAGTCACCCAACGAGCGTTTCGCAGGCGCCATCGACACCTTCACCATCGAAGCCATGATGCAGGACGGCAAGGCCCTCCAGTCGGGTACCAGCCACTTCCTGGGTCAGAACTTCGCCAAGGCATTCGATGTCACCTTCACCAATACCGAGAACAAGCAGGAATACGTATGGGCAACCTCGTGGGGCGTTTCCACCCGTCTGATGGGCGCACTCATCATGACTCACTCCGACGACAACGGCCTCGTCCTTCCTCCAAAGCTCGCTCCCATCCAGGTAGTCATCGTGCCTATCTATAAGAAGATGGAGGAACTCGAGACCATCAATCGTCACGTCCAGCCTTGGATCGATGGCCTTCGCGCTAAGGGCGTCAGTGTGAAGTACGACAATGCCGACAACAAGCGTCCAGGCTTCAAGTTCAGCGAATATGAGTTGAAGGGCATCCCCGTACGCATCGCCCTTGGTGCACGCGACCTTCAGAATGGTACCCTCGAACTCGTTCGTCGCGATACGCTCGAGAAGGAGGTTCTCCCACAGGAAGGCATCGTCGATCATGTTGTCAAGCTCCTCGACGAAATCCAGGACAACATCTTCGAGAAGGCTCGCAAGATGCGCGATGGCTACATTCGTCGCGTCGATACCTGGGAGCAGTTCAAAGAGGAGATCGAGAAGGGCGGCTTCCTGCTCTGCCATTGGGATGGCACCACCGAGACCGAAGAGTACATCAAGGCCGAGACCAAGGCTACCATCCGCTGCATACCTTTCGTTCCACAGGATCCTTCCGACCTTGAGCCTGGTGTCGATATGGTAACCGGCAAGCCCAGTGCACGCCGCGTCCTCTTCGCTCGCTCTTATTGATATCATTAAACTATCACTGTCACGAATTGGCGAATTTCACGAATTATTTATTGCTCCAAGTGTCCAACCGAATAATTCTCAAATTCTCTGATTCGTGATTATTATTTAAAAAGAATGGCACGTAATCGCTATCTTACGCTGCTTCGGCTCACTTTCCGCAGTCTCAACTGGTTCGAGATCTTCCTGATCTTGTCCATCATGACGCTGGCAGTCATCTCGTGGGTCATTAAGGGTAATTATAGTTTCAACGGCATCATTGCCGGCATCTCCGCCATCCTCGGTGTCTTCTGTGTCGTCCTGGGTGCCAAGGGTGCCATGGCCAACTGGCTCTTCGGCATCGTCGAAGGTGTGCTCCACGTCTATATCTGTTTCTGCACCCACATCTATGGCGACTTCCTGCAGCGCCTCTTCTACAACTTGCCCATGCAGTTCTTCGGGTGGAAATCGTGGAAGAAGCGTCGCCGTCACGACGACACCGGCCGCATCAAGACGCGCTACATGACGTGGCGTCAGCGTTTCGCCACGTTCCTTGTCGTCGCTTTGGGCACCCTCGGCCTTGGTCTCTTCCTCATCTATTTCGGCCCCTGGTTGTTCGAACACGTCACCGCACTCTTCCAGTCGATGGGGTGGGGCGAAATCGGTTTCCAGACCTTGAAGAGCGACTACGACACCAAGTCGCAGCTCTGGCTCGACTCGTTCACCACCGTCATGTCCATCGTCACGATGTTCGTCTCCGTCAAGGCATTCGTCGAGCAGTGGTACATGTGGCTCCTCATCAACGTTGCCTACATCGCCATGTGGCTTATGTCCGACTCCGACTTCTCCTTTATGACCACCGCCAAATACTGCATCTACCTCATCAACAGTTTCTACGGCATCTACATGTGGAACAAGTTAAGTATTTTTTTTTTTTTTTTGCTTCTCTTCATCGACCGCGACGGCACATTAGTTGTCGAACCACCCATCACCGAGCAGATCGACACCTTCGAGCAGATCGAGTTCCTGCCCCGTGTCATCCAGAACCTCTCCTTCATTCGCCACACCCTCGACTACGACTTCATCATCGTCAGCAACCAGGACGGCCTCGGCACCAAAGACTATCCTCGCAAACGTTTCGAGCGAATCAATAAACTCATCTTCAGCATCTTCCACACCGAAGGTGTCGATTTCGACGAATTCTACTTCGACGAGCACACACCCGCCGACTTCCATCCCAATCGCAAGCCTGGCACAGGCATGCTCACCAAGTTCATCGAAGGCAATGGCACCGAGTACGACCTCGCCCACAGCTACGTCATCGGCGACCGCATCTCCGACATCCAGCTCGCCAAAAACCTCGGTTGCCAGGGCATCCTCCTTGCCCAGAACGGCACTCCCGACGAGTGTCGCGAATGGCTCCAGGAGCATCAACTCGGCCTGCCCGGACACAAGGACAGCCATTGCGCCCTCATCGCCGAAGACTGGGACGCTGTCACCGCATTCCTCTTTGCTGGCGAGCGTCGTGCCTGCGTGAGCCGTGTCACCAAGGAGACCGACATCCAGATCTCCCTCGACCTCGACGGCACAGGCCGTTGCGACATTTCCACTGGCCTCGGTTTCTTCGACCACATGCTCGAGCAGATAGGCCGTCATTCAGGCATGGACCTCTCCATACACGTCAAAGGCGACCTCAACGTCGATGAGCACCACACCATCGAGGACACCGGCATCACTCTCGGCGAATGCATCCTCAAGGCACTCGGCGACAAGCGCGGCATCGGCCGCTACGGCTTCTGCCTCCCCATGGACGATTGCCTCTGCCAGGTCGCCCTCGACTTTGGCGGCCGTCCCTGGCTTGTCTGGGATGTCGAGTTCCATCGCGAAAAGGTAGGCGATGTCCCCACCGAGATGTTCCATCACTTCTTCAAGTCGTTCTCCGATGCCGCCCGCATCAACCTCAACATCAAGGCTGAGGGCGAGAACGAGCACCACAAGATCGAAGGCATCTTCAAGGCCCTCGCACGTTCCCTCCAGATGGCCATCCGGCGCGACATCCATCACTTCCAACTTCCTTCCACCAAAGGCGTTTTATAAAAAACGCCTTTTTTTTTGCCCTTTCTCTTGACATTCTCGAAAAATTGTCCTATCTTCGCACCATGAATTAACGGTAAAAAGGAATAGGATGAAACACCCATTACATTTATTGGCCTTCGTTTGCATCATGCTCACCCTGATGGCGTGTGCCGACGATAGGAGAGGAGGCACCGCAGAACCCTTGCATCACCCCGCCAACGCCATCTATCATTGGAAAACAGTTTACAACCCCACACCCTACGAGAAAGACTTCCTCAAGAAGCACCAGGTCAAACGCTTGTATCTGAAATTCTTCGATGTCGGCGTCGATAACCTCTATGACGGGAAAGGCGAGCAACCTGTGCCCATCGCCACCACCATTTTCCGCGACTCCATCAAGCACATCGGCGACGTCGAAGTCGTCCCTGTCGTCTTCATCACCATCCCTGCCCTCAAGTGCGCCCCTACGCTTTATTCTCTCGCCGAGCACATCATCGATCGTGTCGATGACATGTGTTGGGCCAACCACATCGCCTATCGCGAAGTGCAACTCGACTGCGACTGGACACGCGAGACCAAGCCCCTCTTCTTCGAACTTTGCCACGAAGTGAGATTCCTGCTGCACGAACGACGAAAAGGCCTCAGTGCTACCATTCGTCTGCACCAGTTGCGCGACACCTTGCCCGACATCGACTACGGCGTCCTCATGCTCTACAACACCGAGAGCCTCGTCAATCCCGACGTCAGGAACTCCATCCTGAGCAGTGATGTCGTTAGGGAATACATGCGCCATGTCGAAGCCGACAAGCACCTCGACTTCGCCTTTCCCACCTACCAGTGGATCCTGTGGTTCAAGGATCGCAAGTTCCAGGGCATCCTTCGTCCAGGCCAGGACACCAACGTAGAAGGCTGCCTGCGTTACGAAGCCAGCCTGTACCGCGAGATCATCGCTGCAAAACGTGCCATCCGTCCCTGTCTGAAGGACATCGGTTACCCGTCATCCAACATCATTTATCATCTCGATTCTGCCAACCTTTCACGATTCACCGACCATGAGATTTCCGAGATTTATCGCCCTTAGTCTTTCCCTCCTGCTGCCCGCCATCGTCCATGCATGCGGATGGTGGCCCTCCCATTCGGGCGAAGTGCTGCTCTACCGCATCATGCCCTTGGACGAAGCCGAATACTACGATTATGCTGTGCTTTGGTCGTGCGACAATCTGATCCACCGCAAGGTCGATTACAAGGCCGACAACCTCCTTCTGTGGCAGCGTCAGACGTCACGTACCATCCCCCTTGCCGACATCGAACGCATCGTCTATCATGCCGATGCCGATTACCTGCTGAGTCTTCGCGAGCAGCCTAGTCCTTCGTCTGCCCACGACAACGCCTTCATCCGTTGGATCCTCGCACATCAGCGCACCGACATCCTCAACTTCCTCATCCTGGCAAAGCAGAACGAGGAAGTGCGTCTCAGCATGACCGATCCGTGGTACTACGACGTGAAGGACAGTTACCATTACCGTGTGCTCGAAGAAGTGGTCCGGCAGTGCCGTCTTTACACCAGGGGACCGCTGCTGGGACGTTATGCGCTCCAGATGATGCGTGCCCTCTGCTCGCTGAGGGATTATCAGGCATGTGCCGACTATTGGGACAGCGTCAAAGGCCGTCTCAACGACGATGCCATTCGCAAGATGGCCGAACTGCGTGCCGCAGCTGCACTTTGCAAGGTGGGCCGACGCGACGAGGCCTTCGAGATTTATGTGCGCTATGGCGATTTGGCATCCATCCGTGCCGTCAATGGGGGGCAGATCGACAACGAACTGGAGTTTGTCTACGACCGCTGTCCCGATTCACCCTATCTCGCCGAGGAGGTCCAGAAATGGCTGCTCTGCACGGGTGATGACGAAAAGATCAAAATGCTGCTCAACGTCGCCCATCGTGCCGTGAAGGAAAAGAAGAGCCATCAGCAGGCCATGTGGTATTACACCTTGGCAGCGCTCTACGACATTAAGGGTGCGACACGTGAGGCAAGGAAGTACCTGCAGTTGGGCCAGCGCTATCCCAAGGATCCGTATTTGCGTGACACCTACCGCGTCATGCGCATCTGGCTCGATGCAAAGACCGCCACTTGCGACGAGGCCTACGAACTCCAACTGATGTCCGACCTCCGTTGGCTTGCAGGCAAGATAAGGCGCGAAGCCACGCCCGAAGTCTTCGCCCGTCTGCATCGTTACGACGATTGGGGAATTGCCGACGATGAGGATGACGATCATCGCGAGGTCTATCAGCTCGTGTCCAACACCTTCTATTGGAACGATGCCATGCGGCGCATCCTGTTCAAGGCCGTTTGTCCACGTATGCACGAGGCCCGCAAGTATATCCGTGAGATTCAGTTGGCAAACTTCGCCGAAAACCTCCTGGTGAAGACCAAGGGATATGCCGGCGAGATGTTCGCCATCATCGACCGTTTGCCTTACGACATTACCCGTCAGTATTACACACGCATCTACCAGCCCCTCGACGAGTTCGACAGTTGGTTGAACCATCGTGGCAAGACCGACCGCAACTATTGGTACGACATCCTTGCCACCAAGTGTCTGCGCGAACGTCGCTATGCCACGGCAATCTACTATCTGCGTAAGGTTCCCGTCGAATTCCAGCAGCGCCTCAATGTCTATGAGTATATGCACCGCAATCCATTCAGTTACGACATGGAGACCTTCGTCAAGGACCGTTCCCTCGCCCCCGACTACAAACTGCATTTCGCCGAAGCGATGCTTCAGTATGAGCACACGATGAAGTCCGACCGCGACCCCAACAAGCGTGCCGATGCCAAGATTCAGTACGCCCTGGGTCTCCGCAACTCCGTCCACAAATGTTGGTTCCTCACGCGCCATAGCAGCAACCTCGACTACAATTCCATCCGCGATGCCGTCCCCGACATTCCTTATCCCGCCGACTCCTCCCTTTATCGTCATGACGAATACCTTAAGTGGAGCACCCGTCTCATCAACGAAGCCATTCTCACCTACACCGACCGCGACCAAGCTGCTCGACAACTCCGTCACCTCCTGTATTACCGCCGCCTCCTCACCACTTTCCCCGATACCCCCACCGCCCACGACCTCCGCGCCCGTTGCGACGAATGGAGGGATTATTAGAGAATTAATCTTTGAAACGATTTCGAGACACATAGTATTACCCTAAATCCTAACATTTATGTTCACAATCAACACATTCTCGATCTCCAAGCTCAACAAAGTGGAGGTCACTGGCTTCTACATCAACCTGCAGAAACTCGTCTAAACATTGCGTTACGCCGTTCGTAAACGTGGATAGTGCATCTACGTTCGCTGACACACAACATTCTCAAGTAAATGGAGCATCTACGTTCTCAGACGCTCTATTATCATTTCCGTGGTTACATTTAGCAATGCATATAGATGTTATATTGACTTTGCGTAATCGGTTGTTGTGGGGGTTGAGGAAGAATTTTGGCCGATTTATGAATTTGGATGGGAAAGGATTTGGATATGTGGGAGATTTTTGTTATAATTGCACGTCATATTCAAACTTAAAATCAAGATTACATGTGTCTTATATCGGACGCGACCAAAGGGAGCAACAAGAATTTCCAGAAATATAAATTCGAGGGTCCTCGCAGCCATCAAAAGGAGATTGCTCCAATGTGGGACAGGATTGACCCGTTGGCAGAGAAGTACTATGGAATCAGTCCATACGCTTATTGTGGGGGAGATCCGGCTAATTTTCAATTGTCCTATAAAAATGAACCTTTTGCTCCCTTGGATATACTGTATCACAATGGAATAGCGCACTTATACAATGGTAATCATTCTTCAATATCTGGATGGTAAAAGAAGCGATCGGAATTTAAACTAAGAACTTATAGATTTTGGCATAAAAATTAAAACAGTATTTCGAGATTAGATGGCACAATAACAAGATATATTGAGATGTAATTTTATTTACAATGAAAACATTATTATTTATATTATTAGCATGTTTCTTTTC
>CACXTQ010000051.1:0-23559 GCA_902770595.1 uncultured Bacteroidales bacterium | reverse complement strand
CGCTCGACTTGCATGTGTTAGGCCTGTCGCTAGCGTTCATCCTGAGCCAGGATCAAACTCTTCGTTGTACTTTTTTATCGTTTGTTTGATGCTGGCAATTCAAATCCTCTAAAAGGAAATTGACTTAAGCTCGTTGTTGGTTAAACCAACTTCTAACTTGTACTACTTGCTATTCTATCAATCTTCAGTGTTTCAAAGAACGTGTTGCCGGTTTTTTAGCGGCAGCGGGTGCAAAGGTATAGCAAAAATATGGGCGCACCAAATATTTTTAGGGAAATCGTCAAAAAAAGTGCTTTTTCCAATTTGTTTGAACATAGTTGGCATCTGTGCTTTGCACGATAGCCGTTTTAACGACTATTTTTTGCTCAAAAAAATAATCACGAATTAGAGAAATGAAGAATTACAGCCCGTGCAACTTCGAAAAATCTCTAATTCGTGATAAAAAAACGATGAAAAAACATCAGAGGTTGGCCTTGATGGCATCGATGAGTTCCTGGTATTCGGCATCGGTGAGATAAACCTTACCTGGATTCATCTGGAAAATTCCGCCATAATCAGGTCCATCGACATACTTTGGAGCAAGGTGGAAATGCAGATGGCTGAGTTTGTCGCTGTAGGCACCATAGTTGATCTTCTCGGGATTGAAGGCACGTTGCATAGCACGGGTAGCCTGAGCAACATCGGCCATAAAGTCGTTACGCTGTTGGTCGTTGAGTTCGTTGAGGTCATTGACATGGTGGTCGTAGCTTACAAGGCAACGTCCGCGATAGGTCTGCTCCTTGAAAAGGAAGAGACTGGACACACGAAGATGGCAAATCTCGATCATGAGATTGTGCAAGGTCTCATTGTTGGTGCAATAGAGACAGGATTTAGGATCGCTGTACATAGTTGATAAGAATTATAAGGGTAGTTATAGAATCAATCGAAATCGATTTCAAGTTGGATGGGTGCAGGCGAATTATGCTGAGGGTCGAAATCGTAGACCAACGACGGGCTGTTGCGAAGCAGCACGCTGAGGACTACATCCTGCCCTACCCTTACGCCTTCGCTTTGAAGCGCACGGGCTGCTGTACGATAAGCCAGGTCGGGGTCGTTGTTTTCGGCACTTAGGTGACAAAGGAAAAGGTGCCGGATGGATGCATGCCAAACGTCATGGATGAGTTCGGCACATTCCTTGTTGCTCATGTGCCCACCTTCGCCACGCACTCGCTTCTTGAGATAGGCAGGATATGGTCCATCCATCAGCATGTTGATGTCGTGGTTGGACTCGACAACCAGATGATCTGCCAGGGAGAGATAATGACGAATATCTGGAGTTACGAAACCCACATCGGTGGCCAAACAGAAACGCACCACCTCGTCGCCATCTCCATATTCGATGTAATAGCCGACATTGTCGGTCGAATCGTGCGGAACGGTGAAGGCTGTGACACGAAACTTCGTGCCGGGGATATAGAACGGAGTTTCGCGTTCAATATTTCGACGAGAGGCATTGGTCAGTTTCTTCGCCATTCCATAATTGCGCTCCATGCCCTGGTGTACTTCCTTGGTGGCATAGACAGGAATGTGATAGAGTTCGCCCAGGCTCCCTGCCGAACGTATGTGGTCGGTATGATCGTGGGTAACAAGCACGGCCATGATCTTGCCAAATGCCAGACCATTTTCGCGAAGCACCTTCTGGATGGTACGCACAGGTATGCCGGCATCGATCAAGATGGCGTGCTGGTCGGTGCCAAGATAGTAGCAGTTGCCGCTGCTTCCGCTCGAAAGACTCAGGAACTTCAACATTAGTGTGCGTACATTATATATAATATGTCATTTGTAGATTAAAAAGATAGCAGGACAACGCGGCACAAGCCTCTGACGCTCCTCATCCGTGCGAGCTGCGCCAAGCTGACGCTTCCACTCATTCACCGTGCGTGTGTGGATCGACTCGTCGGGACAGGTGATATCGGCTGCCAACGAGATACGTGTCGAAGGACGCAGCACCTGCAGCAGCGTCTGCATCATCTTGAGGTTGCGATAGGGAGTCTCGATGAATAACTGCGTCTGGTCCTCTGCATAAACGCGCGCCTCCAATTGCTTGAGACGTTGTATGCGCTGCCCTTCGTCGATAGGCAGATAGCCATGGAAGGCAAAACTCTGTCCATTGAAACCCGAAGCCATCACACTGAGGATAATGCTCGAAGGACCTACCAACGGAACCACACGGAGCCCGCCACGCTGGGCAATAGCCACCACGTCGGCTCCTGGATCGGCGACAGCGGGGCAACCTGCCTCGCTGATGATGCCCACGGCCTCACCCTTGCGCAACGAATCGAGATAGGAATCGATGAGTTTGCGGTCGGTATGCTGGTTGAGTTCGCTGAAATGTAGTGAATCGATGTCTATCGAAGGCTCTACCTTCTTCAGGAATCGACGCGCCGAACGGACATTCTCAACAATGAAATGCCGGATGCCCAGAATGACCTGCCGATTGTAGGCAGGAAGCACCTGATCGATGGAGGTGTCGCCAAGGGTAACGGGTATCAAATAGAGAGCAGGCTCGAGCATGTAGCGATGGTAGGTTGCAAATTATCCTTAATTTTTGCGCAAAATTACGGAAAAAATTTGGCATTACAAAAAAAAATCACGAATTTTGCGATGTTTTTTAGTATTATTATCCAAATTTGATTGAATATGACCCTCCCCGAGGCCTTTATAGAAGACATCAAGGCATATCTGCCAGCATCCGAACTCGCTCCATTCATCCAGGCATTGACCGATAGCGAGCCGACAACAAGCCTGCGGTATAATCGCGCAAAATGTGCCGAAAGGTCTGGTCTTCCCATCGGTTGGAATCCCGACGACGGCGTATATCTCGACGAGCGACCGAACTTCACCCTCGACCCTTTACTGCACGCAGGATGCTACTACGTGCAGGAAGCGTCGTCGCAGTTCGTGACGCACGTGTTGAGGTCATTGGTCAAAGAGCCTGTGACCGCTCTCGACCTTTGCGCAGCGCCTGGCGGCAAAAGCACGGCAATGCTGAGCGTGCTGCCCGAAGGGAGCCAACTGGTGAGCAACGAGATTGATCGTCGAAGGGCGAGAATACTGAGCGAAAACATCACCAAATGGGGCTATCCGAATGTGAGCGTGACGTGCAACGCACCTGCCGACTTCCGGAAACTCACCCATCAGTTCGACCTCATTCTGGCCGACGTGCCCTGCTCGGGCGAAGGCATGTTCCGCAAGGACGAAGGTGCCGTAAGCGACTGGTCACCTCAGAAGGTGAACGCATGCGTTGCGCTTCAGCGCGAGATACTCGACACCATCTGGCCCACCTTGAAGCCCGGAGGTATCATGGTCTATAGCACCTGCACCTTCAACGTCCACGAGGACGAAGAGATGCTTGCCTACATTTGCGAAGAATTGGGCGCAGAAGCCCTCGAAATACCCACCGACGATGCCTGGCACATCCATCCGCCAATCGTCGGCCAGAGGCCATGCTATCGCTTCATGCCGCACTTCACCGAAGGCGAAGGACTCTTCATGGCTGCTGTGCGCAAAAGGGAGAACAATGCCGAACCCAATACTTCGCGCAAACCTGACAACAAGCGAAAGGGAAGCGGGAAAACGCTTGGCAAGGACGACCGCAGCAAACCTGCCATCGACCTGAAAAAGGCAGCTCCTACCCTCCTATCGCAACTCGACTGCGAGGCCTCCCTCGAACTGACCACCGAAGGCACCTTGCGTGCCATCCCTACAGGCCATAAGGTGCTGCATGATGCACTGGTAAGCCAAGGTCTATACCTGCTGCAAAGCGGCATCGAAATGGGCACAAATAAGGGCCGAGACATCATCCCGGCCCATGCTTTGGCTTTAAGTATCGTTCGCAGGGAGAACGCCTTCCCCACCGTGGAAGTTGACCTCATTACCGCGCTCAACTACCTGCGTCATGAGGCCATCACCCTAGATGCATCCGCACCGACAGGCTACGTGATCGTGACCTACCGGGGCCATGCCTTGGGCTTCGTCAAGAACCTGGGCAACCGCAGCAACAACCTCTACCCGCAGGAATGGCGCATCCGCTTCGTCTAAGCTGCGCCTTGTGGAGCCAAACAGTGCCTTGTGGTGCTAAGCTGTGCCCAACGGAGCTGATCAGTGCTCCTTGAGGTATTCTACCAGTGCACGCACCGCCTTGCCGCGATGGCTGATGGCATTCTTCTCTTCCATCGACATCTCAGCGAAAGTGATGTCATAGCCTTGGGGACGGAAAATGGGATCGTAGCCGAATCCCTGGCTACCCGAACGCTCGGTGGTGATCGAACCACGGCAAACGCCCTCAAACTCCTGCATCTTGCCATCCATCAACAGTACGATGACTGTTCGGAATTGTGCCGAGCGGACCCTGACGCGTTGCAGCTTGCGCAGCAGTTTGTCGTTGTTGGCCTCGCTGTTGTGGTCGAAGCCTTCGTCCATTGCATAGCGTGCCGAACGCACTCCGGGATCCATACCCAAGGCGCGTACTTCGAGGCCCGAATCATCTGCGAAACAATCCACATCGTAATGCACATTCACATATTCGGCCTTCTGCAAGGCATTGCCTGCAAAGGTGTTCGAGTTCTCGGGGATGTCTTCGTTGCACCCGATATCGCGCAGCGACAAAACCTCATAGCGTTCGGAGACCTCCGGGCCACAGGCTTCGAGCAAAGCCTTCACCTCGTTGATCTTGTTGGCATTGTTGGTAGCAAAAACAAGTTTCCTCTTTTTCATATCATAGTTCATTTAATATCGGTTAGCCAGATGCGTTGCAGGTAGATGGCATCTGATGTCGTACGCAGCACGATGTCGTGCTGGTCGGTGGAAGGATCGATGGCAAACACGAGGTCATAAACCTGCTGTGGCTGGTCGAGGTGCTTCTGGTCGATGCGAAGCAACTGGGGTTCGCCTTTGTCAATCGAGATCATGCAGTTCATCGTCTTGCCATAGCAGCGCGTCGGGAGTAGCCACACGCAGAGATGCACGCTGTCGGCCTGTTGGACGAGCGGAAGGCGAAGGGCCTCGTAGGGCTCTACATAAGTTCCAAGTGCCCGCTTGCTGCGATAAAGCAAATCAATGCGCTCCTCGGAAGGCAGCGTTGTCAGCGAGCCCACCTGCATCGGTGTCTTTACGCCTTGCTCATCCTCCCGCATCAGGCTCTGGTCGAGTTCGATGCCAGGCATCACGACACCTCCGATCATCTGCCGCCACTTGGGTTCGACGAGCGTGGGAAGTTCGGCAGCCAGCAGCGACATGCGCTGACGGCAATCCTCGACGGCCCACTGCTTGCCGGCATCGTGTTCGACAAGCTGCATGTTGCAGAGACGCTGCATCTGCGTGGTGAGCATATTGAGCGGATATTCGACGGTGCGGAAAAAGGCATTGGCATGGTCGTTGGGCACCACCTTGTCGTTCAGTTCGAGCGAAAGTTGCAGCTGCAGGTTCTGGCTTTCGCCAATGGCTCGACGAAGGGCCTCGAAACTGTGCGGTTGCTCGGGGTGGAACGTCATGGCAAGGTCGAAATAATCGTTCCAGATCTGCGACCAGTTGCAGCTGATGCCGCTCATCTGGGTGTAGTGCAGATCCTCGAGTTCATCGACAGCATAAGGCACGCGATAGGATTTGATATCCCATGCCATGTCGAAGAAGAGGAAAATCTGGAGTTCTCCTCCCAGTTGATGGCACCAATGCATCTGCCATTCCCCCTTGCGACCATTATCGTATGCTCGAAGACCTTCGAGTCGGATATGTTCTGGCGCATCGAGGGCAAGGCTCAAGCCAAGATAGGGCATCGACGCAGGTTGTAGCGTCCAACGGAACAGGCTGTCTGATGGCACTGTAGCATAGGCCGAATCGGTCACTCCGGTGGCACGCAGACGCAGTTGAAGCTCCTGCAAATACTTGTCGTGAGGCTGTGCCCCATCGAGCACCAGCGTCCTGACGGGCACCGATGCCTCGAAGAGTTCCTCGTAGGCCACGCCAAGTTCGTAGGCATCCATAGGCAAGGCGGGAGCATCGGCCCACCAGCGGAAAGGCGACACGCCCCATTGCCGGCTGAGAGTCATCATGCCGAAGGCCGTGCCTAGCTCGTCACTGCCCACCACAAACAACTGCTTTCCATTGTTGTGAACCTTCAGGATGAATGCACCGCGATGTTCGGCAAGCCGGTCGAAATTGATGCCGCGCAGTTTGGCATATCGCTTGAGGTCTGCGTTGTCGTAGGTGGCAACGATGATCCTGGCATCGGCCATGTTGTTGGTGTGCACCAGATATTCGCCGAAGACCTCATGATAGTCCTGTTCGAAGAGTTGGTCGGCACGTTCTATGGCAGTTTCGGGCACACGTTGGCAGAACAACTTCACCGCATCACCATGATGGATGATGAAGTTGTCGGCCCATGCGGAAATGCAGATGCAGAAGCCAAGAATCGCAGTTATCAAATGCTTCATCTGAATATCAATACTTTTGAATGCGTGTAGCATCGAGTTTCAGGAATATGAACAGCAGGATTGTGAACGACCACAGGCCCGAGCCGCCATAGCTGAAGAACGGCAGCGGGATGCCGATCACTGGCACAAGGCCGATGACCATGCCCACATTAATAATAACATGGAAAGCGAAGATGCACGCCACGCAGTAGCCATAGACCTGCGCAAAAGGCGTTCGTTGTCGTTCGGCCAGCGAAATGAGTCGCGCAATGAGGATGAAGTAGAGCAAGAGCACTGTGACACACCCTACAAAGCCTTCCTCCTCTCCCACTGTGCAGAAGATGAAATCGGTCTCCTGTTCGGGCACGTAGGCGAGTTTGGTCTGTGTGCCTTCAAGATAGCCTTTGCCCAGAAAACCGCCCGAACCGATGGCAATCTTCGCCTGGTTGACGTTGTATCCTGCGCCCTTCAGGTCTTCCTTCATACCCAAAAGCACCTCGATACGTCCGCGCTGGTGGGGCTGCAGCTTGCTGAAAGCGAAATCGCAGGTGTAGAGGAAGCCGACGAAAAGCACGGCAAAGACGCCTACGGTGATATACGATCGCACCTTGTGCAGCAAGAAAAGGAACGCACAGTAGCCGACGGTGAAAAGGTTGATGATCCATCCAATCCAACGGTACTGGAAGGGGAAAGGCCACGTGATGAAATGGTCAAGTAGGCCGAACAGACCAAAGCCAAGGAAAGCCACAAGTGCCACAAATCCGGCTGCTCCGTAGTTGTTGGCGAAGAAAGCCAGCATACCTGCCACCAGGAACGGGATGATGGTGAGCACCAGGTTCTGTCCCTTCAGTGAAGGCGGAGCCGACTCGTCGAGCCCAAGCACAACCCCTTCGGGAAGCGGCTCGACGCTGTATTTGATGCCTAACACGAAGATGAGGATGAAGCAGAACCCTGCCCAAAGGATGATACCCGACATACCCTGACGATAGAACAGCAGCACCAGCGAGAAATAGACCAGCGCCGAACCCGTCTCGTTCTGCAGGATGATGAGCAGCACGGGTATGAGCACAATCATACATGCCTTGGCAAAATTGGCTGGCTCAGTGAACTTGAAGTTATACCCATTGAACAGATAGGCAAGCATCAGCGCCGTCGAGAACTTGCCGAATTCAGCAGGCTGGATAGAGAACGTTCCGATCTTGATCCACGAATGTGAACCGTTGATGTTTGTGCCTATAAAAATCGTCACAAACAGAAGGATCATCACACTAACGTAGATCAAGGGCGCATATGTCATATAGAACCGGCTGTCGAGGCAAAGGATGGCAATGATAAGGAACAATGCCAGGCCGAACCAGACGATCTGCTTGCCCGAAGGGCGACCGAAATCGAAAATCGAGGCTCCGTCGAAATTGTAACTGGCAGCATTAATGGTGACCCAGCCCGCAAGGACCAGGATCACATAGACGATCAACGTCAGCCAGTCAAAACTACGAAGGAAGTTCATGTCCTATCTATGATTATTCGGGGTTCTATTTCTTTTTCTTGTAATCGGTATATTGCAGCGTCGAACTGCGCTTCATGTTCTCTTCGGCAAATTTGCGTCGGCCCGAAATCTTGCCGTTCAGGTACTTCTCGATCACCAATGTTCCGATAGGTACGCCGAAGGTGGCTCCGAAACCGCCATTCTCGATGAAACAGCAGACGGCGATCTTGGGTTGGTTCATCGGAGCAAAGCCCATGAAGACCGAATGGTCCTTGCCGTGCGGATTCTGCGCCGTTCCCGTCTTGCCGCAGATCTCGATGCCTTCTGGGTCGAGGTTGCCGCTTCGTCTGACGGTTCCGTTCACCGCTGCCGCTCGCATGCCCTTGACGATCCATTCGTAGTGCCTCGGGCTTATCATCGTCTTGTGCTGAATCCTGAACGTATCGGGAATCAACGTGTCCTGTATCGAATGAATCACATGCGGGATGTAATAATATCCTCGGTTGGCTATCGTTGCCGCCAAGTTGGCAATCTGCAAAGGTGTCGCAAGGATTTCGCCCTGGCCGATGGAGATCGAGATGATGCTGATGGGCTTCCAGTCGTCTGTCCGTAGCATCTTGTTGTAATAGGCGGTATTCGGGATGAATCCGCGTATCTCTCCCGGCAGGTCGATGCCAAGTCGATAGCCATAACCCATCGAGACCATATAGTTCTTCCACGCGTCAAAGGCCTCCTGGATGCTCTTGTACTTCTTGTTGTTCAAGATGTTCACCAGGCACCAGCCGAAATATCCGTTGCACGAACCGGCGATGGCTGGGACAATGGACCATTGGGCAATGCCATCGTGGCATCCCATTCTGAATCGTCCCATCACGAAGCCGCCACGACAAGGCAGCAACGTCTCGGGCGAAATGGCTCCATCCTCCAGACCGATCAGTCCTTGCGTCGGCTTGAACGTCGAACCGGGTGGATAGGCCGCCGAAATGGTTCGGTCAAGCAACGGCTTGAAGGGATCGTCGAGCAACTCCTTGTAATGCTTGCCACGCTCACGACCGACAAGCAGGCTCGGGTCGAACGTTGGGCTCGACACCATCGCCAGAATCTCACCCGAGGCTGGTTCGATGGCAACCAGTGCACCAATCTTGTTCACTATCAGGCTCTCGGCATAGGCCTGCAGGTCGGCATCGATCGAGAGCGTAAGGTTATGACCAGCTTTCGGCACCACGTCATACTTGCCGTCCTCGTAATGCCCCTTGATGCGGCCATGGGCATCGCGCAGCAGGATCTCCTTGCCCTTGTCGCCGCGTAAGTATTTCTCGTAGCTCTTCTCCACGCCAAGGTCACCCGTATAGTCGCCACGCTGGTAGTAATCGTCACGCTGGATCTCCTTCGGGGTCACCTCGCGAATATTACCTAAGATGTGGGGGGCTATCGAACGCATATACTGACGAATGGTACGCGGACGTATCTCGAAGCCGCGGTACTTGTACATCCTCTCTTGCAGTTTGGCATAGTCCTCGACGCTCAACTGAGTGACGAAGGTCTGTTGCGTATAGCTCGAATAGCCTTTGTTGCGCCTTGGGTCCATGATTTCCCGCATTCGCTCCTCAAACACTTCGCGAGTGATACCCAGCGTGTTGCAGAGGTCGAGAGTATCGAGGTCCTTCACCTCGCGCATCGTCACCACCAGGTCGTAGGCTGGTTGGTTATACACCAGCAAGTTGCCGTTGCGGTCGTAAATCTGTCCACGTGCAGGATAGATGGTCTTGGTGAGGAAGGCGTTGTTGCGCGCCATAGCCTGATACTTGTCATCCACAATCTGAAGGTTGAACAGACGCAAAATGTAAATGAGGAAGATCAGCAGAACCAATCCTCCAATTACAAAGCGACGTTTTTCGAGTTCAAAATTGTGTTGCATGCAAGTAGTTATCTCTTCGCGGCAGCAAATTCAAAGGCCATACAGAAGCCGAAAGTCAACCCGATGCTGATCAGTACCTTAACCAGCATAACGGGAAGATTAAACAAGGTAAACGATTCGATGATATAGAGCAGCAGGCAATGCAGGCCAATGAACGACAAGGCATAGCGAACGAAGGCCGAAAGGCCGATCTGCTGCATCGTCACCAGTCCGCTCTTGAATTCGGGATCGTCGTTGTAGAGATGCAGTATCGAGTCACGCAAGGCCATCACCGAAACGGCCGTCAGCGAATGCATGCCAGGTGTGTTGCAGAAGATATCGACGACAAAACCCACCAGGAATCCCATGACGATCTGCAGCACACGGTTGATCTCGACAGGTGCCTTCATCAGCGCAATGATATACACCAGCGCTACCCCTCCGAAGAAAGAGAGGTGATTGAAGAGAAGCACCTGCAGCACCACTGCAAGAAGAAGCCAAAAGAAATAGAGAAGGATGCTCATCTGGCAGAATGTTTGTACAAAAGCATTACACTAAAGTTATTCATTTGCACTGACTGACGCCTGCAACTGGTCACGTTCTTCCTGTTCCTTGTTGAAGATCACGTGCACGGCATTCAGGCGATTGAAGTTCGAAAACAGTTCGACATGCAAGGTCAGGAAACTGCCTCCTCCATCAAACGTATCTACAACGCGCCCTACAGGAACGTTCTTCGGGAATGACGACGTATAGCCTGTGGTTACTACCGTATCTCCATTATTATAATCTACGTTGCGGGGCAGGTCCTCGAAAATCGCATACCTGCTGTCTTTCCCATCCCACACCAGCGAACCGAACGCCTCGGTGTCCTTCAACATCACCGACAGACGCAACTTGGGGTTGAGCACACTGAGCACAAGTGAATAGTGCTCCGAAACGTTGGCAACGATGCCGATCACACCGTTCTGGTCGGCCACGCCAAGGTCCTGGTGCACACCGTCGGCAGCACCCTTGTCGAGGGTGATGTAGTTCTCTGCCTGGTTGATGCTGTTGCCGACCACATGGGCGATCAGATAACGATACTGGTGCTTGACCGAATCGTGCTGATGGAAGTCGAGGGCCTGATACTCCTGCAACTGCTGACGCAACGCCTGGTTCTCGGCTTCGAGCATTCCCGTGCGTTCGAGCAGTTCGACGTTGGCTTGGCGAAGTCCGAAATAACCCGTTATGCTGCTCTGCGCATCATAGACGTTGGCCGTAATGAAATTGGCGCTACCGAACCAGATGCTCCGGTGATACGGATTGGTCTGGCATAGCAGCACTATGCTTAGAATGGCCAAAAACAGCCACGTAAACCACGGGCTGTTCTTGGTGATGAAGCGTATCAGATTCTCCATGAATCAGATGGAGACAAGCTGTTAACGGATAAGGAATGGGAAGCGGTCGATGTTCTGGAGTGCAATACCTACGCCCTTGGCTACGCTGAGAAGCGGATCCTCGGCTACGTGGAATGGAATGCCGATCTTGTCCTGCAGACGCTTGTCAAGGCCACGGAGCAACGCACCGCCACCGGCAAGATAGATACCGTTGCGCACAATGTCGGCGTAAAGCTCTGGAGGTGTCTGCTCAAGGCCGGTAAGCACGGCTGCCTCGATCTTCGAAATCGACTTCTCGATGCAGTGTGCAATCTCCTGGTAGCTAACGGGCACTTCCATTGGCAGGGCTGTCATACGGTTAGGACCACGTACCACGAAGTCTTCCGGTGGGTTGTCGAGCACGGTGAGGGCCGAACCTACGTTGAACTTGATCTGCTCGGCGGTAGGAACACCGACCTTGATGTTGTGCTGACGGCTCATGTACTCCATGATGTCCTGCGTGAGGTCGTTGCCGGCAATGCGGATGGAGTTGTTCGTAACAAGTCCACCAAGCGAAATGACGGCGATCTCGGTCGAACCACCACCGATGTCCACCACCATGTTGCCTTCTGGGGCAAGTACGTCAATGCCGATACCGATAGCAGCAGCCATAGGCTCATACAGCATATACACGTCACGGCCACCTGCATGCTCGCTCGAGTCGCGTACGGCACGGAGCTCTACTTCGGTCGAACCTGAGGGCACACCCACTACCATGCGGAGCTGTGGGGTGAAGAAGTGACGGCTGCTGAAGGCCATCTTCACCATGCCGCGGATCATCTGCTCGGCGGCATTGAAGTCGGCAATCACACCGTCGCGAAGTGGACGGACTGTACGTATGTTGGCTGGAGTCTTACCCTCCATCTGCTGTGCCTTGTGACCCACGGCAATCATCTTCTCTCCTTCGAGGGCGACGATCGATGGTGCATTCACCACAATCTTGCCACCGTGGATGATGACGGTGTTGGCAGTTCCGAGGTCGATGGCGACCTCCTGATTTAAATTAAAGAATCCCATTCTTTGTCTGACGGATTTTATTATGATGTTAATTTTCTATCGAACTTACTGCTGCTGAGCGAACCATGCGTGGATGGCGGTGTCGTAGTGGCTGCTGACGCCAAATGCCTGCTCAGCAAAGCTCAAGCGGTCCTCGTAGTCGCTCACGGCACCCTTGGTCTTCAGGATGTCGGCCAACTGCTGGTACTGAGCCTTGCTGGCAACGATGATCACGTCCTTGAAGTTCTTGGCGGCTGCACGTATCAGCGAGATGCCTCCGATGTCGATCTTCTCGATGATGCTCTGGAAGTCGGCGCCACTGGCTACAGTGTCCTCGAATGGATAGAGGTCCACGATGACGAGGTCAATCTCCGGAATGGCATACTTTGCCATCTGCTCCTTGTCGCCTTCGTTGTCACGACGACCGAGGATGCCTCCGAACACCTTCGGATGAAGGGTCTTCACACGGCCACCCAGAATCGATGGATAGGTCGTAAGATCCTCAACGGCATTGCATGGAACACCCAGTCCTTCGATGAACTTCTGGGTACCGCCTGTCGAAAACAGGGTTACACCTTGTGCATGGAGCAACTTGATAATCTCGTCGAGACCATCCTTGTGGAACACCGACACGAGTGCGGTCTTGATTTTCTTCTGATCACTCATATTTTTTCTTTGTTTTTTAAAGTAGATATCATTTTTGCGGCGCAAATATAGTAAAAATTTTTGAAATGCAATCATTTTTGCACCCAAATTTTATAAAAAATTTACTATTCCCTATTCTAAGCGCCAGTTCCTGCCCGATTTTGAAGTTTTCTTCGAGCAGTTTTTCGGGTTGCGGATTCACATAGCGCGGACACTGCCCGAAGGCATATTTTAGGCAATGTTTTGTCTGCATCACCATTCCGTCCTTATTCTGTTGTAGTTCAAAGGCATCTGCTACGTTTTCTATCTGCATTTCCCGATAGGTTTCGCGTGCCATCTTGTTCATCACATTTGCCAGGAAATCGGTAGGTAGGATACCCTTTGCATCGAGCATTTTTGCACGTGTCTTGTAATCGGGTTTCTCGAACGACTTGCGAACTTCACTTTGCATTTTTAGGTGCTCTTCCAGCAATTTTCCCACACAAGTGCGTCGCATTTCCGCCAATTTCGACGAGGGCACAAACCATTCCTCGCCTTCCACCTCGATGCTGCCTGTCCTGAAGGGTGTGCCTCCCAGTTTGCCCAGTTGCTTTTCGATATTCTCTTTCTGCGAACGTTCTGCACGCTCGAAAGTCCCTTCCATTTCGACCTCTACCTCGTCCTTTTCGCAGCACTTCATGCGCAAGGAAATCCTGTTCTCACATGCCGAATAATGCATATCGACGGCCATCGTCCGCTTGGCCGATGGTTTGCTCAGTAGCTGCTCGAAAGCCACGTCAAGGTTCCTGTACACGGTCTGTCCCTTTTGCAGCGTACGGCACACCTGCACGCCTTCCAGCGGGAAGCACATGCTTGTCGCTGCATCGAAGCGATTGAGCCTGAAGCCCTGCTGTCCCACTGCCAGCCCGTCGCCATTGTGCAAGGTATCGACGTCGAGACTGATGACGAAATTGTCACGATTGACCTTCGTGATCGTGCCGACCTTCTCTCCCATCGACTTGGGGCTCTCGAAGTTCCACATCGGTTCGCGTTTCCCTTCGGCGAAATACGACGTGAACCCGCGATTGAAGCTCTTCTCAAGGCGTGGCTCGAAACTGAGCTCCGTCTGCCCGTAGCTCAAGGGTGCATACTCCTCCCGTCGTGCCATGATCTGGTCAATCAGCTTGCGGTAATAGCCCACCACATTCTTCACATAGTTCATCTCCTTGAGTCGTCCCTCGATCTTCAGCGAGGTCACTCCCGCATCAAGAAGCTGCTCGATATATGCCGAGCGGTTCATGTCGCGCAGCGAGAGCAGATGACGCTGTCGCGCCAGCACCTTGTCTCCCTGTGGGCTCAGCAGGTCCATGGGCAGTCGACAGGGCTGCGCACACTCCCCGCGATTGGCAGATCGTCCGGTCAGCGCTGCACTCAGATAGCATTGTCCGCTGATGCATACGCAAAGCGCTCCATGCACGAAGCACTCCAGTTCCACATCGGGCACCGCCTCATGAATCGCCTGTATCTCAGCTATTCCAAGCTCTCGGGCCAACACCACTCGCGTCAAGCCCAGGTCGCGAAAGAGCCGTGTCCGCTCCACGGTACGCACATCTGCCTGCGTCGAGGCATGCAGCTCCATCGAGGGCAGATTCATCTGCAACAATCCCAGGTCCTGTATGATCAGCGCATCCACGCCAGCCTCATAGAGCCGCCACGCCATCTTTTCTGCCTCGACCAGCTCCTTGTCGGTCAGTATCGTATTAAGCGCCACAATGGTCTTCGCCCCATACTGATGCCCATACCGAGCCAACCGCTCAATGTCCTCCACCGAGTTATGAGCAGCCGCACGTGCACTGAATGCCGGTGCACCTATATACACCGCATCCGCCCCATGATTGATGGCCTCAATACCTACCTCAGCCGACTTCGCCGGCGCCAACAGTTCTATCTTTCGCATCGTTTTTCTCAAAACATCAATCCTTCTTTTCAGCATGAAACCTCTCTTCGGTCAAATCCTTTTCAGTAAGAAACCTTTTTGAGGTTTCCCATCTTTCGAGGTTTCCCTTCTTTCTAGGTTTCCCTTCTTTCTAGGTTTCAAAACCCGCCGCAAAGATAATCATTTTTCGCCGAACCGCCCACTTTTTCCTCCATTTTTTTGCATATTACCCGCAAACGCATTATCTTTGCGCCCAAATTTTTATATAATATGCTAAATTCTCTCCAGTCCATCAGCCGTTTCATGAGCCGCTACTGCTCATGGATAGTCATCGCCGCAGCCATTCTGAGCGGGTTCTTACCCTCCACCTTCGCCTGGGTGCAGCAGGGAGCACGTCCCTCCATCATCCTCGGCATCATCATGCTCACCATGGGCTGCACCCTCTCCACCGAAGACTTCAAGATAGTCCTCAGCCGTCCCCTCGATATCCTCCTCGGCACCCTGGCGCAGTTCACCGTCATGCCCTTCGTTGCCTATGGTCTCACCAAGGTCTTCGGCCTCGACCCCTTCCTCAGTGCCGGCATCATCCTCGTAGGCTGTTGTCCCGGTGGCGTATCGAGCAACATCATGTCGTTCCTCTGCCACGGTGACGTCGCCTTCTCCGTAGGCATGACCACCGTCTCCACCCTCCTCGCGCCCATCGTCACACCCCTCATGGTCCTGTGGCTCGCAGGCCAGCAGATCGAAGTCGATGCCTTCGGCATGTTCCAGAACATCTGCCTCGTCACCATCCTTCCCGTGACCTTGGGTTGCACCTTCAACTACTTCCTGGGCCACCGCGACAACTTCAAGCAGATCCAGTCCATCATGCCCGGCATCTCCGTCTTCTGCCTCGCCCTCATCGTCGGTGGTGTCATCTTCACCGTCCATCCCCGTCTCGAAGAGAATGGTCTGAGCCTCATTGCCCTCACCCTCGCCGTCGTCACCTGCCACAACGGCCTCGGCTACCTCCTCGGCTATCTCATCGGCAAAGCCGCCCGTTTCTCCATCGCCAAGCGTCGCACCATCAGCATCGAAGTAGGCATGCAGAACGCCGGCATGGCCACCGTCCTCTCCAGCAATTTCTTCGCCACCCCCGCCGCCATCGCCGCCAACCCCATGGCCGCCCTCAGCGTCGTCCCCTGCGCCATCTCCTGCGCCTACCACAGCATCTCCGGCACCATCCTCGCCTCCTTCTTCGCCGCCCAGGATAAGAAGTAGCCCCTTCTCCGCAAGCGGCGGTTCCGCCGCCGCCCTGCGTCCTCGTCGCAGCCATCGATGGCTGCCCATCGCCCCCCTTGTCCCCGCCGCGGCCGTGTATGGCCGCCCTCATCTTCCTCCCATGTCCTCCTTCCAGTTCCGCCACTTCCTCATCCACCAGGACCGCTGCGCCATGAAAGTGGGCACCGACGGTGTCCTCCTCGGCGCATGGGCATCCATCCCCGCCCATCTCGATTCCGCCTTCAAAACAACCCTCCTCGACATCGGCACCGGCACCGGCATCATCGCCCTCATGCTGGCGCAGAGAACCGTCCAGCCCCCCGCCTCCAGCCCCTTCGACATAACCGCCCTCGAAATCGACCCCACCGCCGCCCAGCAAGCTCAGGAGAACGTCGCCGCCTCCCCATGGCACGACCGCATCACCGTCCACCCCCTCTCCCTCCAGGCCTTCGCCGAAACCTGCTCCCCCCAAAACTACGCCCTCATCGTCAGCAATCCCCCCTTCTACAATGCCACCCTGAAACCCACCGACGAAGGCCGCGCCATCGCCCGTCACAAGGACGCCCTCCCCGTGTCCGACATTGCCCGCTTCGCCAGTACCCACCTCTGCGAAAACGGCCGCCTCGCCCTCATCTATCCCACCGCCTACGACTCCGAAGTGATGACCGCCGCCGTCCTCAGCAGCCTCCATCCCGTCCGCATCTGCGACATCCTCACCAAGGTCGGTAAGCCCTGCAAGCGCCGCATGGCGGAGTTTTCCCTCCAAAACGCCCCCATCTCCCGCGAGCAGCTCATCATCCGCGACGCCGACGGCAAATACACCGCCGACTATCGCGCCCTCACCGCCGACTTTTACCTCCATCTCGCCGATTAAGCGCCCCTCATCGCCCGCATCCCTCTCATTTTATACCCTTATTTTTGTCCAAAAATAAAGAACATTTGTACAAAAGGAAGATTTTTTCGATTTTTTTTGCCGAAATATTTGTATAAAAAGCCAAAACTCGCTATATTTGCACCGATATAAACACACAAAAACTCTTATATTACATGAAGCATTATGTTTGCGCCGTCGATTTCGGTGCCACCAGTGGACGAATGATTATCGCCCGTCTTAATGAACAAGGAGTTCTTGAAACCGAAGAAGTACGTCGTTTCCCCAACGCCATCCAGGAGAAAGACCACGATGGCAAGTTCTACTGGAACATGACCGCCTTGATCGGTGAAGTGGTCGCTGGCCTCAAGGATCTTGCTGCACGTCCCGACATCCGCATCGATTCCATCGGTGTTGATACCTGGGGCGTTGATGTCGTCTTTGTCGACAAGGACGGCAAGATGATCGAGGAACCCCGCGCCTACCGCGATCCCTACTCCGTGGCTGCCATGGACGAATATATCCAGAAAGTCGGTCGTGAGAAGATCTACGAGAAGACTGGTATCCAGTTCATCAACTTCAACACCCTCTTCCAGCTCTACGCCTGCCACAAGGAAGGCTTCCGTCCCTTCGAGGAGGCTGCCCAGTACGTCTTCATCCCCGACTACGTAAGCCTCTACCTCACAGGCAAGGCTGTCTGCGAATACACCATCCTCTCCACCTCCGAGTTCCTCGACCCGCGCACCAAACAGATCGACCGCGAACTTATCGATGCCGCTGGTGCCGACATCAGCAAGTTCCCGCCCGTAGTCTTCCCAGGCCACGTCATCGGCAACCTCAAGCCCGAGGTGGCTGACTTCGGCTACGACATCCCCGTCGTTGCCATCGCTGGTCACGACACAGGTTCAGCCGTCGCTGCCGTTCCTGCCAAGGACGAGAAGTTCGCCTATCTCTCCTCGGGCACCTGGTCGCTCATGGGCATCGAGTCGAAGGACCCCATCATCAGCAAGCGCTCCTTCGAACTCAACTTCACCAACGAAGGCGGTGTCGAAGGCACCACACGTTTCCTCAAGAACATCACCGGCATGTGGATTCTCGAACAGTGCCGCAAGGAATGGAAGCGCATGGGCAAGGACTACGACTTCAAGACCCTCGGCGAAATGGAGCAGAGCGGCGAACCCTTCCGTTCGTTCATCAACCCCGACGACCCGATGTTCGCCAATCCACCCTCGATGCTCGGTGCCATCCGCGAATACTGCCAGAAGACCGGTCAGCCCATCCCCGAGACCGATGCACAGATTGCACGTCTCATCATGGAATCCCTCGCGCTCCGCTATCGCACCGTCTTCAACTGGCTCAAGGAACTGGCCTCCTTCCCGCTCGACGTGCTCCACATCATCGGCGGCGGTTGCCAGAATGCCCTCCTCGCCCAGTGGACGTCCAACTCCATCGGTTGCCCCGCCCTCTGCGGTCCCGTCGAGGCCACTGCCATCGGCAACATCATGATGCAGTTCAAGGCCATCGGCAAGGTGAAGGACATCACCGAAATGCGCGCCCTCATCGCCAAAGCCATCGAGCTCAAGCGCTACGAGCCCCAGGACACCGCCGCCTGGCTCAAGGCCTACGACCGCTACACCGCTCTCTGCGAAGGCTAATCTGCCTCTTCCGAGCATTCCAAGTATTCAGAGTATTCTGAGTACTCCGAGAATTCCAAAAATCTCACATTATAAAATTAATAACAAATGGCAAACAACAAAGGAAGCTTAAGGAGCACGATTGCCGTGTCTCTCACCAATTATCTTGATGCAGGCGCCATCGTAGCTGGTGCCAGTGGCCTCACGCTGTGGCAGAACTATCTCGGCCTCTCCGAGGTACATCTCGGCTGGCTCAACTTCATCAGCGCCAACTGTCTGGGCGCTGCCCTCGGTGCCATCATCGGCGGATTCCTCGCCGACAAGTATGGCCGCAAGTTCATCTTCACCTATAACCTGCTCGTCTATATGCTCGGCGTGCTCACCGTCATGTTCAGCGTCAATTTCCCCATGCTGCTCTGCGGTTTCCTCATCACGGGCATCTCAGTTGGCGTCGGCGTTCCCGCATCTTGGACCTATATCTCCGAAAGTTCCGAGGTCAACAACCGTGGACGCAACATCTGCATCTCCCAGATGTCGTGGGGCTTTGGTCCTATGTGCATCCTGCTCCTCGGCATGCTCTTCGCTCCTGGCGGATACCTCTTCAGCTGGGTTGAGTCCCTCGCTCACGCCATCGGCGGAGCCGACCTCGCTGTCAATGCGGTCAACGTCTTCTCGTCGCGCATCGTCTTCTTCTCGCTCTTCATCGTAGCCTTCATCGCTTGGAACCTCCAGCGCGGTCTGCAGGAAAGTGCCGAGTTCGTG
This sequence comes from uncultured Bacteroidales bacterium, assembly GCA_902770595.1. GTDB lineage: Bacteria > Bacteroidota > Bacteroidia > Bacteroidales > UBA3663 > Liminaster. The sequence goes on along the minus strand of CACXTQ010000051.1, from coordinate 4,229 downwards.
GCTGCAAAGAACTCCGGTCAGAAGAACGGTCTTCTTGACAATATCAAGGTGCTCTTCCAGAACAGCATCGCCGTCAAGACGGTATGCTTCCTTGCTACCATCTACCTCACCTGGAACCTCGTCGCTTCGGTCATGGGCTTCTTCCAGCCCCACATCTATGAGACCGCTGGTGGTGTCTCCAACGAGCAGGCCAACTGGATGAACTGCATCCAATGGGCCATCATCGTAGGCGTCACCTTCATCGTCTCGAAGTTCATCGACAAGATCCAGCACAAGGCCATCTATATCTTCGGTCTCCTCGTGGCCATCAGCGCATGGGTAGTCATCGTCACCATCGGCGTCAACGGCCCCGCAGGCCTCTGGCTCTTCGCCATCCTCTGGGGTGTACAGGGCGGCAGTTCCCCACAGATCTTCTATGCCCTCTGGGGTTCCGAGCTCTTCCCTGCCAAGTTCCGTGCTGGTGCCCAGGGTCTGATGTTCTTCATCGTCCGCGGCCTCTCTGCTGTCTGGGGTCTCATCTTCACCATCATCTATGGTGAAAACGGCGAAGGCTTCACCGTAGCCGCCTTCTGCATGATCGCCCTCCTCACCATCTCCCTCATCGTCGGCATCATCGGTTGCCCCAACACCCGCTGCAAACCCCTCGACCAAATCACCCGCGAGCGCTACGGCGACACCGTCTAAAGCCCCCCTTTGTCCCCGTGGCAGCCGTCTTTGGCTGCCCTCCCTCATCCCCCCTTCTCAGGGGGGAAGCCCCGGTCCCGTATGGCGCGATGCCATCGCGCCTCTCCCCCGTGTCCCCGTGGCAGCCGTCCTTGGCTGCCCCTCCCCCGTGTTCCCGTGTTCCCGTGGCGGCCGTATATGGCCGCCCCCTACAATAACCACCAAAACCCACATTTATTTATATGAAAACCATCTTAGAAAACCGCCCCGCCCTCAAGGCCGTCATCTACCAGATTGCCGAAGTCACCGGCTACCTTTGGCAGAAAGGCTGGGCTGAGCGCAATGGCGGCAACATCACCGTCAACGTTACCGAGTTTATGGACGACGAGTGCAAGGCCATGCCTGCCATCTCCGCAGTGAAGCCCATCGGCATGACCCTTCCTTATCTGAAAGGCAAGTACTTCTATTGCAAAGGCACCGGCAAGCGCATGCGCGACCTCGCCAAGGAACCCATGCAGAACGGCAGCATCATCCGCATCCTCGATGACTGCGCCTCCTACGAAGTCATCGCCGACGTCAACGTCGTTCCAACCAGCGAATTACCCACCCACCTCGCTCTCCAGAACTACCTCCTCGAGACAGGCAGCTGCTACAAGGCTACCCTCCACACCCATCCTATCGAGCTCGTTGCAATGAGCCACATCCAGCGTTTCCTCAAGGGTGACGAGATGACCAAGGTACTCTGGTCGATGATTCCCGAGACCCTCGCCTTCGCTCCGCTCGGCATCGGCATCGTGCCCTACGCACTCCCCTCTTCCGTAGCCCTCGCCGAGGCCACCCTCGAGCAGATCAAGACCCACGACGTAGTCATGTGGGAAAAGCACGGCACCGTAGCCGTAGGCAAGGACATCATGGATGCCTTCGATCAGACCGACGTTCTCTGCAAGGCCGCCAACATCTACATGTGCGCCCGCAGCATGGGCTCCGAGCCCGATGGCATGACCACCGCCCAGATGAAGGAAGTCCAGGACGTCTTCAATCTCCCCAAGTCCCGTCCCTGCTAAAGACCCCCTCTCGTCCCCCTGCTTAGGGGGATGACTCGCGCCTCGTCATTAGCCCCGCGCGTTTCAGTCGCAGCCATCCATGGCTGCCCCCTCCCCCCCCCTTTGTTTCCGTGGCGGCCGTCCTTGGCCGCCCATCAATAATTCCCCCCTCATATGAAACCCCTAGTAGAAACCAAAGCCCGCGTCGGCGTGTTCTCCATCGCCCTTGGCGCCTATCTCCCCCAGTTCCCACAACTCGTTCCCGAGTTCGAATCCCAGTATGAAGCATTCAAGAAGACCCTCCCCGACACCGTCGAGCTCATCGATGGTGGCATGGTAACCACCAAGGAGCAGTCAATGGTAGCCGGCGACAAGTTCCGCGCTGCCGACGTTGACCTCGTCATCCTCCAGATGCTCACCTACTGCACCTCCTACAACATGCTCCCCGCCGTGCGCGACCTCAACGTGCCCGTCATCATCGTCAACCTCCAGAAGAAGTTGGCTCCCGACTACGAGAAGACCGACATCCCCACCTGGCTTGGCGAGCTCTACGCCTGCGGTGCCACCGGCGAAATGGTAGCCGACCTCAACCGTGCCGGCAAGCGCTGCGCTGTCATCACCGGTGTTGTCGAAGGTGGTGATCCCGCCGCTCAGGCCGAGATCGAGGATTGGTGCCGTGCCGCTCAGGTACGTCGTCGTTTCCGCGACACCAACATCGCCCAGATCGGTCGCCCCTATCCCGGCATGATGGACCTCTACATCGACGAGACCAACCTCTACCATCGTATGAATGTCTATACCAAGCAGTTCGATTGGGAACAGATGTGGCACATTGCCGACAACATCACCGACGAGGAGGCTATCCGCGCCAAGGCTCAGGATATCCTCGACACCTTCGAGATTGAAGGTGGCGGCACCATCGAAAAGGTTTGGGATATGGCCAAGTACGTCGTTGCCTTCGAGCAGTGGGTCAAGGACGAGAAGCTCGGCATGATTGCCTCCCACTATGCAGGATTTGCACAGGGCATCGCAGGCAAGCTCGACTCCATGCTCATCCCCGCCTTCTCCATGCTCATCAAGCAGCACACCGCTTGCGCTGTCGAAGGCGATATGAAGGTAGCCATGGCCATGAGTATTCTCAAGACCATCAGCGGCACCGGCACCCTCGCCGAGATGTACAGCATCGACTTCCCGAAGGACATCTGCATCATCGGTCACAGCGGCTCGGGCGACTTCGACATCTCGCAGGCCCACAAGCCCACGATGAAGATCGTGCCCGTCTTCCACGGCAAGACCGGTGGCGGCTATCTCACCCAGTTCTATCCTCCTGTAGGCCCCGTTACCTACCTCGCCATCACTCAGGACAAGAACGGCGTATTCAAGTTCGTCGTAGCTGAAGGCGTCAACGAGGAAGGCCCCATCTTCATGTTCGGCGACACCAACATGCGCACCAAGTTCTCGATCTCCTGCCGCGAATTCTGCAACCGCTGGAGCGAAGCAGGCCCAACCCACCACATGGCTGCCGCTGTGGGTCACCACATCGACACCCTCGTCAAGGTTGCCAAGATCCTCAACATCCCCATCGAGATCGTCACCCGCTAATCCCCATCGTGTAAACCAAATAAAGCAGGCTGGTCCAATCGGATCAGCCTGCTCTGTTTATCTGCTCGCGGAATTATCGCTCGCGAATGCTTGCAAACAAACAGAGACCGGTGCAATACCGATCTCTAATGAACCACAAGCAAAATGTTGAGCGAAATGGCAGCCCAAAAAAAATCATTATCTGTTCATTTTTAGTTTTTTAGCATTAGCTTTGGATATATGGTTATCACTTTTCCCTCCAGAATTCAGGAAAAGAATTGTGATACTTTAGGCCGCACTCCTCGATTTCATGAAACGGAATGGTGATATAATATGCCTTATCGTCTTTCCCCACGTCATAAAAGAATAGAAATTCTTTATTAACTATAAAAAGAGGGAAAAAACGTATTGAATGTTTTATATCATTCACACTTGTATCTTCATCATATTTTATACCATGTGCAACGATGTCATCCTTCTGCCTTCTTATCGCCTTTATTATTAAACTATCGACTCTTTGTTCATCTGAAATGCCATTGAAGAACAAAGTGCCTCCCTTCTTCGCATCAATTGAAAATGCAGCCGAAATAGGATCCAAGTTTATAATCCTTTGAAATGATGAAATCCCTTCTATGCCTGAGGGCAAAACTTCGACAGTCATGACTTTTGTATTTGGATTCTTATACTTGTTATGTATCCAACTTTTGAAGGAGTCACGAAGCGTCACGATGGGAATATTACGCTCGCATGATTCATAAAAAGGAGTATAATTAACTGTCCAAAATAAAAAATCATCGACCAAAACTTCCCTGATGTTGCTTGACTCTTGGTCTTTCTCACAAGGATAATCAATATTGTATATGATCAAAGAATCCTCACTTTCGGGTTGAATGAGGGATTCTGACACAAAAACAGTCTCATATTCGATACCGTCAACAATCT
>CACXTQ010000050.1:0-44012 GCA_902770595.1 uncultured Bacteroidales bacterium | reverse complement strand
ACGGGAGCAGGGCATCATCAGCGTCACGTCGCATCAGCTTGTCAGGTGCTGCAACAACCTCCTGCATGATGACCTGCACTCGTGTCCCTCCGGCCTCATTCCCATCAGCTTCCTCGGCTTCACCCGCCAGTGCAACGACTACCAGCTCCTCTCGTTGGACTGGCGCCGTCGCTTCCAGCACATCATCTACCGTCACAAGGGCCGCATGACCTTCAACATCTACGTCTCGAAGGACAAGCCCCTAAGTCAAACCGACCTGCATGCACTGTATGATTAGACCCCCTCTAATCCCCCTGCTTAGGGGGAAGAAGTAAGCCCGGACACCTATCCTCTTACATTGAGGTGTAACCACCTGGGACAAGCCAGTCCTCCCCCTAAGCAGGGGGATTGAGGGGGTCTTCCCCCTGGTCCATCATGTCCTCCTATAACTACAAGGAAGGGTTAGGGATAGGGGTATGGGGGTTAAAGGGGGTCGAACAGCGGGACAAAACTCGGGACCGGATGGGAGAGCAATTCTGAAAGAAGGAAATAGTCGGGGCTTAAAGCTCCTCCCCGCCCCCCACAAAGGGGGCCGGGGCGAGCGCAGCCCCAACAAGACTATTTCCAAGAGAATTGCTCCCAACGAAAGGTCGATAAAGAAAAAGAGAGTGTCTGTGATGGATGAATCCAGAGAGGCAGGGAAGGGAGGGGCCCTAGGTAGAGTAAGCTGGTGGACGAACCTGTTCAAATTAACCTAATAAACAACAAACAAAATGATTGAAGAAATCAAAACTGTCAGTACCGTAGAGGAGCTCTACAAGAGCAATGGGGCTCCCACAGGTGAAATTATTGTCGATGCCGTGGTTGACAATGTCAAGCGAACCACGACGCACTCCTCGGCCGACATCGCCCTCCTGCTGAAGGTGAAGAACCTGACGTGGCTGAGTGGTGCCATGCAGCTGCTGGTGGGACTGCCCCTGCAGGAATTCATCTTCCGCTGGCGTCTGATGCAGGCCATCGACCTGCTCGACAATCCCGAACTGTCGGTGGCCGAAGTGGCTACGCGCACCGGATTCCGCAGCGAGAACTATCTCATCTCGGTCTTCCGCCGTCGCCTCGGCATCACCCCTTACGCCTATCGCAATGGCGCCGTCCTCCGCAACGGCAGGTATCCGTTCAACCAATCCGCGCACGACCGCAAAATGCTCCTCAAAAAAGCAGCCGAACTCAAGTCGCGCAACGACGAGCCCACTCCAAACGCAGAATAATCCTTCTCCAATCGAGGCATACAGATTCCATCCACCAAATCTTTATTCTCCGCCCGGACCATACAGATTTCATCTACCAAATCTGTATGCCGCGCCTGGACCATACAGATTTCATCTACCAAATCTGTATGCCCCGCTTGGACCATACAGATTCTATCCACCAAATCTGTATGCCTCACTCGGACCATACAGATTTCATCTTCCAAATCTGTATGCCTCGCTTGGACCATACAGATTTCATCTACCAAATCTGTATGCCTCATTTGGACCATACAGATTTCATCTGCCAAATCTGTATGCTTCGCTCGGACCATACAGATTCTATCCACCAAATCTGTATGCCTCGCTCGGACCATACAGATTTCATCTGCCAAATCTGTATGCCTCGCCCGGAGCATACAGATTTCATCCGCCAAATCTGTATGCTACAAAATAACGGGTCAAATTTTGAATCGTGAATTGGCTCCGTAGTAGTGATTATTCCTTTCCGAAGTAGCAAATCGTTGCGGATGGCGCACCACAAGGGAGATGTCCAATGTCTTCGAACGCTATTGCGGTTGCACAGTCATCGAATGGGTGGATAAAACATTCTAACGGCCGTCATAATGCTTTCTCCCATCAGCAATAACACTCCCACGGCCGCCAGAGTACTTATTTCTATAGGATATAACAAATCCTCATCGTCGAAGACTATTTTCTCCATTTTCAACTGCAAATTAATGAAAATGAGACGCGTTTTATGCCTTTATTTTAGGAAAATATGATTTTTTTGCAAATATACACTTGGAAAATGTGTTTTTTTACTATCTTTGCGGCAGAAAATGTGAATTAAAATTTTATAATTATGTTCGGATCATCAGAATTTTCTAGTGCGTTCTTCGTGAAAAAGAGCCAATCGGAGGCCATGTTGATGGTTATTGAAGCCCTCAAACAATTGTCAATGCGTGTAGTGAAGGTAGATACCACAAATGCTGTGATAGTTGGTAAGGTATCTTCTAGCCTCAAAAGCATGGGTGAAGATCTTACAATTCAGATGGAAAAGAAAGAAGAGGGAACTCTTATTGCAATTCATTCTCAATGTAATTATCCGGGACAAAAGTTTGACTGGGGTAAAAATGAAAAAAACGTCAAACGAATAACAGATACTCTTACTACCTTTCAGGATAAAGGATATCCTGATGCAGAAGCTTCATTAATGGCAATTGCGAATCAAATTAATTCGACAAGTAATGGATCGGGTTGCTTGGCCATTATTATTGGTTTGTTTGTCGCAATAGGCATGTTTTTGTGATATTTTAAAGAACAGAGAAATGATATCCTGGTTGGCTGAGAAAATAGTATTATTGATGGTGCTTGCTGGCCTTTTATGGCTGGGTGGAGGCACAAAGGCGCGGGCGAATGATGCTGGCGAAATGGCGAAGCATAGGGTGATTATCCTTACTGATGTGGAGAATGAGCCGGATGACACGGAGTCGCTCGTCAGGTTGATGCTCTATACGAACCAAATCGATGTGCGCGGACTGATTGCAACCACTTCGACCCATTTGAGGAATCGCATTGTTCCGGAATCCATCCATCGCGTGATTGATGCGTATGGACAGGTGCGCACGAATCTGTTGAAGCACGAGGATGGATATCCTGAGGCTGAAAGTCTGCATGCACTCGTGAAGCGTGGCTCTACCTATTACGGGATGAATGGAGTGGGGAAGGGCAAGAACTCGGAAGGTTCGGATTGGATTGTCAAGGAACTGATGCGCTCCGACGATGATCGCCCGTTGTGGGTATGTGCCTGGGGTGGAGCCAATGTGCTGGCGCAGGCACTCTACCAGCTGAGGGCAACGCAGTCGAAGGCCGATCTGGAAAGGCTTGTGGGCAAACTGCGCGTCTATACCATCTCCGACCAGGACGACACGGGCAACTGGATGCGCCGCGAGTTCCCTTCGCTCTTCTATATCGTCAGCCCAGGAGGTTATGGCCACGCCACATGGACGGGTATGATGCAGGTGGCCGAGGGAGCCGACAACGAGAAGGTGTCGAACCGTTGGATCGCTGAAAACATCCAGCAGGGACATGGTCCGCTTGGTGCCTGCTATCCCGATGTGGCCTATGGCATGGAAGGCGATACGCCGTCGTGGCTCAACCTGATTCCCAACGGACTGAATGAACCAGAACATCCCGATTGGGGCGGATGGGGTGGACGCTTCGAACTGTACAAGCCTCGCCGCGAAGATTGTGACCTTGCGGGTTTCAACGGTAGTGTGCCAATTGAAGAGGAGACACGTGCCATCTGGACGAATGCCGTCGATCGGGTTACACCTTATCTGTTCAATGAATATGGCTGTGCCGTGAGAAGTGACAGCGTCACCTATTGTACTGCACAAGCCACTGTATGGCGTTGGCGCAGCGAGGTACAGAACGATTTTGCCGCACGAATGGACTGGTGTACCAAGGATTATTCGGAAGCCAATCACGCCCCTGTGGCTGTGGTTCGAATGATGACCGAAGTGCCCGGCTATGGCATTGACAATCGCGAACCGCGCGAAATAGCAGATCTGACGGTGAAGAGTGGCGAGGTGTTCATGCTCGATGCTACGGGTTCGAGTGACCCTGATGGCGACAACTTGAGTTATCTTTGGTTCAACTATCCCGAAGCAAGCAGCTGGAAACAACCTGTTGCCATTCTTGGTTCACCCAATACCTGCCACGTGAAAGTGCAGGCTCCCAAAGTTGAGAAGACCGAGACGCTTCACTTCATTCTCATGGTGACCGACAAGGGAAAACCTGCGATGACGAGTTATCGGCGGGTCGTGGTAAGGGTGGTCAATTAACAATTAATAATTAACAAATAACAATTATATTTTCTAAATTCAAATTTTACTTATGATGAAAAAGAGTCTATTGATTAGTGCAGTAGTGATGCTGCTTGGCTTGACAGCATGTTGTGACAAACAGGCAGCGCCTGTCATTTCGGATAGCCCGAACTTCGACGAGGTGCTGATGACACGCAGAAGCATCCGCAGTTATGATGCCACCAAGACCATCAGTAAGGAGGAGGTGCGTGAACTTCTTGCCGCCGTGCAGGAGGCACCCTCCTGGGCCAACCAGCAGCCTACGAAGTATTATGTAGCCATCAGCCCTGAAAAACTGGAGGCTGCCCAGAATGCAATCTATGGGAACAAGGAACGTGTTGCAGGTGCGCCTGTGCTCATTGTCTCGACTTTCGAGCGTGGCAAGTCGGGATTCTTCCGTGGAGAGGCCACCAACGAGATCGGCGACGGTTGGGGCGCCTACGACAATGGCCTGAGCAACTGCTACCTTATCCTCAAGGCTCGTGCCATGGGCTTCGACACCCTCATTATGGGCATGCGCGACAGCGAGGCGTTGCGTACAATCTTTGGCATCCCTGCCGAAGAGACGGTGATGGCTGTGATCTCGCTCGGCTATCGTGACCAGGAGCCGAGGCAGCCGGAGCATAGGGCGCTCGACGAGGTGGTCAAGTTCTTCTAAAAAGACCCTCTAAATCCCCCTTAAAGGGGGACTTTTTTTGTCACGAATTAGAGAATTTGAGAATTGAGGTTTTTATTATTTGACAACGTTGGGGAGGGAGAAAAGAAAAAATGAGCGGGAAAATGAAAAAAATGGGACGGATTCTTGGAGATTGGGAAGATTTGTGTTAACTTTGCACCGAAAAACTATGTCTATGGAGGAACAGGAAAACAAATATACCAAATGGGTGGCTTGCTGGGGCAATGCCACGTCGATATCGGACCGCAAGATGTCGGTGTACGCACGTGACATCACGCTGAGATATCCCATCAGAATGTGTTTCAGCGGCAGCAAGCTTCGTTTCCGCTTTTCGAACCTCACGGGCACCGAGGAGGTGACACTCACCAAGGTGCGCGTGGCTAAGGTGGTGGAGCATTATCGACTGGTGGCCGTCACTTTCGATGGTGCCCGACGTGTGCACATTGCACCGGGCAGGGAAGTGGAGAGCGATGAGATAGAGTTGGCTATCAATGCTGGCGATGTCATCGAGGTAAGCATTTATTTGGGCAGTTATACACAGATGAATGCGGGCACGCTGGTGACGGGGCCACTGTCGAAGGGCAAGTTCTCGTATGGCGACTACACCGATGCCAAGGTGCTGCCGCTCGACCTGACGCGAAACACCAACTGGTTCTACTTCCTCAACACCATCGACATCCTGACCGAGGAGAAGAACCATGCACTGGTGTGCTATGGCGACTCCATCACAGCGCAGAGCTGGCCCGACTACCTCGCCAATCGCGCCTGGAACAACGGCTGGCATGACGTGTCGATCATCCGACGTGCGGTGAGCGGCACACGCATCCTTCGCCAGTACAACTGCATCACCTACCAGGCCTACGGCTTGAAGGGCGAGACGCGTTTCCCCATCGAGATGAATGTGGCAGGGGCTCGTGACGTGATCATCCAGCATGGCATCAACGACATCATCCATCCTGTGGGCGTGGATGTCAACCCGTTCCGCCCCATGAGCGACATGCCGACGACCGAGGACCTTATCGAAGGCATGCGCAAGTTCTATATCGAACATGCCCGCGAACTGGGGCTTCGTGTGTGGAGCGGTACGCTGCTTCCCATCTGGAACTGGAGAACCTATGCCGAGTTCCGCGACAAGATACGAATGGAGTTCAACGAATGGCTGCGCACTGCACCCGACTTCGACGGCTGCATCGATTTCGAGAAGGCCGTGAGGGATCCGGAGCGACCTGTGGCGTTTGCTCCGGGCTTCGATTCGGGCGACCATCTGCACCCGAGCGAGAAGGCCTACGAGGCAATGGCGGGGTGCGTGCCCGAGGAGCTTTTATAATTATAGATAACAAACAAAAACTATGAACAAATTGATTAGAAGAGCATTTCTGCTGGGCCTTTGTGGAGGAATGATGGCCGGCTGTAATTCGAAGAAGGCAGAGCCGAACGAGAGTGATCCTGCGAGCAATACCGATGGCCGCAAGTATGTGAACTATGATGAGCGTACGGGCGATGAAGCCGTTGTCTATTTCACCCGCAACCTCAGTGCCGAGGGACTGATTGCGGCTTACGAGAAAGTGAACCAGAACATAGAGGGCAAGGTGGCCGTGAAACTGCACACCGGCGAGAAGAATGGACCTAACATCCTGCCTCGCGAATGGGTGAAGGCGCTGATGGAGAAGGACCTGAAGGATGCCACCATCGTGGAGACCAACACCTACTATGAGGGCGACCGCTACACCACCGACCAGCACCGCGAGACACTGAAGGTGAACGGATGGACGTTCTGCCCCGTCGATATCATGGATGCCGAGGGCACCACGATGCTGCCGGTCAAGGGTGGAAAGTGGTTCAAGGAGATGTCGGTAGGCAAGACCTTGACTGACTACAATTCGCTGGTAGCCCTGACCCACTTCAAGGGCCATACCCAGGGCGGCTTCGGAGGTTCGAACAAGAACATCGGCATCGGTTGTGCCGACGGACGCATCGGCAAGGCCATGATCCACACCACACCTGGGCAGCCCGACCAGTGGGACATCAAGGAGAAGGAGTTCATGGAGCGTATGACCGAATCGACGAAGGCGACCATCGACTTCTTCGCCGGACACGTGACCTACGTCAACGTGATGCGCAACATGAGTGTGTCGTGCGACTGCGAGGGCGTGGCTGCCGCTCCTGTCGTAACGCCGAATGTCGGCATCCTTTCGTCGACCGACATCCTGGCTGTCGACCAGGCCTGCATTGACATCATTTTCGCGATGACCGAGGAAGAGCACCACGATATGCTGGAGCGTATCATCAGCCGTCACGGCCTTCGCCAGCTTTCCTACATGAAGGAACTTGGCATGGGTCACGACCGATATAAGCTCATCGACCTCGACAATGACGGCAAGGTGATCACAGCCGCCGAGGCCGCCGAAGGCTTGAAGCCATTCATTGCAGAAAAATAGATTGATGTAACTTCCAGTAATTTGCCGACTCGCAGATATTTTTCTGCGAGTCGCCTTTTTTTGATGGGTGGAATAGTGCAAAATCGATGTTTTTGAGCCGATGTTACATTTTTAGAGAGATTTGTTTCATGGTTTGTAACATAATATGATAAATTATTGTTATCTTTGCCCCAGATAAAACCTTCGATTATGTTACATATTTCCAATAGATGTACAGTGCTGGCAATGGCCCTGGGGCTGATGTGCGGTGAGGCTGATGCCAATCTGAATCTGCTCTATACGATCGAGAATAATCTTCCAAGCAGCCTCGTGCGTCAGGTGGAGGAGAGCGCAGACGAGATGATCTGGATAGCGACCGAAGATGGCTTGTGCCGCTTTGATGGCTCACAGTTCGTAACCTATACCTATGAGCCGAACAACCCGCATTCGCTGCAGAATAATATTGTGCTCACTCTTTGTACGGACGAAAAGGGCCATGTGCTGGTCGGTACGAGAGTAGGTTTGCAGATGTATAGACCAGCGACAGATGATTTTACTGAGGTCATCTGCGACTCACTACTAGGCATACCGGCAGGCAACGTTTCCGATATAACGAATCTGGCGAATGGAGATTTCTTCGTTTGTGGAAATACTATCTTTACGTGCCATATTGATGAGAACGGGATTCCACACGCCATAGCCAATCCTTTGACCAAAAAAGACCTGACGAGTTCGTATTGCTGCCAGGATTATAGTGGCAATATCTGGACCACTTCCACGGTGCATGGAGTGCAAAGGGTGGACAAAGAGGGTAACCTGGAGAAAATCCCTTTGCCCGATGGCATAAAGGGAATCAATATGCTGGAAATAGGACCTGATGGAATCGTGTATATGGGAGGCGTGGGCCGAGGCCTCTATAAATATAATAATGTAACACATCGAATCGAAGAGATTACCGGACCTGACGATCATTTTATAGTCCGCGAACTGCGCAATGTACCTGGCAAGCAACGGATGTATGTCTGTACGGATGGCGAAGGTGTCAAGGTGCTGAACTGTCGAACGGGAAGTCTTTCGGACTTCAACTTCGATGATGCCCAATTGGAAGTAGGAACGCAGAAGGTACATTCGCTGACAAAATCGAGAAATGGTGACATCTGGATGGCCATCTATCAGAAGGGTATGCTTGTGATTTCGCGTAATCCATTTGACTTCCACTATTACGGTTCGCATTCCTTGCGTTACAATAACATCGGCGACCGTTGTGTGACGTCGTTGTTCCGTACGCACGATGGCATGCTATGTGTAGGCACAGACAATGGTGGCGTCTATTGCCTGGATGACAAAGGTGAGGCCCTATCACATTATCCTTGCAATACGGGCCCTCTATCAGTCCCTTCTGCGCTCATCACAATGTTTGAGGACTCGCGTCATCGCGTATGGTTTGGCTCGTATGGCCAGGGAGGAGGCATATTGGATCTCAAGACGGGTGTTTGTCAATATATCCCCATTGAAAACCAGCGAAGCAACACCAGCAATATCTATGACTATGTAGAGGATGTGCAGGGCAATGTGTGGGTGGGATCGATGGGCAATGGCATCTTGAAATATGATGAACAGAGGAAGGCTTTCGTGCGTCAGAATCTGCACCCCGCTTGCGATTGGACGATTTCCTTGAGCTACGATCGTGGTACTCGCCAATTGTATGTGGGATCGTACAACGGGTTGGTGATCGTCAGTCAGCAGGGTGACGAAATGAAGTGTGAACAGTATTACCCCGAACGAGTGATCTACAGCATTTCGCGCATTTCGGCCACGAAGATCAGCCTTTGTACCAATGCCGGCCTTATTGTGTTCGACACGCAGAAGAGGAGCGGAAGAATCTATACCGTTGAGGATGGCTTTCCGACCGACAACTTCCTGGCATCGCAGGCCGATGGAGAGGGCAACCTCTGGGTGAGCAGCAGTAAAGGAATTTCGAAGCTCAACCTTGATCAGCATATCGTCACCAACTATACATCGAGGGAAGGCCTGCAGTTCAACGAGTTCTACAAGAATACATCGATGCGCGATGAGAACGGCACGCTTTGGTTTGGCGGTACGGAGGGTATCAATTGGTTCAACCCCAGCGAAATACGCAAGTCGGAAACGAAGGTAGATGCCCGTGTGGTGAGATTCAGTACCGACCTGAACAACATCCTGCCCGACAAGGATGGCGTCTATCGACTGGATGAGCAAGACCGCTCTTTCTCGATTGAACTGGCCACACGACCTATCATGCAGACATTCAGTGTCACTTATCGATATGCGATGGACAATGATGCCTGGCGTACGCTGCCGCCTACGGACAATCGTGTGATGTTCAGTCACCTCAGTTCGGGTTCGCATACCTTCCGGTTCCAGATTGATGACGATGGAACGTTGTCGCCAGAAGAAAGTGTTCAGATCTTCATCGCCCGCCCGTGGTACCTTCGATGGTGGGCTCTACTGCTGGGTGTAATTGCCCTGGGCAGCATCATTGGGCTCGTCATCCTGCAGATACGGCGTCGTTATCATGAAAGGAAGATGCGACTCAAGCAAGCCCGACAAGCTGCGGATAACGAAGAAAAACTGGCATTCTTCATCAACCTCGCCCATGAGATACGCACCCCAATGACGCTTGTCGTCAGTCCGCTTCAGAAACTGATGTTGCAAGACAAGGACCCGGAGCGTTTGCGCAGCTATCGGCTCATTGACCGCAATGCCAACCGTGTGCTTGGCCTAATCAATGAAATCATGGCCCTTCGGAAACTGGACAAGGCGCAGATGCGCCTGCAATGCCAGCAACTGTCTCCCGCCAAACTGATTGAGGACCTTTGTGAGACGGTTTCGGACCTGACGCAGGAACGTCAGATCAATCTGCAGTACAACAATTTCCTGCCCGAGGGCTTTGTGACGTGGATTGACAAGGGATGTTTCGACAAGATCGTCATCAACCTGCTTTCGAATGCAATCAAATATACTCCACGCGGAGGCTACATCAACGTGGAGAGCTCGTTGACACCAGATAAGAAGTTGGGTGTTAGCATCACTGATAATGGCATCGGCATTGATCCTGAGGATAAGAAGCATGTCTTCGAACTGTTCTATCGTTCGAACGTGAATAATCCGCACGCCATGGGTACAGGTATCGGACTGAACCTTGTGAAGGCTTTGGTTACACTGCATCATGGCAATGTTGTGGCAGAGGACAATCCTGAGGGACAGGGTACGAAATTGTCGTTCACATTGCCGACACGTGATGATGCCTATGATGACAATGAAAAGATTACAAAGCAGGTACAGAATCCTGAGCTGGAAGACGATCTGGATGAAGTCACCATTGTGAAGAAGTCGATAGGGCAGACGACGGAAGAGCCCTCGGTGGGTTCCAATCGAAGTGCGCGTCGCATCCTTGTGGTCGAGGACGAAGATGAGATACTCAGTTATCTGACATCGGAACTCAAGCCTATTTATCGCGTGAGAACGTGCACGAATGGTCGAGAGGCGCTCGAAAAACTGCTCGAGAATGCCGATGGGTATGACCTGGTGCTCAGCGATGTGATGATGCCCGACATGGACGGTGATGAACTTTGCCGCTTCATTCGAAGCAATGTGCTGCTCAATCACCTGCCTGTGGTGCTGCTCACAGCCAAGACAAGTGACGAGGATCGGCTCAAGAGCCTGGAAGTGGGGGCCAATGCCTTCATCACGAAACCCTTCAACATGGAGATTCTGCTCAAGACCATCAAGAACCTCATCGACGAACATGACCGACTGCGCAGTTCGTTCAGTGGCTCGCAGTTGCCTGCCGACAAGGTCGATACTCCCGAACTACAGTCACCCGACGAGCGCCTGCTGCAGCGCATCATCAAGGTGGTGAACGACAACCTGAGCAATACCGAACTGACCAGCGAGGATATTGCCGACAAGGTAGGACTGAGCCGTGTGCATCTCTATCGCAAACTAAAGGAATTGACCAACCAGACACCACGCAATTATATACGCAATATCCGATTGGCCAAAGCTGCTGAACTGCTCTCGCAACGCAAGATGTCGATAGCTGAAGTGGCTTATGAGGTCGGTTTCTCCAACCCCAACAATTTCGCTACCGCCTTCAAGGAGATGTATGGTGTGCCTCCCACTGCATACAACGAGAAGCATTACAGCGGAGGTTCCGGCACACAGCCGTGATGTAGTCGTTTTACTTTCGAACAATGACACTGCCGCTGGCCTGATGGGTGGCCAGAATCAGCACTTCGGCAATCTGCACGTGAGCCGGGGCATTGGCTGCATAGACGGCAACGTCGGCAATGTCGTCGCCTGTCAGCGGCTTGATGCCCTTATAGACATTGGCTGCACGCTCGTCATCGCCATGGAAACGTGTGTTGCTGAAGTTGGTCTCGACCAATCCGGGTTTCAGATTAGTCACACGGATGGCAGTGTTGGCCACGTCGATGCGCAGGCCATCGGAAAGGGCCTTGACGGCGGCTTTGGTGGCACAATATACGTTGCCACCGGCGTATGCGGCATCACCGGCTACGGAGCCTATGTTGATGATGTGGCCGCGGTCGCGTTCCACCATGCCTGGCACAATGAGGCGTGTCATCGTCAGCAGACCCTTGATGTTGGTGTCGATCATCGTTTCCCAATCCTCGAAACTGCCTGCATATTCGGGCTCCAGTCCGAGCGCCAGTCCGGCATTGTTGACCAGCACATCAATCTCCTGCCAATCTCCGGGCAGTTCGTTCAGGCTCTTTTCGGCTTTTTCGCGGTCTCTGACATCGAAAACCAGCGTCTTCACTTCCGCCCCTTTCGCTGTGAGTTCCTTCTGGATGTCGTTCAGACGATCCACGTTTCTTCCTGTGAGAATCAGCCTGTCGCCGTTCTCTGCAAACTTCCTAGCACAAGCCATGCCAATGCCGCTTGTCGCTCCTGTGATCAATACGATTTTTTTCATCAGTTTGGATTATTATAGTTTTTTGTAATCTATTTTGTGCAAACTAATTAAAAGAACCCGCAGAATAATTTATCCGCGGGTCCTGATATTTTTGCTGTAAAGACATTAGCAGGCAACTCTTTCGAGCCACTTGACCATGCCGAACATTACGCCCATGGAGATGAGGCAGACGATGAGGAAGACTGCCCAACACCACTGGATGGGCCATGCGTTGTACATCACAGGGCCAAGCCAGATCATCAGATTGCCGATGGCGGTGGCACCGAGCCAAAGACCCTGGCAGAGACCAACCATGTGACGTGGAGCAACCTTCGAGACGAAACTCAATCCGAGCGGGGAAATGAAAAGCTCAGCTACGGTGAGGAAGAAATAGGTCACGATGAGCACCCAAGGAGAAGCCTTGGCCAGACCGGCTGCGGCCATGCTGGCAGCATCGAGAGCGCGGAACTCATCACCCGAAGGATAGTTGCTGAACATCGAGAAAAGCATCAGGAAGAGGTAGGCACAGCCTGCGATACCCATACCGATGGCAATCTTGCGCGGAGTAGAGATGGCCTTGCCCTTGGCAGCGAGACTGCCGAAGATCCACATGATGATGGGGGTGAGGACAATCACGAAGAACGGATTGAGGGCCTGCCAGATTTCCGGAGCGATGGAATCGGTCTGGACGAAGTCGCGAGCGAAGACACTCAATGACTGGCCGTTCTGATGGAACGAGAACCAGAAGAAGATGGCGATGCCGAGCACGGCACAGAGTGCGTAGAGACGCTGCTTGATTTCGGTAGCCATGGTGCGCTTCTCTTCTTCGGTATATTCAACGACAGCAGCTGCAACCTTCTTGGCAGGCTGTGGGAAGATACGCTTATAGGCCAGGAAGATGACGAGCGAGATGAGCATGGCAATCACCGAGGCAATGAACGAATAGTGGATGCCCTGGTTGAAGACGGTGATGTAGTCGTGGCTGAATGCGGCATTGTCAACAAAGTTGTAACCGGGAAGCATCACCTTTTCGAGCGTCTCGCTGAACTTGGTGGTCACCTGGCCGTCAGCAAGGAACTGGTGGCAAAGTGCCGGCATGTCGGCATTGTAGATCAATGCATGCTTGGTGAGCCACCACTGGCGAAGCAATGGAGCGATGAAAGGAGCAAACAGACCGCCGATGTTGATGAACACGTAGAAGATCTGGAAACCGGAGTCGCGCTTGTCCTTAGCTATCTGGAGGGCTTCGGGACCCTCCTTGGCAGCCTCTGCTTCATATTCGTCGTACATCTTGCCGACGATGGCCTGCAGATTGCCCTTGAAGAGACCATTGCCGAAAGCGATGGCAAGGAGGGCCACACAGGTGAAGATGAGAATACCCCACCAACTGCCGCTGAAATCGGTCTCACTGAAGACTGGAATGGCGAGAGCGATGTAGCCCAATGCCATGATGACCAGACCCCACTGGATGGTGCTGTTGTAGTTCTGGGTGCGGTCGGCGATGATGCCGCCCACAAGGCTCAGCACATAAATACCGAAGTAAAACACTGAATAGATGATGCCGGCTGTGCCGTCGGAGAGGCCGAACTTCGACACCAGGAACAGCAGGAGCACTGCGTTCATGATGTAGTAGCCGAAACGCTCGCCCATGTTGGCCAGCGCAGCAGGGATAAGACCCTTAGGATGACTTTTGAACATATCTTTGCTTAAATAACAATTAATAATTAACAATTAACAATTAATTGGTGAAAAAATCGGTGCAAAGATAATAATTTTTTTTTAATTCGCCAATAACTTGGCAATAATCTTCAAAAAATAATCAATATTTATCAGTTTCGAATCATCTTTGTTGCAGCATATGGGCAGCCATTTCGGGTTTGAATGTTTGAGTGAGTTTTTTTGGCTGTTTTTTTCAACCAAATGGAATAAAATTTGGAGATATGGAAAAATGTATGTATCTTTGCGGCAAATTTACAATTGTTTAATCAATAGAGATATGTTTGAAGGACAACCCAAGGGCCTGTATGCTTTGGCATTGGCCAACACTGGAGAGCGTTTCGGTTATTATACCATGCTTGCCATCTTCGCCTTGTTCATGCAGGCCAAGTTCGGATGGGACGAGGCTCAAGCCGGACAGGTTTATGCCATTTTCCTGGCAGTAGTTTATTTTGCACCCCTTGTAGGCGGTTGGGTCGCCGACAAAATCGGTTACGGCAAGTGTGTGGTCGTCGGTATGGTTGTGATGTTCCTGGGTTATCTGGGACTTGCAGTGCCGACGCCAGCCAATACGGCAGGAGAATGGGCTATGTATGCGGGCTTGGCAGGAGTGTCGCTCGGCACGGGCCTTTTCAAGGGTAACTTGCAGGTGCTCATCGGCAATCTCTATGACGATCCGCGCTATCAGAGTCGTCGTGACTCGGCATTCAGCCTGTTCTATATGGCCATCAATATCGGAGCGATGTTTGCACCTTCGATGGCCAAATGGATTACCAATCAGCATTTGGCAGGCAAAGGCTTTGTCTATGATGCAGCCAATCAGGATCCTGCCTATTTGGAAGCACTTTATAGCGGATATGGATTGTGCTTTGGCGTGGCTTGCATCTCGTTGGTACTTTCGGCCATCATCTATTTCTCATGCCGCAACTGGTTCAAGCATGCCGATGTGACAGCCAAGCAGGCCAAGGTCGCCAACACCGAGATGGTGGAACTGACACCCAAGCAGACCCGCGACCGTATCCTTGCCCTGCTGCTTGTCTTTGCTGTGGTCATCTTCTTCTGGATGGCCTTCCATCAGAACGGATCGGCGCTGACCTTCTTTGCCAAGCGATATACCGACCTATCGGTTACCGGACCTATGCGCATAGGCTTCAATATCTTCAGTCTGGCACTTATTGCCTTGGCTGTTTATACAGGTTTTGGCGCAGTGGGGGCAAAGACCTCGAAGAACCGTTCTCTGCTCTGGTGCATCACGCTGGTGTTGCTTGGCGGAGCTTATGCACTTTATCGCGGTATGGCGGATCCTACCAACGCACAGCCCTCTGACTTCCAGCAATTCAATCCCTTCTTTGTTGTGGCGCTGACACCATTCAGTATGCTCTTCTTCGACACTTTGGCCAAGAAGGGAAAGGAGGTGAGTGCTCCTGCACGAATTGCCTGGGGTATGCTGGTGGCAGGTCTTGGTTTCGCTGTCATCTCGCTTGCCTCGGTTTCGCTGACTTCACCCATGGATCTTGGCGAAGGCACGCAGAGCATTCTTTCGCCAGGGTGGTTGATATCGACCTATTTCACACTGACGTTGGCCGAACTGCTCCTTTCGCCTATGGGCATCTCATTTGTGACCAAGGTGGCACCACCCAAGTACAAGGGCCTGATGATGGGCGGCTGGTTTGTGGCCACAGCCATCGGCAATTACCTGAGTTCCATTCCTTCGCAACTTTGGAACAAGATTCCATTGATGCAGAACTGGGGCATTCTGATAGCCCTCTGTCTGTTCAGTGCTGTTGCGATGTTTGCGCTGCTCAAGAAACTGAAAGTGATGACTGCGTAAACAATTAATAATTTACAATTAATAATTAATAATTAACAATTTACGATTAACAAATAACAATTTGATTTTGTTAGAACCAATAAATCGTCATGGAAATTATAAAAGTATCTGACAGAACGTTCCGGTCTTATCTTGGCAGGGACAGGATACAGGAAGAGGTGGCACGAGTGGCACGTGAGATATCTAAGGATATGGCAGATGTAGAACGTCCGCTGTTTGTCTGTGTGCTTAATGGTGCCTTTGTCTTTGCTTCGGACCTTTTTCGTCAACTCACGTTGCCGGATGCAGAGATAACGTTCATACGCATGAAGTCGTATGAAGGCACACGTACGACCGGCAAGGTGAAGGCCATCGTAGGACTGATTGAAAGTGTTGTGGATCGCGATGTCGTGATAGTAGAGGACATTGTGGATAGCGGTTATACCATGAAGCGTCTCATCTCCCAGTTGAAAGATCTGGGAGCCAGAAGCATCAAGGTGTGTTGCCTGCTCAAGAAACCCAAGGCCATCAAGGTTCCCGACCTGCAACTTGATTATGTGGCGCTTGAGATTCCCAATGACTTTATCGTAGGTTACGGATTAGACTACAATGAGCAGGGGCGTAACTTGCCTGACATCTGGGTGGTCAATGACTGAGTTGGTTGGATGTTCCCTAGCCTTTCAGTGAACATATTGCTGCAAGAATTGATTACATAATGTGGCAAAATAGAGTGTTATTGCTCAAAAAAACAAGATTTCTGTTGAAAAATTTTTATAATCGATAAATAATTCTTACCTTTGTAAAGAATTTTTTCGTTTTAATAGAAAAGAGTTATTTGTTTTTAAGGTAATTGGATATGTTGAATATCGTAATTTTTGGAGCCCCAGGTTCCGGCAAGGGTACTCAGAGTGAAAAGATCATCAAGGAGTATGGCGTTGAGCACATTTCGACGGGCGATGTACTTCGTGAAGAAATCAAGAAAAGAACCGAGCTCGGAAAACTCGCTGCATCATACATCGATGAGGGTGATTTCATTCCGGATTCCCTTATGATCAAGATTCTAGCTTCCGTGCTTGATGCGAAGGGCAAGGACATCAAGGGTGTAATCTTCGATGGTTTCCCACGCACAATTCCTCAGGCTGAGGCTCTTGATGAGATGCTTGCAGAACGTGGCGAGACGGTATCGGTCGTTATCGGTCTTGAAGTCGATGGTGAAGAACTCATCAATCGCATTGTGCTGCGTGGCAAGACCTCAGGTCGTGCCGATGATAATGAGCATACTGCACGTCATCGTCTTGAGAATTATCACAACATGACCCAGCCTTTGAAGAAATATTATATTGAAGAGGGAAAATATGTGTCGGTGCCAGGAAAGGGCGATATCGACGAAATCTTCTCTCATATCAAGGAGGTTATTGATGCTGTCAAGTAAGCAGAGTTCAATTACCTCAAACGTCATAGCCCCTGTCACAGCCATCTGCGACAGGGGTTTGCTTTGGCAGGGACAAAGAAAAAGAACATTATTTGGAAAATAATGGAGTAAATATTTGCAGAATTCGAGAAAAAACGCTATCTTTGCACGCGATTGAAAACAGACCATTATGGGACGAATCCTCAGCATAGATTATGGACGCAAGCGCACAGGTTTGGCTGTCACCGATCCGTTGCAGATCATTGCCAACGGACTGATGACCTTACCTACACATGAATTGGAAAAATGGCTGATGAGCTATATCCCCAAGGAAGGTGTAGAACGTGTCTTGGTCGGCTTGCCACGCCGAATGAGCGGCGAGATGAGCGAGTCGTGGCAATATATCGAGCCATTTCTCAATCGTCTGCATAAGTTGCTCCCCGACCTGCCCATCGAACTGGTAGATGAACGCTTCACCTCAAAACTAGCCTCGCAGGCCATTCTGCAGAGCGGCGTGGGCAAGCAACGTCGGAGGGAAGACAAGGGCATGATAGACGAGGTGTCGGCTACCATCATCCTTCAGCAATGGATGGACAATCGTTCGATGCCTGGCTACAAGGCGGTGATGTTTCCACAGAAGGTCGAGGAAATCTAGGAAATCCAGATACACTAGATGTTCTATTAATTCTAGATAATCTAGATGCTCTAGAACTTCTAGATATTCAAAAAAGGAAATCAATAATTAAGAAAAATATGATACTACCTATTTATTTATACGGCGAGCCGGTGCTTCGCAAGGAAGCTGAGGATGTGCCTGAGGACTACCCAAACCTCAAGGAGTTGGCCGAGAATATGTTCCAGACGATGGAGAAGGCCAATGGAGTAGGCTTGGCAGCTCCGCAGGTTGGCCTGGCATTGAGAATGTTTGTAGTGGATGGCAACGGCTTGGCCGAGGATTATCCCGAATGTCTGGGCGTGCGTCGCTGCATGATCAATCCCGAGGTTGTGGAAGAGAGCAAAGAGACCAATGTCAAGGATGAAGGTTGCCTTTCAATTCCTGGCGTCTATGAAGGCGTGAAGCGTCCCGACTGGATTGTAATCAACTACCTTGACGAGAATCTTGTCGAGCATGAGGAACGTCTCGAAGGCTTCGCCGCCCGTATGGTACTGCATGAGTATGATCACCTCGATGGAAAGATGTTCATCGACCGTGTATCACCTTTGCGCAAACCATTTATCAAGAACAAGCTTCAGGCTATTCTCAAGGGCAAGAATCACCCCGATTACAAGCATTGCTCTTTACGATGAGCGGGGATTTGACTCCTATTATTGAATCATTAACTATTTAATTTCCTAAATAATGGCAAAAGTACAGAAAGAAACTGCCCCAATGAGCGACAAGATGAAGGCGCTGCAGATGGCGATGGAGAAGATCGACAAGACCTTCGGCAAGGGCTCCATCATGCGCATGGGCGAAGAGAAGGTCGAGGAAGTGGAAGTTATTCCTACGGGTTCTATCGGTTTGAATGCAGCCCTTGGCGTGGGTGGCTATCCCAAGGGTCGTATCATTGAGATTTATGGCCCTGAGTCGTCAGGTAAGACCACTTTGGCCATCCATGCTATTGCAGAGGCTCAGAAGAGGGGAGGTATAGCTGCTTTCATCGATGCAGAGCACGCATTTGACCGCTTCTATGCCGAGAAACTTGGTGTCGATACCGACAACCTTCTGATTTCGCAACCCGACAATGGCGAGCAGGCTCTCGAGATTGCAGATAACCTGATTCGTTCGGCTGCGATTGACATCATCGTCATTGACTCGGTAGCTGCTCTGACTCCAAAGGCAGAGATTGAGGGAGATATGGGTGACAACAAAGTGGGACTGCAGGCTCGATTGATGAGCCAGGCTTTGCGCAAGCTCACCGCTGCTATCAATCAGACCAAGACCGTGTGCATCTTCATCAATCAGCTTCGCGAAAAGATCGGTATCATGTTCGGCAATCCTGAGACAACAACAGGCGGCAATGCCTTGAAGTTCTATGCGTCGGTACGCCTTGACATTCGCCGAGTGACCAGCATCAAGTCCGGCGATCAGATTTTGGGCAATCAGGTGCGCGTAAAGGTAGTAAAGAATAAGGTGGCACCTCCATTCCGCAAGGCAGAGTTTGACATCATGTTTGGCGAAGGCATCAGCCGTTCCGGCGAGCTTGTTGATCTTGGCGTTGAATATGGTATCATTAAGAAGAGCGGATCGTTCTTCAGCTACAATGGAACCAAGTTGGCCCAGGGACGTGATGCCACGAAGCAACTTATGCTCGACAATCCTGAACTGGCTGATGAAATCGAGGCTGGTATCATGAACAAACTGAAGGGTGCCGAACTACCCGAGGAACCCCTTACAAAGGAAGAGACTGAAGCCAGCGAGTATTAATCGATACTAATACGAGTATTAATCGATTCCGATAAAAGAAACCAGAGGCAACGTGATAACTAATTCACGTTGCCTCTGAACTATTATAATATGTGTGTGTATGTTTTTACTTGATTACCACCTTGCGTGAAGTGCCGTTCTGCTTGATGATGTAAATGCCCTTGGTTAGGCCCATGGTGCTTTCAGCAATCTTCTTTCCGCAGAGGTTATAGACTTCCATCTTGTTATTGTCGTTGGTCACCTTGTTGATGCCTTGGGCATCGGTGTCGAACACAACAGTGATGGAGGTGCAGTCATCTGGATCGAGGGTGCAATAGGCTTTGAGCTCGACAGAGCCTTTGAAGGACTTTGTGTCGAAAGCCATTGCATGTAGCCAATTCTTGCCCTGCTCGACGGTACTACCTGGCAATACAGCATCTTTGTAGTTCGTGGTAATTTCATTACCATCGGATGGCCATGCCATACAATTACCATTTGGGCAGAATTCGATATCCTTATAGTTCTCCTTGCCGACACAAGTGAGAGAAAGTTTGGAAGCATCTTCACTGACATTCTTGATATATACAGGAGCCTGCATCTCAATCATGAAGTCAAAATCGGAATATTCCGAGATGGTCACTGTGCCACCATTTGGAATGACTTCATCGCCCAACATAAAGGCAAATGTGGTCTCCTCCTGAGCCAGCAGGGCAGAGGAGCAGAAAAGGATAGCAAATATTGTGGAGTAGAATTTCTTCATTATGTTCATTGTTAGATTTATTCCTATATCGGGTGCAAATTTACTTATTTTTGATAAAAAAAGCAAATATTTCAATAAAAAACTGCTATCTTGCACAATAAATCCCCTAAATTGCAGACAATGGGTGCCAAAAAGCGGGAATTATCCCTTGATGCGGCGTTCCTCTTCCTTTTTGCTCGACAGCATTCCGCATGCCGCATAAATGTCTTCTCCACGCGAGGCGCGGATGGTGGTCATCAAACCATGCTGGCACAGATAGTCGCGGAAAGACTCCATGGCTCTTACGTCGGAGGTTTGGAGTTCCACATCGGGGATGGCATGGAAACGGATGAGGTTGACCTTGCAAGGAAGTCCTTTGAGCAAACGCAGCATCTCCTTGGCATGACGAATGTCGTCGTTAACGCCACGGAAGACAATGTATTCGAAAGTGAGTTCGCGCTGGTGCGTCCAGTCGTAGGTCTTGAGTAGTGCGATGACATCACTGATAGGGTAAGCACCTTGAACAGGCATCAGCTTTAGTCGCTCGTCGGCAAAGGGAGAGTGGATGGAGACAGCGAGGTTGCAAAGGCTTTCACGGAGGAAATCGGAAAGGTGCTGCATTTGTCCGATGGTCGATACTGTCACGCGTTTGGGACTCCAAGCCATTCCCCAAGGAGCTGTAATAATGTCAAGTGCCTTGCGAAGTTCTTCCCAATTGTCGAGTGGCTCACCCATGCCCATAAAGACGAGATTGGTGAGGGTCTGCGACTCGGGAATGGCGAATATCTGGTTGATAATCTGGTGGGAAGTGAGTTGCCCGTTGAAGCCCTGTTTGCCGGTCATGCAGAAGTAGCAATGCATCTTGCACCCGATCTGACTGGAAATGCAGAGCGTGGCACGCTCGTGTTCGGGCAGATAAACCGTTTCGATGTGCTTGCCAACAGGTGTAGCAAAGAGATATCGGATGGTGCCGTCCTTGGATCGGGCGGCATCAACAGGATCTTCATATCCTATGGTATAATCGTCGGCTTCGAGACGGGCGCGATTCTCCTTCGAAAGATTTGTCATTTCGTCGATGGAATGCACTCGTTTCACGTAGAGCCATTGTGCAATCTGCTTGGCTGCGAATTTGGGCATGCCGAGGGCAGTGGTGATATCCTGCAATTCGGCTAAGGTTTTGCCTAAGAGAGGGGTCATGAATGTCGGTTGGGAATGGAAAAGGACGGGCACTGGGATGTCCGTCCTTTTATTAGGAGATAAAGAGAAAATACTGATCAATAGAAGTTGATACGGTTATCCTCAATCTTGGCGTTGTCATGAAGAACCTGAAGAGCTGCATTGGCTGCTTGAGCGTAGTCGCGAGTGCGACCTACGGTCTCCAGACGAGCCTTCTCATCGTAGGTGAGGCCCTTGTCGTTCTTGCTGAGCAACTGGAGAGCTACAACCACGTTGCGACCAGCTACTGTAAGCACGTCACCAGGATTAGCCTTGAGGGCAGCCTCGAAGATCTTTGGCTCGGAACCGAGACCTACGACATTGTTGAGGTTGAAGTTTACGAACTTGGCGGTGTCGATGCTGGCGCCATTGAAGGCAGCAGCATAGCCTGCGAGAGTCTTATCGGCAACAGCTTCGAAGTCAGCGCTGAGCTTCTCAATCTTCTTAAGAGGAAGAACATTGAACTGCGAGATCTGCTTGTAGAAGACAGTGTCGTTGATGTCGAGATAACCCTTCTCAATGTCGCCAGTGATAGCTACTACGAGGAGGTTGTCGCCAGTCTCGATGATGTCGCTGACGTCACCCTTCTTGTTCTGGAAGGCAAACTGCACAGCCCTACGAGCGTCCTGCACACCACCTACATTATAAGATGTGGAGTAGAGGGTGGTAGGCATCATCATGAAGCCCTCAGCACGTGCGCTGTCCATCATGGAGTGAATGTCCTTGTAGGTGGTGAGGAAGCGGTTGAGCTTGCCATATTCCTCGCCGCGAGTGCGGGTAGAAGGATAAACTTCGTTGGCATAGATGGCAACTTTGGCAAGAGCCACAGGAGCGGTCTTCTTGGTCACCTTGCATACGAAGTGAGCGTTGTCGTTCATGTCGTGAATGAAGGTGGTGCCTACAGCACTCTGACGGATCTTGTTGCGAAGCTCGTTGCCGAAGTTCTGAAGGAGTGAAGGATCCTCCATCCAGCCTACAAACTTCTGCTGCTGGTCGTACGAGGCGAGTGCAGTGTTGGCATTGGTGGCAGCGGCAAGCACAGCCTTGATGCTGTCGGCCTCAGTAGAGGTGGGGACAACAACCATAGCCAACTCGATAGAGTCAGGAGCGACTGTCTTGTCGATGATACGTGCCATCATGTAATAGTCGCCATTCTCACGATGTGGCTCAAGGATAGCACCAACGCCATTGTTCTGAACGAACTCCTTGGTGTCGCCTTCAAAACCACTTACAGGCACCCATGCATCCATATAGGATACCGAAGAGTTGCCGTTCACGAGCTCGGCTACCTCGTCGGTTGTAGCAAACTCGTCACGCAGAGCCTTGATGTCTGCCTCAGCCTGAGCATAATCCTCATCGCTAGGACGAAGGGCTACGTTGATGTAGCTTACGTTGCGTTGCTCGGCATTGAGCTTGTAGTTGCGCTTGGTGCTGTTGTAGTATTTCTCTACGTCGTTCTTGCTTACGCTGACAACCGAGTCAGGCACGCTGCTGGCATACTGCTTAACGTAAGCGAAGGTGCACTCGGTGTTGTCACCGTTGAAGTTGTCCTTGGCCTCCAATTTGTTTGGGGAGACGGCTGCGGATACGAGACCGGTATATTTCTCCACCAGACGGTTCAATGCTACCTGATTCTCGATTTCCATCCAGTTCTCCTCCGAGAAGAAAGGATTCTGCTGGGCAGCCTGCTCAAAACCATCGTTGGTGATGAGGTTTACGAAATAAGAAACGACCTGAGGAGCCTGCTGACCGAACATCTGTGAAAGAACGGGCGACATGTTCTGGCCCTGCACGAGCTCGTTGATTTCGTCCTTGGTAACTACAAGACCGAACTTCTTGCAAGCCTTCTCGATGAGGTTCTTGGTGACGATCTCCTGATAAACCTGATTGTTGAGCTGCTGGGTGCTCTGGTTGTCAAGCTCCTGGCCCTGCATGGCCTTTACAAAGTCCTGACGACGCTGACGAGCAGCCTCGTATTCTTCGTAGGTCACTTTCTGTCCGTCGATGGTCACGACCTTGTCGCGTCGGCTCTGCATGATGGAGCTGGAGCTTGTGATCAAGTCTCCGACAATGAATGCTACCATTGCCAAACCCACAATAACCAAGAGGAGAATGGAATGGTTTCTGATGCGTTGTAATACTGCCATTTGTTTTAATGTATTTTGTTATAATTATTTTTCTGAATTCAGACCACTTCTTTATAAAAGTGGGCAAAATCGGACGCGAATATACATAATTTATTTTAATCTTCGAACAAATTTGCGGATTTTTTTGCGAAAATCGTGTAATTTTATTTCAATTCCATCAATTCTCACTCTTCACTTGACAAATTTGACAACCTAACGAGCTCAATTTTGGTGGCGCTGGTCTTCGTGACGGTCAGACGGATTTGTTCATCGTCGAGCAATATGGAGTCGCCCGTCTTAGGCATGGTCTGCAGGTGGTGGAGGATAAGACCGTCGCTCTCGGGGAGGTTGAGTTCGAGATCCTCATTGATGTGGCTTATCTCAAGACGTCCGCTGAGTTCCCATTCGTGTTCGCCTACCTTATTTTCGATTAGTTGCACCTGGTCGTGCTCGTCTTCGATATCGCCGATGATCTCTTCGAAGAGGTCTTCCATAGTGATGACGCCTGCAGTGCCACCAAACTCGTCAACAACGGCTGCAATCGACTTCTTGTGCTCCATCAGCATACGCAAGAGTTTGGGTGCAGCCATCGACTCCGGGACAAAGAGGATAGGGATGATCTTCTGCTGCCACTGATGAGGGCGACGGAACATCTCACTGGAATGAATGTATCCGATAAGGTTGTCGATGTCCTCCTTATAGACCGGAATCTTTGAGTAGCCGGTTTCGACAAAGAGTTGATTGAGTTCTTTGAAAGGTGTATCAACAGAGACTGCCGTGAGTTCGGAACGTGGAATCATACAGTCGCGCACCTTGACTTCCGAAAAGTCGAGGACATTCTTGAAGAGTTGCAGCTCTTGAAGGTTGTCTTCTTCGTCAGCCTTGCTGGGATTGCTGTGAGTCTTTGTATCGTCCTTCTCATCGTCGTCATCGTCGGCATTCTCTATACCTTTTTGCACGAAGAAGTCGAGATCGACACGTGTCAGAGCACCTTGCTTCTCCTTGATGATGGGCATGCCGAAGAGGCGCAGGATGCCATGGCTCAACATGGTGCTGAAGAGCGAAATGGGGGAGAGGATCCAATAGATTAGCCACAACGGAACGGCAAAGATACGTAGCATCATGTTGGGATTCAACTTGAATAGCGTCTTGGGCAGATACTCAGCTGTGAAGAGGATGATGATGGTCGAAAGGATGGTTTGCGTGAGCACCACTATGAAGTCGTTCTCCGAGAAGTATTCGCGGATGGGAGGTTCCATAAGTTGGGCCATCAGGATACCATAGATGATGAGCGCAATATTATTGCCCACCAGCATGGTGCTGATGAAGCGCTCGGAGTGGTTGTAGAAGTACTGCAGAATGCGTGCGGTCCAACCGCCCTCTTGCTTGTCGAGTTCCAGGCGGATACGGTCGGCAGAAATGAATGCCATCTCCATGCCGCTGAAGAACGCACTGAACAAGAGCGTCAACGCAATGCAGAACAATAGGGTATAACTCATCTTTTGTTATCGAAAGGTAAATTCTTGGGCGAACCCGTACGGTTTCGACGCTGACGTGCCAGAGCAGCTTTGTCTTGCGGTGTCAACGGCTCGGATTGGATAGTGTCAGTCGGGGCGATGGTGCCAGGCTCGTCGTTTTCAACAAGATGCTCGCCGTCATCGGAAGTTTCTTCCTCATAGTCGGCCCTGGTGCCATCTTGTTGACGCATCTCGAAGATGCCGGTAGTTTGACGTATCTCGTATTCGGTGAAGGATTCGTTGCTGTTGAAACCGAAACCTTCCAAAATGTCGCGGTTGCGTTCGATGTGGATGAAGGAATCGCTATAGACGGTGTGCTTCCTCATGTCCCAATAGAGTTCCTCAGTGTTGAACTTCTCTCCCTTGGTGTTCGAAACGCGCACATTTCCTATCAGGTGCCATTGCTGCTCCTTCTCGAAGTGATAGGCTGTGTCGGCCTGCAGTCGGCCTGCAGGCTGCATTTCCTCGTCGAGTTGCAGCAGCTCAATGCCCTCGGGAAAATACCAGTAGGATTTCTTAGCATCGAGGTTATAGGTGTACCAGATAGGCGTATTGGCGTGGTAGCGGATCACACCCGAGTCGGAAACAAGCATGGAGACGTCGGTGGTCACCATGCCAGGTATCTTCGAGTAGTCCTCCTCGTCGGTGGTTCCAGCATCCTTGCTTCCGTCCTGCTGGCAACCGGCAACGATTGAGCAGACTAAAAGGAAGAAGAGGAACGATAATATCTTATGCATTTTTATGCTTTGTTAGTGCCAAAATCTCTGAAAACGGAGAAATTTCACGTTTTTTTGGATGATTTTCTACTTTTGCGGTGCAAAGATACATATTTTTTCGTATCTTTGCGCACGAAAGGCCAAAAAAATGATTTTTGTACAGCCTTTATTTATAAAATCCGTGCAATTGTACTACGCATGAAACAGTATTTAGACCTTATACAACGTGTTCTCGATGAGGGAGTCCGAAAGGAAGATCGCACCGGAACCGGTACTATCAGCATCTTTGGCCATCAGATGCGGTTCGACCTAAGTGAGGGCTTCCCGCTTGTTACGACCAAGAAGATGTTCACTCGCGGCATCATAGAAGAATTGCTATGGTTCATCAGTGGTTCGACCAACAAGAAGGTGCTTCAAGAGAAGAATGTTCACATCTGGGATTCCTGGGGAGATGACGAAACAGGAGAACTTGGACCTGTCTATGGCAAGCAGTGGCGCGACTGGGAGGGCAACAACGGGAAGCATTATGACCAGCTGATGATGGCAGTCGATGCTATCAAGCACAATCCCGATTCGCGCCGCATCATTGTCAATTCCTGGCATGTCGAGGAGATTGACCGCATGGGCCTGCCACCTTGCCATTGCTTCTTCCAGTTCTATGTGGCAGGCGGCAAGTTGTCGCTGCAACTTTATCAGCGTTCTGCCGATATTTTCTTGGGTGTGCCGTTCAATATTGCCAGTTATGCCCTGCTGCTTCTGATGACCGCACAGGTTACAGGTTTGCAGCCCGGAACTTTTGTACATACCTTTGGCGATGCCCATATTTACACCAATCATCTCGATCAGGTGCGTTTGCAACTCACTCGCACGCCCTTTGCGCTGCCCACTATGCAGCTCAATCCCGAGATAAAGGATTTGCGCGATTTCCGTATCACCGATTTCACGCTGACCAACTACCAATGTCATCCAGCCATTAAGGGAGCCGTTTCAGTATGACGAAAGAAAGAACAATGTATCAACTGCCGGATTTCCTGAAATTTGGCATGATTGTCAGTGAGATTCTAATCATCAATCTGATTTTTTACTATTTTTATAAGGGCATCCTTTGCCCGGGCAGTGAGCACCCGTTAGATATTTCTTTTCAATTCGGGTTCATGGCCACGTTGCTCACAATCTCTTATGTGATTGGTATCAAGCTGCGTCCTATTTCCTTTTTCTATCGTTCCGATCGTCGAGGCTCTATTCTGAGTAATGTTTTCTCCACGGTGATTATGATGAGTGTGATCTTCTGGATCTTTGCATTGGTCTTCGGATTCAATAACAGATTTCAGTCCATTCGCATTCTCTATGTGTTAGTCAGCATATTTGTATGTCTGGCATTGTGGCGCTTTATGTGTCGTTGGATTATCCGATGGTTCCGTACACGGGGTCGCAATCTGCATCATGTGATTTTTGTCGGCAATAATGAACCCATACGAGAACTTGGAGAGGAAATGCGCCACCCGTTCTATGGTTATCGCGTCGAGGGGTATTTCGCCGATGAACCTATGGATCCTGCTCCTGAGGAACTGAACTATCTGGGTAAGGTTTCAGATGCTGTCAAATATGTGAAAGAGCATGACTACCTCCAACATTTGTACTGCTCACTGCCCGCTGTACGAGCAAACGAAATACTTGAGATTATAGATACTTGCGAAAAGCATTGTGTGCGCTTTTATGCCATTCCGCAGCTCCGTTCATATCTGAAACGAAAGATGCAGCTTGAGATTCTGGGTTCTATCCCAGTACTTAGCATTCGCGACAATCCGCTTGATATGCTGACCAATCGAATCATCAAGCGTACGTTCGACATCGTCGTTTCGGCCATCTTTATGATTCCTTTCTGGCTTCTCATCTATCCTGTCATTGCAATCCTTACCCATTTCCTGCAGCCAGGCCCCGTGTTCTTTAAGCAGAAACGTAACGGATTGAACGGAAAGGAATTTGTATGCTATAAGTTCCGTTCGATGAAGGTCAACGACGATGCCGACCGCCTGCAGGCCACCGAGAATGACCCGCGAAAGACCAAGTTTGGTGACTTTATGCGACGTATGTCAATTGACGAACTTCCGCAGTTCATCAATGTGCTCATGGGTGATATGTCGATTGTCGGTCCTCGTCCTCACATGGTGAAGCACACTGAGGAGTATTCCAAACTTATTGACAAATACATGGTGCGTCATTGGGTGCTCCCTGGTATTACGGGATGGGCACAGGTCAATGGAGCTCGCGGAGAGACCAAGGAACTCTGGCAGATGGAAGACCGCATCAAGAAGGACGTGTGGTATGTCGAGAACTGGTCGTTCTCGCTCGACTTGAAGATCATCTTCAAGACCGTGTGGAACGTCATCAAGAAAGACAAGCAGGCATTCTAAATCGATGGTGACAAGAGGTGCACCACACCTTCGTCTGTCACCTTGAAATGAAAGTCGATGTCGGCGAATGTGAGTCCGTATACGCGTTGCTCATCGTGATGATAATGTGGACGAGGGTCTTGCCCAAGCACCTTGCTCAAGGCTGTCCACTGTTCTTCCTTTAAATTATATAATGTATAGAACTCCTCGGGTATCACTACCTCGAGGGGTTTTTGCGTATATGTCTGGTCGGTGAAGCCTCCACGAGCGTTGGGTCGGCTGTCGGTGAACGGGAGATAAGGCTTGATGTCGAGGATAGGAGTGCCGTTCATCAGGTCGGCACCCTTCACATGGATGACTGGACCATCGGGAGTGTTGAAGTCAATTCCGGCTATTTCGACACATGACAGTCCGATGGGATTTGGTCGGAACGGTGAACGTGTAGCAAAGACACCCATACGTTTGTTGCCTCCCAGACGAGGAGGTCTGACTGTCGGCGACCAGGCATCTGTTCCCATCGAAGACTTTTGTATTTCCACTTCCGAAAAGACCCATATCAGCCAAAGGTGAGAATAGCCTTCGAGCCCACGTAAGGCTTCGGCGACACGAAATTCGGGTTCGAAGACGATACGTCCTTCGAGCTCGGGGATGAGTCCAGCTTGGCGAGGAACACCGAATTTGCTGTCAAAGTCGGTCTCAATATGTGCGATGATCTTGCATTCCATTGTCGTTAATTCATGTTTTCGTGTGCAAATATACTCAATTTTTCTGACATTTTTGACGAAAATGGAGCAAAAATATGGAAAATTTGCAAAAAAAATAAAAAAAACTGTCTTTTTTGTACGACATATCGAAAATAGGCCTATATTTGCAGCGTCAAATTAAAAAATATTTCGAATGACAATGAATCGTGCATATTTGTGGTGGCGCAAACTCATGACATGACGTTGTGGGTCGCACCCTTATGCTCGTACATAAAGTATATCATAGGGCTTGCAGGACACAACGTCTTGCAAGCCCTCTTTTTATCTTCTCCTATTCATTAATCACAAAGACAATCTTCAGGAAAATGAAATCTTTCCAAGTTGATGCTTCTGGCTTTTATGGCCGCTTTGGCGGGGCTTATGTCCCGGAAATCCTCTATAAGACTGTTGAGGATCTCAAGAACGCCTATCTTCCCATCATTGAGAGCAAGGAATTCCAGGATGAGTATCGTCAATTGTTGCGCGACTATGTGGGCCGTCCGTCTCCACTTTATTTCGCCAAGCGTATGAGCGAGAGATATGGATGCCAGCTCTATTTGAAACGCGAGGACCTCAACCATACTGGTGCCCACAAGATCAACAATGCCATTGGACAGATCTTGATAGCCAAGCGCATGGGCAAGACACGCATTGTGGCCGAGACAGGTGCAGGTCAGCATGGAGTGGCTACTGCTACTGTCTGTGCGCTGATGAATATGCCATGTCGTGTCTATATGGGTGCTCTCGATGTACAGCGTCAGCATGTCAACGTGGAGCGTATGAAGATGCTCGGTGCCGAGGTTTATCCCGTCGAGAGTGGCAATCGTACGCTCAAGGATGCCACCAACGAAGCCATTCGCGACTGGTGCTGCCATCCTTCCGATACGTTCTATATCATTGGCTCCACAGTCGGTCCTCATCCTTATCCCGATATGGTGGCACGCCTGCAGTCGATTATTTCGGAAGAACTCAAGTGGCAACTTCGTGAGAAAGTGGGACGCGACTATCCTGATTATCTTATGGCTTGTGTGGGTGGAGGCTCCAATG
The DNA here is from genome assembly GCA_902770595.1 of uncultured Bacteroidales bacterium. Classification (GTDB taxonomy): domain Bacteria; phylum Bacteroidota; class Bacteroidia; order Bacteroidales; family UBA3663; genus Liminaster. The sequence continues at coordinate 14,026 of CACXTQ010000050.1, read as the reverse complement.
CTGCAGGCACCATCTACCATTACATCGACGACGAGCGAGTACGCCTTGTGCTTGCCGAAGCTGGTGGCCATGGCATCGATTCGGGCGAGACCGCTGCATCCATGCAGATTGGTACGCTCGGTATTCTACATGGTTCACGCATCAAGCTGATGCAGACCGATGATGGCCAAATCGTCGAGCCTTATAGCATCTCGGCGGGTCTTGACTATCCTGGCACCGGCCCCATCCATTGTAATCTCTACGAACAGAAGCGCGCCACCGTTCTGCCTGCCAATGATGACGAGGCACTTCGTGCTGCCTTCGAACTGACACGCATCGAAGGCATCATCCCTGCTCTTGAGAGTGCACATGCCTTGGCCTTGCTTCCCAAACTCAAGCATCTGTTCCATCCCGAAGATGTCGTCGTGCTTACAGTCTCAGGTCGTGGTGACAAGGATCTCGACACTTATCTCAAATACAAGGATGATCCTAATATGCAGGCTTTCTGAAAGTTCTTATAAATCCGATATTTTCTGAATACTCTGAGTACTCTGAGTACTCTGAATACTCTGATTACTCTGAATACTCCGAAAAAATAATCCCTCTGAATACTATGTATACCTACCAGATTAGCAGCAAGACCATGTTGGGCGATCTGCTGACACCCGTGAGTGCATATCTGCGACTTCGCGATTTATCGACCCAATCCATTCTGATGGAGTCAAGCGATTATCATTCGGGCAAGAATGCCCGCTCGTTTATCGCATTACAACCCATTGCACACGTAGCCATTGGTCATGGCATGGGCAACTGCCTTTATCCCGATGGCAAGACCTTCCAGCATCCGATCGACCGTACTTATCGCAGCGATGCTATCATCGGCGAGTTCATGCGTTCGTTCAAATTCGAGGGCGATGCCCATCAATTGAGCTGTTGCCAGTTGTGGGGATTCACTTCGTTCAATGCAGTTCGTTATTTCGAGGATATTGCTGTCAAGGACGAGACGCAGGCGAAGAACGATGCCCCCGATATGCTCTATATATTATTTAAATATGTGTTGGAGTTCGACCATTTCAACAATCGTTTGACGATCTACGAACTCCTTCAATCTGGCGAGTCATCGGGCATCGAAGAGATAGAGCGTATGATGAACCGACCTGCAGTGGGACGTTTCTCGTTCCGTCCGGTGGGGGAGGTGAGCAGTACGCTGACTGATGAACAGCACAAGGCTAACATTCGCCGAGGAATTGCTCATTGCAAGCGCGGCGACGTCTTCCAGATCGTTCTTTCACGTCGTTTCATCCAGCAATACGAAGGCGATGACTTCAATCTCTATCGTGCCCTTCGTTCCATCAATCCTTCTCCCTACCTTTTCTATATGGATTTCGGAGGCTTCCGCATCTTTGGTTCGTCGCCAGAGACTCATTGTCGCATCGAACGCAACGACGATCGTTTCATAGCCTATATCGATCCAATAGCTGGTACTACTCGCCGAACGGGCGATGATGTGCAGGATGTTAAAAATGCCAACTATCTGCGCAACGATCCGAAGGAGAATGCCGAACACGTGATGCTGGTCGATCTGGCACGCAATGACCTTTCGCGAAACTGTCATCATGTCAAGGTCGAATTCTACAAGGAACTGCAGTACTACAGCCATGTCATCCATCTGGTAAGTCGCGTGTCGGGTATTCTCAATCGCGATGCCGATCCTATCAAGACATTCATCGATACTTTCCCTGCTGGAACACTTTCGGGGGCGCCCAAAGTGAGAGCTATGCAACTCATCTCCGAATACGAGCCCCATAATCGTGGCGCCTACGGAGGTTGTGTGGGTAGCATCTCGTTCGATGGCTCGCTCAATCAAGCCATTACGATTCGCACGTTCGTCAGTCGAAACAATGAACTTTGGTTCCAGGCTGGTGGCGGCATTGTTGCCAAAAGTAACGAGGAATATGAACTTCAGGAAGTCAACAATAAACTCGGAGCACTTCGTCGCGCCATTCTATTGGCTCAAGACTTGTGATTTCTAAATAAAATCTAATAATTTATAGTACCTATATTATTTATAGTAACTATAGTAATTATAGGAACTATAGCAACTGTTACAATTCCTTCCCTATGAAAATTGCAATGATTGATAACTATGATTCCTTTACCTACAATCTTGTACATCTTGTAAAGGAACTTGGCGCCGAAGTAACTGTTTTTCGCAATGATCAGTTTGCCCTCTCCGATCTCGAATCCTTCGATAAGATCATGCTCTCGCCTGGACCCGGTATACCGAGTGAGGCAGGTCTGCTCCTCGATGTCATTCGCACCTATGCTGGCGAGAAACCGATACTTGGCATCTGCTTGGGCGAACAGGCCATTGGTGAGGCTTTTGGCGCTAATCTTGTCAACCTCGATGAAGTCTTCCACGGAGTACAGACTCCTGCCCACATTGTCGATTTTGTCGAATATGGTGAACATAAGGTCGATTACCTCTTCCGTGGCCTCCATCGCGACATTCTTGTCGGTCGTTATCACTCTTGGGTAGTTGATGCCGAGACGATGCCCGATTGCCTCGAGGTCACATGCACTTCCAACGAGGGTCAGGTGATGGCACTTCGCCACCGTGAATATGACGTTCGTGGCATCCAGTTCCATCCTGAGTCTGTCCTTACTCCCGATGGGAAAAAGATCATTAATAATTGGCTCCTGCATCTGTAGGAGGCATGGAGGGCTCGGAGTGCTCCGATTACTCAGAATACTCAGAATACTCTGAGAACTCGGAATGCTCGGAATACTCAGAATACTCTGAAATCTTCGAAAACTATAATCTCTTTATTAATACAACAATGAAATCTTATCTCACCAAAATCATCGAGGGTCAGATCCTTACGCGCGAAGAGACCCACGTCATTATGCTGGGCATCACCCAGCAGAAGTATAACGAATGCCAGATTGCTTCCTTGCTCATGGCTTTGCAGGTGCGAGGCATCACTGTCGACGAACTGCTTGGCTTCCGCGACGGACTACTCGAGACAGGTCGCCAAATCAGCCTCGACGGCTGCGAAACCCTTGATATCGTTGGAACAGGCGGCGATGGCAAGAACACCTTCAACATCTCTACCTGCTCATCGTTCGTAGTCGCAGGTGCAGGCTACAAGGTCTCAAAGCATGGCAACGGCAGTTCCACCTCTGTATCAGGTGCCTCCAATGTGCTTCAGGGCCATGGTGTGAAGTTCACGGCTGATGCCGACATCATTCGTCGTTCGCTTGACGAGGCCAATATCTGCTACTTCCATGCTCCACTCTTCGCTTACGGCATGAAGTTCGTCGGTCCAACACGTAAGGCCATGAACGTTCCAACGTGCTTCAATCTATTGGGTCCATTGGTTAATCCCTGTCATCCCAAGTATTCACTCCATGGTACAGCCAACCAGGCACAGATGCGACTCTATGTCAATGCCCATCAGAAGATTGGCGATACCTATGGCGTCATCTCGTCCTACGATGGTTACGATGAAATCTCGCTTACCTCGGGCTTCAAACTTGTGACCAACAACTTCGAGAAAGTCTTTACGCCCAAGGATCTTGGTCTGAATTATGTCAATGCCGACGACATCTTTGGAGGCAATACGCCAGCCGATGCGAAAAAGATATTCGACAATGTGCTCGAAGGCAAGGCCACCGAAGCCCAGAAGTCGGTCATCATTGCCAATGCGGCTTGTGGCATCTCGATCATCGATCGCAACATCAGCATCGAGGATAGTGTTAGCATGGCACGCGAATCGCTTGACTCAGGTCGTGCCCTCGCATCATTCAAGAAGTTCCTGAAGATTTACAGCTGATGGCAGATATCCTACAAGAAATCGTAGCACACAAACGTTGTGATCTCGATCGGTTGCTGTGCAAACGTGTGTCGATGGCCGAAGCCTTGCGTCAATCTCCGAGCGGAATCATCGCCGAATTCAAGCGTAAGAGTCCGTCGAAGGGATGGATACATGCTGACGTTGAGCCCGAACAGGTAATTCCTCGTTATTTCGAGGGAGGTGCCGCAGCGTTATCGATACTTACAAACGAAGAATATTTCGGAGGCAAGCCGGAATATATCACCCGTGTGCGTTGGCTCGTCGGTTCCTGTCCGATACTCCGCAAGGAGTTCATCGTCGATCCCTATCAGGTCTATGAAGCCAAGATGCTGGGGGCAGATGCCATCCTGCTCATTGCCGCAGCTCTTGCTCCACAGGAATATGCCCAATTGCTCGAACTCGCCCATCAACTCCATCTGGAAGTCCTGCTCGAAGTCCACGACCCCGCGGAGTTGGAATACCTTAAGGCAGGAGTGCCCGATATGCTTGGTGTCAACAATCGTTCGCTCGGAACATTCCATACCGATGTGCAGCATTCGTTCGATATTGCTGAGGCGATGTTGGATGCCATCTCTCATCTCGGCACCCGGCGTCCGGTACTTGTCTCCGAATCGGGCATCTCGAATCCAGAAGTAATCAAACGACTTCGCAAGGTTGGCTTCCGCGGTTTCCTCATTGGCGAATGCTTTATGCGTGAACCCGATCCAGGACAGGCCTTGACCACCTTCGTCCAGGCAATTGTTAATTGCTAATTGCCAATTATAAATTATTAATTGTTAATTATTAATTGTTAATTGTTTCCCTATGTATATCAAAGTTTGCGGTATGCGCGATGCCCAGAATATTCGCGATGTGGAAGCCCTCGAAGTTGATATCATTGGCTTCATATTTTGGCCTGGATCCAAGCGCTATGTCAGTACAAAACCCGACTATCTGCCTATCGAGGCCGAGCGTGCAGGCGTGTTTGTGAATGCTTCGCCCGACGAAATTGTGCAGAAGGTCAAGGAGTATGGTCTTCAATACGTGCAACTTCATGGCGACGAGGATATCGCTTACGTCACAAACCTACAGAAACTCCTGGAATCATCCGTCCCCAGAATGCCACGCATCGTTCGTGCAATCCAGGTGGCATCGCGCAGCAAAGTGCTCAAGGCAATGATGTGGGATGGTTTTGTCGATGGCCTCCTCTTCGAGGCACCCACTACGGGCTATGGAGGTTCGGGAGTGTCGTTCGATTGGAGTCTGCTTTCCAGTTATCGTGGCAACACGCCATTCTTCATCACCGGAGGCATCGGCCCTCAGTCGCTCGAAGCCTTGCTTGAGTTCGAACATCCCCAGTGGATAGGGGTCGATCTGAACAGTCGTTTCGAATCGTCTCCAGGGTTCAAGGATGTCGCTTTGCTCCGTCCTTTTGTCGAAGCATTGAAAAAAATAAAAAATTGAAAAAAAGAAAAAAAGAAAAAAATAAAAAAAACTATGAATAGAATCAATCAGCTGTTTGCAAGCAGGCCCGAGAAACTGCTGAGCCTCTACTTCTGTGCGGGTGCCCCTACCCTCGAAGGTACTGCTGAGGTCCTGCACGCCATGCAGCAGCACGGCATCGCCATGGTCGAGGTCGGCATTCCTTTCAGCGACCCTATGGCCGATGGGCCTGTTATCCAGAATGCAGCCACCAAGGCGTTGCGCAATGGTATGACTCTTCGTAAGCTTTTCTCACAACTCGAAGGTATTCGCCGAAGTCCTTCTGAAGGTGGGGTAGGAGACAATCTTCCTCTCATCCTCATGGGCTATCTCAACCCCATCATGCAGTTTGGGTTCGAACAGTTCTGCCAGGAATGTGTTCGTGTGGGTGTCGATGGTGTCATCATTCCCGACCTTCCCTTCAAGGACTATATGGAGGACTTCAAGCCCATCGCCGACCATTACGACCTGCGCATCATCATGCTCATCACGCCCGAAACGTCCGAAGAGCGTATTCGATTCATCGACGACAACACTTCGGGATTCATCTACATGGTTTCGTCGGCAGCCATCACTGGCGCTCAGAAGGAGTTCAACGAGGCCAAGCAGGCTTACTTCAACAAGGTTCATGCGATGCATCTCAAGAACCCCACCATGATAGGATTCGGCATCAGCAATCGCCAGACCTTGGAATCGGCACAGGCAAACGCCAATGGTGCCATCATCGGTTCGAAGTTCGTCCAGTTGCTCGACGAGGAGAACGGAAATGCCCCGAAGGCGTTGGATAGGCTCTTCGAGGCATTGAAGCAGTAGTCGATTTTTATAAGGGATTTCTCTCTGTCATTATAAATTTCTTCAAAGGCGCAGACCGTAGAACATACGGATGCGCCATTTTATGTTGTGCAGGGCAAGATCTTCTTCATTGCCGATATTGGTGAAGTTGAACACCATCGACATACCGAAGAACTTGTTGCCCAACTGGCGCACCACGGCTCCTCGTCCTGTGATTATGGCCTCGGGAAAGTGGTAATGCAGAGGCACGCGCGCATCGCCGAAAGTCATCGACGTGTTGCTGTAGACGATGAAGGTTGGTGTGGCAGAGATGTGCAGAAGCCAATCTCGCGATGGCACATAGTTGTAGCCGTAGCCGCCACCGATGCCGATGTTGGTCATCTTGATCTGCGTCTCCTGCTCCCATTTGAGCGTAGTATGCTGCCCCATACCTGAAACTGCAACGAGGAAACTGCCTGCCGAACGACGCTGGAAATAACTTTGCGTGAATGCTGCGGGGAAGGAGAACCGTCGGCCGTTGAAGATGTAGAATCCGTTCAGGTTCAGCGTCCTTACCGATAGCATGTTGGCTGGTAGTTCGATGCGATCCATCCCCTCCATATCGTGCCAGCCTGTGAAGTTGTGGGCATCCTGGAAGATGATGTCGTAGCCGAAGTGCCTGCCGTAGGAATTGAAGTTCAGCTCGAAGTCGCGGTACTTGCCCACCAGTTTGGCAGGATTGAGGGCAGCACTCAGCGAGAATCCAAGATAACTCACACCCACGCTGAGCGTCGATTTGTAGTCGGCTGTTATCTCCGAGTTGAATTTCTGTCCGCTCGTCACACCCATGGTCTCCAGCTTTGCCCCCGACACGTTGAGTCGTGCTGCAAGGGTCCACTTGGTCTTCGGTCTTGTGACGTACGCCGTGTCGATGTCGCCCTTGAAGTAGCCTATGGTCAGCACACTATCCACCCAATGGTTCAGCCTATGTGTCTTTTCCTGCGCAATGGCCTGCTGAAAAGTCAACGCAGCTAACAGACAAAGGATGGATAGTCTCATATTCACTTTCACTTCGAGCCTCCGCCAAGTGCGATATAGAGTGCGATGACGGCCTGGGCACCCTTGTACATGTTCATGGCCTCGTTGAGCTGCGAGTTGAGCAGACTCTCCTGGGCGGTGAGCACTTCGATGTAGTTGGCCTTGCCGTTGTCCATCAGCTCATGTGTGCCGTAGTAGGCATCGGTAAGTGCTTCCACCTGGCGATGGTAATACTGATGCTTGGCGCGTGCAGCCTGGCAGTCGGCCATGGCTTCGTTCACCTGGTTGCCTGCGTCGATGATGGTCTGCACATACTTCTTCTGCAGATCCTCCTTGGTCAGATTCTGTACCTTCAGGTTAGCACGGAGCTGTCCGCGTGCGAAGATGGGCTGTGTGAGTTGGCCGACGGCGGTAAGCAGAAGTTTGCCGGGATTGACTACCATGCTTCCAGCCGAGTTGGTCCATCCTGCAGTTCCCGACAGGGTGATGCTGGGGAAGAAGGCTGAGCGAGCGGCCTGAGTATTGTAGAAGGCTTCCTCTAGTGCGTGGTTGGCCATGCGAATGTCGGGGCGCTGCTCAAGCATCGTGGCGGGTACGCCGGTCTTCAGGAACTCTATATCGAACATGCGCTGTCCGGTCTCGCCCTTTGCCTGGGGATGATGCAGTTCCGAAGAGCCCCAGAAGTTGCGCTCGATGCGCTGGGGTGTGCTTCCCATCAGGCGGCAGATGGCATTCTCCACACTGCGTATGTTGCGGCGCGTATCGACAATCTGTGCCTTCACGTTCAGGTAGGACGACTCCATCTGATTGACTGCGGTAGAGTACGACTTGCCGTTTTCCCAAAGTGTCTTCTGTGTCTCAAGCGAGATGTTCCAGAGGCTGTCGGTCTTCGTCAGGATATCCAGCTGTCGGTCGAGCAGCTGCAGCATGTAGTACTGCTGGGCTGTGGTCGAGATGAGGTTGGCACGCACCATCTCTTCGCGCATCTGTGCTTGCTTGAGCACGGCCTTTGCGGCACGGTTCTTATTGGTGATGGAGCCAAATACATCAAGGTCCATCGACATCTGCAGTGGCAGGTTGTAGGTCTGGCTGGCCTTCCCCTGATCAAAGCTGGCTATGGTGCCCTGTGGTCCAAGTGAGATGGCTGGAAGGTAGGCCAAGCGGGCTGCCGTCAGCGAAGCCTCGCTCTTTTCTACGGCGAGTCGGGCCGAATTCAGGTCGGTGTTGTTGTCCAGCACCTGTTCGATGAGTTGCTGCAGAAGCGGGTCGACGAAAAACTCGCGCCACGACATCATAGCTATCGACGTGCCATCGGTGGCCGTTGTGATGTCCTGGGTTCGGCCAAAGACATCGGCGGGAATCTCGGTCTTCTGCTCGTACGTATTGTATATGCCGCATCCTGAGAACAGGAGGCTCACGGCTGCAGCGGTGAAAATATAGCTTAATCTTTTCATGACTTATTCCTCAGTTAAATTTAGATCCTTTCCCTGGAATCTTTCATGCAGTTTCTGGAACACGATGAAGAAGACGGGGACGACAAACAGCAGGGCGATGGTGCCCACCGACATGCCACCTACCACGCCGAGTGCCAGTGCACGGTTGCCATTGGCACCTGCACCACCCTCGATGATGAGTGGAATCATACCTGCAATCATCGTGAATACCGTCATTAGGATGGGGCGCAGACGTTCCTTGCAGGCTTCGAAGGCAGCTCCACTGATGGTCATGCCCTGGGCACGGCGCTCGGAGGCAAACTCGGTGATGAGGATGGCCGTCTTCGATAGAAGGCCGATGAGCATGATGACACCTGTCTGCAGGTAGATGTTGTTGTCCATACCCGGCAGATGGAGCAATGAGCCCAGATAAGCGAATACGAAGGCACCCATCAGGCCGAAGGGAACAGAAAGCAGCACAGCCCAAGGTGTGAACCACGAGTTGTAGAGCGAGGCGAGGATGAGGTAGATGAGGATGACACAAATGACATAAATCAGAGCGGTGGCATTCGAGCCGGCAGCCTCCTCAAGCTCTCGCGACATGCCGCTGTATTCGTAGGCGTAGCCATTGGGCATAGTCTCCTTGAACACTTCGGCAATCACCTTATGGGCATCACCCTCGGTATATCCGTTGGCAGCCTGAACGAAGCAGGTGATGCTCTGGAACAGGTTGAAATGCTCTACGCTCGACGTGCCGACGACCTCCTTTAATGTGACGAATTCCGCAATTGGGGCCATCTTGCCGCCGCGTACACGCACGAAGATGTTGTTCAGCGACGATGGGTCGAGGCGGTATTCAGGTGAGGCGCTGGCCATGATGCGATAGACCTTGCCGAACTGGTTATAGTTGCCCACATAGCTTCCACCACAGTAGGCACCGAGGTTTCTCAGCACCGAAGCGGGAGAGATGCCTGCACGGTCACATTGGGTAGCATCGACCTCTACCTGGTACTTGGGGAAGCGCTCCGAGTAGCTGGTCATGGCCATGCTGATCTCCGGACGTTCACCCAACTTGGTCAGGAAGTTGTTGGTGAGACTTGCAAATTCCGAAAGGTCGCCATCGTTCAGGTCCTGAAGCACAAGGTTCACGCTGTTGTTCGAACCGTAGCCAGGCACCTGTGGCAGCTGGAATGGCATTACCTGCGCGTTCTTGATCTCCTTGCTGGCAAAGTAGAGACGACCAATGACGAGGTCAACGTAATGGTTGAAGCCTTCACGTTCCTCCCATGGTTTCAGGCGGATGATCATCGTGGCGTAGTTCGAGCCCGAACCCGACATCATGCCATAGCCGCAGGCCGTGGCAAAGCTCTCCATCTCGGGAATCTCCTTCACCTTTTCCTCCACCTTCTTCACGATTTCGCGCGTCTCATGGAGCGTCGTTCCCTCAGGGGCACGGATTTCGGCAAGGATTACGCCCTGGTCCTCCTGAGGCACAAGTCCTGAAGGCAGATTCCTCATGAAGAAGATGAGCAGGAAGGCTGCTACAGCCAGCAGACCCCATGCCAGGACGGGACGCTTGATGAACTTCTGTACGCTTTTCGAGTACTTGTTGAAGATGGCATTATAGCTCGCGGTATAGGCTTTCTTGGTGTAGTAGGTGATGCCCTTGCCCTCCTTCTTGCCTTCCGTGACTCTCAGCATAATGGCGCAAAGGGCAGGACAGAGCGTCAAGGCTGATACGCACGAGAGGCCTACCGACGAGGCAATCGTCACACCAAACTGGGTGAAGAATGCTCCCGATGTTCCGGGCATGAAGGCTACTGGGATGAACACAGCCATGAACACCAGGGTACACGAGATTACGGCAACCGACACTTCCGACATTGCCTCGCGGGTGGCCTGGCGGGCATCGCTGATGCCACTTTCCATCTTGGCCATAACGGCCTCCACAACTACGATGGCATCGTCGACCACGGTACCGATGGCGAGCACAAGCGCAAACAGCGTAAGGATGTTGAGCGAGAATCCAGCCAGGGAAACGATGGCAAAGGTGCCCAACAGCGAAACGATGATGGAGATGGAGGGGATGATGGTGGCCTTGAAGTTTTGCAGGAAGAAGAACACCACAAGGATGACGAGGATGATGGCGATGATGAGCGTCTCGACCACATTGCCTATGGCAGCATAGAGGAAGTCGTCGCTTGTCTCGAGTTTCACAAACTCCAGGCCAGCTGGCATCATCGGCTTCATGTCCTCGTAAAGCTGGTCGATGCGGGCATTTACCTCAGTGGCATTGGCACCCGGTGCCTGGAACACCATGAAGATGGTGCCTGGCTTGCCGTTGATGTTCGAAAGGAAGTTGTAGCTCATGGCACCGATCTCCACATCAGCCACATCGCTCAGATGCAGGAGATGGCCGCCCTCGCTGGTGCGCAATACGATCTCGTTGAACTCTTCGATGGTCTTCAGCGTACCCTTGTATTCCATGGTGTACTGGTAGCTGTTCTCCGACTGTGCGCCCAGGCTACCCGTGGCGGCAACGAAGCTCTGGCCACTGATGGCTGCGAACACGTCGTTGGGTTCAAGACCGTATTGTGCCATCACATCGGGCTTCATCCAGATGCGCAGCGCATAGGTGTTGCCTAAGGCCATCACGTCGCCCACGCCGGTGATACGCATCAGACGAGGCTTCAGGTTGATGTCGATGTAGTTGGCCACGAAGTCGTCGTCATACTTGCCATCGACACTCCTCAGGGCGCCTATCTGCAGGATGTTACTCTGCATCTTGAAGACCTGAACGCCCACTTTCGTCACGTCGGCAGGCAGCATGGCTGTGGCTCGGGTCACGCGGTTCTGGACGTTCACCGCAGCAAGGTCAGGATCTGTGCCGGCCTCGAAATAGACCACGATGCTCACGTCGCCCGACGAAGAGGCCGACGAGGTCATATAGGTCATATCGGGCACACCGTTGATTGCTTCTTCCAGGGGCTGCACCACCGACTTCATGATAGTGTTGGCGTCAGCACCTGTATAGGTGGTTGACACACGGACGGTAGGCGGTGCGATGTTCGGGTACTGCTCGATGGGCAGCGTGGACATGCAGATGTAGCCCACCAAAGCTATGACGATACTGATGGCACATGCCATCACATATCGGTTGATGAATATATTATTTTTCATTTTCAAAACAGCACTTTTTGTCCTTCCTGTACATTGTTGGCACCGATGGTGACGATCTTGTCACCGACGGCGAGACCAGAATTGATGATGACATCCTTGCCATTGCCCGTGTTTGTCGTAGTCACGGTGACGGCAGTTGCAGTGCTGTCGGGCTGCACCTTATATACCAGCGAGCGGTCCTGGATGCGCACAACTGAGGTCAAGGGGACTACCATCACGTCTTTCTGGGAGAATGGTAAAACCACAGTACCTTGCACGCCCGAATAGAGGTGACCCTCGGGATTGGGGAACGTGGCTTTGCAGGAAAGTGAACCAGTAGCGGCATCTACTACACCTGTCAGACTCGAAATGCGTCCCTTGTGCTGGTACTCTGTACCATTCTTCATGACGAATGTCACGTCAGGCATGTTGGCCATGTGCGACTCCTTGTCGCTTTGCGTCAGTCCCGCCTGGACTTGTCTTTCGATGATTGCTTCCGATACCGAGAACTCTGCTTCCATCGTCGTATTGCCACTGAGGATGGTCAGCTTAGTCATTGGGGAAACTTGGTCGCCGCCGCGCACAGGTATCTCACCAATGATACCCGTCACGGGCGCTGTGATGGTACAGAAGCCAAGGTTCACCTTCGCACGGTTCACCGATGCACGGGCCTGGCTCACGGCAGCCTGTGCCTGAAGGTAACTGTTCTGCGAGTTGTCGAGCATATAGCGGCTCACGATGTTCTTCTCGAACAGGTTCTTATTCGATTCATATTCCAGTTTTGCACTGTTCTCCCTGGCCACTGCTGCCTGCAGGTTGGCTTCGGCAGCCTCCAGCTCCAGGTGCGCGTTGCGCGAGTCGATGATGAAGAGAGTCTGTCCCTTCTTTACTTGCTCACCCTCGGTGACACTGATTTTCATCAGCTGACCACTCACCTGTGGCATGATGGTCACGTCGGTTTGTCCCTTCAGTTTTGCACTGAACTTCATAGGTACCTCGATGTCGGTTTTTTCGATGGTCATTGTCTCATACGATGTCGGCACTTCCTTGGGGATGTCCAGTCCGCACGATGTCAGAACGCCAAGCATTGAGCTAAGCATCAAGGTCCTTGTTAATACATTTTTCTTTTTCATGTTGTTTATTATTGTTTTGAAGTTTATTATTTCTTGTTCTATCACTCCAAATAATGGTGCAAATATAAGGGATTTTTTTTTTACTGCAAAATAAATGGGCGAAAAACTATTAAACCCATGCGACATAACATCCAAATAGCGACAAAATCAGGATGTTCGTTTCATTTTTGTCGCCTCCGACATCATTAAGCATCGTGTCGGCCGTCAGAGTGTTATCTCCAATCGCGGAAGCATTCTGTCGGCCGAGAGAGTACTCCATCCGATTGCGGAAGCATTCTGTCGGCCGTGAGAGTACTTCATCCGATTGCGGAAGCATCCTATCGGCCGAGAGAGTACTTCATCCGATTGCGGAAGCATTCTATCGGCCGTGAGAGTACTCCATTCAATGGAAGCAAGCATTCTGTCGGCCGTTGGAGTATTTCCGCAGTTGTAGCAGGTACTCTGTCGGCCATTAGAGTACACCATCCCGCTGCATCGGGTACTCTGTCGGCCGTGAGAGTTCTTTTTCTTTTCGCGGAAGTATTCTGTCGGCCGTTGGAGTGTTTCTCTGTGTAGTTGAGCCAAGAGATCGGAAAAGAGTTCATTGTATTCATAGTTTCTTTGGATTTAATCAAAACGAAAGGAGTTCTTGTGTCTGGAAGATATGCGCATTATCTTTTAGACAATGCAAAGTTACGAATATTTCGTGGGATATTCGCCTAAATAGGCTTTCCAAGCATACGAATTAACGGAAATTAAGACAATTTTTATCTTTTACTCCTCCATTTTTGCCAAAGATCTGGTGCCCTGCAATGGTTTTTCCTGAATAAGTAGACATAAAGAAAAATCAATTTTATCAACTTTATCAACTTTATCAATTATCAATTTTATCAATTCGCCGATTGACACACGCGTGTATATATTTATATAAAATAATTATATATTTATATATAAAAATATATTGCAATAAAACGCGACCCCCCTAAAGACTAATTGTCCCCCAAACTCAACCAAAAATTGATAATTGATTTTGTTGATAAAATTGATTTTTTCTTAAAAATATTCTTTTGAAGAAACAGTATAAAATAAGAGGAGGCTTGTTCCAAAACGGAACAAGCCTTGGGAATCAACTGATTGCAAACTCAATTCAGATGAATACAAGGACAGTGCAAATCCTCGAAATATTTTTTTATTTTTTTTTTTTTTTTTTTCAATT
>CACXTQ010000049.1:0-24111 GCA_902770595.1 uncultured Bacteroidales bacterium | reverse complement strand
ATCGAGCAATGATCGAGGATGACACCCTCGCAGTTCTCCATATCGAGGCCAGTCATAGACTTGTTGGGGATGTCGCCGGCACGGAAACGCACATAACGAATGATGATGTTGTCGTTGTTGATGTACATGTTGTAGCCGGTGAGGCAGATACCACCACCCGGTGCCGATTGACCAAGGATGGAAACGTTGGGGAAGCGGAAGCGCAACTTCGACTGAAGGTAGATGGTGCCCGAAGTGTTGAAGAGGATGATGCGGGGACGACCGCCATTCTCGTGGTTGAGTGCCCAACGGAGCGTGCCTTCGACGAGGTTGTTGTCCGAGCAGTCGTCGTTGCGGGTGACATAGCATACTTCGCCTCCACGACCACCTGTGACGAAGCGTCCATAACCCTCAGCGCCGGGGAAAGCGAGTTGGCGTTCGGCGTGAGCCTGTGTGGTTGTAATGCCCAGCATGGTGCAAAGAGCGAGCAAGATCAGTAGAATCTTTTTCATAGGTATGTGTGTTGATTATGAGTTGCCTGTGTGGTTTATTTGGCGCAAAGATAAGGATTATTTTGATAGGATGCAAATTTTTGGGGAAAATATTTTATTGCAGCCATGGATGGCTGCAACATAGACACAAAAAACGAGGGGCAGGGCGAAAAGAAGGGAACTCAAAAAACTAGAGGCAAGGCGACAAGGAGGGTAACAAAGGACGAAGGCAGGGCGACAAGGAAGAAGAAACAAAAAAAACGAGCCGGATTGTACCGGCTCGTTATGTAATAGGGAATGATGAATGCTTACTTGATGTACTGGAGCTTGCCACCGCGGATGATGAGGCCCTGTGCGTTGTTGGTGCGCTGGCCGTAGATGTTGAAGGCGCGGGTGTCGGCCTTTTCGGTAGCAATCTGCTCGATGCCTACGAGTGGAGTGTTGTCGGTGATCTTGGTGATGACAACCTTCTCGATGAACATTTCCTTGTAAACCTGGAATACGATGTAGCCATTGCCTTCGAGAGCATTACCCTCGCCATCGGTGCCAGCAGCTTCCTTCACGTTGATGATTTCGCCAGAAGGAATAGCAGTGGTGTTGCCCTGGAGAGCTTCGGTGCTTTCGCCAAGATAAGCCACGGTAGCAGCTTCGGCGCCGGTAGCATACTTGATCTGCTGCTTCTCGGTATCTTCGATAGCCTCGGCATTGTAGAAGATCTGTACCTGGTCGTCGTTGTCAAGACCATCGATAGCCCACTGGGTGTCGCGCTTCACCTGGATGCCCTTCTGGCTCCAGTTCTGGACGATACGATCCTGACGGCCGAAGACGTGGCACTCGTCGGGAAGACCTACTAGCTGAGACTTCTCATCGGCAGTGTAGCCCTTGAAGTCGTTGCGGTTCTTGTTGGGATTCTCTTCCGACTCATAGACATAGATATATCCGGAATTGCCCTGGTTGCGGTTGAGGTTAGAGAACTCGAGGGTTGAACCAGCCTTCTTGAGGTCATAAACGAAAGTAGTCTCATCGGGGTTGGTGATGGTAACCTTCGAGATAGAGGTCTCCTTGAAAACGAAGAACGAAACATAGCCATCGAGACCAGTCTTGCCATTGTCGTAGGCAGTGGTGTCAACAGTGATGGTTGCGCCAGAAGCATAGGTAGAAACGCCGCCTTCGAGCACGGCGCCATCGATAGAGCACTGGGTCTTGGAACCTTCAGAGTTGTCATAACGGAGAGCCTGCTCACCTTCGACTTCTGAAGTGGTGGAGTATTCTACAACGACCTTGCTGCCTACAACGAGTCCGTCAACGACGAAGTTGCGAGCCTGACCAAAGTAGAGACCATTAGCAGTGAGATTCTGGACGAGACGTGGATTGCGTACCCAAACGTGGCATACATCGGGGAGACCTACAGCCTTTGAATTGGCATCGACTTCATAGCCCTTGTAGTCCTGACGTTTGCTGTCGAGCTTCTCAGCGTTCTCGTAAGAATAGAATGCCCAGCTGCAGTTGAGGTTGGCCAGGGGGAGAGGAGCACCTGCAGTGACGAAATCGTAAGTGAGGACGGTATCAACGACGATGTACTCGTTTTCACCTTCCTGTGCAAATGCTGCAGCACCAAAGAGGCATGCAGCGGCAAGAGTAAAGAACTTCTTCATGTTGTTTGATTTAGTGATGGTTTATAATGTTTGTTATTCTCGTGTGCGGTGTGAGTGCTGTTAGGCGGTGCAAAGATAGGGATAATTTTGGTAGGATGCAAATTTTTTGGGGATTTTTTTTTGTGGCAGCCATAAATGGCTGCGACAATAACAAGAAACGGGGCTGCAGGGATGCTACATTGACAAGAAACGGGGTGTCTTGGTTGCAACATTGACATAAAAAAACGAGCCGGCAAAGTCCGGCTCGTAAATATTAAAGAGGGAGGGATGTTACTTGATGTACTGAACCCTGCCGTTGCGTATGATAAGGCCTTGTGCCTTCTCGATTGGTTGACCATTGAGGTTGTAAGCACGGTTGGTGCCAGTGGTTTCGGCGTCAATCTGCTCGATGCCTACAATTGGTGTAGGATCAACATACTCTACAGCCCAGCGAGGATCGCCAGCCTGAACTTTTGCTGCATAGCTGCTCTCGAATGGAGCGAAGTACTCCTTGAGGGCCTCAGGATTGGTGAGGTCGAGTGCAGGAAGCTCGGTGTACTTGATGTCCATTGAGTCGAGCACGGCGAACTTGGTAGCGTCGGTGCCATCCACCTCGTTGATGCCGCCCTGGATGCAGTTGGTGCTGTCGGTGACGTAAGTGCAGCTGCCACCAATAGCCTTCTGGAGGCGATAGGTGTTGACGAAGACGTTCTTGGTCCACTCAGCGGTGACGCACTTGTTGTTCACATAGTTGTTGGCGAAGTTCTGGTTAGATGGGCTGTTGACGAAGGTGTTGTTCGTCATGTTCCAGGTCATAGCTGCATTTTCAGTGCCCCAAACCTTGTTACCAGTAGCGTTGGAAGCATTAGAGAAGCGGAGGAAGTAGTAGCTCGTGGTCTCGTTGGTGTTGTAGAAGGTCGAGTGATCAATTTGGATGTTTTTGATGCTGTTGGCACCATTGTCCCAACGGATGATGGCCTTGCCCTCGGCATTGTTGTTCTGCACGATGGATGACTGGATAAAGAGGTCGCGGAGAGCCCAAGGCTTGGTGCCGCCGTCGATGAGCGAACCAGGCAGGTTGGCAATATTACAGTTCACGATAGCGAGATAATTTCCTTCGTAAACCTTCTGGTTTGCGCCTTCGTACTTGAAGGTGCCTACGACTGTCTCAGTTCCGTCCTCAGCGGTGGTGGTCTCCTCGCTGTAAGTGTAGAGGCTCTCATCGGGCTCTTCTGACATGGCAATAGGAGCTACGGTAGAATTTGCGCAGTCGACGTTAGCGTTGACGATGGAGAAACCAGTCTGTGCGGTAATCTGTCCGGTGGCGTCGGTCACAATAGTAGCGCCATTACCATTGATAACAAGAGCCTTAAGACCGATTGGAGCCTCACCCTTGAGGGTGTAGGTCTTGCCTTCAACGAGATCGACAGTGTAGATGCCAAGATCGCTATCTTCCTTGGCATTTGCGATGGCGATGTTGAGAGTACCCTTGCCAGCCTCCTGTGCTTCGGCAGTAGCCTCGTCCTGGAGAGTAACAGCAGAGATCATGATGTCCTTGTTGACCTCAGGAGCACCTTCAACCCAGATTTCGTACTTCTCGGTCGGGTCGAGTTCAACGGTTACGCAGTCAGATGCAGTGCCCTTGCCGTAGATGGTGCCGGGCTCAGTCTGTGCAACGATATTCTTGCTGCTGTTGAAAGGTTTGGCAGTTACAAGCACGTAGTTGCCATCCTCAGCGCTGCCGCTAGCAGAACCAACAGCATAGACAGTGAACTTCTTGGTGTTCTTTACGAAGAACTTCATGAACTTGCCCCACTGAGCAGAAACTACAGGAGAGATAACCGATCCATCAGCGCCAGTTACTTGCATCCATTCGCCGCGTTCGCCGGTCTCAGGATTGAGGTCAGTCCAGCGGTTGGAGGTCTGAACTTCAGCAGAGCCGTCGTCAAGAGTCGATGTTGGATTGACATATTCAATCCAGTCGAGAGCGATGGCAGCCTTCTCGGAAGCGGTGCCGTCGTCGGCAGTCTTTGTCTTGGTGGTCAGCATATCGGGACCCTTGACGGTCTCCCAGAATGCGTAGTTGGGTACTTCAGGAGCCTTTGGAGCAATACCAGGTAACTTGGCTGTACCGAAGATCTGGATACCTGCGAGCATAATGTCCTTGTTGGCTGTCTCGTCACCCTTCACAGTGATTTGATAAGCCTTCGTGGGGTCGAGATCGATGTTTACGGTGTCGGAAGCAGTGCCCTTGCCATAGATGCCACCAGGAGTAGAGTTGGCTTCGATGATGTCGCCATCCTCAGAGAGGGCAACGATGCGGAGGCAGTTTCCGTCTTCGGCAGAGCCACTGGCAGAGCCTACGCCGAGGAATGACATCTTGAAGGTCTCCTTTACATAGAATACCATGTATTTGCCCCACTGAGCGGAGAGGACAGGAGAGTTGACTGAGCCATTGTTGCCATAGACCTGTATCCAGTTGTTGCCATCACCGAAGTTGTAATCCTCGTAGTTGGGGTCGAAGTTGGTCCAGCGGTTTGAGGTCTGAACCTCAGCCTTACCATTGTCAAGGGTAGATGTTGGGTTGACGTAATCTACCCAGTCGTACTTCTCGGAAATGCCGTTCTTGGTGCTTACGGAACCATCGTCAGCAGTCTTGGGGAAGCCGCCCTGCACGAGGTCGGGACCAAGCACTACTTCGAAAGTCTTGCCCTCGGTATAACGTGGAGCATGGGCAACAGAAGCGTCGAACGAAGCAGCCTCGTAGTTGATGGTGACACTCTTGACATAGCTACGTCCCTTTTCAGTACCGCTAAAAAAGAGGGTGTCGATAAACTGTGGTTCATCAAATTTGATTTCATATTCCTTCAAGGCAGTCTCGGTGGCATCGATTTCGTAAGCGAAGCCATTGAGGGTGGCGTGTGGAGTGTCGATCTTTTCAGTATCGGTGTTCCACCAGGGAGCAGCCTTAACAACGATGGAGGTGGCAGTCACCTGACCCTTGGCAGAAAGGTGGATGAGGAGATTGCCGGGGTTGGACGAGTTGCCGAACTTGAGGCCGTAGCCTGTGCGTCCGAAATAGGCACGTGTTGTGGTAGAAGCTGTGCCGATAGCTACGTCGGCGATGAACTCGGCTCCTTCGGCAGCGATAGAATCGGCAGTAACATCTGGCTTGATGACTGCGGTTCCATCCTCACCTGTCGGATTATCGTTGAACACGATAGTGTAGGAGTCTGCAAACGCTGTGGTGCTCATGAGCAAAGCCGCAGCAAGTAGGATAAACTTTTTCATGCAGTTTGTTTTTAAAGGTTAATTATTGGGAAGGTTTGTTTCAGAAGAGAGGTGGGCAGCCAAACTTGGCTGCCACAGGAACAGGTGGAACGACCGCTATGGGGTGCGGACTGCCACCGAACATGGGGATAAAGGGGCTTACTTGACGAAGATGAGCTTGCCATCCTGGATGCAGATGCCAGTGGCGGCGTTGAGCTGCTGGCCATTGAGGTTGTAGATGCGGTGGCTCTTGGGTGCATCGTTGGCAATGGTTTCGATGCCTTCTTCCCCATGATTGCCGTAAGCAACTGCAGCATCCGACCAAGTAGCCTTTGCGCCATCGGCAGCGTTCATGTACTGAACACCAGCGCCATCGGTAGCCGACATCACAGCTACACCAACGAGATACATGCGATACTTCACCTTGAGGGCGATTGGAGTCTCGGCAGTCCATGGGGTCTTGGTGCACCACCTGTGGTCGTAGCAGCTATAACCGGTGGCTGTGGACTGGATCTTGTCGTTGTCGTAGTAGGCACGGCACTCGTCAAGACGTCCGAAGTAATACTCGATTTCGGCTTCGGTCTCTTCGGGAGAGATAACGTAATTGACGAATTCACCCTGCTTGGTCTCGGGATCGGCAAAGAGAGCCTCGTACTCCGAAGCGTCCTTCTTGTTCTGGAGATTGACGGTCCACTTGAAAGGCTGGGTGACGGCAATCTTGGTGGGGTCGTTTTCGTCACGCTCGAAACCTACAAGATCAACGCCCTTGATGACGCGCGTGTCACTTTCAAGCGGATCGGCTGTCATGGTGATGTGGGCCTCGCGATAGGCGAGGTTGGAGAGTTCGCCCAGTGTGTCACTGTCGTTAAGATACTGAGCCTCGATACGTCCGGTGGGGAAGTCCTGAAGGGAGATGCCTCCGCTAACCCATGTTGTGGGAACGGGGATGAAGTAGAGAACCATCGACTTGACATTGGTGAAAGCCCTGAAGGTGCTGCCATCGTTGAGTGGTCCGCTCAAGTCGAGACGAGCGCGGTTGAGGGTAACGCCACGATATACACCTGCGGGAATGGTGAAGCCGTTCTCGGGGTCGGTGTAACGTTCCTTGATGGTGATGTTGAGTCCGAAATCATCGGTGCCAGACTGCAGGCCGATGCCGCAAGCGTTGAATGCAGATACGCAGGAAGCACCATTCCATGGACGTGGAACAAGACCTTCGACTTCTTCGCCGGTGTCAGGATCCTCATAGATGCCCATCTGTGTGGAGACGGTGTCGTTGGTGAGGTAGAAGACGAGCGACTTGTCGAGATTCTTGACTGTGTACTGCGCAGAGGCAGTGAAGACGAGCAATGAAGCTGCAAGAGTAAAGAATTTCTTCATAGGTTTTTTAATTAATGGTTAGTATTTGATGGATAAATAGGCGGGGGAAAGAGTGGGGCAGCCAAGCTTGGCTGCGATAGGGACAGAGGGGGCGAGGACAGTGTGGTGTTGGTAGCCATCGATGGATGCGACGGAAACACTGGAGCAATATGCGGGACGAGGGGAACGGATGGGGCAGATTAGGCCTCATCCGTCTTAGTCTTAGTATCCGTTGTTGCCGTATTCGTCGGGGTTGGCGATTTGGTCGAGCATCTGCTGGGGGATAGGACGCACGCGCCATTTGGTCTGATAGGGCTGACCATAGACGTTGCGACGAGGACCATTGAGGTATTCGGCAGTGAGCAGGCCCATACGCTTGAGATCGTACCAACGCCAGTTTTCGCCGCAGAGTTCACGGGCACGTTCCTTGGCGAGGTAATCGATGGTAAGCTCTACGCCTTCGAGGATCTTTGCCTCGTTGGTTGACTTGGCAGCATGACGACGTACCGTCTTGAGATATTCAAGACCTTCACCCTTGTGGTTGCCGGAGAGGATGGAAGCCTCAGCGGCAAGGAGGTAGATGTCGGTGAGACGAATGATAGGGAAGTCGTTCAGCGACTGCTGATTGGTCATGATGTACTTCAGTGGTGAAAGCTTCTTAAGCGAAGGAGCAAGCGAACGATAGTTGGCTTCTTCGGCAACGGCACCATTCTCCTGCAGGTAGGCGAAGATGCCAGTGTTGATTGAGCCATTGATGTTGGGCAAACCTGCTACGAGGTACTTCTTGCGGGCACACCAGGCAGAATCGACGGCGAAGTTAGGCGTATAGCATCCAAGGGCAGCGGGACGATTCTCGAGTTCGATGACCTCGGTGCTTGCCATTGAGCCATTGTCGGCGTAATAGTTGTAGCCAGCGTAATTGGCCTTGAGTTGTTCGGGTGAGGCGATGTTGCCCGTGATGGTGTAGCGCGACTCGTAGCCCGTTGTCTGATAGGCATCCCAGAAGTAGGTGGTATCTTTGCCGCAAGCCTTGAGGATGGAGAATGGTACGGGGAACGAACCAGATGAAATGAAGTACTTGTAGTAGAAGCTGTCGTCGAAGCGGGTGTCGGCAGTCCATTCGCGTGTCTTGTCATCGCAATAGACGGTGCTGGCTACGTCGGTTTCGCTGGGTTTGGGGTCGAAACAATCGTGTAGCAGATAGAGCGTGGGGCGGACACGGGTGGTGTTGGCACGGCCATAGCGTATGCCATCACTCTGCACGCCAAAGTTGGCGGCCATGGAGCCAATGTTCATCATGTAGTACTGACGTGTACGTCCACGGTTCCAGCCTTCGGGGTTGTAACCGTTCTCGTGATCGATGGCTTCGAGGAAGATGAATTCGCTGTTGTTCTTGTTGTTTTCACCGAGCCACTCCTTGGTGCTACCCGAAGAGGTCTCGTCGGAAGGATAAAGCTGATACTTGCCGCTGTTGATGACAATCTGTGCATACTTGAAGGCCGAGTCAGCGCACTGTGCAGCCGTGTATTTTACACTGCCTTCATTGGTGATGACACTAGCCCATTTGGTATTTCCGTCGGGATTCTCAGCGAAGTCGCGCTCCAAGCGTGAACGCTGGATCCATGCCTTGCAGAGCATTGCTGCGGCAGCGTACTTGGTAGCACGTCCGCGCTCCTGTCCTTGTGTCTCAGGGAGGTTCTGATAAGCCGTCATGAGGTCCGACATTACCTGGTCGTAGATCTCCTCTTCGGTGGAGCGGTAGGCGTGTTCGCGAGCTCCCGCTTCAGCCATTGATGTGGTGGTAAGGGTGACACCGCCCCATTGCTCAACGACGTGGAAGTAGGAGAAACCGCGCATGAAGTATGCTTCGGCCACCTTGTCCTTCATAGCTGTCGGGTCGTAGGCTGGACATTCGTTCTGGTAGTAGATGGCTGTGTTGCAATAGGCGATGGTGGCGTAGAGGGCGTTCCAGATGACACGATTGACACCGGTTTCGGTGTTCCATTCGAGGTTGTTGACACACTCTTTCCAGTTTCCGCTGGTGGCGCTACCGTTCTGCCAGAGGTCGCCCATCTCCATCATCGGGATGCCATCCTCCTTGCCGTACATGTAGTACATGTTCTCGTAGCAGGCATTGATCAGTCCGTCGAAACCGGCTACAGTAGTATAGACAACGTTTTGGTCGAGCTGAGACTTGTATTCCTCGTCGATGTCACATGCAGACAGGGAGGTGAGCAGAGCAGCAATAGCTAAATATGTTATCTTTTTCATAGACGTCTGACGATTTAGAAGGAAGCATTAATACCGAATACGAAGGTCTTGTAAAGCGGGAAGGACGAAGATGTATTCTCGGGATCGAGACCCTTGAGCATATCGTCTTTGCAGAAGATGAAGGGATTCTGAACCGTTCCATAGATGCGGAGCTGGCTCATATGGGCCTTGCGCAAAAGTTTGACAGGAACACTGTACCCCAAAGTGATGTTCTTGATTTTGATGAACGATCCATCGACGTAAGTGAGTGCTGTCTTGGCCTCGTTGCTTACACCGAGTTTCGCCAATGGGAAGGCATTGGTCGGATTGGAGGGGGTCCAGTAGTCGAAATCGACTGGTTGGTTCTTGGCATCGGAATAGCCCAGAAGGTCACCATTGACCATCTGACCCCAACGCATGACAGTCATAATGGAAAGGTCGAACCATTTGTATTTGAAGTTGTTGGTCCAGCCGATGGTGAAGTCGGGAGTCTTGTGACCCAGAATACGTCTGTCCTTGGCACCAAGGGAGTAGATGTTCTCATCGACGATGGTGGTGCTGCCATCAGCTTCAAGCTGAGGTGTGCCCTGACGGTAGTAGGTTCGGGTGCCGTCGGCATTTTCGATGTAGTAGGCACCATGGCGCTCAACCGCCGTGTATTCGCTGGTGATGCGGTCGCGTACATAGCCTGTGTATTGGTAATTCGGATCCCACTTGAGGCTTTCGTCGGCTGCGATGTTGACCTGGCCTGGAACGAGGCCGAAGCAGGCAGCCTGGTCTTCCTGTCCGTTCTGCCAGATTCCGTTCTTCTTATAATTATAATATGTGTTGACCGGATTGTCAATAAAGAGACCAAGGGATATGAGTTCATCGACGGTGGTATTGTTGCCAAGGTCGATGCTGGTGAGGCGTTCGTTATTCTTCGCAAATGTAACCGTTGAAGACCACACGAAGTCGCGGGTGACGATGTTGCGCGAATTGAGTGAGATTTCGATGCCATCGTTCTTGATTCGTGCGACGTTCGACATCATCGTGTAGGGGTTCTTGGCATTGTAAAGGCCGTAGGCAGTGGGCAATTGGCGCTTGTAGAGCACGTCTTTGGTATCGGTGCTATAGTAGTCGATGCTGGCATCAAGACGACCCTTGAAGATTGAGAAGTCAAGACCGATGTTGAAGTTGTAGGACTTCTCCCAGCCAAGGTCGTAGTTGGCCACAGCCTGCGTGAGGATGTAGCTTTGTACTTGTCCTCCACCAAGATTGAGCGAGTTGGCCGAAGTCTCTACCAGTGTCTTCGACGAATAGGCTGCAATGTTGGAGTTGCCCGTTACACCGTAGCCTGCACGAAGTTTCAGGTTGTCAAGCCAGCCGGCTGTTGATTCCATCCAGGGTTCGTCGCTGATGCGCCAGCCAATGGATGCTGACGGGAAGGAGTCCCATTGGTTGTACAGTTGCGAAGCACCATCCCAGCGCATGGTGGCACTGAAAAGGTAACGACCCAGTAGGCTGTAGTTGATACGCGCTGCGTAAGAGAGCATCTTGGTCAGTGTGTAACTCGAAGATACCGAAGGTTGCAGGCCACCACCCAGATTGTAGAATGTATAGCTGTCGTAGTCGAAGCCTCGATTGTAGGCGTAGGCATACTCGCTATGCGAACGGTTATACTCTATAATGCCGGTGGCTGTGATGTCGTGGGCATTTCCAATCTTGATGTTGTAGTTGAGGATGTTCTGCCATTGCAGGCCCCAGCCATCGTTGTGGGATATGCTGGCTGAGCGAATGCCTACATCGGAACTCGAACCTGTGAGTTTATAATAGGTGTAGAGGCCATCAAAGTTACCGGCACGCGAAGTGGAGACACTGGTATTGACGAGCGACTTGAAGGAAAGGCCTTTTACAGGACGAATTTCGACGAATGGAGTGACGTTGATTCGGGTGGCGCGTGAAGTGTTCACAAACTGCCCGGGAATATCGTCGGCCATGATGTTCACATAGTCGTCGGACGAACCTGTGGGATACCATTTGAGGGAGCCATCTGCCTCATATACTTCGCCGAGAGGCATCTCGTTGAGCGTCTTCGAAAGACGGGAGTTGCGACGATTGCGATCAGTATATGAGAGCGACGATTGGAAACCGATGGTTATATAGCGGTTGGCTTCGAAGGTCGTTCCTGCACGGAAGGTGAGCTGTTTGAAGTTGTCGTTGCGGTACATGCCCTCCTCGTTTTGCCAGCCGAAACTAGCGTACGATTGTGTCTTGTCGTTGCCGCCACGTACCGAGAGAGAGTAGTTCTGCTGGACACCAGTCTTGAGGATTTCGTCCTTCCAGTTGATGAACTTGCCCTGGTTGTAACAGTCGATGCCGGCTTGTGAGATGCCGAATTCGTTGAAGAGTCGGTTCATGGCATCGGTTCTATTGGAATATTCGTTCCAGACCGATTTGCCGAAGTAGCCTTCATAACCTGTAGCCATGTAGTTGATCCAATCCTCTCCCGTATAGGTCTCGGGATAGGCTGGCAGGCAGTTGAGGCCCATATAGGCATTGAAATCGACACTCACCTTGCCCTTGGTGCCCTGCTTGGTGGTGACGATGATGACACCGTTGGCACCTGCCGAACCGTAGATGGCGGTCGAAGAGGCGTCCTTGAGCACCTCGATGCTCTCAATGTCGTTGGGGTTGAGGTTAGCAATTGAGCCGCCGCTCACGCCATCGATGACGAAGAGTGGCGCATTCGAGCCGTCGAGCGAACGGTTACCACGCAGCAGAAGGGTGGGCGACTGGCCTGCCTGGCCCGACTCACGCGTGATGTCGAGACCTGCAATCTTGCCCTGCAGACCTTCCATGGCGTTCATCACAGGAGCCACCTTGATTTCATCGGCCTTGACACTCGAAATGGCACCGGTGAGGTCGCGCTTCTTCTGCACACCGTAACCGACCACAACCACTTCTTCAAGCAGGTCGTTGTCTTCGCGTATGACGATATTCAGTTTGGTATTGCCCTTGACAGGAATGTCCTCTGCCGTGTATCCGACGAAACTGACGTGGAGCACCGACTTGTCGGTCACTCCGGAGATTGAGAAGTTGCCGTCGAGGTCGGTGATGGTGCCTGTTGTTGTGCCTTTGACGCGAACCTTGGCACCAATCACAGGTTCACCGGTGGCCTGGTCAATCACTTGGCCGGTCACAGTTCGGGTTTGTCCGAACAACATGCTTCCGCTCCACATTATCGTGAACAGAATGGCAAGAATTCGAACAAATGGCATACAAATGCGCTGGTTGTTGAACATGTTAAAGTGTTTTTTATAGGTTAAGAATTGGGTACTTAAGTATCTCGCTTTTCAATGTGCTGGATGAAGTAATCGTATACTTTTATCCGCTGCAAAGATAAGGAATTGGAAAGTCAAAACCAAATTTTCGGTGAAAAAAAAGCAAAAAAAGGAAAAATTTTGATTTTTATAGCGAAAATAAACGAAAATTGCATAAAAAAACTTATATTTGCACCATCATTGTGGATGAATTGATATTTGTAAACTTCAGAAACAAGAAATTTATGATCGAATATAAGGACGAAAGACAGCGGCAACTGGCAACCAAACCTGTTGGCAGACTGCTGATACAGTTTGCTACACCCAGCATCATTGCCATGTCGGCAAGTTCGATTTATCACCTCTGCGACTCCATCTTCATCGGTCGCGGAGCGGGTCCTCTTGCCATTGCAGGTCTTGCCATCACGTTCCCGCTGATGAACATCTCGGCTGCTTTTGGTGCTATGTTGGGCGTGGGTTCGGCGGCACAGACTTCGGTGAAGATGGGCGAAGGCAATCAGCAGCGTGCGTTGATGATCTTCGGCAACATGCTACGCCTCGACATCACTATCGGTTTGATAATAACGGTGCTTGGCCTGTTGTTCCTCGACCCAATCCTCAGGCTCTTTGGCGCCAGTGATGCCACCTTGCCCTATGCGCACGACTATATGCAGATTATCCTGGCCGGCAACATCATCACCCACACCTTCCTCGGTATGAACGACCAGTTGCGAGCCACGGGCAATCCGCGTAAGGCGATGGCAGCCCAACTTATAGCAGTGGTGGTGAACATCATCCTCGATGCCCTGTTCATCTTCGGTTTCGGCTGGGGTATGCGCGGAGCGGCTTTGGCGACAGTGTTGGGACAGGTATGTGCCTGGATCTTTGAGTTCCGTTTCTTCCTCGACAAGACCAACTTTGTGCATTTCGCACGTATCGGTTTGAAGGTGCGTATCGACATCATCCGTGAGATACTTGCAATTGGCCTTTCTCCATTCTGCGTCAATCTCTGCAACTGCCTGATTGTCATCATCATCAACCGTTCGTTGATATCCTATGGCGGTGCCGATGGTGATATGTATGTGGGTGTCTATGGTATCGTGAATCGTGTGGCGATGCTCATCGTCATGATGGTGATGGGCTTTGGCCAGGGCCTGCAACCGATTGTGGGCTTCAATATTGGAGCACGTCTCTATGGACGTGTGCGGGGTGTTATGAAGTTTGCCTTGGCTTGTGCCACGACGGTGATGACCGTAGGTTATTTGCTTGTCTTCCTGTTCCCCGGTCCGATGGCTTCGCTTTTCACCACCGATGCCGATATGGTGGCCAAGTGTATTCCTGCACTGCGAATCATCATGTGCGTCTTCCCATTGGTGGGCCCGCAGATGATGACCATGTCGTTCTTCCAGTCGAGCCAAAGGGCGGGCATCGCCATCCTGCTGAGCACCTCGCGTCAACTGCTGTTCCTGCTGCCTATGTTGCTCATTCTTCCCCGTATTTTGGGTGTCTATGGCGTTTGGTGGTCGTTCCCCATCAGCGATGCCATCTCGTTTATGCTGGCAGCCATTTTCTTGGTACGTGAGTTGAGAAAAAAAAAAAAAAAAATAGACCAGACCCCCTCTTGTCCCCCTGCTTAGGGGGAAGACCCGGCGCCGAACAAAAAAGTCCCCCTATGCAGGGGGATTTAGAGGGTCTTTACAATTCCTTAAATGCTGCTCCTAGCCACTTCGTGATGTCGGAGGGGAGGAGCGATTCCTCGCTTTCGTTGCCCCTTTCGATAGCCAGGTCGGCAGCCATGGCGTGAAGAGAGACACCCAGGATGGAGGCATCTTTGGCCGTGTAGCCTTGCGCACGCAGTCCCAGTAGAATGCCTGTCAATGTGTCTCCCGAACCTCCGACTGCCATTCCGGCATTGCCGAAATTCTCATTGCGAAAAATGTTGCCATCGGGCAAATGGATGTTGGTGTAGTGGTCCTTGAGGATAACCACTACACCATATTTCATTGCCATAACCAGGCAGTTGCCGCATCCTGTGGCATTCAGCAGGCGTTTGGCTTCGCCAGGATGAGGCGTAAGGATGGTGTCCTTGGGCAATTTGTCCAAAAGGTGTGGATGCAGGGAAAGGATATTGAGCGCATCGGCATCGAGTATTAGTGCAGGATCGGGCATCCCTGGCGATGACAATCCTCGATTCAGCAGTTCGATAAGTGCCTCCTGCGTCTCTTCATGCAGTCCCAATCCGGGGCCTATGGCTACGGCATCGATGCCGCTGTGCCACTCGATGTGGGTGTGATAGTCGGTGCGATTGTCGGTCTCGCACTTCGCTTCGGGCAAACCCAACTGCATGATTTCATATCCGCAACGGGGTACGCGTACGGTGAGCAATCCTACGCCACTGCGCATACAAGCCCTGGCAGCAAGCAGCGATGCGCCTATCATACCGCGACTGCCGGCAACGAGCAGAGCATTGCCGAAATCGTTCTTGTGGCTGAAAGGTTCACGTTGGTGAAGCAGTTGACTCAGGTATTCTTCGGTGATAACTCTTGTCATATCGTTCGTTTTGTATGATTGGTGCAAAGGTATTGTCTTTTGGCGAAAAGACCAAGAAAATGCACAAAAATATGAAGACTAAAATGCAAATTGGGCATAATTTGAATAAGATTAGGGGCAAAATTGCAGAAATTTTCACAAAAATTTGGCGTTTTTTGTTTGAATCTCTATCTTTGCGCGTTCTTTAATAATAATGGAATCAGTTGAAGGTACAGTCTTGCACCCCTGTTGTTGCGTTAGTTGTGCTCTTTCGACCTTCTGATTTATTTTTTATTATCTATTAATATTTCTTGTATGAACTACCGTTCTCTAACTTCATCTGAAATCAAGACCTTGCAGGACCAGGGATGTTCTGCAAAGGATTGGGCCGACATTCAGGTCGCCGATCCGTTCGTTCTCTCGCAGGTCAGCAATGTCCGTTTCACAGGAAAGGTTTACTTGGGGGCAAATGTGACCCTCGACAATATACGTAATATAGGCACAAGCGGCAATACTACCTTTGCCAATGGCATTGAGGTCAGTGTGCTGAAGGAAGATGGTGGACTTGAAGTGATTCTCTACGATGGCTTGACCTCGATGGAGGCAGCTTTTGAGGTGATCGAGGCACGCCGTGAACCCGAACTTGTGGCTATGCTGCATCAGAAAGCGCGCAATTATGCCGAAAGTATTCGTTGCGATGGAACCATCATCGAAGATGGTTGCTTTGTGAGCGATGTGCGCGAAATCAAGGATGTCCATCTCGGTCCCAATACGAAGGTGGAGGGCGCAGTTCGCTTGGTCGATGTCAGCGTCGTTAGTCTTCCTGATGCGCCCAGTTTCATTGGCGATGGTGTAATCCTTGAGCATGTCATCATCCTTTCGGACAGCAAGGTAGAGGATGCCGTGCAGATGGACAACAGTTTCGTGGGACAGGGCTGCCACATCGGTCGTCTCTATTCGTCGGCCAACTCTCTGTTCTTCGCCAACTGCTTCTTCGAGAATGGTGAGGCCTGTGCCTATTTTGCAGGTCCATATAGCGTAAGCCACCACAAGGCCACCCTGATGATTGGCTGCATCACTTCGTTCTTCAACGCTGGCTCGGTCAGCAATCAGAGCAACCACTCGTATAAGACCGGACCCAACAAGTACGGACAGTTGCAGCGTGGCTGCAAACTGGGCAGTTCTAGCTACGTCTATTGGCCCATGCAGGTGGGTGTGTTCAGCACCGTTATCGGTCATCATACGGGACACGAGGATTTCCGCGATCTTCCCTTTTCACTCATCACCGAGGATGGAAATGGCAAGACCATCGTCGTGCCTGGTCAGAATCTCGGCAGCGTAGGTACACGTCGTGACGCCAACAAATGGCCTAAACGCGACAAGCGTTCTAATATTCCGGGTGCTCGGCGCGACCTGCTTAACTTCACGCTCTTTAACCCCTATAGCATCGGATATATCCTTCGTGGTATGAAGATACTCAAGAAACTCAAGAACACTGGAGAAACCGATTTCCAGGGCTGTGCCATCAATCCTCGTCACATCAAACGTGGCTTGGATCACTATCAGCAGGCTGTCGACATGTACATAGGTCAGCAGTTGCAGCAGTTCGAGGCTCTCGGCATCATCGATCAGGAGCCAGGCGAGGAGGGTGCCGGCGAATGGATTGACTACGGAGGAATGCTCGTTCCTCGCAAGGAGATGCTCGATACCTTGCGTGAAGGCAAGAGTTTTGAGGACCTGAAGCCGCAGCTCCACACTTTCGAATACAACTGGTTGGCTGCTCACTTCGATATTTCCGAGAAGGAGAGTCTCATCGAAGGTGGCAAGTCGGCTGCCGAAACTTGGAATGCAGCCCTCGATGCCGATGGAGAAATGGACATTGCAGCTTGCAATATTGATTTGTAAAACTGCACACGTCCTTGTCTTCGTTCTCTTCGTTTATCAACTCATATTGCTCCCTGTCTTTTTAAGTTCAAGGGAGCTTTTTTGTAAATCATTCAAGTTAGTAGAGGCATGAAATTCTTCTACATTGCAATTTTCACCGTCCTATTGTTAGGGTCGTGTATTCGTCCAACGACAGAGGAACCGGTTTTGTCCGGACCTCCTGCCGATAGCGTCTATACCATCAATGTGGCAGAAGCAGGTGCAGTAGGAGATGGTCAGACACTGAATACCGAAGTCTTGCAAAAGTGCATCGACGAGGTGCATGCCCATGAGGGTGGAGGACGTGTCTATTTCGGCAGCGGAAAGTGGCTGTCGGGACTGTTACGGCTGAAAAGCAATGTGGAAATCTACCTCGATGCGGAAGCCACTTTGCTTGGTAGCACCAATCCGTACGATTATGATGGAGGCAGCGATGCTGTAGGTCGTCGTGGCGATGAGGATGTTCATTCGGGTCTCATCGTCAGCGATGCAGCACAGCACATCCGTATTGTCGGTTGTGGCACAGTGGATGCCCAGGGTCTGGACCTTGCCTTGGCCATCGACAGTCTGCATCATATTGGCGAACGCATCGATCCGAACTACAATTATCGGCGAATGCGTCCTTCCACTCGTCCAAAGCTCTTCTTCCTGGCTGAAAGTGACAGCATCTACATTCATGGCATCACCTTGAGGAACAGTGCAGGTTGGGGAATGTCGCTCCATGCTTCCACCAATGTTGTCGTTGATAGCGTGACGGTTGTGAATCGTGGCTATTGGAATAATGACGGCATCGACATGAACGACTGCAAGCATGTCGTGGTGCGAAAGTGTGAAGTGAATGCAGCCGACGATGGCATCTGCCTCAAGAGCGATAACCCCGAGAGTTGCTGCGAGGATATTCTGATCGAGGATTGTCGGATAGCTTCTTCGGCATCTGCCGTGAAATTCGGAACGGCTTCGTATGGTGGCTTCCGGAATGTGACCATCCGGAACATCAAGGTCTATGACACCTTCCGTTCGGCCATTGCCTTGGAGACTGTCGATGGAGGAGCGCTTGAAAATATCCTTGTCGAAAACATCGAAGCGAAGAACACTGGCAATCCCATCTTTATCTGCCTGGGTGCACGTCATCCTTACGAGGGAAAGGAACCTGGGAGAACGGGCGGCATCTGCCGGAATATCATCATCCGTCACTTGAAAGCCGAAGTCCCTTTCGGTCGTCCCGACGAAGCGTACGATTTGCGCGGCCCCGAAGTCAATTATTTCCACAATCCATGGCCATCCAGCATCGCAGGTCTTCCAGGACAGTATATCGAGAATGTCACGATTGAAGATGTCGATATTCTTTATCCCGGACGAGCCACCAAGGGAATGGCATACGTTGGCCTTTATCGTGTCACCGAAGTGAATGAGGCAGCCAATCAGTATCCCGAATTCTCGATGTATGGCGAACTGCCTTCGTGGGCTTTTTATGTGCGTCATGTGAAGGATATTACCTTCAAGGATATTACGGTGAGGTTGGCTGATGAGGATTTTCGTCCAGCATTCGTCTTCGACGACGTGAAAGGCCTGAAGATGGAACGCGTCAACCAACCGGAGAATCAGTTTTTCAGAAATAACGTAATTGAATAGATAGCATATGGACACACACAACTTGAAGAATCAGTCCCTGCTGCTTTTGGGCATGACAGCCTTGATGGCTTGTACTGAGCAACCTGAGGCAAAGGATTACATGCAGTTTGTCGATACCATGATAGGCACGGGAGCACATTACAGCGAGGATGCTGCCGGCCTTTGGGGTACGGAACGCAAGCAGAAGCCCATCCCTACGAGCAAGAAGGGAACGATGGCTGGCTATGATCAGGCGCATGACCCTGGTCAATGTATTCCGGCGGTCTTTGTGCCCCATGGCATGAACTTCTGGGTGGCTCAGACCGAAGACACCGAACAGAAGGAGATTTCGCCTTACTATTACCAGGATGAGGAGATACAGGGTTTCCGCAACAGTCATTGGATTGTGGGCGGCATGACGCAGGACTATGGCTCATTCACCCTGATGCCTTTGGGCGGCGAACTGATCACCAATCCGTTGGCGCGTGGATCGAAATTCAGTCACGACAAGGAGGTATCTACGCCATCATATTACAGTGTCGAACTGCCCGACTATGGCATTCAGGCTGAGATGACTGCGGCATCGCGCTCGGCCATCTTCCGTTTCAACTACAAGGAGGCAGGCGATGTATATTTGGTAATGAATCCCAACAGCGACGAGGGTTTGGGCCGTGTTGCCTTTGACCCTGAGACAGGGGAGATGACCGGCTCGAATCCCGTGCATCGCATCTATCAGGGTTGGGGCGAATATGCCGGCTTCGACGGACATTTCGTTGTCAAGGTGAACAAGGAGATTCTGGAGGGTGGTGTCTATAACTGCAACGGCAAGTTGGAGGGGACGACCCGTATCGACACGCCCAACGAAGGTCGCGTCTTTGAACGCAAGTTCGTGCCCGAACCCGAAGTGCACGAAGTGGGTGCCTATGTGAAGTTCCATGTGGAGGCTGGCGAAACGGTGCTGGTGAAGGCTGCTTCTTCGTTCACTGACGTTGCCCACGCCAAGGCCAACCTTGCCAAGGAGATTCCCGCTTGGGATTTCGACGCTTTGCAGAAGTCGTTGACTGATACGTGGCAGCAGACGTTGAGCCGCATCGAGGCAAAGAGCAGTGATCGTGCTTTGCTGACCAGTTTCTATACGTCGCTCTACCATGCCTCCTTCCTGCCTCGTGAATTCAACGACTGCGATGGCTCTTATCCCAGTTATGCAGGTGGTTCGGAGATTCGTCACACTGACGGTACCTATTACGAGGATTATTCGATGTGGGACACCTATCGTGCCCAGCATCCATTGATGTGCATCATCGAGCCCGAGAAAGCCGGTCAGATGGTACAGTCGCTGCTCGACAAGTACGACGATGGAGGCTGGCTCCCCATTTTCCCGTGCTGGAACAGTTACACTTCCGAGATGATAGGCGATCATGTGGCCTCTTTGGCAACCGATGCTTACTTCAAGGGCGTACGCAACTTCGACGTGCAAAAGGCGTACGAGGCACTTCGCAAGAATGCCTACGAACAGCCTGCCACATTTGCCGATTACGAGCAGGGCAAGGGACGTCGCGCCTTGACGAGTTATCTCAAGTATGGCTACATCCCCGTGCAGGATGAGGTGCTGGAGGCTTACCACAAGCGCGAGCAGACCAGTCGTACCATGGAGTATGCCTACGACGACTATGTGCTCTCACTCTTCGCTCGTGAATTGGGGCACGACAGCGTGGCTGACGATTTGGTCCGTCGTGCTGCCTATTATAAGAATGTGTATAATCCCACCTTGGGTTGGGTTGATGGCCGCAACGAGGACGGCACTTGGGTAAATGGTGATCCGTTCAGTTTCCAGAAGTATATCTGCGAAGGCAAGCCTTGCCACTACACGTGGTATGTTCCTCACGACATCGCAGGTCTTGCCGAACTCATGGGTGGACCTGAAGCCTTTGCTGCCAACCTCGATACCATCTTCGAAGGTGGACGCTACTGGCATGGCAATGAGCCCTGCCATCAGATCAGCTATCTCTACGATTATGTGGGCCAGCCTTGGAAGACGCAGGCCCGTGTGCGTCAAATCATGAACGACGAATATGGTCTGGCTGCCGATGGCTTGGCTGGCAATGACGATGCAGGTCAGATGTCGGCATGGTATGTCTTCTCGGCAATGGGCTTCTATCCCGTTTGTCCCGGCATTCCGTATTATGCGTTGGGTTCTCCCAGCTTCGACCAACTCACTATCCACGGTTCCAAGGACAAGGACTTCAAGATGACGGTTCAGAATGCTTCACCCGAGAACGTCTATATCCAAAGCGTCACCCTCAATGGCAAGCCCTACGACCTCAACTACATCCGTCATGAAGACATCGCCCTCGGTGGTGTGCTTGAAGTCGTGATGGGTCCCGAGCCGAACCTCGTGCGCGGTACCAGCGATACATCGCTGCCTCCTTCGATGAGCCGTTAATTTTTTTTAGACAAATCCATGCAAGGTTCTCCTTGATGCTGCATTTAATAAAAAAACTTTTGTTATCCCAAAAATAAATTATTGATGAAAAAGATTGTCTTGACTTTTTTGCTGCTGGCAAGTGTCATTTCGGCGTGTGCGCAGTATCGTCATTGGGAGCACAACATCTATGCTGGCAATGGCCTGATCGCCGAATATAAAGGCAGAGAGGGTGACCCGTACGAAGGTATTTCATTCGTTGTAGGGTATGGCCTGGCCTATCGCTTTTCACCCCATTGGTCCGTGATGCCGGGTGTCGCCTGGCGTGCGATAGGCCCCTTGGGTGAATCTTTCGATGGTGCCGATGACGATGCTTTCTGGTTCGTGGACATTCCGCTCCTCGGACGCTACCACACTGGCATCGGCAAGCGCAACTGGACTTTTGGCATCGGTCCCGCCTTGTCGTTCTGCGTTCGCAACGAAACCTTCTATGTTGATGCAGATCCGCGTTCCCCGCTCAACCACCTCGACAAGTGCAAGGCGTTTACCCTCGGCCTCCAGCCCACGGCAAGTTATCAGTTCGCGCGCCACTTCAACGTCGGTCTTGATTGCTTCATCTGCCTCACCGACCAGAAGCTCCGTCATGGAATGGCCTCAGGCAGCAAATACATCCACTCGTTCACCGTCCGCATGGCGTTTAATTTCTAACACGTTCACGTAACGAGATAGTTTTTTCATCATAGAATACCCGGTGAGCAGCTGGGTATTTTTCATATTAGCATTACCAATAGGCATTAATCCATCAAACAAACAAGGGTGAAACTAAGAATGCCGATCCCCGTTCACCTCTGAACAATCTGAAAAAGTGCAAAACCTTCTCCCTCGGACTTCAGCCTACGGTCAGCTATCAGTTTGCCCGGCACTTCAGCGTCGGCCTTGATGGTTACATTTGCCTCACCAACCTCAAGCAACGTCATGGCCTTACTTCCGGCGGAATCTACATCCACTCCCTCACTTGTCGCGTGGCGTTTAATTTCTAAAGCATTCTTGTATTTTCTTGTTTATAAACTACTGAAGGCGCAGCGCCACACGATGCTGCGCCTTTGGTTTCTGCGCATAGAGCGAGAAAGGAATGATGCCTTTGATTCTTTTCCGAGGGAATGGTCGGGTTATTTTAGGGCAAGACACAAGTGCCAAAATCAAATAGTTGTTGACCGAGGAATCCACAGAGGATGCAAAGGTGTAACAAAATAGGAAAGGAATAAATGTTCGATTCCATTGGTGCAATATTAGCAATTATTGAAAAGATACTCTATCAGCCAGTTGGAGGAAATAGTCATTCGACCAGATCTCCAATTCTCTGGGATTGATTACGAAGGGTTCCACATCAGCTTTTACGGCATTGATATCTGTCGATGCCAATCGCTCGCGCAGGAGGTTCAGGAATTCTTCTTTTGAGAGATCAAGGCCATTGAACTCAGAGGCACGTATTTTTAGATGCTCAAAGTCAAGTGGTACATTATTACGCACATACCACTCGAAGTCATACCAGTCACGCCCCTTGACACGATTCTTCCACTGACGGAAAACCAGGGCATGCATCTTGCCGGCATAAAGATCGGGCAACGTGAAACAACGCGTCATGAACGAGAACGGACGCATTAATAACTTTTGTTCTGTCTCGAATTGCAGGGGAGGTTCTATGTCCACCTCTATCTTGATCTTCAATGTCTTTTCGGTTTGGAACGAAATGTTATATACATCCGTGTTATCCTTCAGGAATGCGGATTCCACCTTGCCAAAAGTCTTCTTATCCTTCTTGGTGATGACCACTTCACGTCCCACTGCCTTGGCCTCTTCGATAATTGCAGTGAAATAATCTTCGAGTTTGAATGCAGGATTCTTCTCTAATAGCGAGAAGTCCATATCTTCCGAAAATCTTTGAAGCCCATGGAAGATACGCAGGCAGGTGCCTCCATAGAAGGCCGCCTCTTTGAAGAATCCTCCTCGATTCAGTCCTCCAAGCACAACCTGCTGCATTGCCTCATAGACGGCATTGCGCCTACCCGTCCCCCCAATTCGGGATACTACCTCATCGACCATCTGGTCAAATATACTTTTCATGCTTTAGGAACTTGATTAGGGTATTAATACTCTGTTGCTTTCGGCTCTCTTTGGCAATCTCCTCGAGCAGGGTACTGTCGAACTTCGATAATACATCCATATCAAAACGTATATCCTCCTCCAGCCACAGACGGACATCTGACATGAACCGCAGAGAGAGTTTGGGTGTATATGCTATCAGATCGCACAGGGCCTTTTCGGGCGTCGCCATCAGGAAACTTACCTTGTCGGACACTTGTTCAATCCTAATCCCTAACGGGAAATAGGACGCGCTACAATGCTGAAAATCATATACGCCCGTAGGATTCGTGAACCTTCGGCTTTGCTTTGTGGTCACCGACTGGATCAGATATACATACTCAGGAATCAGTCCATAGTAGCGCAAGGCCGTATGTAGGCTCACATATGAAGGGCCATACAGATGATTGGCAATCAATTCCAGACATAAGGGTTGGCCCGACTCTTCGGCATTGACTACATACAGACCATTCTTCAGCCGTATGATCCTGCCGGCAGACTCCAGACTGCGAGCCTTGTCGGTGATATGCTTGTTGTCGGGAAACACGGATTGCAGCACAGACAGGTCGAAAGGCACATTCCCAATGTTTGCAAACGGATTGTTCATCATTCTATTATTGTTTTCAGCGAGGCAAATATAGTCATAATTTCATCAGAAAAACGAATTTCTCTCGTTTTTCTAATCATTTCATAACTATTTTGTGTTTTTTGCCACCTCGATTATGCAAACTTGGTGCCTTCCGATGCCGCGCCTTCAGTTTCAGCGGATAGAGCGAGAAAGGACTGAGGTTCTATGCTTCTATGTGGAATATAGTTAAGTTTTTTCAGTCAAGGCACTTTGTCCATTTTTGCATAAACTGAATTAAATCTTCAGAATATGAGAAATATCCGCTATCTTTGTAAAAACCGCTAGTCGTAAACCAAAGGAATTTTTTGCTCGAATTACGGCACATGATGATGAGCATTCTGTTATCTCCTTGATCATTTCGAGGAGATAAGATAAAAGATTCTTCCTTTTTATAATCTAAATCTAAAATAATTTCATTTGAAGTGGGGAAACAATATGATAGTTTAGGACACGAATTGAATAGATATTCGAAATCACTAGTGTCCTAAAAGTTTAGAATTCTAAATTTAACAATAGTTGGCTGCTATCATTTTGCTCAAAATTTTGGCCTTTTGCTTTCAAGAGCAATTCT
>CACXTQ010000048.1:0-30371 GCA_902770595.1 uncultured Bacteroidales bacterium | reverse complement strand
GGGGGTCGAACCCGCACGGCCTTTTGGGCCAAGGGATTTTAAGTCCCTCGTGTCTACCGATTCCACCATCAGGGCAGACCTGTTTGTCGCGAAGCGTTGCCGCATTTCGTTTTTGACGGGCGCAAAGATACAGCATTTTTTCGAATTATCCAATTATTTCGACGGAAAAATGTAATTTCTGTGTTCAAAAAATAGCAAAATGCCCCTTTTTGATGGCTCTAAATTGGTTTTTCGTGGTTTTTTGCAAAAAGAAACTTCCTAAAAATTTGTTTTTTCAAATATATTCATTATCTTTGCACCCACTATAAATAAAAATATTGAAATTATAAGCGAATTATTGTTAGTTTCAACGAAATACTGCAATAATTCCTCTCATAAAGATAACCCAAACCGATGAAGGAAAAGATTATCATCTACCAGGCTTTGGTTCGTCTGTTCGGCAATGGTAATACGACCCGTGAGCATAATGGCACGATTGAGCAGAACGGCTGTGGTAAGATGAGCGATTTTTCGGAGGTGGCGCTGCGTTCCATTCGAAAACTTGGCTGCAACTATATCTGGTACACCGGATTGCTGCAGCAGGCTTCTGCTACCGACTATTCAAGATATGGTATTCCCCGTCAGAACCCTCAGGTCCTGAAGGGTATTGCTGGTTCCCCCTATGCCATTTCTGATTATTATAGCGTGTCATGTGACTTGGCTGACGATCCAGATCGTCGTATGGAGGAGTTTGATGCCCTTGTCGAACGCACTCATAAGGTGGGCCTTAAGATGATTATCGATTTTGTGCCAAATCATGTTGCCCGTCATTACAAGAGCATAACCAAGCCAAAGAACGTCAGCGACCTAGGTGAGTACGATCACGTGGACCGTCCCTTTGATCCCCATAACAACTTCTATTATTGTGAAGAACCTCTTCATCTTGACAGGGTAGGAGTGGCACCTAGCGAAGAGATGGGACCATATGTCGAAAATCCTGCTTGTGCCACTGGCAATGATGTTTTCAACGCATGGCCCGACAAATATGATTGGTACGAGACTGTTAAGTTGAACTTCGGCATCGACTATATGGGAGGTGGGCGCGACTATTTTACGCCTCTACCCAATACTTGGCTCAAATTGCGCGACATTCTCGTTTATTGGACCGAAAAGGGCGTAGATGGTTTCCGTTGCGATATGGCTTTCATGGTTCCTGTTGATTTCTGGCATTGGATTATTCCCCAGATCAAGGAAATCAACCCCAATATCATCTTCATCGCTGAGATCTACGAGCCTGCGCTTTATTCAAGCTACATCAACTACGGAGGGTTCGACTACCTCTACGACAAAGTGGGTCTGTATGATACACTGCGTGGTATCGTCGAGTGTCGTGAGTCAGCAAGTGCCATTACTCAGGTTTGGCAGGGACTCAATGGTGTGCAGGAGCATATGCTCAACTTCCTCGAGAATCACGACGAACAGCGTCTGGCTTCGGACTTTTTCGCCGGAGATCCCATCAAAGGACGTCCCGCGCTCATTGTCAGCGTTCTAATGAACACTTGTCCCTTCCTTAATTATTTCGGGCAAGAACTGGGCGAACGCGGTATGGATGAGGAAGGGTATTCCGGTCTCGATGGACGAACCACAATTTTCGATTATTGGACCGTTGATACCATCTATCAGTGGCGTGGCAAAAAGGGACTTTGGCGCCGTCATATGCTTCCCAAGAGCATGCGTGACCTGCGCGACTATTACAACAAGGTGTTCTCCATCGCCAATTCCTGCGATGCCCTGCGTGAAGGTGATTTTTACGACCTTACCTATTGCAATTACAACAATCCCGAATACAACATCCACCGTACGTTCAGCTTCATTCGCCATTCGCGCCATGACCTGGTGCTCGTGGTGGCCAATTTCCAGGGCGAAGACCAGCAGATTGCTGTCAACGTGCCGCAGGAGGCTTGGGATTATGTTGGAATTGTTCCCGGACGCAGACGCCATGTGGAGAACCTGCTTACTGGTGAGTGGGACTTCGGTGTTTTCTCGACTACTGAACCCGTGCGCGTCAAAGTACCTGCCTACGATGCAGTAGTTTTGCGCATAAAAGGCAAGTAGCAATGAATTTTCAATCAAATTGGAGCAGAAATCGCAAATTATTTGCATTTTCTGCCCCTTTTTTTACCGACCTATTGTTTTAAAGTTTATATTTGCACCGTATTATGCACATATAATATAATATTATGAATAATAACTTCCTTGTTTTCTCGGGTCGAGCATCACGTTACCTCGCCGAAAAGATTTGTGCCAACTTGGGATGTCCCCTTGGTAATCTGCTGATTCAAACCTTTGCCGATGGAGAGTTCGGCGTATCGTTCGAAGAGTCCATTCGCGGCAAGTATGTATTCCTCGTTCAGAGCACCTTCCCAAGCGCTGACAACCTGATGGAGCTGCTCCTCATGATCGATGCAGCCAAGCGTGCTTCGGCTGCACAGATTGCTGCCGTTATTCCATATTTCGGATGGGCACGTCAGGATCGAAAGGACAAGCCACGTGTTGCCATTGGCGCCAAACTCGTTGCCGATATGTTGGCCACCGCCGGCATCAATCGTCTCATCACCATGGACCTCCATGCTGACCAGATCCAGGGCTTCTTCGACTGCCCTGTTGATCATCTCTACGCTTCGAGTGTCCTCATGCCTTACATTGCCAACGAGGTCGGCCTCGACAATCTCGTCATGGCCTCTCCCGATGCCGGTGGTTCAAA
The DNA here is from genome assembly GCA_902770595.1 of uncultured Bacteroidales bacterium. Taxonomy (GTDB): domain Bacteria; phylum Bacteroidota; class Bacteroidia; order Bacteroidales; family UBA3663; genus Liminaster. The sequence continues at coordinate 27,628 of CACXTQ010000048.1, read as the reverse complement.
GCGTGCATACACCTATTCCAAGTACTTCAATGTTCCCATGGTGATGTGCGACAAGCATCGCGACAAACCCAACTCGATTGGTGAGATGTTCCTCATTGGCGACGTTACCGGCAAGGATGTTGTCCTCGTCGACGATATGGTCGATACCGCAGGAACCATTACCAAGGCTGCCGACCTCATCATGAAGATGGGAGCACGCAGTGTTCGCGCATGTGCAAGCCACTGCGTCATGTCAGGCCCAGCTAGTGAACGTGTCGATAACAGCATGCTGAAGGAGATTGTCTTCACCGACTCGATTCCTTATCGTGGCTCCAGCCCTAAGGTAAAGACCATTACCATCTCCAATCTCTTTGCTGAGACTATCCGTCGCGTCATGAACAACGAGCCTATCTCCAGCCAGTTCCTGATTTGATTTTGACATCCCTGATTTCGGTTTCTTGATATTCCGAAATTTCTATATTCAACATTCCCTTTTTTATAAACTATGAAGCATTTCTTCTCAACCTTAGTGATGGCTTTTGGACTCTGCAGCAGTGTCCTTGTGGCACAGCAGATGCCTCAGATGCCACCGCTGCCTATGGATCCGCAGGTGCGCTACGGCCAGCTGCCCAACGGCCTCACATACTACATTCGGCACAATGATCTACCCGAGCATCATGCCGAGTTCTTCATTGCCCAGAAAGTTGGCTCGGTCCTCGAAGAAGAGAGCCAGCGCGGTCTTGCTCACTTCCTTGAGCATATGGCGTTCAATGGTACCAAGAACTACCCTGGCAAAGGCTTGCTCGAGTATCTGCAGCGCCATGGCATCAAGTTCGGCACCAATGTCAATGCCTATACCTCCATCGATGAGACTGTCTATAACATTTCCGATGTGCCCATTGACGAGACGCTTCATCCAGGCATCGTTGATAGCTGTCTGCTCATCCTCCACGATTGGAGTGGTTACCTCACTCTCGATGGAGATGAGATTGATAAGGAGCGTGGTGTGATTCACGAGGAATGGCGTACCCGTACGAGTGCCACTCTCCGTATGTACGAAACCATTCTTCCGAAGCTTATCCCCGGCAATCGTTATGCCGAGCGTATGCCTATCGGCTTGATGTCAGTGGTCGATAACTTTGCTTACGACGAACTGCGCAACTACTATCACAAGTGGTATCGTCCTGACCTGCAGGGTATTTTCGTTGTCGGTGATGTTGATGTCGATGCTGTGGAGCAGAAGATTCAGACTCTTTGGTCGGATATCCACAACCCTGAGAATGAAGCAGAACGCGTATACTTCCCAGTTGAGGACAACCAGGAGCCATTGGTGGCTGTAGCCAGTGACCCCGAGCAGAACTACAACGTCCTTGCTGTCATGTACAAGACCGACCCGCTGCCCGATGCTGTCAAGCTTACGCAGATCGGCTATATGACCAGCCTCCTCGAGAATATCATCACCATGGCCCTCAACCAGCGTTTGGCCGAGCTTACTCAGAAAGCCGATGCGCCTTTCATGCAGGCTGGTGCCGAGTTCGGCAAGTACATTGTATGCAAGACCAAGGAGTGCTTCGAGCTTGACATTGTTTTCCGCGAGAATGAGTGGCAGAAAGGCCTCAATGCAGCTCTTGGCGTAGTGCTTTCGGCAGCCAAATTTGGCTTCACCGAGAGCGAAATTGAGCGTGTGAAGGCAGATATTCTCAGTGGTATGGAGAATGCCTACAACGAGCGCGACAAGCAGAAGAACCGCACCATCGTGCGCGAGATTCAGCGTCACTTCCTCAGTGCCGAACCTATGCCTGGTATCGAGATGGAGTGGCAGATGGTACAGCAGATTTTCCCCATGCTCAGCGCTGCAATGATCAATCAGGTGGCACAGCAGATTGTCACACCCAACAATGTGGCTTTGCTTGTCATGGGTCAGCAGAAGGAGGGTAATGTTCTCCCCACTGAAGAGGAACTGCTTGCTGCCTATAATGCTGCGCTTCAGCAGGAGGTTTCTGCTTACGAAGAGGCCCTTAGTGGCATCGAGTTGCTTCCCAATGCACCAGCACGTACCGGCAAGGTAGTCAGCGAAGAGGCTGGCGATTGGGGATCAACAGTTTGGACCCTCTCCAACGGCGTTACCGTGGTCTTTAAGCCCACCGACTTCAAGAAGGATCAGGTGCTTATGAGTGCATACTCGAAGGGCGGTACACGCCTTGATATGACTCAGCCTAACATCGTGCGTCAGACCATTGAGGATCTTGCTACTGTGGGTGGTCTTGGACAGTTCAGCGCCACCGATCTTCCCAAGGTTCTTGCCGGTAAGAATGCGTCAGTCAGCATGAGTGTCGATGCTCGCAGCGAGAGTCTTAGTGGTTCGGCAGCACCCAAGGATCTGCGTACCCTCTTCGAACTCATCTACCTCAATATGACCGATTTGCGTTATGATGAGGAGGCCTATCAGGCTTGGTTCAAGCGTCAGCAGACACAGCTCCAGATGATTCAGGACAACCCGCAGAAGATCATGAGCGACTCTTTGCAGCTCACCCTCTATCCAGGAATGCCCGATATGGCACCTACGCAGCTCGCCGATCTCGACCTCATCGATTACCGCAAGGGCTTTGAGCTGGGCAAGAAGCGTTTTGCCAATGCTGCTGACTTCACCTTCTACTTTGTCGGAAACGTTGACGTCGATAGTCTTCGTCAGATGTCAGAGCAGTATCTTGCCAATCTTCCAGCCAGTGCTGACCGCGAGATTCGTCCAGCCGCTGTTCTACCGGTAGCAGGCAGTCGTGAGAATCGCTTCGACCTACCTATGCAACAGGCAAAGACTTCGGTCTATGACATCTTCTATGTCTATGACACTCCTTATACGCTGAAGGAAGGTCTCACTGCCAACATGCTTGGCCAGAGTGTCAGCATCATCTTTACAGAAACTATCCGCGAGGAGGAGGGCGCTGTCTATTCGCCACATGCCCAGGCTTCGATGGACGCCACCACCGGCTTGCTCACCATGCTTTACCTGTTTGATACGGGTGCCGACAAGCTTGAGAATGCTGAGGCTGTGGCTTATCGCGAGATTCAGAAGATTGCCGATGAGGGCGTGCGTGACGACGTCTTCCAGAAGGTTCACGACTATATGGTCAAGAGTCATCAGGAGCAGGTCAAGGAGAACAGCTACTGGCTCAGCAATCTGCAGCAGAAGCGTGAGTTCGGCATCAACAGTGTTGATGGCTGGGAAGAAATCTTCGACAGCATCACAGCCGACGATGTGAAGACTATGCTTCAGCGCTTCCTTTCTACTGAAGCCACGCGCATCCAGTTCGTTGCCAATGGCGTAGAAGTGGAGAAATAATGACAAATTGAATAATGTCCCCCAAGAATGAACCCTTGGGGGACATTATTTTCTACAATATTTTCACAGCACTAATGCTGATGAACATGCTCCCGTCTTTTTTATTTGAAAAAAGGAAGTTTTGTCGGAGTTATTGTCTTCGTCCCCGTCTGCAGGATGCATTGAGTCCGCAAAGATTACAGGTGTAGTCACGTCGACGGACATTGTGCCCGATGCCGATTACACCGCTTACCGATTTGATAGGAATCATCAGGCAGGAATCGGTGAGATGAATATCGCAAGGAGAGGGAGGGACATTACAATTTTGTGCAGAGACTTTAGGTCTGAATAATTCAAAGAGGATGGGTTGTTCGCTGACTTTCCATCCGCAATAGCCTGGGCTGTATCGGTTTGTGCGATACAGCCCTTTTGGTGTCAGTTGCTCCTGCAAAAGATCTTCCATCCGATCGGCTGTCTTTTCGGCGATGATGGAGCCTATCTCGTTGGCAAGATAGACACGCACCATGTCGCCTTCTTGCGTCAAACGGTGCTGGAAGGTCTCAAATTCCTGTCCGGCTGTAGCAACAAACCAACAAAGAGCCTCGCTGCCTTTCAGCTGATTGGTGATGATTTTTCCTGGATGAAAACGGAGTAGGGGTTGAATATCTGTGGTGACGAAAGCAAACTTTGCATGTAGAAATCCCTGAATTTCGTCTATCAACGACAAAACCTCCTGACGCATGGTCGCATCAGAAGGTATGGATGTGAGGATCTCATCGGTCGAAAGACCCAGCTCATCGTATGTCAGCGTTCTTTCGATCATTGAATTCTTGTAGCGCTTCAAAGAAGGCATCGATGTTGGCCAATGGTGTGTTCGGAGGGGTGTCACATCCGCTCGACAAGACGAAATTCGGAAATTCTGCGCATCGTTCCAGCAATTCTGTGACAGACTGCTTCATTTCGTCCACAGTTCCCTGCTTGAAGACCGTGACTGGATCAAGATTGCCCATGGCGAGTTTATCTGCTGGAATGTCACGTAATACTTCTGCCATATCGCATTTGTTCCCGAAATGATAGGCGTCGGCTCCGGTAGCAACCATTGCGCGGGTGCAATGACCGGTATTTCCACAATTATGAAGCACTACCATGAACAGTTCGTCCTGAACTGTATCAACAATCTGTTTGATATATTTCGAGCTGAACTCCATGCAGCCATCATTCGACAGCAAACCTGCAGCAGGTTCTGCCATGAGGACTCCATTGACACCTGTCGCTTTAAGAGCCCTACAATAGCAGAGTATGAAATCGGTGCATTTTTGTAGCAGTTCATGAGCCAACAATGGTTCGCTATAAGCCAGGACCATAATCTCCGACATATCAAATAGTCTTCCAGCCAGTGAGAATGGACCGATGCATCCTGCAAAGATGGGTCGATCGGTCACTTCACGGGAGGCGATAATGTTGGCTTTGAGATATTCGCGGATGCGGCCACTGTCAAGAGACGGGACTTTCAGACCATGTATGTCGTCGGCATTCTTAAGTAATCGGCCGCTGACTGTCGCGATTTCGTTTTCGGGGAAGAGAATGGGTGCCCCGAAGGAGTCGGCTTCGACGGTAAGATCCATGGCAGTGCAACTCGCTCCAGTAGGATAATGATCGGCGAGATAGCGGATGGCCTTGGCATGGATGGTGCCCGTGGTGATGGCTTCGCGTACGGTATGCCCCGTAGCATCTATACCTGGATGTGTCATCACGGGTACTGCTATGACCTTGGAATTGGCGATTACGTCATGTCGCCATTGGTGCATGTTCATTGTCATTTAGCTCTTGCTGATTTCAAGTCCTTTCTGAGAAAGGGTCATTTCTACAAATCGTGCCTTGTCGTTGGGAGGAGTAGCCAGGAGAGTCTTGCGGATACGAGCGGCCGCCTCGTCGTCCTTGGCGACCATGTAGAGATAACCGCCGCCTCCTGCACCCGGTAGCTTGTATCCGAGGCAGAGGTCATCGATCAGTCGTGTGATGGCCTGGACAGCAGGTGGATTGGTGCCGCTGTCGATGCGTTGGTTCTGGTCCCATGTCTTGCGAATAAGGCGACCCATGGATTCGTAGTCTCCGCGCTGGATGACGTCGTAGAGGTCGAGGGCATGCTGCTTCATCTCGGCTAAGATGTCGAGGCGTTCGGTCTCGTTGAGGAACATGCCACGGACAATTTCAGCGAGGATACCTTTGGCTGTGCGGGTGATGCCGGTGTAGTAAAGCAGATGACACTTCGAATATTCAGGTGACGTGAAAAGAGTGTCAGGCAACCAACGGACCAAAGGCTGCTGTTGCCATCCGGGTAGCGTTTGCAGGAGTTTGACACCATGCAGAACACCACCATACTGATCCTGCCAGCCACCTCCGGTGGTGAGCAGTTGCTCGAGGACGAGGGTTCGATTGGATATTTCGTACTTGTCCCATCCTAAGCCGCAAAAATCATTCACGGCACCGAGCACGGTAGCTGCAAGCATGGAACTAGTGCCCAGACCCGAACCTGCGGGAATAGCCGAAAGGGTCGTCATTTCGATGCCGCTGCCGAAGGCATCCAGCTGTTCCTTCAACGAATTGAATTGATGGGCACTAAACCTGGGAGCAAAGCCCGCCAGGACCAATGCCGCCTTAGGAATGGAGAAGGGCGAACCAACTTTGTTGAACTGCTGCAGGTCGTCGTATGTCATGACCTCTTCGCTGGCACCTAGGTCAATGCTTCGAAGGATGATTCGCTTCTTTTTGCAGGGTTTGACATAGACTTGCAGTGGCGGCTGTCCGTTGAGTTCGATGGCGATGTTTACCACATTGCCGCCTTGCATCATGGAGTAGGGAGGAGTGTCGGTCCAACCGCCTGCAAGGTCAATGCGCACGGGGCTGCGGCTCCATACAATCTGATCGGCATAAACGCTGAGTGTGGGGTCCTGCTGCTGCATCAGTGTCTCGGTCAACCCTTCACGCATCAAGCTGAATGCACGATCCTCGTATTCTCCACCATCCTTGCCTGCGAGTTGTGCGCGGAACATGGCATCGCTGATTTTGGTCATCCTCGAAGCCGTGTCGGGCAATGGCGCTGGAGCAGGAATGCCGTAGCGCTGGAATTGGTCGGCGGCATCCTTCAGATTGAGCTGATAGAATATCGACTTCTCCCAATTGCTTGCCAGCTGTGGCCAGTTGCTCTTGCGGAATTCGTCACGTTGGGCTGTGAGGCGACGAAGATTGGCGTAAGACGAGATCTCTTCGGCAGTTAGTTTCCGGCTTTCGTCCCAAACGATCTTTCCCTGAGGATTATCGCCATTGATCATCCAAGCCAGCACATCCTCCATCTTCTTAACATCATTGACGATGGGGTAGAGGCGTGCCTCTTGTTGCGGATTGTTGCAATTCTTGTAGCCCGATCGTTCCATAAGCCATGCTGGATGCGGGTCGGAAAAACCATAAGGGCGTACAGCCCATTCTTCGTCACCGAATGGGACAATATCGATGCAGACGCCTTTGTCCAGATTGAGTTTCCAGTCATTGACAGGCACACCGGTAATGATGTTGCTACCTTGCAATTGCCAATGGGGTCCGATGTAAGAGTTCTCGATCCAGGTGTTGGCATTTTGTTCGGTGAGCTTGATATGGCATTCTGCATTTTGGATGAAGATGCTGGGATGAGGCTTGAGCCCCTTGCGCAGGATCTCATGCTGATTGATGACAGAGTTCTGTACGGCAAGGGTCGATGAAATCATTTCAGGAGACGTGCCATAATGATGGAATTCACCGCCTGGCAATGGCAGAATAATTACTTTGAGATCATTGACTTCCTTGTCGGCAATCTTCGGATTGGCGCCAAGAGCCATGCCGAACTCGGAATACATGTCATAGAAGTTAACATCTTCGGCCTTGAGAACGGCATCGGAAGGCATGGCTTTCAATGAGCGTTTCATCAGCAGATTCATTGCCTTGTCGGAGAAGAGCCAGATGCCGATGTCCATGAGGAAGAAACTATCGCGCATGAGTTGGCTCAATGTCTCGACCGAAGGCTTCTGAAGCATGTATTCGAGAACATCGGGCGTGGCACGCTTGGAGACAAAAACCCCATGATTGCGTGCCAACGATGAGTTGGCCCAAAGTCCGTAGCAAACAACATCAGCTTCGGGGATGGGCTGAAGTGGCCCTGTGGCACGGATGTAGACGTCGCCGCTCACCACCATCGTAGTCAAGGATTGTGGTGCACGTTGCATGATGCCCTCGAATAGAGGAAGCTGCAGGTCGAGTAGCGTCTGCGATAGTCGTTGTCCGCGCTTCCACCTGAACACAGGGATGGGGGTGAGAATCTTGCCAGATGGAGCGTAAGCCGGCAGACGTCGTGATTGCCCGCCTGCGTGGAGCAGGATGGTACGTTCGCCAGGAAGCAGCCAATGCGCCTCGCGTGCCTTGCTGATGGCCCAAGTGGTGCCACCACCACTTCCGAGCTTGGCTCCTATGGGATCGTTGGTGCAGAACCACTCGTCGCGGCTCTTGCCTGTGATGTCGTGAAAACAACCCACCAGATTGGGTGGAAGGGATAGCAACTTTTTCATGTGTTCATGAGGAGGATATGCGTTATGTGTTCATGAGGCTTCAATCTCACAAAAATCGCACAAAGATACCATAAAATCATGAAATGGCAAAGCATTTGTCGTAATATTTGCAAAAAAACGTTCGTTTTCTTGGAAAAGTCGATTCTTTTTCCTATTTTTGCAGCCTAATACATGAATTATGATGAAAAAGATTATGTGCAAATCAGTGGCTATCTTTGCCACTCTCTCAGCTATCTCTTTCGAAGCTTATTCGCAGACAGCTATTACACCGGATGTATTACAGCAGTTGCAGCAGACCGTACAGCCACAGGATAAAGTTGTGAGGAATGCCTTGGCAGGAACCAGTATCTCGGTTCTCGCTACTGATGCCTCGACGCTCAGTGCCGTTGATGATCACTTTACCTATCGCGTACCCAACAAGGGTATCACCGATCAGGCTTCGTCGGGTCGCTGCTGGCTCTTTACGACTATGAACGTTTTGCGCAGCAAGGCCATCAGTAACTATAACCTGAAGGGGTTGGAGTTGTCGTGCAACTATTTGTTCTTCTACGACCAACTGGAAAAGTCAAACCTCTTCCTGCAGGGTATCATTGACACTCGCCAAAAGGCTGACGATGATCGTATGGTCGATTGGCTCTTCCAGAATCCACTTTCTGATGGCGGTACATTCTGCGGAGGAGCAGACCTCGTGCAGAAATATGGTGTAGTGCCCTACGATGTAATGCCCGACAACTATCAGTCAAACAACACGCGCGATATCGACATGCTGCTGAAATGGAAGTTGCGCGAGATGGGTCTCGAGCTCCGTGCTATGGCCAATCCTGCTGAAAAGGGCAAGAAGGCTGCCACAACAGCACAATTGGAGAAACGTAAGGTTGAGATGTTGGGCATTATCTACCATATCCTCACTCTTGCCTATGGCGTACCGCCTACAACGTTTACTTGGACCGAACGCATGGCAAACGACAATGTGGTGAGCTGTGAGTCATATACTCCCCAATCTTTTTATGCAAAATATTGGGACGATGACGCTTTGTACGATAATTACATCATGGTGATGAATGACCCGTTGCGCGAATACTACAAAACCTATCAGATCGACTACGATCGTCATACATATGACGGACACGATTGGGTGTATCTAAACCTTCCTGCCGATGAGATCAAGCCGATGGCAGTTGCTTCGCTAAAAGACTCAACTGCGATGTATTTTTCTTGTGACGTGGCCAAGTACCTTAATCGTAAGAATGGTACACTTGATCTCAATAATTTTGACTATGAATCACTCTTGGGTACAGACTTCAATATGGATAAGCGTCAGCGAGTCTATACTCATGCATCTGGTTCAAGCCATGCCATGACTATGGTGGCCGTGGATATTGACACTATTCAGAGCCCCTTGAACTGCATTTCACCCGAAATGGATCCTGCGAAGCTTCGCATCAAGAAGTGGATGGTGGAGAACAGTTGGGGCGCTTCCAGCGGCCACAAGGGACACCTGATTATGACTGACGAATGGTTTGACAACTATATGTTCCGCCTCGTCATCCGCAAGGAATATGTGGCAAAGAAGTACATCGATATGCTTGAGCAGAAACCAACTTTGCTGCCGGCTTGGGACCCCATGTTCCTGGGTGAGGAGTAAGTTAGACTAAGTAGGTCAAGATAGATAACGGGGCCAAAGGGCCTGATATATTTTTATACTATGAGAGCATTTTATTTTAGCGTGATTGTAGCACTGTGTCTGACGCTGGCTTCGTGCGTCGGTTTGAATTCCGATTCGGAAGTGAAAGTGGATACCTGGTATTCCCCCAAGGGAACGGTGCAGTTGGATTATCTGCTTGGACATGATGTGGGATGCAAGGCTGTAACCATGTGGCTTGACAGCATCAAGTCGTCGTACCGGGTAGAGGATCCGCAGACCTTGTGCAAAGCCTTCCTGATTTATCAGGATCGTGATTACCTCTCTTATTATTTAAATGTTCAGAATCTCCCAACGGAGTATTACGAAGGCGACACCAGTTATCGGGTACTGTCATTCGCCAGAAAAGATGGCCATGTGCTGAACGTCGCAGAACTGACGGACGATGTGGAGTCTTTGAGTCGGCAGATTCTTTCGCATACTCGCCTAGAAAATGCTTGGGCAATTGATGCCCTAGGAGGCGAAGAGGAATTCGTGAAGCTGATTCCGAATTTCTCTGTTGGCGTAACAACACGAGGGCTTACCTTCTGTTATTCTGTCATGGAAGGTACGTGGCTTTCGTTGTGCAATATTCCATCTGCAGAAGTGAGGTTGAAATAGCGAAAAATAGCGCCTAAAGATAGCATTTTATCATTATTTTTAAAAAAAATAAGAGACAATAAGGCAAAAACAAAGATTGTTGAACAGAAAACTAATTTTTTTCGTAACTTTGCCACGATTATGAGTACCATTGTGCGATTTAGTCGCTTCTTGACGATGCTGCTTTTGCTGGCTACTGTATCCGTTTGTCGGGCACAGAAGTCTGATCGTACTTACTTGGGTCCTGGTAATTGGTTTGTTGGAATAGATGTAGGCACTGGTCTTTCTTTGGCCGAGAATGTAATTCACGACAACTTCTACAAAACTAGACTTCCGAGTGGTAGTATTCAAATCGGTCGAACGCTTACTCCGAAGTGGAATCTACGACTTTCTGCTGGCGTTTCTTCCCAACTCGGCCATCCACCGGCAGCTGCTAGAAGATACCTCCCCGATATGTTCACACCATATCAGTTTCTATTGGGTGTAGGAACATTCGACATCATGCTTAATCTTGCCAACTGCTTTCGCAAATACGATTCACGCAATTGGTATGATTGTTATCTGATTGTTGGTGGTGGCGAACTTTATCGTTTCTATATTGATGACAAAGTCGATGAATGGTATGAAGATATTTACGTCGTCGATCGTTCGAAGGAATGGTATTGGACTGCGAAAATCGGTCACGAGTCTGCTTGGCACATTATTAGGGAATGTGACTTGACATTTGAATTAGACTTCCATGTTACCGACAATGCCTACAATGGTGTGAATGGCGGAGCCCAAAAGATTGATTTCTTTGTGACGGCCAAACTAGGAATAGTCTACTATATCCCTAATGGACAACATCGTCAGCGTTTCGCCAATCCTAGGAAGTATCACCGTTACTGGACGGAGTTGAACTAGTTTTCTTCCCATCTTGTAAAAAAATACTCTGAAAACAATAAATTGAGCATAATATCGTTATTATACATATAACTTTAAAATTAATGAAAATGAAATCCATCATCATTCACTCAGCTGCTATCGCCTTGCTGCTTGCGTTGATTGGTTTCAATGCCAAGGCACAAGAGAACAAGACAAGTATCTGGGGAAATCGCGGCGGTCTTTATGTCGACAATGAGGAGATGAAAACCGAAGAGGAGATTCTCCTTGAGTCTCTCATTACCGAAGAAGAGGCCGAGCAAATTTCCAAATTGTTCCAGACAGAGGAATACGAATTCCCAATGGACATCCGTGATAATTGGCATCTTGGTCTTCATCTCGGTGCCATGCATTCATGGGGAAGTTACGACGATGAGGCAGGTTGGCTGAAACGCACCAATTTTGCCGCTGCCCTTTCTTTCGGCAAGTATCTAACTCCTGTCAATGATTTGCGATTCCAACTCTTCTATGGTCGTGGAACGGGTGTGAGAGGTGCTGACGGCAAGTATGATGCACTTTTTTATCCCTATGATCTTGCCCACGAGAAGGCATTGTCCGATTTCCACACTTACAATTGGCACACTGCCGGAATCTCTGTCCAGTGGTTGCCGAATTTCACTAATCTTTTTTGTGGATATAATCCTGAACGCCGTTTCTCCATCAGTGGATTGGTGGGTATCGGTTTGGAACACACTTGGTCCTACAACGAAAAGGAACTTTCTATTGTAAGCGTTTGGGCCGAGAAAGCTAAGTCAGCTGCTCCTCGTAACCTTGTCGACCTTGAGTTTGGTGTGGTTGCGGATTATAAGCTAAGCAAACGACTGTTCCTAAACTTGGAGGTTACCGATAGGTTCCTCGACGACACCTTCGATGGTCTTGTTTCCGACCAAAAGTGGGATGGGCATCTTGATGTATTGTTGGGTTTGACTTATTTCATCCCGGGCAAACCTCGCAAATCTGAACCAGAAGGTGAATTCTTCCTGCATCGTCCGCTTATTGAAATACCAGAAGCAGGTGACAGCATTGTTGATGTAGACAAGGATATTATCTACACGCTTATTTCGTTTGATGAGAATACTGTCGAAGTGCCTCGTTTGCAGCAGAACAATGTCTATCAGACGGCACAAGCTTACCAGTCAACTCCTAAGAGCAATATCTTCATCACCAATAGCAACAAACTAGATGACAATACGTTCCACAAGCGTGCTTGGTCTATTAGTAAACTGCTTCACCAGCGCTGGCAGATTCCATATGAGAACATATGGGTGGATGCCGACGAGAGTCATATCAAGAAGTTGCAGATGCCTAGCGTGAAGACGTATATCATCTTTATCATTAACGAAGAATAAATGCCCGACAAAGATATGAAAAAAATTATCCTTACTTTCAGTTTCGCCATGGTGGGCATGATGACAGGTGCATACGCCCAGCAAGATGGTTTGCAGACCGATACGATATATTCCAAAATAGATCAAGATAGTATCGTTTATCTGACTGAACATGTTTCCAACTGGTTTGTGGGAGGCTCTATAGGAGGCTCTTACTCTATGGGTGAGAATACGCGTTTCGGCAATTTCTTCGACATGACACGTCCTAGCTTCCAGATTCAGGTGGGAAGAAGTTTCTATCCTCAGTTTGGTCTTCGTCTTACATTGAATTATCTGTCACAAAGAGGCCGCGCTGAATGGTCTACTTCCGAGTTCCTAGAGGAATGGGCAGAACGTGATGGCAACTATGATTTTTCGATGGCAGCCGGATTTCTTGATGGTGTATTCGATTTTCACAACGTTATTTGGGGCTATAAGGAAGACCGTCGTTTCAGTTTGAAGGGTTATTTGGGTCTTGGTGCATTTTACACCTTTGGTTTTGACGATAATAAACTCGATTGGCTTGCCCAACCTACATGGAAAGATTGCAATCGTAATGGTGTCCATCACAATGCTGGCGATCCTTTGCCAGGTGGCTATGGATATAGAGTTGATCGTAAGAGCAAATGGTATTTTGCTGGACATATCGGACTCATCGGCGAGTATCACATCTCTCCTGCCTGGAGCGTTAATCTCGATGTATCGTTTAATGGTACTGACGATGGTTATAACGGTATGCGTTTCCGCCGTGTCTACGATTCATATGTCGATGTGATGCTTGGCGCTCTCTATTATATAAAGGATGCTTCTGGTTACCGCCATCGTAGACCGAGATATGTCTACATCCAAAGTTTCTCCGATCCCCTTCCTCCAGAACCCAATATTGTTGAGAATGCACATTACAAAGAAATGCTGAAGACAACGGTATCATTCTATATCGATAAGACATTCGTGACCGATGCACAGCGTCGTAATGTTCGTTCAGTCGCTAGGTTTATGGAAACTCATCCCAACATCGATGTTGTTGTCACTGGTTATGCTGATGTCCAGACCGCTTATCCAAAGTACAACATGATGCTTTCGCAGAAGCGAGCACAGGCTGTATATAAAATGCTTGTCGATGAATTTAATGTTGATCCTAAGCGTTTAAGTATGGACTACAAGGGCGACGAGGAACAACCGTTCGAAATCGTCAACGAATGGAACCGAGCAGTTGTATTCTATATCAAGCCGCATGAATCGAGCTTCACTCCTTCTGTAGAGGATAAGGCCAATGATATCAAGCTTAATTCGCATGAGTCAAGGCGTCTCAATCAGACCGACAATAAGGAGACGCGTTCTGCCTACTGATTACCACTTGAGTTTAGATGACCTAATAAAAGAAAACTTGCATTATGAAAAATATTTCATCTATTCTAGTCGCCGTCCTCTGTATGGTGTTCTCGGCAAGTCCAGCATGGGCGCAGACGACGTTTGCCAAAGATGGGCTTCGTTACCATGTGCTCGATGGGCAGAATGTTAGTGTCTGTTATGACGACGAGGACTCGCTCTTTCTTATTGGGCGTATAGTAATACCCGAGCAGATTGTCAATCCTGCTGACGAAGTTGCCTATAAAGTCGTTGCCATTGCCGATACAGCCTTCAAAGGGTGTGATCTTATCGAAGTGCTTGTACTTCCTGCTAGCCTTCATTATTTTGGCGCTCACGCCATTGACCATTGTTTCAACTTGCAGAGCTTCGAGGTCGCTCCTGGATCACAGTTTTTTAAAACTATCGATGGTGTGCTCTTCTCTGCTGATGGAACAACACTCGTTAGTTGTCCTACAGGCAAGGGCGGAGAATATGTTTTTCCTAAAGAGGTGAAAAAGATGGCTCCTGCTGCATTCTCAACCTGCAAAAATTTTAGTAAGATTGTGTTGCCAGAGGGACTCCAGGAGGTGCCTGACTATGCATTCTACGAGTGTTGGGGCTTGGCAGATGTTAAGTTCCCCTCTACTCTCGAAACTATTGGTGTTTACGCTTTCGATGGTACTATTATTCAGTTCCTGGATTTTAGTAAAAAACTGAAGAGCATCGGTAACCATGCTTTCAATCGCAGTTCTATGGTTGAATGCATCTGTCGTGGAAGTAAACCCGCTCAGATGGGTGATGATGTGTTCGGTAATGATATGAACTACACTCGTCTTTATGTGCCCTCCGAAGCAGTGACTAGGTATAAGAAATCAGCTTGGAGCATCTTCCCGACCATCTACCCTGGTACAAGGACTCGTCGTTGGATGGGTACCTATCGTTGACAAGAGATCCTTTCTATCGATTAAGTGGCATTGAAGAGCTGTTTATGTTCTTCAATGCCCTTTTTATTTGTTTTTTATGTCGAAAACTGAATTTTTTGTTTGAAAAATTATCGTTGTTTCGAAATAATTAGTATCTTTGCACCAAATAATACATTATAATTATTTAAATGATATTACAGGCTACCGCTAATCCAGTCCTTATACAAGAATCGGAGCATTGCGCACTGGCAATGTTGCCAGCCATTTGTTCTTCCGATGTTGTTTTTGCTTTGCACCAACGCTTGTTAGACCTTGGTGCAGAGTGGGTCTTCCTCCAACTTACTCCAGGTAAACTGGAACTGACACCTCAGGAAATGATGCGAATGATTGCTGTATTGAAAGATACAGGTCGACGTATGCTTTATGCCGATTTTCGACTGGCTTATGAGCGATGTGAATGCATCGACTATCAGGAAGGATCACTGCGCGATGACTTCGATTTTGGTCCTGTCATTTTGCTAAGGACTGATGCTTTCGATTGTGTCGATAACTCGATGCAATATAGATTTGCTGCGTTCTACGATCTGCGTCTTCAAAGCTGCGGTTCCACTCCTTTTCTCCCGTTCCATCTGAACGAATATCTCTACACTTTTTATCCTGAAACTAAGGGTGGAGGTTCGCAGTTCGATTACGTCAATCCGCGTAACCGTGATGTTCAGATAGAATACGAAAGAGTGCTGACACATTGGCTGTCCATCAACGGTGGCCTGATTGCTCACGAGATGCTGAAACCTGCTGAACCTTTGCCTATAGGCGAGGACCGCCCATTGGCAAGTGTGGTCATCCCCGTCTTCAATCGCGTGCGTACCATTGGCGATGCTGTACGTTCTGCTCTTCAGCAGAATACCAACTTCGACTACAATGTCATCGTAGTAGATAATCACAGTACTGACGGAACAACAGAGGCCCTTGCCCGACTTGCCGAGAGTGATAAGCATGTCATTCACCTCATTCCCGAAGAGAAGTCACTCCTCATTGGAGGATGTTGGAATAAGGCCATCAGTTCGCCCCATTGTGGCCAGTATGTGGTGCAACTTGATAGTGATGACATGTATTCTAGTCCAACGACATTGCAACGGATGGTTGAAGTTTTCGGCCAGCAGAACTGCATGGCTGTGGTCGGCAGTTATCGCCTCACCGATTTCGAGCTCAATGAACTTCCCCCTGGTATCATCAATCATCGCGAATGGACACCCGAAAACGGAATGAACAATGCCCTTCGCATCAACGGCTTGGGTGCTCCTCGTGCTTTCCGCCGTGACCTGCTGTTGAAGTATCCTTTGCCCAACACAAGTTATGGCGAGGATTATGCTGCCATGTTGCGTATTACACGTGAGTATCGTTTGGGACGTATCTACGACCCTTTGTATGACTGTCGGCGCTGGAGCGGTAATAGTGATGCTGCTTTGAGCCGTGAAAAGATCAATCGCAACAATCTTTACAAGGATCGCATTCGTACCATCGAACTTATTGCCCGTCGTAGTCTTTATCCTAAGACCTTATAACCTCACCTACATGATTGACTTGAATTCTCTTTTTGAACAACAGATGGCTCAATGGCCAGAATGCCGTGCTCGGTATGAACAGTTGTCGAGTGCCGGACGTCGCAGTATTACCCTCGATGGCCGCGAATATGTCTTGGCTTACAATCCAGGTCGTTCGACGAGTGCCAAGGCTGTCATCGTGAATGGGAAGCCTGTAACTTTGGACGAGGGGAAGACTGGCGAGGAACGCTCGTGTTTCCTTTGCGAACATGCCTTGCCCGAACAGCAGCTACGTATGGCAGTCGATACTTTGCCCTTGCATCATCAATATCTGGTAGCTGTCAATCCGTTTCCTATCGTCGACCATCATTTTACAATAATCTGTAAGGAGCATGTGCGCCAGGAATTCAAGGGTAGAATGTGGGACATGGCTTTTTTCGCCGACCTTTTCCCCGATTATCTTATCTTTTTCAATGGCGCTTGTTCGGGGGCCAGTGCTCCCGACCACATGCATTTTCAAGCTGTGCCTAAGAGCGCGGTGCCACTTATTGGTTGGAGTGAGGACATCAGAACAGAGTTGGGAGTAACGCAACACGTTCCTCACATTGAGGATTCCGACCATAAGAACATCGTGACATGGACCGAGGGCAGTGTAGCCTATTGGTTGGTTATCGATCGCAAGGCCCATCGTCCGTCGCAGTATTTCCTCCCCGATGACGATCCGAACAAGTTGATTTACAGTCCGGCATGTCTTGAGTTCTGTGGACTGATTCCACTTTGCCGCGAAGAGGATTATGTCAAACTTACTCCAGAAATCCTTCGCGACATGATGCACCAATGTTACAAGATGGAACCGATGCTGCATGTTGGAGTGATGGAAGGCAAGGAGATTCGATTCTCAGCCGACGAACGAGTCCATGCTATGCATTACTTGGGAGAGGATCGAATGAAGGATGTGCTCGACTATAGTTCCAATCGAGTAGAGGTTCAGGAAATGCAGGAATATTGGACACATGCCGAACCTTTCACCCTCGAAGATGTCACCATTGGCAAACAGTTCCATTGGCAACAACGTGAAGACCAGGTGTTCCGAGGTTCGTTGCATATCATTGCACGCGAAGGGCAACTCCATGCCATCAATCTTGTCCCGGTTGAGCAATATTTGGCCAGTGTTATTTCGTCAGAGATGGCGGCCACCAACAGTTTGGAGCTTCTCAAGGCTCATGCCATCATCAGTCGCAGTTGGGTGTTGAGGCAAATACATTCCGCAAAACAAAATCTAAAGAGCGACTCTTCAACTCTTCACAAAAAGAGCGAGGCTGGGGATGAGGTCATCATAAAATTTTGGGATCACACCGATCATCATCTCTACGATGTATGTGCCGACGATCATTGTCAACGCTATCAAGGCATTACCCGACAGATGTCTCCACTTGTCGAAGAGGCCATTCGAGCAACACGAGGTATTGTTTTGACTGACGCCGATGGAAGGATTTGTGATGCTCGTTTCAGCAAATGTTGCGGTGGTCGAACTGAACTATTCAGCACATGCTGGCAGGATGTGGACTTCGATTACTTGCGAGCAGTTGACGACCCCTACTGCTCTCCCGACTTTATCGAGACCCTTCCTGGAGGAATGAATTCGGTGCTTCTGCAGGTGCTGAACAACTATGATCAGCAGACCGTCGATTTCCACGATTGGCAGGTGGAATATACTAAGGAAGAGTTGTCTGCCTTGGTCGAAAAGAAATTATCCTTACAATTGGGCACAATTCAGCATCTGATGCCCGTCGAAAGGGGCGCTTCGGGAAGAATCAAGATGCTGAAGATTGTTGGCAGCGAGAAGACTGTTGTGATAGGGAAGGAGCTACTCATCCGTAAGGCCTTCTCCAAGAGCCACCTCTACAGTTCGTGGTTCGATGTTGAAGAGTCTTTGAGCCCCGAAGATGGTTCGTTGCATTTCCTCTTTAAAGGACATGGATGGGGACATGGTGTCGGTCTATGCCAAATCGGTGCTGCAGCTATGGCCTTGAAGGGCTTCACAGCCGAAGAGATTCTTTCCCATTACTATCCTGGTGCCCATTTTATCACCCTTTACTAGTTTTAATATTATGACACTCACCGACAAATGGTTTACTGCAATCTCGCAGAATGAAGACAATACTATCACCTACATCTCGGGTCGTTCCGACATCGATGCTTGGATTCAGCAAGGTAAGATGAAGGAGCGCATTGAGGTGACTTGGCATTACGAAAAAGATGAACAAGGACTTCCTGCCAATGACAAGGAAGCTCAGATTATGGAAGCTGTGCAGGATCGTCTGCAAGCAGCCATGGAGAAGGATAAACTCGCCATCATGACAGGAGTATATACAGGGCAGGGAAAACGCGACATGATTTTCATCTGCCGCAACAACAAGGCTTTTGGCGAACGACTCAATGAGGCTTTGGCTGGACTCCCCGAACTGCCCATCACCATCTATGCGGAACTCGATCCGGAAAATGAGGAGTATAAATCACTCCTTGACATCAAAGGTGAAGAGGATTGATCTAATGAAAGAAAGTACATGAAGGTAACAATATTAGGAAGCGGCACAAGTATCGGAGTGCCCATGCCTACTTGCAAATGCGAAGTCTGTACGAGCAAGGATCCACATGATAACCGCTTGCGTTGCAGTGCATTGATCCACACCGACGATGATAAGGACATCCTTGTCGATTGCGGCCCCGATTTTCGCTTACAGGCCTTGCGTGCCGGCATAAAGAAACTCGACGCACTCTTGCTCACACACAATCATTTCGACCATTGCTATGGCCTCGATGATTTGCGCCCATGGGCATATTGGACACCACTACCTACCTATGCCGACAAGGGAATGAGCCAATCGTTGCTAACGCGCTGGGATTATATCTTTGTGCATCAATATCCAGGTGTGCCGAAACTCGTTCTTCACACTGTACACCCAAGTCAGAGCGATGTCTTCAAGATAGGGGAGACGGAAGTGACACCCATACGTTGCTATCATGGCGAACTACCAATCTTAGGCTTTCGCATTGGCGCATTAGGTTACATTACTGATTGTACGAAGATTCACGAACGAGACCTCCCAAAGCTTAAAGGAATAGATACGTTGATCATCGATGCCCTTCGTTGGACTGAACATCCAACACATTTCAGTGTGGCACAGGCTATGGTTATCGTTGAGTATCTTAAGCCGCGTCAGTCATTCTTCACCCACATGAGCCACGACATGGGTCTTCATGTCGATTTCGAACGTCGTTTGAGCCAGGAACTCTCGAAACTATTCCCACAGACATTGCTCGACACCGTTCATCTTGCCTACGATCAACAAGAAATCATTGTTAATTGTTAATTATTATCTGTTAATTTCTCCATGATTACCATCGTAGGACCCACAGCCAGTGGCAAGACACGGTTGGCAGTCGATGTCGCCCTTGCATACGATACCGAAGTTATTTCTGCCGACTCACGTCAGGTCTATTGCGACATGACGTTGGGCACGGGAAAGGACTTGGAGGATTATTTGGTGCGTGATAACGCCGGAAACATCATCAAGCAGGTGAAGTGTCATCTCATAGATATTCGTGAGCCAGGCTACAAATATTCCATCTACGAATTTCAGCGCGACTTCCATCGTGTCTATGACGATATGCTTAGCCGAGGCCTGTTGCCTGTGATGTGTGGCGGTTCTGGTCTTTATGTCGAATCGATATTAAAGGGATACGAGATGCACGAGGTGCCTGAAAACCCTGAACTGCGTAAGCGACTTGAAGATAAATCTTTGGAAGAACTCACCGAGATTCTCAAGACTTACAAGACACTCCACAATCAGACCGATACCGACACCCGCAAACGTGCCATCCGTGAAATTGAGATACGTGAGTATTATCGCTCTCATGCTGAACAACTCACTGGCTATCCTGCGGTCAAAAGTCTGGTAGTGGGTACCGAAGTCAATCGTGACGTGCGTCGTGAACGTATCTCTCGTCGTTTGCGCGAACGTCTCGATGCAGGTATGGTTGATGAGGTTCGTCGCCTGTTGGACGAACGTCATATTCCTCCACAGGACCTAATCTACTATGGTCTCGAATATAAATACCTCACACTTTACATCATCGGCGAACTCACGTACGAAGAGATGGTCCGTCAGCTCGAAATAGCCATCCACCAGTTTGCCAAACGACAGATGACTTGGTTCCGAGGTATGGAACGTCGAGGCATCGCCATCCACTGGATTCCTGCGGACCTTTCACAAGAAGAGAAAGTTGCTCGTGTACAGGAATTGTATGAAGATTATGCACGGAAATTAATGTAAATACATAAAAAAACTGCACGAGATAGAGTGCAGTTTTTTTATTATCTATTCATTCCAATCAACTCCTCTAGATAGTTGCGCGAATTGCTGAGGCGGGGTATTTTGAGTTGCCCTCCCAACTTGCCTTTCTTTTGGGTGAGCCAATCAGTGAAAAGGCCTGGTCGAGCAACAATCAGTTCCAATCGGTCGAGGAAGATACCTTTGTATCGCTTGGCTTCGTAGTCAGAGTTGACTTCCTGCAGATGTTTGTCAAGCCTTTCTGCGAAGTCCTCCACATCCTTGGGCTCCTGCGAAAACTCGATGATCCACGAGTGACGGGCTTTAGACCCATGAGCAACATCACCCTCGTCGAGCACAGCGAAAGTGGGCGCTGCCGTATAATCCAGAATGCGCGCCCCAGTCTCAGCACATGTTTTGGTCAACGCTTCGTCTGCATTGCTCACCATCAGTTCCTCACCAAAGGCATTGATGAAAGCCTTCGTTCGACCAGTGATGACAAACTTATATGGGTCGCGTTGCGTGAAGCGTATGGTGTCGCCGATGATGTAGCGCCATAGTCCAGGTGTAGTGATGACCATAGCGTAGTTCTTTCCAAGTTCTATTTCGGTCAGAGGAATGGCATGCATTGTTGTGCTTCCTTCCTCAAACTCGTCCATGGGAATGAACTCGTAGAAGATCTTGTTGTCGATGACAAGCTGCATATCGTTACTGTCCCATGACGATTGCACGCCAAAGAATCCTTCCGAAGCATTGTATGTCTCCAGATAGTGCATCTTGTCTGATGGAATCAGCTGCTTGTATTGTTCGCGATAGGGCGTGAAAGCGATACCTCCATGGAAGAAACATTCGAGGTTGGGCCATACTTCTGTGATGTCTTTCTTCCCAGTTTCGGCAAGGATGTTCTTCAGCACACCCATCANNNNCACGATGGTACCCCTGAGATGTTTGTTACGTTGACATCCTTGGTCGTTTGGCAGAGTGCTTTCAGTTTCGCTTCCCATTCGCTCATCAGTGCAACCTCTTTGCTAGGTGTGCGAATAAAGTTGACAGCAGGCGTTACGTTCTGTATCAATGTAGCCGAAAGGTCACCTGCGTGGATTCCGTTGGGTAATGGTTCGTTCGAAAACGAGCCTCCTAGGATAAGTCCCTTTCCGCTGAAAATCTTCGAGGCAGGGTTGAGGGTCAGATAGATTACCATAGAGTCGGTGGCGCCGCGATAATGACAGAGCTTCAATCCGTCGTCGGTGACGGGGATATACTTCGACTTGTCAGATGTCGTTCCCGACGATTTGGCGAACCATCGGCAGAGACCTGGCCAAAGCACATTTTCTTCGCCTTTTACCATTCGCTCTATCCACTCTTTCTGCTGGTCATAGTTCGAGATGGGTACACGCTCAGCAAAAAGTCGGTAATCCGTCTTCTCTTCATGTCCTTCTTGCATAAGCATTGACGCAAAGCCATATTGCTGTCCGAAGTCGGTGTCCTTGGCACGGCTAACTAGCCACGCCAACTGTGCTTGTTGAAGCTCGTGGGTATGTGTAGCATAACGTCCGAGCTGCTTGTATCGCCGCTCGAACGCCAGTTTGTATATGAGTCTTGTAAGATTTACCATTCAAACCTTTCTTAACTTTCGAAACTTTCAGAACTCTTCTTAGCTCTTTCTGCTCCTTCGTCCCTTCTTCTCACCACCTTCAGCCTCAGCGGCAGCTTCGGCCTCATGTATTATTTCTAGACAATCCTCGTACGTGAGTTGTTCGTTATTTTTGCTGCGTGGTAGTTTGTAGTTTTTGCCGGCTTTTGAAAGATAAGGACCATAGCGCCCATTGAGGAGCTGGAGTTCGGGGTCTTCTTCGAAAGTGCGGAGCACGCGACGACGGTCTTCCTCGCGTTTCTCTTCGATGAGCTTTATTGCTTCGTCGAGCGAGATGGCGAGTGGGTCGATACCCTTGGGAATGGAGATGTACTTGTTGTCGTGACGCACGTATGGGCCGAACTTGCCAACGCCTATGCTGACGGTCTTCTCTTCGAATTCTCCCAAATCTTTGGGAAGGTCGAAAAGCTTGATAGCTTCGTCAAGTGTAATGGTGGCTATGCTCATTCCTTTCTGCAAAGCAGCAAACTGCGGCTTGTCAACTTCGTCGGCTGCTCCAATTTGTACAACTGGACCAAAACGACTAATCTTGACCGAAACAGTATGTCCGCTCTTGGGGTCTTTGCCTAGCACGCGCTCACCGGCCTTGTGGTCGGAACGTTCTTCAAGCGTTGTAGTGATGAGTGGATGGAAGAGCTTGTAGAATGAATCGATGCAATCGGACCACTGTTCTTTGCCTTCGGCAATTTCATCAAACTCACCTTCAACCGTAGCTGTAAAGTTGTAGCTCATGATCTCAGGAAAGTGCTGTGTGAGGAAGTCATTTACCACGACACCGATGTCGGTAGGAATGAGTTTACCCTTGTCATTGCTGTAGGTTTCCTCGCTGATCTTGCAGCTGATCTTTCCAGACTTGGCGTCTAGGTGCAGACGAGTGATAGCTCGCTTCTCAGCTGGACGGTCGCTCTTGGTAACATATTCGCGAGCCTGGATGGTCGAGATGGTGGGAGCGTAGGTCGAAGGACGTCCTATGCCAAGTTCCTCCATCTTCTTAACGAGCGATGCTTCGGTGTAGCGCTGCGGATGCAATGTATAACGTTCCACGGCATCAATGGCGTTTAGGTCGAGAGCCTGACCATTCTTCAGGGCTGGCAGACGGTTGTCGCCTTCGTTTTCACTCTCGCCCTCTTCGTCATAACTTTCAATATATACCTTCAGAAAACCGTCAAATTTGATGACCTCGCCGCTGGCAATGAACTTCAATTCATCCTCTCCTTCTATTTTGATTTCGACCTGAGTCTTCTCGATGATGGCATCAGCCATCTGGCTGGCGATGGTGCGTTTCCAGATGAGTTCGTAGAGACGTTGTTCTGGCATTGACCCATCGATGGTTTGTTGATCCATATAGGTTGGACGGATGGCCTCATGAGCCTCTTGTGCTCCTTTGGTGTGGGTCACATAGTTGCGTGTCTCCAGATACTCTTTGCCCATTGTCTTGAGAATCTGTTCCTTCGAAGCACCCAAGCAGAGTGTGGAGAGGTTCACCGAGTCAGTTCGCATATAGGTAATCTGTCCTGCCTCGTAAAGGCGCTGGGCAACGCTCATGGTTTGACTGACGGTGTAATGTAGCTTGCGTGCAGCTTCCTGCTGGAGCGTAGAGGTGGTAAACGGAGGGGCAGGCTGGCGTTTGATGGGCTTCTGCTGGATGTCGCTTACGGTATAAGTTGCTTTAGCTGCTTTTTCAAGGAATGCTTGAGCTTCTTCCTTGGTCTTGAAACGTTGTGACAGTTCGGCATTGAAAAGGACTGCCTGCTTGGTTTGCGGATCAAGGGTGGCAAAGGTTCCGGATACGCGATAGGAAGCCTCTGCCTTGAAGTTCTCAATCTCGCGTTCACGCTCCACGATGAGACGAACGGCAACCGACTGAACGCGCCCAGCCGACAGAGCTGGCTTTACTTTGCGCCAAAGGATAGGAGAGAGCTCGAAGCCCACAATGCGGTCGAGCACACGACGGGCTTGCTGGGCATTCACCAAATCCATATCAATCTTGCGAGGTGTCTCAATTGCTGCCAGAATGGCTGGCTTGGTAATCTCGTGGAAGACAATTCGACGGGTCCGCTCAGGTTCGAGCCCAAGCACCTCATATAGGTGCCAAGAGATGGCCTCTCCTTCGCGGTCTTCATCGGAAGCCAGCCACACCATGTCGGCTTTCTTGGCTTCCTTCTGAAGGTTGGCGACAAGTTCCTTCTTGTCGTCGGGTATTTCGTATATAGGCTTGTACTGATGATTGACATCAATACTGAAGTCTCGTTTCTTTAGGTCTCTGATATGACCGTAGCTTGAGGTAACCTTATAGTCGTTGCCAAGGAATTTCTGGATGGTCTTCGCCTTGGCGGGCGACTCGACAATAACTAAGTTCATAGTTTATAAATAAATTTCTTTGGTTTCGGTTCATTGTATGTAGGGAGGACGCCAGTTACGCCACTTTTCGATGGCTGCTTCGCGTTCTTGTTCTTCATTCGACTTCTGCTGATCGACTTTCCTGAGCGATTCCGTGATGGCTAATATCTCGCCAATGTTGGCATCGATGGTAGCCATGTTGAGAGGCAGCTTGTAGCTCGTGGTGGAGCGTGCCTCCAGAGCCTTGCATTCTTTCAGACGATTCTCTGCATCGCGGTAGGAGGCAAGTTGTTTGAGAGGTTGGTTTTCGAGATAGCGCTCGAAGTTGATTCGTGAGTGGCGCCATTTCTTCTCATGCATGCGTGCATAACCCATCGTATAGTAGGCAAGGGCATAGTATTGTTTCTCGGTGCGTTCATTCTTGACATCGTTGAATGATATCAAGTCTTGACAACATGCTGCGTAATTGCCCATTTGATATTCGCATTGTCCACGCCAGAAAAAGGCTTCGATGCGAACTTGTTCGCGAGGACCATCATCGAGGTCGATAGCCTCAGTGAAAAGCCCTTTGGCGGTTGCGAAGTCACCTTTTCGATAGGCCTGGATTCCGTGAATGAAAGCGGCACTCTGGTCGTCGATGTCGATGAGCTCCGACTCGGCAAGCGGAATCTCATGCGCAGGCATAGGATGTCCTGCCATCAGTTCGCACTTGGTGCGCAAACTATCTACCCATCCTAGCTGTTGTTCGTTCAAGCGACCACCAGGGATGTGGGTGAGCCCTTCGAGGGCTTCGTCGTATTTGCCGCGTTCGGCACAGCCAACGGCGTAGTTGTAGGCAGTTACTGCAAGCTCGTGCTCTATCTGTGCACGGTCCTGTGCTTGGGCCGAAATAAGGCCGCCCGTCGTTAGGGCAATCAATATGAAGAATCGTGTAGTTTTCATATTTCTTTCTCTGTTTTGGGGTGCAAATATACATATTTAAATAGAAATGACAAAATTTTAGTAAAGATTTGGAGTTTTTTTTTGTTTTTTTTGAAGAAAAACATTACCTTTGCGCCACATTTATTACCTCACTTTGCAAATATTATGATCCAAATACGTTGCAAAAACAACAATAAGACCTATTCCTTTCAGGAGGGTAGTACCCTGCTTGAGATCTATCAGAAGCTTCAACCTGAGCTTCAGATCCCTTATCAAGTCGTTTCGGCCAAGGTCAACAATGCGTCTCAAGGTCTTCGTTTTCGCGTCTATCAAAGTCGCGATGTCGAGTATGTCGGTTTGAATAACACCTCGGGCATGCGTATATACGTGCGTTCATTATGTTTTGTCCTATATAAAGCGTGCTCCGAGATCTTCCCCGAAAGTCGTCTGTATATCGAGCACAGTATCTCAAATGGCTTTTACTGCAACTTCTATACTCGTGCCGCCGACCATGCTACTCCAGCCGACGTTGAGCGTATTCGCGAACGTATGCAGCAGATCATCGACAGCGATATGGCCTTCCATCATCGCGAGGCGCCTACTGAGGATGCAGTACGTATCTTCCGCGAACATGGCAATATCGACAAGGTGAAGTTGCTCGAAACCAGCGACCGTGTCTATAGCGACTACTATTTGCTCGATGAAACCGTCGATTATTATTACGGGGCGTTGTTGCCTAGCACAGGGTACATTAAGGTATGGGGGCTCGAGAGGTATCAGGATGGTCTCTTGCTGCGTGTGCCCGATATGAGGAATCCTACGATGCTTGCACCCAAGGTCGATCAGCCACGCACTTTCGAGACGTTTGCCGAATATGTGCGCTGGAGCGTCATCATGGGTTTGTCGAATGTCGGCGATGTCAATCATGCTATTAAGGCTGGTCATGCCAGTGAACTCATCCAGGTCAGCGAAGCACTGCAGGAAAAGAAGATTGTTCAGATTGCCGAAGAGATCAATCGGCGTTATCTTGATACGGAGCGTCCATGTCGCGTCGTACTGATTACAGGCCCTTCTTCTAGCGGCAAGACCACGTTCTGCAAGCGTTTGTCAATTCAGCTGAAGGCATGTGGTCTGAAGCCGATGAGTATCTCTACCGACGATTATTTCGTCAATCGTGTCGATACGCCCAAGTTCCCCGATGGCCGATATGACTTCGACAATATCTCGGCAGTCGATAGTGACACCATGGTGCGCGACCTTAATGCCTTGCTGCGTGGCGAACGTGTCGAGGTGCCCGAATATAACTTTAAGACCGGTTTACGTGAATACAATGGAAAGAAGCTGAAGATGGGACGCAATTCGTTGCTTCTCATTGAAGGCATCCATGCACTCAATCCAGCACTGACTTCCCAGATTGAGGAATCGTTGAAGTTTAGGATTTATATCTCGTGCCTTACCAGTATCTCCCTCGATGATCACAACTGGATCCCGACCTCCGATTGTCGTCTGCTGCGTCGCATCATCCGCGATTATAATGTCGGTGCATTTACTGCACAGCAGACTATCGCCCAATGGCCTTCGGTCTGTGAAGGTGAGATGAAGTGGATCTTCCCCTATCAGGAGACAGCCGATGTGATGTTCAACTCTGCCCTCCACATCGAGTTTGCCGTGCTTCGCAACCATGCCGAGCCTATCCTCGCTTCGGTGCCCAAAAACAGCCCCGAATACTGCGAGGCCCATCGACTCTTGAAGTTTATCCACTACTTTGTCGCTGTCAGCGACAAAGAGATTCCACCCACCTCCATCATGCGTGAGTTCGTCGGTGGTTCCTCCTTCAAGTACTGATTCTCCTTTTGTCTATTTCCTTTCCATGTGGCGGCCAAGTTTGGCCGCCTCTTTTTGTTTCCTCCCGTCTATCTTTGTCCGCTTTTCCAAGCGTCGACGTCGCGGCCGTTGATGGCTGCATAAAAACGAGCAGCGAAGATCACCCTCCGTTGCTCGTTTTTGTGTTCGCCCAGCATGGGCATATTCTAACGGGTGCAAGTCCCCAAGCCGCCCTGATAACGGGAAGGCTACAGCCAAAGGCAAGGGTGTCCGTGG
>CACXTQ010000047.1:0-36023 GCA_902770595.1 uncultured Bacteroidales bacterium | reverse complement strand
ACCCTCGGTGCTCTCCCTCCATTTACTGCTATCGATTCGTGTGTCGATATGGGTGCTTCGATTACGATGGCCAAGGGTGCTGCCGATGCTGGCGTTCATCCTTCCATTGCCATTATTGGCGACTCCACTTTCACTCATTCGGGCATGACCGGATTGCTTGATGCCGTCAACGATCATTCGAACATTGTCGTGGTCATCAGCGACAATCTCACCACAGGTATGACGGGTGGTCAGGATTCGGCAGGCACCAGCAAATACGAGGCTATCTGTGTAGCCCTGGGTGTCGATCCTGCTCATGTGCGTGTCATCGTTCCTCAGCCCACCAAGGTAGAAGAGATCAAGGCGCTGATCCGCGAAGAGATTGCCTATCCCGATGTGTCGGTCATCATCCCACGTCGTGAATGTATTCAGACACTGGCACGCCATGCTCGTCAAAAGGCTGCCGCGCGCAAACAATAATATTATTATGAAGAAAGACATTATTCTTTGCGGTGTGGGAGGACAAGGCATCCTCTCCATTGCTACTATCATAGGCGAAGCAGCCACTGCAGCAGGTCTGAATTTGAAACAGGCCGAAGTGCACGGCATGAGTCAGCGTGGTGGTGACGTACAGTCCAACCTGCGCCTTTCGACCGACGTCATCTATTCCGATCTCATTCCGATGGGAGAGGCCGATGTCATCATTTCGATGGAGCCTATGGAGGCGTTGCGTTATCTGCCATATCTTAGCAAGGATGGCGCCGTTGTGACGTCCAGCCAGTCGTTTGTCAACATTCCCAACTATCCCGATTCTTCTGCCATCGATGCCGAATTGGCCAAACTGCCCAAGGTAGCCAAACTGGACATCGAACAGATTGCCAAGGAGGTGGCTTCCGTGCGTTCGGCCAACGTTGTGCTGCTTGGCATGGCCGCTCCTTATATCGGCATTCTTTCCACCGATGAGTTGCGCAGTGCCGTAGCCCGTGTCTTCCAGCGCAAGGGAGATGCCATTGTCGAAGCCAATCTGAAGGCCTTCGATGCTGGTGTCGCAGCGGTAGTCTAAATAATCTAGAGCATCTAGAGCATCTAGAATATCTAGAGTCTCTAGAAAATCTAGATATCCCCAATTATATTAATAATAAACAAGATGAGCAAATTCCCCGTACCCGATAATTCATGCGAGTTCTTCGACCAGGAACACGAATGCATGACCCGTGAGCAAATCGAGGCGCTTCAGGTCGAGCGTCTGAAAGAGACCATTGCACGCTGCATGAAGAATCCCATCTACAAGAAGCGTCTCGACGAGGCTGGCATCACCCCCGACAGCATCACCTGTGTGGCCGATGTCCGCAAACTTCCTTTCACCACCAAGCAGGATTTGCGCGAGAACTATCCCTTCGGTTTGGCATGTGTGCCTCTGAGGGATTGTGTGCGCCTTCATTCATCGAGCGGAACGACAGGCAATCCCACCGTCATCCTCCATACCCAGAACGACCTTGACGAGTGGGCCAACCAGGTGGCTCGTAACCTTTGGATGGTGGGTCTGCGTCCTGAAGATGTCTTCCAGAACTCATCGGGCTATGGCATGTTTACCGGTGGCCTCGGCTTCCAGTATGGTGCCGAACGTCTGGGTATGCTGACGGTTCCTGCGGCTGCAGGCAATTCACTTCGTCAGATCAAGTTCATCCGCGATTTTGGCACCACTGCGCTTCATGCTGTACCAAGTTATGTGACCCGTCTTTACGAAGTCATGCAGGAACAGGGTGTCGATCCACGCAAGGACACAAAGCTCAAGGTGCTTGCCATTGGTGCTGAACCTCACTCTGAGGAGCAGCGCAAACGCATCGAGAACATGCTTGGTGTGAAGGCTTACAACTCGTTCGGTATGTCCGAGATGTGTGGCCCTGGCGTTGGCTTCGAATGCAAGGAACAGAATGGTCTGCATTTCTGGGAAGACTATTATATTGTCGAGATTGTCGATCCCGAGACCTTGGAGCCAGTACCCGATGGAGAGATTGGCGAACTTATTCTCACCTCCATTTGTCGCGAGGCTATGCCACTGATTCGCTATCGCACACGTGACCTCACCCGCGTACTGGGTCGCACTTGTCCTTGCGGACGCAATCACATCCGTATCGACCGCATGAGAGGTCGTTCCGACGATATGATCGTGCTCCGTGGCGTCAACATCTTCCCAATCCAGATTGAGAAGATTCTGATGCAGTTCCCCGAACTCGCCAGCAATTACCTCATTACGCTTACCTCTGATGCCGACAATGACAACATGCTTGTTGAAGTCGAACTCGAAGAGCTCTTCACCGACGACTTCCCACGTCTGCTCGACCTCGAGAAGCGTATTCGTCGTGCCCTCAAGGACGAGATTCTCCTCACGCCTCATGTCAAACTGGTGCCCAAGGGTTCGCTTCCTGTCAGCGAAGGCAAGGCAGTGAGAGTCGTCGATAAGCGCAAAGTATATCAATGAGAATTAACAATTAATAATTAACAATTAAAAATTGTTGTCCCATGACCATCAAACAACTTTCCATATTCATTGAGAACAAGAGCGGAACACTCATCCGCGTTCTCGATCTTTTGAGTAAGGCCAACATCCAGATCATAGCCTCCACCATCGCCGATACCAAGGACTATGGCATCTATCGTGTCCTCTGCGATCAGCCCACACAGGCTTATCTGCTCCTTCGCGAGAACGGCATCAACGTGCAGTTGGCCGATGTCTTTGCCTTGAGCATCGACGATACGCCAGGTCAGGCTGCCGAGGCTGTCAGACTGCTCTCTTCCGAGGGCGTCGGCATCCTCTACATGTATTCTTTCCTTTGGAAGGGTAAAGGTGTGCTTGTCATGCGTACCAATCCAAGCGAGAAGGCAAAAGAGATTATAACCATCAAGAAGATCGGCTTCCTCACCGAGGCAGATTTTCGTTAATCATTAATATCTGTTTCTTATTCTCATTATTTCAGCAAAATGCCAAGAATTTACAATCCAGCGATGGAGTGCATGGACCGTGAGTCGATGCGTAAACTCCAAAGTGAGCGTCTTGTGGCTACCGTAAAACGGTGCTACGAAACCGTACCTTTCTACAAGCGTAAGATGGACGAGATGGGTGTCAAACCCGAAGACATCAAAGGTGTGGACGACATCACCAAACTGCCGTTTACGACCAAATATGACCTTCGTGATGAATATCCTTTCGGCCTTCAAGCTGTTCCGATGGAGAAGATTCGTCGAATCCATGCTTCGTCGGGAACCACTGGCAAACCCGTTGTCGGCACATATACCGAAGCTGACCTCGATATGTGGGCCGAATGTGTGGCTCGCGTGTTGTCGGTAGGCGATGTCGGCCCTGGCGATGTCGTTCAGGTCTGCTACGGATATGGACTTTTCACCGGAGGTCTTGGCGTACATGGTGGAGTAGAGAGGCTTGGTGCCATCCAGTTGCCTACATCTGCTGGTAATTCCAAGAAGCAGCTTATGCTGATGAAGGACTTTGGTACGACAGCCATGGCATGTACACCATCCTACGCACTTCGTTTGGCCGAAGTGATGTCCGAGATGGGCATGAGCGCCCGTGACCTGAAACTTCGTGTAGGTTTCTTCGGTGCTGAACCTTGGACTTGGGGCATACGTCGCGAACTGGAAAAACGATTTGGCATCAAGGCTATCGACATCTATGGTCTCACCGAAATGTGTGGACCTGGTGTAGGTGGCGAATGCGAGTATCAGGATGGTACCCACGTGTGGGAAGATATGTTCCTGCCCGAAATCATCGATCCCGATACCCTTAAGCCTGTTCATCAGGGCGAGGAGGGTGAACTCGTCTTCACTTCACTCTGCAAGGAGGGTATGCCTATGATTCGCTATCGTACACGCGACCTCACACACCTGATTTATGAGAAGTGCAAGTGTGGACGTACTGCCGTGCGTCTGGGCAAGATTCTGGGTCGTTCCGACGATATGCTCATCATCCGTGGTGTCAACGTCTTCCCAAGCCAGATCGAGACGATTCTCACTGAGTTCCCTGTTTATACGCCACAGTACTTCATCACTGTCGACCGCAAGAACAACGAGGATACGTTCGACCTCGACGTGGAACTTCGCAACGAGTTCTTCTCGCCCAATCCTGCCAAGCAGATGCCTTACATCAAGCCGCTTTACGATCGCATCGTAAGTATGGTGGGCATCAAGCCCAACATCCATATCCTGCCTCCTGGCACCATCGAACGTTCGTCGGGCAAGGCCAAGCATGTCAACGACAAGCGTAACTTCAAGGATTGGAAATAAGTCTAAGGGATCCTTAGGGGCTTTAAGGGATGCTAAGGGATTTTAAGGGACGTATGTTTCTTGGGTCATATTCCTTACAGGCTATCGGACGTGACCGAACGGAAACAAGGTATCGTCCCTTAAAATCCCCAAATATCCCTTAAAATTCCCAAATATCCCTTAAAATCCCCAAATATCCCTTTATATGCAAAACACCCCATTAGATTATCAGATTGTAACCGAGACGATCGAGTCGATGCGTCTTGGCGATTTCAGCGGTGCCACCATTCGCGACATCGCAAGCCTTGCTGGTACGCTCGAAAAGAAGACGGGCCAGTCGTTCATTCACTTGGAGATGGGTGTGCCTGGTTTGAAACCTTCTCAAATCGGAATGGATGCCGAGAAAAAGGCGCTCGACGAGGGTTGTGCAGCCATCTATCCGCCCAATGCCGGTATCGCTCCACTCAAGAATGCAGCCTCCCGATTCATCAAGGCCTTCATTGGCGTCGATTTGAAACCAGAAGGTTGTATCGCTACCGTAGGTTCGATGCAGGGCACATTTGCCGTCTTTACGACGCTGCATCTGGCTATGCCCGAACGGGATACAATTCTTTTCATTCATCCTGGCTTCCCTGTTCAGACCGACCAGTGCAAGGTAATCGGCCTGAAGCCTATTGGACTTGATATCCACGATTATCGTGGTCCGAAGTTGATTGAGAAACTCGATGAGATGCTCTCGAAGGGCAACATTGCCGGCATTGTCTATAGCAATCCGAATAATCCCACATGGGTTTGTTTCACCGAAGAGGAATTGAAGGGCATTGGCGAACTTGCTACCAGGCATGACGTCATCGTGCTGGAGGATCTTGCATACTTCGCCATGGATTTCCGTCGCGATCTCTCGCATCCTTTCGAGGCTCCTTATCAGGCTACAGTGGCTCGATATACGCAGAATTATGTGATGACCATCTCTGCTTCGAAGGCTTTCTCGTATGCTGGTCAGCGTATTGGTGTCTGCTGCATTTCTGATGGACTCTACCATCGCAAGTATCAGGCATTGCAGGATCTGATGGGTGTGGCCGAATTCGGTCGCTTCCTCGATGCACGTGTCATCTACACGCTCTCGTCGGGTTGCTGCCACAGTGTTCAGTATGGCATGGCGGCTATGATGGATGCTGCATGCGACGGACGTTTCGATTTCGTCAATCAGGTGAAGGAATACGGTCGTCGTGCTGCCTTCCTCAAGAAGGTGCTCCTTTCGAATGGTTTCTATCTCGTCTACGACAACGATATGGGCGAACCGTTGGCCGATGGATTCTATTTCACGGTGCAGTATCCTGGTATGACCGACCTGCAACTCACCCGCGAACTGATGTACTACGGCATTGCCGTCTATCCGCTCGACACGATGGGTTCACACGAACAGGGTGTTCGCGTTTGTACTTCGTTCTTCAAACCCGAACAGGAACCGCTCTTTGCCGAGCGTATTGCGGCATTCCGCGCCAATCATTAAAGGGTCACTTGTGCACATCCACCATGTCATACACGCCGTCGAGGAGGTTCTTCATGTCTTGGGCGTATTGTTGTGCAAAGGTTTCGGTGGGTGTGTCATCGATGATGCCGTATTCGCGCAGTAGGCTTTCGACTTGCTGTTCTGCTCCGAGAGAAAGGTTTTTGGCTTGTGATGCTGCCCGTGCCATCCGTGCCATGGCAAACAGCTTGAGAAATAGTTCTTCGGGAATAGGTTCGTAACCTGTATTTGCAAAGATTGACAATGGGAGGGTCTGGTGCTCGATGAGTTCCAGACCCTCCGATGTCTTGATTGTGGTGACATCGAAACGTTCGAAGTCGAGCACACTGCTCTGGACTTGGCGATTGACTCTCACCACGTCACGTCCCCACAACGGGTTGCGGCGGCAATAGCATTGCCCGACTTCGATTTCCATTATTTTGCAGAAAGTTTGTTGTAGTGCTCGTCGTCGACGGGTTCGAGCCATTCGTTGGGCACCGAGCCTGGCTGTGTATTCTCGACCTCTACATGGACAGCAAGATGCTGGAACCAGTTGTCGGCTTGTGCGCCATGCCAATGCTTTACGCCTTCGGGAATGTCCACGATGTCGCCAGACTTGAGTGGAATAGCGGGTTTGCCCCATTCCTGGTACCAGCCACGACCCGATACGCAGATCAGGATCTGACGTGCACCATGATGGATGTGCCAGTTGTTGCGGCAACCTGGTTCGAAGGTTACATTGGCAAAGTTCAGAACGCCCTGTTCATCAGCGCTTAGGTTGACGGGATGTAATCCTGCCAGGTGGCTGTTGCCAATGAAATACTGAGCATAGCCCGAGTTTGGATTTCCCTTGGGCCAATCACCAGCCACGGCATCTGCTGCATTGTCGCATTGCGAAAGACCATTTTCCCGCAGGTATTTGCAGAGTTCATCCACCTGCTCCTGCGTATTGCCCATATTCACCGCACCTGCCTTGTGGGCAGCAAGCTGGGGAGCCACACCCTTGATGGACGAGAGGGCTGCTACGGTCACGATCTCTCGATCGGCAGGCGTGAGCTGGTCACCGGCAAAGATGTCTCCGAAAAGATGTGCCTTGAGATAATAGTCGTCCTGCGGACAGAAATCATAGTTGAAAGGACGTCCCGAGAGTTGGGTCTGTACCTGCGTTCCCACTTCGAGCGAAGCCTTTGCATCGTCCCAGACGGCAGGACGCGTCCATGCCTTTCCTTCATTGTCCGTGATACCGTTGGCCTTGCGGTCTTCGAGCACCTTGCTCAAAACACCCAGTGCATTGAGAGAGCGTGGGAAACCTGTGTAGGCATAGAGGTGCGAGAAGGCTTCCTTGAGTTCGTTGATGGTTACACCCCCGTCGAGGGCAGCACGAATAGCAGGATCAAGTCTGGCGAGGTCGCCTTGTGCTTCGAGGCTTGCTACCGTTGCCAGATGAAGTTGTCGTTCAGTAAGGCGCTGAGCATTTGTAGTTGTTGCCATAATCAGAAGAATGAATAATGTTGTAAGTATCTTTTTCATATTTTTGGTTGTTGGTTTTGACGGTGCAAAGATACAAACTTTTTTGAGGATTCCCCTTATAAATATTTCGGATAAATATACCAAAATCACGGAAAGAAATATTTTCTCAAATTTCGCACGTGCGATATTTGATGATTCCTACCTATGTTCCCCGATCATTTTTTCCATCCATATCATATCGAACCACAGCCCGAACTTGTACCCGCATTGGTGGAAATGAGCCACTTGTCGGTATCCCAGATGTTCGTGGAACTCCGGACTTTGGTGAGTAAGATACTGATTCGGAATGTCAAGCCAGGTGATGCAGGCATTCAGGTTAAGGATGTCCATCTTCTTCAGTTCTTCTTCGAGCCTTTCGTAAAGTTTCTTGCCGATGCCCT
Organism: uncultured Bacteroidales bacterium; assembly: GCA_902770595.1. Lineage (GTDB taxonomy): Bacteria > Bacteroidota > Bacteroidia > Bacteroidales > UBA3663 > Liminaster. Next base: position 28,346 of record CACXTQ010000047.1, on the reverse strand, counting down.
TGCCATGCTGCCCCATCTTGACGTAGATCGAAGTTTCGACACAATGACTGTAGGCAGCTCGCGCTTTGAAGACTCCTGCGTAGGCATAGCCCACAATCTTGCCCTCCTCTTCGCAGACGAGATAAGGATAATGTTTCAAGGTGCTTTCGATGCGCCCTCGAAACTCCTCGACCGATGGCACGTCATATTCGAAGGTGATGGCTGTCTGTTCGATATAGGGCGCGTAGATGGCAAGAATGGCTGCTGCATCTTGTGGCGTGGCTGTCCGAATAATCATTTGTGGTCAAACTGAAATTATTTACGATTTTTTAATTGAAAAAATTTGCATTTCTTGTTGAATCGCTGTATCTTTGCGCCGGAATTTGTATTCTGCTTTGGGCATAATACGTTTCTTTATTTTTCTAACACTAATTTTATATCATTATGGCAAAAACAAAGTATTCCGGAACACAGACGGAGAAAAATCTTGAGGCTGCATTTGCAGGAGAATCACAAGCACGAAACAAATACACCTATTTTGCTTCCGTAGCCAAGAAGGAGGGTTATGAGCAGATTGCCGAACTTTTCCTCAAGACTGCCGACAACGAGAAGGAGCATGCCAAGTTGTGGTTCAAGGAACTCAGCGGCATCGGCAATACCGCCCAGAACCTCGAGCATGCTGCCGATGGCGAGAACTACGAATGGACCGACATGTACGAAGGTTTCGCTAAGACTGCCGAAGAGGAAGGTTTCAACGAATTGGCTGCCAAGTTCCGTATGGTAGCCGCCATCGAGAAACGTCATGAGGAGCGCTATCGTGCGTTGCTGAAGAACATCGAGACTGCTGCCGTCTTCGAGAAGAGCGAAGTGAAGGTATGGGAGTGCCGAAATTGTGGTCATATCGTAGTTGGTACCAAGGCTCCGCAGATCTGCCCCGTTTGTGCACATCCTCAATCCTACTTTGAGGTGCATGTCGACAATTTCTAACTTTTAGTCCACACGCTTCGCGTCAGTAGTTAGGCTGGTCAATGACTCCGGACAAAGAGTCCTTCGGGCATTGTTTCCTGCCTTTCGAAATCATCGTCATAGTCGTCTTCATCCTCTTCGGCAATCTCTTGCTTCAAGAGGGTGAAGACGTATTCTATGGGTTGATATTGCAGGTTGCTGTCTTTCCCTTCCAATGTCTCGCAAATCCTGGAAGCCATAAATCGGCTCCGTGCCTCTTCTTGTGAGAGTCGAAGGTAGGATGCCAGCATCTTGATCAGTTCTTCTTTCATCTCGCTCGTTATCGAAATCAGTAACTCAAGTTTCGCATTTTATCTTGTTCTCCTCACACCATTTCACGAACTCCTTCTCTGCATCTGCATCAAACTGTGCGATGTAGGCAGTGAGTGCAGTTACCTTGTCGGCATAGGTGGCTTTCTCGATGAGTCCCTTGAGCGTGTTCTGCACACAGACGGTTCCTACCACGCCGCAGACATCCAGATGATCTGCCTGACGCAGTTCGTAGGCCATATGTGCAGCAACCGCTTCGTTGTCGAGTGCAGAATATTCGTCAACTTCCACCTGTTCGCCCTTGCGGATAAACTCCACCTTGCCAGCATGCATCCAGCGTTTCAGTTCGTCGAGCACGCTGTCGGTCACGAGTGCATCGGCAGTATAACCCACACAGTGGGGTGGCCAAGGACCACCTTGTTCGGCAAACGAGCAATGGTTGATGGGATGCCAGTCGAGGCTGACGTAGATCTTGTCGTAATAGGCAAGGTCGGTGTCGTGCAGATATTGCGCCAAGGCTGCCATCTTGGCGAGTGAACCCTGTACGGGCAGAGTGCCATCGTCCATGAATCCGTTTTGCGGATCGACGATGAAGAGTCTTCTTTTCATTTCGCTGAAGTTTATCCGATGAGTGAAAGGATGTAGTTGCACTTCTCCTGGTTGCCGAGGGTCTTGCCCTTGTCGCAGGAGAGTTTGATGCAGTCGTGCCATTCGCGTGCCTCGGTAATGCGGCATTTCGTCAGTTTGATCACGATGTTCGAAGGCTTGGCATTGTCGATGTCGCAGGTGATTTGTGTGCCTACGCCGTAACTGTCGAGCACACGCCCGTTGCAGAACTTGTGGATGGCTATGCACTTGTCGACATCGAGACCATTACTATAGACCACCTGTTTGGTCTTTGGGTCAATGCCCAGGCTCTTGTATTTGGCAATGATCTTCTCGGTCTGCTCCTCTTCGTCGCCGCTATCTACGCGCAAGCCGCTGTACATCATAGCCATACGCTTCGAAAGATTGTTGAAGAAGACGTCGTCGCCAAAGCAGTCGTAAAGGTAGATGCCGTTGTTGCCATCATAGACATCGCTGAACTTACGCATCACGTTGTAGTTGCATTCGAAGACACCGCTCACGTTCTCCTCGAACGAGATGAGCTGATGCGACATGGTGCCAAGAGGAGTGAGGCCAAGTTCCAAAGCAAACCACACGTTGCTTGTGCCCGTGAATCGTCCGGGCCACTCCTTGCTGTCGTAGACGTGCTTCATCGCCTTGAGTACCATCTTCTGGTGATCATAACTGAAACGACGACGTGTGCCCATGTCGCCAAAGACGAGTCCGGCACCGAAGATCTTCTCGCTCTTCGCCACGGCCTTGGCATATTCTTTCTCAAGGTTGTAGTTATCGACGTCTCCGTTCAGGGTGTGAAGCAGTTCGGAGATGCTCGAAAGGATAGGCATTTCCCACATGATGGTGCTGAACCATTTGCCGCGAATGAGGATGCTGAGATGTCCTTCTTCATCCTGATTGATTTTGACCTCGTTGGGATTGAAGCGATAGCCACGCAGGAAGGTGAAGTACCAGAGTGGTAGCCAAACGAGTTTCTCGGTCATGAAATCGATTTCCTGGTCGGTGATGGTGACGCCGGCCATATAGTCGATCTGTTCCTGCAGGAGTTTGTCGAACCCTTTGGGATAGCAGGTCTTGTTGCGGTCGATGAAGGTGTATTCGACCTCTGCTCTTGGGTACTTCTGCATAATGTAGTACTGGCAACTGAAGGTGTAGAGGTCATTGTCGGTAAAGTGGGTGATGATTTGGCGCATGATTCAATTAACAATTAATAATTAACAATTAACAATTTTGGGGTTCGGTGAAAATCTTTTCGTAGATTTGTCGAAGCAGTGCTTCGTCACGGATGATGTCACGCAATTTGGCAAGGCGTTCGGCATTGGGCGACTCGGGTATCCAAAGTTTCAGGTATCCGCCTTCGGCATACTTTTCGTGCAGATGCTCCAGGATTCGCTCGTAATGGCCTTCCTTGTCGAGTTGGGGATAATGGGCGAAACCGAACTGCATCGTGCGACGAATGATCTTGATTGGGTCAATGTCGCGATCGGCTTCTGCCACAATACGGCCGTAGATGCTACGCGGTGGTCGTTTCGACGAGGCACGATGGTCTTCGGCAGCATCAGCCATTATCTCGATCTGTTCGGGAGTAAACCATCTCAGCAAAGTCTTGTCCTCTCGAATGATGCGTGCCGAAGCGATGTGATGAGTGTCGCGACCTTCAACGAGCCCTGTGTCGTGATAGGCTGCGATAGCGTAAGCCATATCGATGTCGACGAGGGTCTTCGTGCCGTCCTCATTCACGTATTGAGGCGAATCGTTGATGATTTGGGCTAGGCTCAAACTTTGCGCGATGACCGTGCGTGCATGGTCTTCACGATGGGCTGCATCGAACATAGCATAGCGGGGCAGGATGGCCTGCTCCACGTATGCCACAAGCTCAGCGTTGGGTGTTTTACGCATGCTGTTGAGGTCGATGAGGACGAGAATGCGTTCTGTGGACTATTTCTTGATATAGTCGAGAATTTGCTCGGCGTGAATCTTGGTCTTGATTTCCTTGGGGGTGAAAATCTTTTCGATCACGCCCTCTTCGTTTACGAGGTAAGTGGTACGCAGTGTGCCAACGGTGCGACGACCGCACGAAACCTTTTCGCCCCATGCGCCCAGTTGCTGCAGCAGTTCGGTACTGGTGTCGGCAATGAGGGGGAACTCAAGGTTGTAATTGTTGGCAAACTTCTGCTGCGATTCTTGCTTATCCTTGCTCACACCGATGATGGCATAACCTGCTGCCTCAAGTTCTGCCTTGTGCTGCTGCAGGGAGCATGCTTCGGCGGTGCAGCCGGGAGTGTTGGCACGTGGATAACTATAGAGCACGATCTTGCGACCGCGATAATCACTCGCCTTGATCTCATTGCCGTTCTGGTCAATGCCAAGGACTTCAGGAATCTTATCTCCGATGTTCATAATTTATTGGGTGTTATTATAGTTTTTTATCTTCTTGGAGCAACCGTAGGCATCGCCTTGATAGGCTGGGGGATAGGCCCCATGCCAGGATGTCCGCCATGTCCTTTGCTTTTCCAGAGGGCTTCCTTGATGATTGGACCGAAGTCGATGCCCATCTTGGCGCCACCCACTTTGACGAAGGGCTGTACAATGGGCAGTACTTCATGCCCTGTGAAGGAGTCGTAGGTCTGACGTGCGCCTACATCGATACCGAAGGGCACATCTGTGTCGCTTTGGAAGGTGGCAAATCCTCCCCATTGGAAGGCTTGTCCAATCTTGACGTTGGAGTTTGTCAGGAACGTGCCGGGCATATAATAGCCGAAGGCAGTCAGCGCGAAGTATTTCGATGGTTGCCACGTCACCGAGCCATTGAACGATGCTGTATTGTAATAGACCGAATACTTGTTGAGCGAAATGCCTGCATTGGCACTCCAGTAGTTGCCGAATTGCTGGTGCACGCCCGCATTGGCCGAAGCAAAATATCCGAGCATCAGATCGCCTGTATAAAGATGCGAGCCATACATATACCCCGTGCTCCAACTGGGTAGAACCGAACCTTTTGGGAATAAGGGTGCTCCGTACCAACGCACTTCTAGCGGCTTGTAGTCTTCAGGCTTGGTGAGAGCTCCCGTCTCGATGAGATCTGTTTTCAGGTTGTTGCCGAGATCTGTGCCCATATAGCCCGTATTCTCTACGCGGATGGGTGCCGTCAGTTCGCGGATGTCCTGTTCAGTCAGCGTCGACGGCAGGCCGATCGAAAGAGAATCCTTCGACTCTTGTGCCATCAGCGTCAACGGCAGCATCAACAACAAAACAAACATCCTCGCTCTCATCGATATTTATTTTTTAAAAGGATTCTAAGGGATTTTAAGGGATTCTAAGGGACTTTAAGGGACATATGTTTCTTGGGTCCCGAACTCTACAGGCAAAGGTATTGTCCCTTAATATCCCCAAATATCCCTTAATTTCCCTAAATATCTTCTCTGATAGGCATCAGCTCTCCCGTATGTGTCTCGATGATATATCCTTTCACCACCACATCTTTCGGCATAAGAGGATGATTGCGCACCAGATCGACAGTCTCGAGCACAGCAGCCTCGGTGTCGTCAAATCCGTGGAGCCACGCATCGAGGTCGATGCCGCAATGACGCATCAGGGAGATATGTTCCTCGTCGATGCCGCGCTCCTTCATCAGATGAAGCATCTCCTCGGCATTCATGCCCTGCACGCCGCAGCCCGTATGCCCGATGATCATCACTTCGTTCACACCCAACTCGTAGATAGCGATGAGCAACGAACGCATAGCCGAGTCGAAAGGATTGGTGATGGTGCCGCTTGCTACCTTGATCATCTTAACGTCGCCGTTCTTGATGCCGAGGGCAGCAGGAAGGAGTTCGACTAGACGGGTGTCCATGCAGGTCACGATAGCAAGTTTCTTGTCGGGATACTTCGAGGTAGCATACTTCTCATAGGCTTTCGATTCGACGAAGGCCTTGTTGAATTTGAGCATTTCTTCAATCATGGCAGTTATAATTTAAGCAGTTGTTATTTAAATGAAAAAGATATAGATTGCGCAGGCAGCCAGCAGAATGGCCATCACCAGATCGACCTGCTTGCGGTACTTGTGGAGGAATCTGCGCAGATAGGCTCCCGCATACAGCCAGGCAAAGTTGGCGCCCGGACCGGCAATCAGCAGAAGCGGAGCCACAAGGAAAAGGTCCAGAAGTCTTTCGCTGTAGGGCAGCACATAGGTCGAGAACACTGTCAGTTCGAACAGCAGCATCTTGGCATTGGTCAACTGCATGAGCATGCCCGAGGTGAAGGTGCAGTCCTTGGCTTCCGCATCGTCCACTCCCTGGTAGCGCAGCATCTTCCAGGCAAGCCAAAGGATATAGGCGACGCCGATGTACTTCAGATAAATCACGTAGTGTCCCATCATTTCGCCCAAGAGGTGGGTGAGGAGCACCATCAGGACAAGGTCAATGCAGAAGCCGGTGCACAATCCTCGCCACATCTTCCGCGCTTTCCTGCGGCCGTATTTCAAGCAGCAGGCCAGTGCATAGAGGTTGGCGGGTCCTGGCGTGTAACCTACCACAATAATCGCCAGGAGCAGCGACGGCAAAAGGTATATGGGCATTGTATGATTAGTTTTTTCAACACTGCAAAAATAACAATTATTGTTTTCATTTCCAAATGCTGTGAGCAAAAAATAACCTTATGAACCATCCTTTTATAACTTTTAACTGCTTTTGGCATCTTTCAGTAAAAATTTTGGCTAATTATTCGGAGATAGCACAATGTCGGCCGAAATTGTTCTACCGCATTCGAAGATAGCACAATCTCGGCCGAGATTGTACAACTTTCAAAATATATTGGACAATGTTGGCCGAGATTGTTCTACTAATTTTCGCAATAGCACAATGTTGGCCGAAATTGTTCTACTGAATTTCGCAATAGCACAATGTTGGCCGAAATTGTTCTACTATTTTTTGCAATAGCACAATGTTGGCCGAGATTGTTCTACTTATTTTCGCAATAGCACAATGTTGGCCGAGATTGTTCTGCTAATTTTCGCAATAGCACAATGTTGGCCGAGATTGTTCTACTGATTTTCGCGATAGCACAATGTTGGCCGAGATTGTGCTATACAAAAAAGCCTGTCGGCCTCTTTCGAGACTGACAGGCGATTTCGCTTGGATAGATGTTATCCGTTATTGGATCTCAATCTGACGAGATGTATCGACAGGTTTCTGAGGTTCGGTCTTCGGTATTTCGATGGTAAGTACACCATGCTCCATCTTGGCTGTGATCTTCTGCTTGTCGATATCGTCAGGCAGTGTGAATGCCTGCTGATAGTGGCTGTAGGAGAACTCGCGGCGCAGATACTTGCCGGCTTTCTTATCATCTTTCTTGCCGTTGTCCTTGGTCTCGGTCTTCTTCTCAAGGGTGATGACAAGGTTGTTGTCGTTGTCGATCTTGATCTGGAAGTCGTCCTTGGTCATACCAGGAGCGGCAACCTCGACCTTATAATCCTTCTCTTCGTCGAGCACGTTGACTGCAGGAGCAGTAAGGTTGTTCTTACGGTTGGTCATCCAGAAATCGTTGTCAAAGAAATCGTTGAACAGCGTTGGGAACCAATTCTGATCATTGAATCTTGAAATCATTGGTAGCATAATTTTACCTCCTTTCGGTTGATTTATTTGTTAGACATGTTCTGGACGTTTGGTTAAGCATCGCTGTGATGCTTTCGCTATCGCGTTCACTTATGGATTTGCAATCTGCGTGCCAATGGCGTTTCTGCACCTTTTTGACCCGATGTAGGGACAAAAAGGCCAAAAAGATGGACTATTTGTCCTCTACATGGTGTCAGTTTGCTGATCTTTACTGGTTGAAAACTGAAACTCCATTGGGCGATATATGATGAAATTAGGCCAATAGTTGAATATTTGGTCCTTTTGTTTGGAAAAATGCGGCAAAAGAATTATCTTTGCCGCGTTTTATTATCCCGATTCAATAACAATAAACCGTTTTCATGATGAAAAAAACATTGATTCTTCTTCTTGCAACCGTTGGTCTGATGACTAGTTGCGGCAACAAGAATGCTAACAAGAAAGCTCAGGCTGCCGAAGAGACTCCTGCTGTGAATGAAGCTTTTTATGCCCAGACAGTCAAGGATATGATGGGCCAGGACATTTCGCTCGAGAGCTACAAGGGCCAGGTGCTGCTCATTGTCAACACTGCCACTCGTTGTGGTTTCACACCCCAGTACACCGAACTTGAGAACCTTTATGCCGACTATTCTGCCAAGGGTTACTCCGTTCTCGACTTCCCTTGCAATCAGTTCGGTCAGCAGGCTCCCGGCACCGAAGCTGAGATTCACGAGTTCTGCACAGCCAATTATGACATCAAGTTCCCACAGTTCGCCAAGATTGAGGTCAATGGCGAAAATGCTTCTCCATTGTTCACCTATTTGAAGGAACAGAAGGGCTTCGAGGGCTTTGATGCTGACAACCAGCTGACTCCACGTCTCGAAGAGATGTTCGACAAGATGAACCCGGGCTGGCGTGAGACTTCCGACATCAAGTGGAACTTCACCAAGTTCCTCATCGACCGCAATGGCAATGTCGTTGCTCGTTTCGAGCCTACCCACGACATGAAGGATGTCGAGGAGCAGATTAAGAAACTGCTGTGATAAAAGAGATTGTTCATGATAAACTCTAAAGAAGCACCCCTTTGGATGTGGGTCCTCCGTCTAATTGGAGGACTCTTTATCTTTATAATCCTTGATGGAATCGCCCAGTTGCCCGGTACATTTTTCAAGAGCCCTGTCCCCATCATTATCGGTTCCATCGTGCTTTCTGCCCTTGTCCTGCTGGCATACTATGGATGGATAGGCTTGACCGAAGGGCAGCGGGCGACCGACTTGCCCATCCGTCGTCTATTGCCCGAGACGTGCAAGGGTTTGCTGACGGGTGTTGTTTATTTCATCATCGTGGTGGGCATCATGATGCTGGTCGGTGTTTATCGCATCACGTCGTTCGATTTTGATGGATTAACGCAACTTGCACAATTCTTTTTCTTCCTGACCATTGCGGTGGGAGAGGAGGTAATGTTTCGTGGCATTCTTTTCCGAATGATTGATATGCGCTGGAACACGTGGCTTGCCCTCATCATCTCAACCTTGGTCTTCGGATTTGTGCATATTGTCAACCCCGGAGCTACCTGGTGGAGCGCGATTGCTATTGCACTTGAGAGCGGATTGCTACTTGGAGCTGCCTACAAATACAGCGGCACGTTATGGCTGCCCATCGGTATTCATTGGGCGTGGAACTACACACAGGGCAACGTCTTCGGCTTTGCCGTATCGGGAAATGACTTCGGTGTGTCGATCATTACACCACATATCGAAGGCCACGAACTCTTGACAGGAGGAATCTTTGGTGCTGAGGCCTCCATCATTGCCGTAGTTGTCGGTGTCCTCTTCGCTTGTTACTATATCAAAAAATTATGCCTAAAATAATTCCTTTCATCAAGAAATGGCTGCTCGTCGTGGCAATGAGCCTTGGCGTAGTAGGCTATTTTGTTGCCGATGCCTTATTCGTTGAACCGGTGTCTCGTCGAGCAGTGGTTCATTGGGTGACATCGCTGTTGCCCTATCTCCTTTTTATGATGTTGTTTTTGGAGTTCAGCAAGATCAATCCGCGCGACCTCTTCCCCAAAAAGTGGCTCATCTACAGTTTTATCTATCAGTTTGGTGGCGGCTTGGCGATGATTGCTATTCTCCTTTGGGCAGGATTACCCACGTGGACCAACGGCTTGTGGGAAGGGACATTGGTTTGCCTACTTTGTCCGACGGCTACAGCTGTGGCTGTGATGTCGGCCAAGCTTGGTGGCAAGGCTGCAAGCGCCACCACTTATGCTGTGCTTTCTTCGCTCTTTGCCGCGTTGCTTATTCCAGCACTCTTCCCAATTGTGGCACAGGATAGCGCCTCACTTACCTTCTGGACTCTTTTCCGTAAGATCTTCGCCAAGGTTTTCCCTGTCATCATCGTTCCATTACTCTTGTCGTTCCTTATGCGCGAATTCACCCCGTCGGCCCATCGATGGGTAGCACGTTTCGCCAAGGACAAGTCGTTCTATCTGTGGTCGTTTTGCGTGATGATCAATACGGCTCAGGTGCTTCGTATCATCTTCATGGGCTTGCTTGATGGTTACACCACGCTTTTCTATTGTTTCTTTGCTGCCGGGCTCTGCTTCTTGAACTTTTGGGTAGGTAAGAAGTTCGGCGACACGTGCGACGACCGACTGAGCGCGGGTCAGAGCCTTGGACAAAAGAACACCATCCTCGCCATCTGGGTGGCTATGACATTCCTTCATCCCACCTCGGGTATCGTGATGGGTGCCTATATGATTTGGCAGAATCTCTTCAACTCTCTACAACTATCGTATCCAAAGTTGAGGTAATTTATGTTTTTTTTATTGTTTATATGCAAGGTTTTCCTTTTCTCCGCATTTAGAGGGTAGAATGGGAAAACTCGCTTTTCTATTCCATTGTACTGTTGACTTTGCATCAGGCAGACAGTCGAGGTGCACATAAAAATGAATATACCGGGAAGAGATAACGAGCAACATATACTCGACCTGTTTCGACGAGGGGATTCCTCGGCGATGGATGCCTTGTATGCCTGTTATGCCGACTATCTGACGGGTGTTTGCTACCGGTATATCACCAACGATGAGGACTTGAAGGATGTGCTGCAGGAGAGTTTCATCAAGATTTTCACGCAGATTTCTTCGTTCGAATATCGTGGCAGCGGTTCGTTGCAAGCCTGGATGACGCGTATTGCGGTGAATGAGAGTTTGCAGTTGTTGCGACGACAGAAGAACGATCCGCTCCTTCTCGACACCGAGTTGCCCGACCTGCCCGATGAAGACCCCGATACCGATGAGTTGACTCCCGAAGTGCTCGTTCGACTGCTGAGGAAATTGCCCGAAGGTTATCGCACAGTACTGAACCTCTACGTCATTGAGGGGAAGAGCCACAAGGAGATTGCCGAGCTGCTCCACATCAAGCCCGATAGTTCAGCTTCGCAGCTGCATCGGGCAAAGAATATGTTGGCACATTTTATTAATGAATATAAATCGAAGTTGGTATGAACGACAAATGGATGAACGACTTGAAAGACCTGTCGGGAGGCTTCCGCAAGAAAGCGCCCGAAGGTTTGCTCGACGACATCAAGCAAGAGATGTCGCGTCGTGGCGTTGTGCCTGCTTCTGAATCAAAGAAGGCACCCGTTGTGCCGATGAAATGGTGGCGTAGGGGTGCCGCTGTCGCTGCCTTGGCTTTGGCCACTGGGGTGGCTGTTTATGAATGGAATAGGGAGATTATGCCGCCACAACCGACAATCGTTGAAACAGAGGTTGAAACTGAAATCGATGAAAAGTCTTCCGACGAGAAGATGACTCCAGTTCAGGAAGATCAAATAGCTGAGGTTACACCTACTGCTTTTGCCAAGAAAAGACCAGAACACCAGAATGTGCCATCTGGGATTATTCCTTTATTAGCAGAAGAATCACAATCCGTAGAACGCACAAGTACGGTCGTCGATGACAAGGACAAGAAAACAGAAGCACAGATAAACGACGTGCACACTGACGAGATAACAAAGAAGGCGCAAGACGAACCGAAAGATGCTGTCGAGCAAACTAAGACCGCAGACAAGGTGCAGAATGCCACGACGCATGAACTCGAATACCTGGCCATGAACACTCGACCGAAGCGCAATTCCCATTCGAGGCAAAGTGGATGGGGTGTCGGAGCCTATTATGGAGGTGGCGGCAATCTTTCGCTGAATAGTTTGTCTTCGGGTAGTGGAGAATACGCATTAATGGATGATCCTGTTGCACCTAACTCTCCTACGAATACTTATTATGGGGAAAAGGCAAATGAAGTAGTCGAACTCCCCGAGGAGAAACATCACAAGCCGCTGAGATTCGGCCTTTCGGTGCGATATGTATTAGATGAACGTTGGAGCCTTCTGTCGGGCATCACTTATAGTTATCTGAACTCCGACATCTATGTGGTTTATGGTTCGACCATTCAATCCGCCGATCAGAAACTGCATTATCTGGGCATTCCCCTTGCTGCAAGTTATAGTATCTGGCAGAACGACCATGTCAATATCTATGCCGTAGCAGGTGGAGAGATTGAGAAACTTGTGAAAGGCAAGTTGGTTGTTGATCGTGGAGTGAATCATAATTCGTACACAGAATCTGTAAAAGAAAAACGCCCGGTATTCAGCACCAACGCATCCGCGGGCATCGAATATCAGACGAAAAATGGTGTCAGCCTCTATGCTGAGCCTGGAGCATCGTATCACTTCGACAATGGAAGTGGCGTGCGCTCAGCTTATACTGACAAACCTTGGGACTTTATGATAAATATCGGTCTTAGAATAAATATCAACAAATGATATCTATTTCAAAGCTGAAAATCACATATATTTTGTTGGTCATAGAGAAGCTGACGAAAGCAGATCGAGAGAAAATCTTGTATGTCGTCTATAGCTATAACTATGGCAAAATCTTTTTTACCAATTCTCACAATATAAAATTGGAAATTGTGCACCTACCAACGTTAATATAAGATAGATAAGAAGAATATTTCACGTTTCTGGTAGTTTGTCATTTATTTGAAAACATCTACCATTTACCATAGAGAAGAAGAATAAAGATGGGAAGATGATTTACCAAGAGGTGAGTCTTCATCCCAACGTATTTAATACACATAACGAAAGCATTTGGTAACCCTGTATCGGTATGAACCTCTCTTAGTTATAGATTACTTATCAAAATATATTGAGAAGAATGAGAGTTCAGTATAAATATTGAGTCCATTTGAAAAAGTGGTAAAATACAATTCGAATATGACCAATCGCATGATTTGTATGCCACCTATGGTCGTTTAACCTCTGAGTCTAAAATATGATCAGAAACGTCATAATTTGGTTGATATGGATGCCTATGGACCCATATAAGGACTTTTTTAGGAGCTGTCATGGTCTATGAAATATGTAATATCAACAAATTAAACGAGTGAGCCGAAGGCTTTAGGCTTTTATGTCCCTTGGCGAAAATTAGTACGACATCAAGAGCGGGAAGCCGAGGCCTAAGATGTCGGCACGAGCTCCCTGCTTTTGTCTTGTATAACAATGCAGCCTACTTCATCATTACCTTCATGGACTTGTCGCCTATTTTAACGATGGCGATTTCTCCGTTTCTGAGACTTGTTGCAATGGAGGTCGAAGCACCTATGGATTTGGCTGAGCCAACCATCATGCCAGATGTCGAATAGACACTAATGCTGGTACCAGTAGATGCCCCTTGAATATTAAGAGTACCGTTGCAGCACTGAATGAGAATGGTGTTTGCCCTTACTCGTTCTAAGCTGTTCATAGGATCACCGTCACCATTCCACATATCTGCGACATCCATCTCTTGAATATTGAAAAAATTCTTCCATCCTTTAGCCACCAAGTATTTCTCTTTTGTGCCTAATGGAACGTACAGAATTGAATTTATGTATGTTTGGTTACTGAACGAGAATGATATATTTTCGGGATTATCATGGAAAGAATAAATAATGGATATAGCTTCGTAATCATCGAACGATAAAGTGTATCTCTTACAATTGCTGCCTATTGAAATTATTTCAGTCTGGGAGAGATCTAGGCTGCGGGTATAGTATGGAAAACTTTCCACGGACCTACCAAGATATATGGCTTTGGGTTTACTTCCCTCAAAAGGTCCATACACGTAGTTAACCGCCAATCTGATTTTCTCTGTATTATCTTCAAATACAATCGTCTCTAAACTCTCACAGCCCTTGAAGGCATCGTCCTTTATGTAAGATGTCTTAGCCGGAATCCGAATGGATTGTAGTTTAGTACAATTATAAAATGCATATTCTTGTATATATTCTAAATTAGCAGGAAGAGAAACCTCCGTAAGATTTGTGCATCCGTCAAAAGCTTCAATTGGTATATGTGTAATACTCACTGGGATTTCAATTTCAGACAAAGCCGAACACTTCTGGAATACGCCCCTACCAAAATATGTTACCCTCTCAGGAATCTTGATTTTGGAGATCTTTGTACACTCTGTAAAGGCGTGATTACCAATTACCGTTAATTCATTAGGCAAACCCACCGACTCCAGTTCAGTACAACCCCAAAATGCATTATCACCAATTCTTAATACTGGCAATGTGCGTCCATTATAGGATACCTGATCGGGAATGTTAATGTTGCCATTGTATTTATCGTTAAAAGAAGATGTTACAATGGCAGTTTGGTCATTCGAATTGTAATCATAATAAATACCATTAACCTCAAAGTCATAGCCATAGGCATTCATAATTATCGCTATTGCCATAATAAAAATGGCTAATCCCTTATAAGCCTGTTTCATAGTTTAATTTCTATTTTTGATGTTGTTACATTAATATTATACCTTTCGCTGATTAATTGCATTAAAACATTTCTAGCCTTGATATTTATATATGGTGATAAAATCGCCTCATTCACCATCACTTCAGGAGAAATAGGCAAGTGAACTCCTTCCTGTATGGAACTATCAGGATTCTTCTTAGGAGTGAAGTAAAATCTAATTTCCCGTTCAGCCTCAAAGGCTTTGTCTTTGGTAAACAGACTATCTTCAAAGTCTTGATCTGATTTAATTCCGATATAAGACATTCTGCCACAACAGATGTCGTAGTCGTCGGTCTCAAAGGAAGCTATGAAGTTGTTTATGGATGATTTCATACAAATGCCCAATTTACTCGTAAAACTCTTCCACATAAGTGCGTTTTCGCCTTTATGTTCCGTCCAGCAAGCTGTCAGCATAGTTCCGCTTTCCCTAAACCTCAGAATTCTCGCAAATGAGTCATTAATAACAGTACTTTCACCTTTGTTACTTCCCGTATTGACAGGTTGCATCTTAAACATCGCTTTCAAAGGCATAGAACTTTCGTGCTTATCAGGAAAATTTTTCTTTTGTTTAACAAAATATTTACGACTGTCGAGAAGACAAAGGAAATAGTCTAAATCCATATATTGACTGATTTCCGAATATATGTCAACACCTTCCATTAATTTGAAATATCTCAAATTATTCATATACGTATCATTAATTTGAAATTACAATCCGATGATAGTATCGCTAGCTATTTTAAAATCATGAACAACAGAGGACAACTTTGAGTCTAGTCGTTCAAAATATCACTACTATTTGTGCCGTGAAATATAAGACATAAGATAATTATATTAACCTTTGCAAAGATAAGAATTAAATTCAAAAGAGTTACACCATATGAAAGAATATTGGAAATTATGAGTTGTTTTAACCGAATTTTGGACAAAACTGTCAACTCTATCCTACAATCGAAATACGGTCCCCCCCCCTTTATGATGCATCTTCGCACAGCGAGGATGGGAGAGGGTGGAAATCAACGGGCAGGTCTTCGAACTGAACTTTATTCTTGTCGAGAAGTGGAAGGTCAAATGATACCTTCTCGTCATTCTGCGCCAGGAAAGAACGGACGGAGAATCTGAACTTTGGGGAGGAGGGAATACATCTATTAGACAGTAGTAATCGAAATATTTGCGAAATATAAGTCATTCCTTCCGAAAATAATACCAGTAGAATCCCACGCAGATGATGACCGAAACGAGGGAACCGATGGGTGTGGCAATACCCATCGGGTAGAGCGTGTCGGGATAGTTGATTGAGAAGATATAGCTGAACGGGATGCGGGCCAGTACGATGGAACAGAAGTTGTGGATGAACGAAATGGTGGAGGCCCCGCATGCGCAGAAGAATCCGCTGAAACAGAAATGAATGCCAGCCAATCCTGTGTCCCATATGTAGGAGCGCAGATATTGCCCACCCGAAATGATGACGTTCGGATCGTCGGTGAAGATTCCGACGACCCAATTTGCCGTGAACTGTATGACGATGGCGAGGATGATGCCATAAGCCACAGTGATGCGCATGGCTTGCCAAAGTGTACTCTTGGCGCGATGCATCTTGCCTGCTCCCACATTCTGCGCACCGATGGCACTTACCGCCGAGAGCATAGCCGAAGGCACTAGGAATAGGGCACCAATCACCTTCTCGACGATTCCCACAGCGGCTGCATCGTTCAGTCCGCGCATGTTGGCGATGACGGTAATGACGATGAAGGCCACCTGGATGAATCCGTCCTGCAAGGCCACGGGGATGCCCACCTTCAGAATGGCTCCCATCTCGGCACGATGCGGACGGAGTTCACTGCGATGGACGGTGATGAGACGGCGTCGGCGTATCATGACGAGCGAGATGATGACGCTCAGGGTTTGTGCAAGTGTTGTGGCCAAGGCAGCTCCCGCTGCATCTAAGTGAAGGACGCCGATGAAGAGAATGTCGAGCACGATATTGGCGACACAGGCGATGGCAATGAAGTACATCGGGCTCTTCGTGTCACCCAAGCCTCGGAAGATGCTCGCGATGATGTTATAGGTTACGATGAACGGGATGCCGATGAAACAGATGTAGAGGTAGTTTTCGGTGCCTTCAACGGCTTCTGTGGGCGTTTCGATGAGGCTGACGATACCTTTGGTTCCAGCGACCAGTACCACGGTGAGGAAGAGCGAGAACATCATAAAGAGCGAGATGGTGTTGCCGACCACCGCAGCCGCCTTTCGGTCGTTGCGAGCCCCGATGGCTTGCCCTACAACCACTGTCGTGCCCATCGCAAGACCCAACCATACCATAGAGTATCTGCATGAAATAGGAGAGCAGATAGGGCAGAGAGAACGTGATGATGTTGCGCAGGATGCTTCCTTCAGTTAGATTTCTTGCTTGCATGCGATCAGGGATTTTCTTCTTCAAAGTTTCTTGCGGCCTCCTCGATGGCAGCATTGTGCCCCGTCAGGGCAGCAAAGGGTGCAAACTGAGCAGCACGGTTCATCATGCTCATCTGCGGATGAACTTTCGACACGTGATGTGGCAGGTTGATGATGTCGTCGTATTCTTCCATAATTGTTCACGCCTTGTGTCCTCCAATCTGTTGATTGCGTTCTTTCGCAGTTGCACCTTCCTCGTAGTTGAGACCCTTCAAGATGGCATTCTTGCCAAAGCGCTTCTTGATGCTGAGTACGGCTTCCTGCATCTTGCGTTCCTTTTCGAGCGCGGCCTTTTCTTCGTTCCTCTTTCTTTCAAGTTCCTCATAGTCGGTGAAGAGGTCGAGCTGGATGGGCGCGTTGTGGTCGCTCGCCTTCGATTCTTCCACGACGTTGTTAGTGGTGAGGTTAATTCTTCGGACCAATAGATCTGGATTGATGATGCGATCATAAAGCGACATCACTGCTTCGGTAATCAGTCGCGAAGAGGAAGTCATTCGTTCGAGGTTTGCCGTGCCATGTGCATGCTTTGGCGCTTGCCGTCCATAATAGTCGGTCGTGACGGGTCCGTGGTATTTTGCACGAATTTTGGGATCGGTAAGGCTCTCGCTGTCGTAACTGATGGTCAGGACAAGTTGGTTGGTGACGAGCCGTTTGTCGACAAGTTCAAGGGCAATGGCATCGGCCATCTCCTGCACCACGACGCGAGTTTTCTTGCAGTCGTACGCGCTCTGCAGAACCTGTCCGTGGCTCAATGAATTTGTCTCGGGCCGGTAGGCCTTCACGGCTTCCATCGTGCAAGGTTCCCAGCCCCAGGCATGGTCGATGAGTAGTTCGGCATTGACACCAAACAGATTGTAGAGGAGATCTTCGTTACGCAGCGAACAACGTGCGATCTTTCCCATTGTGTCGATGCCGTACGATTCCAGTTTTTTGGCAATGCCTTTGCCTACGCGCCAGAAACTGGTGAGCGGACGGTGGTCCCAAAGTTGTCGGCGGTACGACATCTCGTCGAGTTCGGCAATACGCACGCCATCCTTGTCGGCAGGGATGTGCTTGGCCACGATGTCCATGGCCACCTTGCAGAGATACATGTTGGTGCCGATGCCCGCGGTGGCGGTGATTCCGGTGTACTGTTGCACGGTGGCAATCATCTTGCGAGCTAGTTCATGTGCCGTCATCTTGTACGACTTCAAGTATTGTGTAGCGTCGATAAATACCTCGTCGATGGAATATGTGTATATGTCTTCGGGCGCAATGAACTTTAGGTAGATCTTGTAGATGCGGGTGCTATAGTCGATATAGTAGGCCATGCGAGGGACGGCGGTGATGAAATCGACTTCCCAATCGGGATGTTTGTGTAGATCGATGTCGGAGGTTGATATACCATTGAGTCTATGGTTGGGCGAATTGTTGCGTCGCTCGTTATTGACTTCTTTCAGCCTTTGGAGCACTTCGAAGACTCGCGCACGTCCTCCGATTCCGTATGCCTTGAGCGAAGGTGAGACGGCAAGGCAGATGGTCTTCTCGGTTCGACTTGGATCAGCTACGATCAGATTGGTCGTGAGTGGATTGAGCCGTCGTTCTACGCATTCGACCGATGCGTAGAACGATTTCAGGTCTATTGCTATGTAAGTGCGTTCGGACATCTCTACCCTTTCTTAACCATTTGAACCTTTCTTAACCTTCTATTTAGTAAGCCGCTTGATGGTCTTCTTCAGGATGTGGTAGGCCGGATGAGCCATCTCGCCGTGGTTGTAACCCTGCATCTCGTAAAGTTCCACGTCCTTGTGGCCCACCATCTTGAGCAAGCGCCAGAAGTAGGCCTGCTCTTCGTAACGGCCGTAGAGTTCGAGTTCGCGGTCTCCCGAAACGATGACAACGGGAGGTGCATCAGGACGGCAGAAAGTGAGTGGAGCATACTCGTCGATAAGAGGTTGGAAGGGAGTCAGTCCCTTCTGCTTGCGTACGTTGTAATGGGTAATCACCTGTCCGCTGAAAGGAACGAGGGCAGCGATGGAATCGGGATCAACGTCGTACTTGGCGAGCCACTTCTTGTCGAGGCCGATCATGTCGGTCAGGTAACCACCTGCCGAATGTCCGGAGACGAAGATCTTGCTCGGACTTCCATTGTACTCGGTGCAATGTTTGAACGTCCAAGCTACGGCTGCGGCAGCGTCGTCGATACACTGGTCGATCGTTGCCTTGGGGAGGAGACGATAGTTGACCGAAACGACCACAAGTCCGCAGTTCTCGAGTTCTGCATCGATGTGTTTGTTGCCTGCTTCGAGGCCACCACCATGGAACCATACCACAACGGGAGCATCCTTTACGTCGGTAGGATAATACACATCGAGTTTGCAACGCTCCTGAGCATAGGCATCAGGGTCTGTGCTGTAAGGGATGTCGTTGATGCGAGCATACTGTGCCATGACTGCTAAGGTGCAGCACAGCAACATGAGGGTCATAAATACTTTTTTCATGATTGATTCAGAGCTAATAATAAAATGTTAATAGGATAATTATTAATTGTTAATTATTAATTATTAATTGTTAATTGCCTAGATTATTTTTTCGAGCAGAATCAGCGTCACAAATCCAAGAACCAGTGCGTAGGTCGCCTGTTTTTGATAACCATGCGCATGGGTTTCTGGAATCATTTCGTCCGACGTCACGTAGAGCATGGCTCCACCGGCAAATCCGAGCATCGCAGGGAGGAATGCCTCGGAGGCAGCACCCAAAGCGTAGCCAATCCAGACTCCCACGATTTCGAGCAGACCGATAGCAAGCGAAATCAGGAAGGTTCGTATCTTGGAGACACCAGCCAATAGGAGAGGTGCGATGACCACCATGCCTTCGGGTACGTTCTGCAGAGCAATGCCGAAGGTGACAGACCAGGACGTTTCACCCGAACCCATGTCGTTTATGCTCACACCTGCTGCCATGCCTTCGGGCAGTTTGTGGATGGCGATGGCCATGACGAAAAGCAGGATGTGGTTGATGGTACTGTTGTTGGTATGTGTCTCGGGGTCAAGGCCCGTAATCTGATGGAGGTGTGGAGTCACGTAGTCGAGCACATTGAGGAAAAGCGCTCCACCCATTACGCCGACCACTACAATCCAGTTGCTCCACCCTTCGACCATATCAAAGGCTGGGACGATGAGGCCCAGAGTAGCGGCAGCAAGCATCACGCCGGCACAATAGCCTAACGTGGCATCATTCCACATGTGTGGGAGCTCCTTGATCAGAAATCCCAGCAACGAACCGATGAGCGTCGCGCCGCACAGCCCGGCGGCACTGATCCAAACAAATGACATTATAAGTAGTTTTACGAAAGTGCAGCGCCGATGGCTGTCATAAAGGTTGCATCCTTGGGAATAAGCAGGTGAATCTTGTAGAGTCGTTCCAGACGGTCGAATATTTCACGTACATGGGGCAGGGTGGTCATTCGACCGATGCAGACGAAGGTGCGGATGCCGAATCCCTTGCCTGCAAGGTGGGCCATCACGCCGATGTTCTGCAGGACGAGGTTCACGAGTCCGGCAGCGATGTCTTCGGGCTTCGAGTCGGGACTTGCCTTGCCGAAGTTGGTGGCTGTCACGTCGAGGGGTAGATTGGGCAAGGCTTCCTTGCTGACGTCTCCAATCTCAAGGTCGATATTGGACAAGGAACCTTTCGTAGCCAGCGAACGGAACTGCGAATAATCGACGCCGGGAAGCATCAGCCGGAACAGTCCATAGAGCGAACCTCCACCAAGAGCGCTGCCTCCGAGGTGCTTTGATGTTGGGCCATCAAGCAGTACAAAACTGGTGCCAGTGCCTAGTGACACCACGATGAATGTCTCGTCCTTGCAAAGCCAGCGCGCCGCCTTAGCATTGGCGTCGAACTCATCCACGTGAATGGCGGGAATACCGAGGAGCGAGTCCCCGAACTGATCATTGCCCACTCCCGTCAAGGCGAAATGCTCGATGTCAGTTGCTTCGATGTGATGACGTTTCAGATAGTCCAGCAGCTTGTCCTCCGAGAAACGGTCTTCCCAGATTTCTTCGCAACAGGTCTCTTTACCGTTCAGCGAAATGATTTTGGTGGCGCTGATGCCCAGATCTATACCTATGAACATAAATGGTTATTAAAGGATAATAAGGGATATTATATTAAGGGATTTTTGGGGACATCACCTTTGCTTTGAACTGTTCGGGTCGTATCGACAATTGTTAATTGTTATTTGTTAATTGTTAATTTTACTATTGTCCCTTAAAATCCCTTAGAATCCCTTCATATCCCTTAGAATCCCTAAGATAATAATTTTCCTTTTGCTTCTTCTAAAGCCTCGATGATTTTGTCACACCAAGCGTCAAACTCGGGATCTTCCTGCTGAAGTTCCGGATGAGCCAGAATGTGTTCAATAACCATGAGTGCACCTTGGTCGAAACGAACAGTGGCCACGAATTCGGGCACAGCGCGTTTCAGTTTCGTGTTGTCGAAGATTACGGTGCACGCCTTGTCGCCGAGCAGGCCGCCATAGAGGTCATACTGCGAGCCCACGGCTGCCAGGAAATCCGACGAGACGTGATATGCCTTCAGTTCTACACCGAGGATGTTGGCGATGATCTCGTGAATTTGATTCCATGTCAGACTTTCGTCACCTGTAATCTGGAATGCCTCGCCGATGGCGTGCTTGTTGCCCATCAGGCCGACGAATGCCTTGGCGAAATCAGAGTTATGTGTCAGGGTCCAAAGTGTCGTACCATCTCCTGGGATGATGACAGGTTTTCCTTCGAGCATACGTTTCAGAACTGACCAACTGCCCTTGTTGCCGTGAACAGCCACCGGCACACCGCGTTCGCAATAGGTGTGGCTGGGGCGGATGATGGTGATGGGGAAACCTTCTTCGCGATAATGACGCATCAGCAGTTCCTCGCAGGCAATCTTATTCCGCGAATATTGCCAATAGGGATTAGCCAGCGTGGTGCCTTCGTTGATGATAGGCGAGGAGAGTGGTTTGTGGTAGGCTGATGCCGAACTGATATACATGAATTGTTTCGTACGACCTTTGAAGAGTCGATAGTCGCGCTCCACCTGTTCGGGAACGAATCCGATAAAGTCACAAACCACATCGAACGACATGCCTGCGAGTGCCATTTCGGCAGCTGCCTCGTCGTTGATGTCTGCGATGATGGTCTTTACGTTTTTTGGCACTTCGTTCTTGTGCGTACCACGGTTCAGAAGATAAAGTTCCCAGCCTGGTGTCTGTGCCACCAGCCTTGTGATTGCCGAACTGATCGTTCCAGTTCCTCCGATAAATAGTGCTTTCATAAATGTGGGGGTTAAGTCATAAATTCCTTTTTCGTGGGCAAAGATAATCATTTCTTGCGTTCTTTCCAAAGTCTTTGCAGATTATTTTAGGATATTTTTTGATAAATGTAATCTCTGTTTGCATTTTGTTACCGAAGACATCGGAAAAAGCGTGAAAAACGTGTCGATGTTTGGCAAAATGAATGTTTATCCTTACCTTTGCGCCCTCAATCACTTATTCCAAACAACATTTTCAGATTGATTATGAGTAATTCCAAGATTTCGATGAGTCCCAATCCATTGGTGCGTTTCCTGAAGAAGGAGCCCAAGGATTTCACCCGTGAGGACCTCATCAACTATTGCAAAGAGAACGACATTCGCTTCATCAATTTCCATTATTGCGGTTGGGGCGGTCGCTTGAAGACACTGAATTTCGTGATCCAGAGCGAGGAGCATCTGCGTGGTATCCTTGAGGCTGGCGAACGTGTCGACGGTTCCAGCCTGTTTCCCTTTGTGGAGGCCGGACGTTCTGACCTTTATGTGATGCCTCGTTACAAGACGGCTTTCGTCAATCCTTTTGCCGAAGAACCTTCTCTCGACATCCTGTGTGCTTTCCTCGATCGTGATGGCGAATTCTTCGAGTCATCACCCCAGTATATCCTGCACAAGGCCAATGAGGCTTTCATCCGCAAGACGGGTATGCAGATGGAGACGATGGGCGAACTTGAATATTATGTCATCGGCGAACAGGATCCCCTCTATCAGGTTGAGGATCAGCGTGGCTACCATGAGAGTGCACCGTTCAACAAGTTCGCTGAACTGCGCACCGAGGCTATGAAGCTGATAGCCGAGTGCGGAGGCGAGATCAAGTACGGACATTCCGAGGTGGGTAATTTCACGGAGGATGGAAAGATCTATGAGCAGAATGAGATTGAATTCCTGCCCACCAACATCGAAGATGCAGCCGACCAACTTGTCATTGCCAAATGGATTATGCGTCAGTTGGCTTATCAATATGGTGTAGAGTTGACCTTTGCGCCCAAGATCACCGTGGGCAAGGCTGGTTCGGGTATGCACGTGCATTGCCGCTTCACCAAGGATGGCAAGAGCATGATGCTCGAAAACGGAAAACTTAGCGACAATGCACGTCGTGCTATCGCAGGCTATATGGATGCAGGCACATCCCTGCCCGCCTTCGGTAATCCCCATCCACTTTCATTCATGCGTCTTGTGCCCCATCAGGAGGCTCCAACTTCACTTTGCTGGTCGTTCAGCAACCGTTCGGCACTGGTGCGCGTTCCCCTTGGATGGCAGACCGAAATGGATATGGCCAGCAAGGTCAACCCTTGCGAGAAACCGCTTAACAAGGACCTCTCTATCAAACAGACCTTCGAATGGCGTGCTTCTGACGGTATGGCCGACACCTACCTGCTGATGGCAGCCCTTTGCTGTGCCGCTCGTCATGGCTTCGAGATGCCCGATGCCCTGCAGGTTGCCGAACGTACCTACGTTGATCTCGGCGTGAACATTCACGACAAGAGCAACCGCCAAGTGCAGGAAGCACTCGAGCAGTTGCCCGGTTCATGTGAAGAGGCTGCCGATGAACTCAACAAGGATCGTGCCATCTATAGTTCGGAAGGTGTGTTCAGCGATTCAATCATCGACTACACCATCAAGTATCTCAAGAGCTTCGATGACAAACACACCCGCCAGGAACTCATGGCTTCGCCCGAAAAACTCCTCAATTACGTGATGACCAACATCGATAACGGTTAACTAAATAACAATTAACAAATAACAGTTAACAATTGATTGTTTGTCCTGTTTATTTGTTGGTGTCATCAGCCAAGTTGGCTGATACAAACCCTATGAGGCGCTGCTTGAACGCAGCGCCTTTTTCTTCATATTCCTGCCTCCTTACGCCCTCCAGGAAGGGTGCATCTTTCCATTGCTCCCACGTTCCGAAGATCAAGGGTAATTCCAGGCAATGTATGGCCCCGAAGGACGATTGACCGTGTCTCCAGTCCAGCAGCCACGTTTCCGTTTTCACGCCTTTCTTTTCAAGATGTTTCGCATATTTCTCGGCTGGCCAGCGAAAGACGATCCTTGTCACGATGCCATTCAGGAAACGGAATGGCACGAAAGGCAGGGCATCGTCCTGCTGCGTCCAGATAAGGACGGATTTCAGCCCAGGAATGATTCGTTCAGGTTCCTTGATGTCGGTGCAGATAGGAGCAAAAGGCATACCGCCAAGGGTGCCGTGCGAAGCGTTGTATTGTGATTCGAGCATCTTCTCGAGCGGGGCTGTCTTGGGGTCGTTGTTGAGGAAAGAAAGGAACTTGCGAGTCCTCTTGGCTTGTGCCTTGGCAGTAGCGGGAATGAATGGTGCACTGGCGATGATAGCCTTTTGGAAAAGCACTTGCTTCTGTTGGGCAATATGACAAAGTACACTATGAGCTCCCGCTGATTGTCCGAAGACGGTCACTTGTTCGGGGTCACCACCGAAGAGACGGATGTTCTGCTGAATCCATTGCAGGGCACAGACCTGATCCTGCAGGCCGAGGTTCACGATATCCTTTTCCTTGTCGTAATAGAAGCCGAACACACCCATGCGATAGGAAATATTGACTACGACGATATTTCCTCGCTCTGCTATCTCGCTCGCATCATAACGCTGATACATCCCGCTTCCCGTCAGGTAAGCCCCTCCATGAATCCAAACCAGGACGGGATGCTTGCCTTCTGTAACTGGTGTAAAGATGGAGAGCCGCAGACAATCCTCGCTCTGCTCTTCTCCGCTCGACATAAGTCCAAGCAAGGTGTCGAGTCTCGAAGGATTCTGTGGGCAGATGGTCACCCGGCACTCGACATCGTCCACCGACTGGAGGTCGGGGGTAGGTATGGGTTTGCCAAAACGTTCAGCCATGGCGTAACGGATGCCGATGTATTGCTTCATGCGGATTGTTCGATGATTGCCTTCAGTTCGTGTACATATTGTGCCGCATCTTGGAAGACGATGCCGTGCAGGCCAACCTTCTCGGCACCTTCCACATTGATGGCCTTGTCATCGGTGAAGACGCATTCCTCGGCTTGGAGACCAAACTTTTCGAGCAAATGCTCGTAAATTTCAGGCTCCGGCTTGAGAAGATGCACTTCCGACGAGATGACCTGTCCGTCAAGCAGGTCGAAGATGTCGTAGTTCTTCATCACCTGATGCACCTTGCTGCTCCAGTTGGTGAGGCCATAGAGTTCGAAACCACTGGCCTTTAGTTCTTCCAAAAGCAATTTCATGCCAGGCACTTCGCCCGTCACGAAATCCACATACTTGTCGAAGAATACTTGAAGTTGCTCTGTGTATTTAGGATACTCCTGTTGTTTGCGGCGGATGATGTCGATAAAAGGGGTGACTTCGCGATCCAGTTCGTTGATGAACTCCAACGAGGCGAAGAAAGTGTAGAACTCTTGTCTGTCCTCCTCGTTGTCGAAGAGCGGGTCGATGATATGTGCGAAGTCGTAATTGACGAGCACTTTTCCGAAGTCGAATATCAGGGCTTTGATCATTGGGGGGGTGTTCTGTTTGTTGTTCTGAATGGTTGTTACGCAAGCAGCCAAGCTTGGCTGCTGACGATAACAAATGGGCTATAAAGGGTTATTTTGGGTGTGCTTTTCAGCAAAGTATTTCCACAGCGGAGCGACCATCATGGCTTGATGAAACTCTCCTCGTTGGAGCATGTCAAAGACTTCTTCCTCGCTGAAAAGTTCGATACGGATGTCTTCCGATTCCTCCAGATGCTGCGAAGATACCTTCTCCACGCCGATAGCGAGGAAAGTATGGCTGTAGTTGGTGCAAGCACCGGGATTGGGACTGATGGTCATGAAATGACGCCATTCGCCACCTGAATAGCCTGTCTCTTCGTAGAGTTCGCGCTTGGCGCCTTCCATCGCATCTTCCCCTGGCTCGACACATCCTGCGGGAATCTCGTATCCTGTGATTTGTTGGGCATGGCGATATTGTCGTTCGAGCACGAATTGTCCTTCCTTCGTGATGGCGATGACGTTACAGAAATCCGGATACTCCAAGATGTAGAAATCCTGTATCTCGGCTCCTGTGGGTAGCTTCACGTGTTCGCGTCTTGCGGTTAGCCAGGGACGCTTGAAGAGGTATTCGCTCTCAAGCACTTCCCATTGCATCGGGTCTTTTTCCATATCTATTTGTTGAAAATTGCGTTGCAAAGATAAATAAAAAATGAATAGGATGGTATCCTCGTGTCTTCTTTTGTGCAAAATTGGAAGAATTATGGTCAAAAACTTGGAATTTGCCGAATTATTCGTTATTTTTGCGGCGTATTAATCAATCCACACCAACACATGAAACGACGTCTTTCCATCCGATTCCTTCTGCTGCTTGTTTGCAGTCTTTTATCTGTGAATCTCCTTGCGCAACCTCGCAATCCGATGCGTGCCACCGATGATGCATTCTTCCAGACCGACGAGGCATGTCGCATTGGCGACCAGATGCTGCTTTATCAGCGCGTCACAGGTGGTTGGCCCAAGAATATCGACATGGCACGCGACCTCACTCCCGAGGACCGTGCTCGAATAGCACGCGACAAGCAACGCGATGACGATTCGACCATCGACAACGGAGCCACCACGATGCAGATGAAATATTTGGCACGTCTCTATAAGCAGACGGGCGAACAGCGTTATAAGGAAGGTTTCCGACGTGGCGTGGAATATCTGCTGAGCGGACAATACGAGAATGGAGGTTGGCCGCAGTTCTGGCCCAACAATCGTGGCTATCAAGTGCATATCACTTATAATGATGACGCTATGGTAAATACGCTCACCCTCTTCCGTGACCTCTTCGAGGGGCGCGACATCTATGGGGGTGACCTTATCGACGACGAACTCCGTGAAAGGCTTCGCACATCGTTCGACAAAGGAATCGACTGTATCCTCAATACACAGATTCGTGTGAAAGGCAAACCCACCATCTGGTGTCAGCAGCACGACCACGAGACATTCGAACCGGCTGCAGCCCGTGCCTACGAACTGCCATCCTACGGACCGTCGGAGAGCGCAGGCATACTGCGCCTGCTCATGGAGCTGCCTAATCCCGACAAGCGCGTCAAGGCGGCTGTACATGGTGGTATGAAATGGCTCGACACCTACAAACTCACCGGCCTGCGCTACGTGCGAGCACATCAAGGACGAAACGATACCGATGCCGACACGCATCTGGAGAAAGATCCTACGGCTTCACCGCTTTGGGGACGTTTCTACGACCTCGTGAATGTTGAACCCTACGTTTGCGATCGTGATGGTCTGCCGCGCAAGCACCTCGATCAGATTGGTCCCGAACGCCGCAATGGCTACGGTTGGTATGTCACACGTCCAGCTGAACTCTATCCGCTCTATGAGGCTTGGGCAGACAAATACGACAAGCGTCACAAGGTGAAGATCAGTCTCACCACCAAGGGCGCCAACGAAACTGGTCTCATCGACATGGATCGAAAGCCTGTCATCAATCCCAAGAACTTTGACGTCGTGGTTCGTCCTGGCGAAAGCATTCAAAAGGCCATCGAACAGGCTCCCGATGAAGGCACTGATCCCTTCAAGATCCTTGTGATGAATGGTATCTATCATCAGAAGGTCATCATCGACAAGCCGAACATCGTGCTGGTGGGAGAGGATCGCGACAGCACACGTCTCATCCTTGCCGAAACAGGCAATACCATCACTGTCCCCGAATACAAGGGCAAGAAGGTACACATGGGTGTGATCGTACTCACCGAGGAGGCCGACAACTGCGTCATCAGTGGCATAACCGTATATAACAACTACGGAACGACAGTCGAAGAGACGACCGTCCATCAGATGGCCATCTACGGACGTGCCAACCATACCATCATCGTCAACTGTAACGTCTGGGCCGATGGCAACGATGCACTTTCACTTTGGGCACCTGAGGGCGAAGGCATGTACTATCATGCCGACCTCGACCTGCGTTGCCCGGGTGTGGATTTCATGTGTCCACGTGGTTGGTGCTTCGCCACACGTTGCAAATTCTACGGTGATGGCCGCGCCATCCTTTGGCACGATGGTCGTGGCAACAGGTTGAAGAAGTTTGTGGTCAAGGATTCCTGGTTTGACGCCAAATCACCCACGCTTCTGGGCCGTTATCATCATGACCATCAGATTTATCTGCTCAATTGTCACCTTTCAGAGCAGATTCTCGATGCCAACATCCAATATGCCTATTCCGACAAGGTGCTCGATCCCTGTCCGTGGGGC
>CACXTQ010000046.1:0-24555 GCA_902770595.1 uncultured Bacteroidales bacterium | reverse complement strand
GGTACCGATCAGGCTTCAGTTGCCTATTCGACAGTCTATCCACTGACCATGTTCCTACGTGTGCTATGCGGACAGATTCTGGTGCTGATGGGCTAGACCGTTCCGCAAGTCAATCAAATGACCCGCAGGTGAATCCTTCGGGTCTTTTGTTTTTGCGTTCATTGGCCAACGACGTCGGTCATCTGCCTGTCGAAGATATCGTCGAAAGTGTAAATGCTCATCTACGGACTCACAACAGACTGGTCGTAACCGCACCTCCAGGAGCCGGCAAGTCAACCCTGCTCCCGCTCACCATTCTGAACAATCTCCACGATAGAGGAAAGATCCTGATGCTCGAACCTCGACGATTGGCAGCCCGACAGGTTGCCGAGCGAATGTCGACAATGATAGGCGAACAAGTGGGGAAAACCATCGGTTATCGTGTGAGATTTGAATCGAAGGTGTCGGAAAACACCCGCATTGAGGTGCTGACAGAAGGCATCCTGACAAGAATGATTGTTGACGATCCGACGCTTGAAGGCGTCAGCATGATTATCTTCGACGAATTTCACGAACGCAATCTCGCTTCGGACATCGCTTTTGCATTGACGCAGAAGACCCAGCAAATCATTCGGCCTGACCTCCGCATTTTGATTATGTCGGCCACTATTGATGCGCAGTCAATCTGCAAGTTGCTCGATGCACCCTTTGTGAAGTGTGAGGGACGTATGTTCCCTGTCGAGACCATCCACGTCGCTCCGGAAACCACTTCTGGCAATTCACCTGTCGAATCATGCGCAATGTCGGTCAGTCATATCATCCGACAAGCACATCAATCCCACGAAGGAGACATTCTCGCATTCCTTCCAGGCGAAGCCGAAATCAGACGATGCGCTGAGTTGCTTGGCACAGCCTTGGGTTTGACACGCATCTATCCCCTCTATGGAATGTTGCCTCCCATGGAACAACAGCAAGCCATCGCCCCCAGCAAAGTCGGGGAACGCAAAGTTGTGCTTGCGACATCCATAGCAGAGACTTCGCTCACCATCGAAGGTGTCCGAGTCGTTGTGGATTCGGGATTGTGTCGAAAGATGGTCTTTGATTCTCAAACCGGTCTGAGTCACCTTGAAACCGTGCAGATCAGCAAGGACATGGCAGATCAAAGACGTGGTCGCGCAGGACGACTCGCCCCTGGCATCTGCTACCGGTTATGGACGTTGGCAACCGAGCATCGCATGGCCGATTGCCGAGTGCCCGAAATTGAGGAAGCAGACCTTGCTCCGATGGTGCTGGACATTGCCGCTTGGGGAGGCTGCGACGTAAATGAACTGCAATGGATCACCCCTCCCCCTTCGGCACACGTCGAGCAAGGCATGCGTCTTCTCCGACAACTCAACGCCTTGGATGAAGAAGGTCGCATCACCAGTCATGGCAGGGCATTGGCAAAACTTCCTTGTCATCCACGCATCGCCCAGATGCTCGTTCTGGCACATGGAAATTCTCAGAAGGCTTTGGCTGCTGACATTGCGGCTTTGCTGGACGAAAAAGATCCATTAGCCACCGACAGCGTTGGTGCAGAACTACGTCTGAGGCTTGAAGCCTTGCACGAAGCACGTGAAGGACGACGCAAAGGAAAGGTGTGGGAACGCATTATTCGCGCTGCCGAACAATACCGACGACTGGCTCAACATGTCCCAACGCAAGGAAATGCCTCGCTGCAAGGGGAATCACTGCTTCTTGCTGCCGCCTATCCCGAACGCATCGCACATGCCACCCCCGATGGCATAGGCTGTTTCCAATTGGCGAGTGGTGACGTCGCCAAGGTTGACGTCAATGATGACCTCTGCGCCTCCGACTGGATTGCCATAGCGAATCTTCACACGCAGCAAGGAGGCATAGGCAACATCTTTCTGGCTTCACCTTTGAACCAAACTGATCTGAAAGCATTTGCAAGAGAGAAAGATAACATCTCTTGGGACAGCAAACGAGGTCAAGTCGTCGCACAGCGTGAATATCGCATAGGCAGTCTGCTGGTTGAAAGCAAGCCAATGACCATAGATTCGAAAGCAAGCCCAGAAGCGGCAGACAAACTTCGGAAAACAATTACGAAGGTCATCTGCGAAGCTGCCAAAAAAGAAGGTACAAGTATGCTTGACTTCAACGATGCTGTGCAGAATCTTCAACGACGTGTGGCCACGGTAGCCGGCTGGCACCCCGAACTCTGTCTGCCCGACCTTAGTACCGACGCAGTGCTACAACGTTGCGAAGAATGGCTTCCCTTCTTTTTGGAAGGGAGTAGCGACATGAAACGAATCGACCTCACCCAGGCACTATGGACGCTTCTCAGTTACGAGCAGCAGCAACAGGTAGATCGTCTTGCCCCTACACACATCGCCGTGCCGACAGGCAGCCGGATCCGTGTAGATTATCGTCAGGGAGCTGAACTGCCCATCCTGCGTGTAAGGTTGCAAGAATGTTTTGGTATGACAGACACCCCACGCGTCGATGATGGCAAGCGTCCCATATTGATGGAACTGCTTTCTCCTGGCTTCAAGCCGGTGCAACTTACCAGCGACCTGCATAGTTTCTGGACAAACACCTATTTTGAGGTACGCAAGGAATTGCGCAGACGCTATCCCAAACATTCCTGGCCCGACAATCCGCTCGAAGCAGAAGCAGTGAGAGGCGTGAAGCGAAATAAAGAATAAGAAACAATGACTCCCCAAGAGGCGAAATACCAACGAATGACGACTGAGCCGGTTTCGCGACTGGTGACGTCACTGGCCATCCCTTCGATGGGCAGCATGATGGTATCAGCCCTCTACAACATCGTTGACACTTATTTCGTCAGCCAGACGGGCACACAGGCCACTGCCGCCCTGGGTGTGGTTTTCACCTACATGGTGCTCATCCAGGCCTTCTCGTTCTTCTTCGGTCAGGGATCGGGCAACTACATATCCCGCGCATTGGGGGCAAGGCGTACCGAACAAGCCGCACAGATTGCTGCCACAGGATTCTTTTCGGCGATGTTCTTCAGCGCAACGCTGGGCGCAATAGGCTTTCTTTTCATGAAGCCTATACTCACAGCATTAGGCTCCACACCCACCATCATGCCCTACGCCTGCAGTTACTTCCAATGGTTGCTCCTCGGTTCTCCCTTCATCTCGTGCACATTTGTGCTGAATAACCAGATGCGATTCCAAGGCAATGCAGCAATGGCCCTCACGGGCACAATGACGGGAGCCGTAATCAACATGGGCCTCGACCCCATCCTCATCTTCGGTTTCAAGATGGGAGTAGCGGGTGCTGGATTGGCGACTGCCATTTCGCAGGCCATCAGTTTCTGCATCATGTTGTCGATGTGCGGCAAGAAAGGTGGCTTGGCCATCCGTTGGAGCAACTTCCACCCCACCATCTTCCAATATCGCGAGATTGCTCGTGGCGGTCTTCCCTCCTTAGGCCGACAAGGGACGATGGGACTCTCCGCTTTGGTACTCAACAACGTGGCAGGATGCTACGGAGACGCTGCAATTGCAGCTTTCTCGGTAGTCCATCGCATTGTGATGTTCGTACAGTCCTTGCTCATTGGGTTCGGTCAAGGTTTCCAGCCCGTTTGCGGATTCAATTATGGAGCGAAACTCTATGGCCGTGTTCGTGCCGCTTTCAAGTTCTGCGCCACGACCACCACGCTCTATTCCATCCTGCTCGTTGTCTTAGGGTTATTCTTTGCCCCGGCTATCGTAGGGCTTTTCCAATCGGACGACGCAAGGGTCCTGACCCTTGGCACCCGTATCCTCCGACTTCAATGCCTGACCTACGCCGTCACAGGCTTTGTCATCACGTCAAATATGTTCCTGCAGAACATTGGTGCAACCTGGAGCGCATTGATTACGGGCATCGCCAAGCAGGGTCTCTTCCTGATTCCCGCATTATTTCTCCTGCACATCACGTTGGGCTTGGATGGTGTGTTGGCAGCTCAGCCCGTTTCCGACCTCTGTTCCATCTTCTTGGCCATTCCGCTTTGGTGGAAACATTATCGAAAAATGGATTACTTGGAAAAACAAAAACAATGATACGAAATATAATCTTTGACCTGGCAGGTGTCTTGCTCAACCTTAACCTGGAACGTGACACCGAAGCACTTCTTTCGGTCGGTTTGCCCGATTTCGAAGGATGTATTGCAAGCCGTGAGATTCATGGTCCAATCTCCCGGTACCTGTACGGGCTTTCCGATAAGGCTGAATTCCTGAAGGAGATTCGTCCATTCTGCTTTCCCGAAGCCTCCGACGAAGAGATTCTCGCTTCGATGGATGCCGTGCTCGACGACATCCCTTCATCGCGTCTGGCTGCACTTGTAGAACTGCGCAAGCACTACAAGGTCTATTTGCTCAGCAATCTCTATGACACGGCATGGGATCTCACCCAGGAACGGATTCAAAACGAAGGATATACCGTTGAGCAGTGTTTCGACGAGGCATTTATCTCCTACAAAATGCATGTGGCAAAACCGAATCCCCTTATTTACCTGAAGGTTTTTGAAGCCACAGGCATCCAACCCGAAGAGACCCTTTACTTCGACGATAGTCGAGATAATATCGAAGCAGCCAGGAAACTGGGCATCTTGTCATGTCTTGTCCCGATGAATGAGATAGAGACCTGCAAAGAGTATCAACAATTAATGGAAACTTGTTCGCGATAACGATATATGTACCAAAAGTTCATCATAACCGATGATGGTGTCCTCAAATTCGGGCACGTCTATTTGCACCGCGATATGCTCCCCATTGGCGATGATGATTGTCATGGAGGTGGCCTCTGGAAAATCGATCATACTCGAAACGCGATACTTCTCTTCGGCCGTTCCTTCGACTTTGGAGGACCTGATTTCAGTTATGTGCGTCGAATCGATTGGACAGGAGTTGGAGGATGTCCTCTCCCTCTCTTCTTCCTTCCGCATTGGCCAAACGAAGATATTTTGGAGGCAGTTTATGCCAACCCATAGATCTCCTTTCAAAATAGTGCAACAACAAACATAAAAAAAACTTCACCAGAATAGAATGACTTTATTCCTAACCAGCAGCCCCTGTATAGGCTGGGCGGGCGACTTGAATCCGGCAAATGGATTTCTTAGCAAATTGCGAAAGACACTTCCCCATCCTATCCACTGCCTGATGATATCTTCGGCCCCCGATGACAAGGAGATGACCGATCGAATGGCTTGGGACATGCGCGAAATCTTCGGACGTGCCGACCTGGCTTTCGACAAGTATGAGGTGTTGGATCGCAGAACGCAAAGATACGCAGCGCGAATGATTTGCGATGCCAACTTTATCATCCTATGCGGTGGGCATGTTCCGACCGAACACAAGTTCTTCAAGGAATTACACCTTCGCACCCGACTCAGCAGATTTGAGGGTGTGATCATGGGCATCAGTGCCGGCTCCATGAATGCTGCCGACATTGTTTATGCCCCACCGGAACTTGATGGCGAGAGTTTGGACCCGAAGTACAAGGTTTATCTCCATGGGCTGGGATTTACCGATGTCAACATCTTGCCACACTTCGAGATGATACGCGAATCCTGGCTCGATGGACGTTTGCTCGTAGGTGACATCGTTGCAAGGCACAGTTATTCCCATCCGGTTTATTGCCTCAACGATGGGACATATCTTCTTATCACGAATGCTGAAAATAAAGAGAAAAAAAGAACCGAACTGCATGGCGAAGCCTATCGAATGAAGGATGGCAAGCTGGATCTCATCTGTCATGATGGCGAATGCAAACTCATCTGCAAGAACGGTTCATTACGAATAGTCAAATAATTCAAACCACCTAAGTATCGCTCTTAGGACAAAAATTTCTTATTATGAATTTCATCTATATCTCTCCCAACTTCCCCGATGCAGCATGGAAGTTCTGCAACGCCTTGAAGAATAATGGCGTTCGCGTCCTTGGTATTGGCGATCAGCCATACGATGAACTTAAACAGGAGTTGAAAAATGCTCTGACGGAGTATTACAAGGTGTCCAATCTCGAGAATTACAGCGAAGTCTATCGTGGCGCAGCCTACTTCGCTTGGAAGTATGATCGCATCGACTGGATTGAATCCAACAACGAATACTGGCTGGAACAGGATGCACGTCTGCGCACCGATTTCAATGTGACTACCGGCCTCAAAAGTGATGCCATCAATGCCATCAAGGAGAAATCCGAGATGAAGAAGTATTATGCCAAAGGCGGTATTCGCACAGCCCGTCAGATAAAGGCCTCGGAAGGTTTTGAAGCCGTGAAACGCTTCGCCTACGATGCAGGCTATCCACTATTTGCCAAGCCAGATGTCGGCGTAGGATCCAACGGCGCTCACAAGATTATCGATGAAGGTGCCCTCTGGCATTTCTTCCAGACCAACCCGCAGGCTAACCAGTATGTCATCGAGGAATACGTTACGGGCAACATCTGCGACTATGATGCCATCATTGATTCTCATGGCAATCCGATCTTCGAGTCATGGAGCGTTTGCCCCCCTTCAATTGCTGATATTGTGGAACAGAACCTCGACTCGCCCTATTATGTTGAAAAGGACATGAACGAGAATCTTCGCTACTGGGGCCGTCAGACAGTGAAGGCCTTCGATGTGCGCAGTCGCTTTGTGCATCTCGAGTTCTTCCGCTTGGATCGCGCTCACCGTGGTCTCGGCAATGTAGGAGACTTCGTAGCCTTGGAAGTCAACATGCGTCCTGGTGGAGGTTACACACCCGATATGCTGAACTATGCCCATTCAGTGGACGTTTACAAGATCTGGGCCGATATGGTAGCCTTCGATCGCCGCACCACTCCCGATCCTCACGACGACTATTTCTGTGTCTTTGCAGGCCGACGTGACAACGCGCAGTATCATCTCGACCATAAGGCTATCATGGAAAAGTATGCCTATGCCTTGAAGCAATGGGATCGTGTGCCCGACGCTCTTTCTCCTGCGATGGGCAACCAGTCCTACATCGCCCGTTTCCGCACTTGGGAAGAAAAAGACCAGTTCCTTTTTGACATTTGTAACAGGAAATAACCATGCAGGTAGAATATCATAAATGGTACAGTCGCTACCTCAATCGCGACATGGAATACAAGACGTTTGGCAATCAGGGCCATGCACTTATTGCATTCCCTTGTCAGAATGGTCGTTTCTTCGACTATGCCGATCAGGGTATGATACATGTACTGACTCCTTGGATCGAAGCAGGCAAGATTCGCGTCATCTGTGTGGATGGCATTGACTGGGAAACCTGGTCGAACTTTGGAGGCGATCCACGTTGGCGTATAGAGCAACATGAACGTTGGTTCAACTACATCATAGAGGAACTGCTTCCAAATATTCGTTATTACGAAGGCGAAACCTTCATGACTACCGGTTGCTCCATGGGTGCAATGCATGCTGCCAACTTCTTCTTCCGCCGCCCTGACATCTTCGACACTGTCATCGGCTTGTCCGGCCTTTATCATGCAGGATACGGCTTCCCATTCTATTCCGACGACCTCACCTACGCCAACTCCCCGCAGGATTTCCTCCGTAATATGCCCGAAGACCATCCCTGGATGAATCTTTATCGTCAGCGTCGCATCGTTATCTGCATTGGTCAGGGTCGATGGGAAGAGGAAACCCTGGATTCTACCCGACAGCTCGACACCATTCTCTGCGAGAAGCATATTCCTGCATGGTTCGATTATTGGGGATTCGACTGTGACCACGATTGGCCTTGGTGGCGCAAGCAATTGCCTTTCTTCATGAGTCACTTGGAGCCATTTTAATTTATCGAAATGCAATAGAACATAAAAAAACGGGACGCCCAATCGAGCGTCCCGTTTTTTATTAGGGGAGAAAATCTATTAACCAATATTGAACATCACCTTGAGGGTGTTGTCGATACCAGAGAAGCCCATGAATGCCAATGCCAGCAGACCGGCAATGAGCAGAGCGATAGGCGTTCCCTTCATGCCCTTGGGGACATCGGTCACTGCGATTTGCTCACGGATGCCGGCAAAGAGTACCATGGCAAGCGAGAAACCGAGGGCAGTGGCTACAGCATAGACTGCAGATTCGAGCAGCGTGTATTCAAAGTTGATCACGTTGATGGCAACACCAAGGATGGTACAGTTAGTGGTAATCAGTGGAAGGAATACGCCAAGTGCCGAATAGAGCGATGGCATAGACTTCTTGAGGATGATTTCAACCATCTGTACGAGAGCCGCAATCACAAGGATATAGACGATGGTCTGCATGAACTGCAAGCCATAAGGCACCAATACGAAATAATAGACTGGCCAAGTTACAAGCGTAGCGAGAAGCATAACGAATGCAACTGCCATTCCCATTCCTGCAGCGGTGTCAACCTTCTTCGATACTCCCAGGAATGGACAGATACCAAGGAACTGAGCCAATACGATATTGTTGACAAATATCGCGGCAATGATCATAATAATGTATGACATATCTTACTGGGGTATTACTTGTTGAACAACTTGTTGAAAATAGCAGAGAGGTAAGCCAAGGTGATAAATGCACCAGGAGCGAGGACGAAGGTCAGGGCACCATAGTTCTCAGGCATAATGCCAAGTCCGAAGATGGCACCTGTGCCAAGGAATTCGCGGCAAGCACCAAGAATTGTCAGAGCGATGGTAAAGCCAAGACCGATACCGATACCGTCGCATGCAGAGTCGATGACACCATTCTTGCAGGCAAACGACTCAGCACGACCCAGCACGATACAGTTCACCACAATAAGAGGGATGAAGATGCCGAGGCTCTTGTCAACCTCAGGGAAGTAAGCCTTGAGCAGCAATTGCACGAGGGTTACGAAACCTGCGATAACAACAATATAGCAGGGAATATGCACCTTATCAGGAATGAAACGGGCGATGGCTGAGATAACGATATTGGCGAGGATCAGCACCACCATCGTAGCGAGACCCATCGACATGCCATTGAAAGCCGAAGAGGTAGTACCCAGCGTAGGGCACATGCCAAGGAGCAACACAAATGTAGGGTTCTCCTTAATGAGGCCATTGATAATAATACCTAGTTTACTCATAGTTATAATCTCCTTACATTCATGTTATTATTCTTCTGATTGAATTGCATCGACCATGTCACCGACAGTTTCAGCGGCTTCTTCTACAGCCTCCTTGACCTGACCGGTGGCACCAGTGTTGGCATCAGTACCGGTTACAGCGGCATAAGCGAGTGCGATGGCATCACAGAAAGCACGGGTTGAGATGGTAGCTGCGGTGATGGCATCCACTTCACCACCGTCCTTGGTAACAGTAAGATTTGCCTTACCGGGGTTTTTGCCAATGACGCCTGTACCCTTAACGCCATTCTCGCCCTTGCCCTGGAACCAGTCGGGCATCTTGGCACCCAGACCTGGTGTCTCATTCGAGCAGTCGAGGACATTGTATCCAGTGATGTTGCCTTCCATATCGAAGCCCATCATGACCTTCACCTTGCCACCGAAGCCTTTCTTTGTGATAACTTCGACTGCACTACCAACCTGCTGGCCATCCTTGCTGACAGCGAAGATTGTTGCGGGAAGTCCATTGCCACAATCCTCTACTACATAAGGATCAGATACAGCATCGAATGCGGGAGTCACGGCCTTGATGGCATCCTTCTGGGCAGCGGCAGTGGCTGCTGCAATAGGCTCGGCGGTAATATGTGCAACCGCTCCAAGCAGTCCACCCACAATCAGCGAAATCACTGTCAGTGAGAGGAACATATTCTTTAATGAATTTTCAAGCTTTGCCATAACGATTACTTTTTAACAACGCCGAAACGCTTTGGTTTAACATAAGAGTTGAGCAGAGGCACAAAGGCGTTCATAATCAAGATAGCGAACGACATACCTTCGGGATATGCGCCATAGCGACGGATGACCATAGTCAGGAAGCCGATACATACACCGTAGATGAGCTGCGAACGTGGATTCATAGGTGAGGTCACGTAATCAGTTGCCATAAAGATGGCACCGAGGAACAGACCGCCACCGAGGAACTGCTGCATGATGATGCTCCAATTGCTGACACCTGGGATGTCCTCAAAGCCGTAGAACAGGCAAGCGAAGACGAATGCTGAAGCAAGCGTAGAGACTGGAATCTCCCAAGTGATGGTCTTCTTGTAAAGCATGTAGCAGCCGCCAAGGAGAAGGAGAAGAGCAGAGTCCTCACCCATCGAACCAGCGGTGGTACCGAGGAAGGCTTCGCCCAAAGACTCGAGGGAAACTCCTGGAACACCATTCACCATCTGGGTAATGAGGGCAAGAGGAGTAGCACCTGTAGCCACATCGAAATAACCAGCCTCAACAGGCCATGTGGTCATCTGTACTGGATAGGCAACGAGAAGGAATACACGTCCTACGAGGGCAGGGTTGAAGATGTTCTGGCCAAGACCGCCAAATGACATCTTACCGATGCCAATGGCAACAAGCGCACCAATGATAATGATCCAGATAGGAAGATTAGAAGGCACGTTGAAGGCAAGAAGCAGACCGGTTAGTACAGCCGAAAGGTCGCAGATCGAAGGGGTCACCTTCAGTACGAACTTCTGAATCAGGAACTCGAAGAGCACGCAGGCGCAAACCGATGTCAATGTGACAATGATGGCTCCCAAGCCGAACTGGTAGAAGGACCAGAGCAGAGCGGGACACAGTGCAATGATCACCTGAAGCATGCACTTCTGGGTGCTGTTGCCGCTGTGTACGTGCGGTGACAATGAAACGTTTAATTTATTCATTTGTTTTCAACATTTAATTATCAACTAATTATTTAGCCGCAGCAGCTGCCTTGGCAGCATCAGCCTTGGCCTTCGCTTCGGCTGCACGGGCACGGAGGATGCCCATAACCTTGGGTTTGCCCTGACGAATCCAGTCAAGCAACGGACGGTTGGCTGGGCAAGAGAAAGAGCAGGAGCCACACTCGATGCAATCGTAGATACGCTCTTCCTCGCACTTGTCGAGCATATCCTTCTCAGCAAACTTGGCAAGGAAGTTGGGCTGCAGGCCCATAGGGCAGGCATGCACACACTTGGCACACTTGATACAGGGACCAGCCTCTTTGCGGCGTGCCTCTTCATTCTTCATCACGAGGATGCCCGAGCATCCCTTCACCATGTAGCTGTTGGTGTCAGGCATTGCCTTACCCATCATTGGACCACCGGAAATGATCTTGCCGGTATCCTCAGGTACGCCGCCTGCAGCCTCGATAAGCTGCTGGATAGGCACTCCAATACGTGCAAGGAAGTTGCTTGGCTTGGCCACGCTCTTGCCGGTTACGGTGACAACGCGCTCGATAAGAGGCTTGTTCTTCTGAACGGCCTCATAGACAGCAAATGCCGTTCCTACGTTCTGAACGAGAGCACCAGTAGCGATTGGGAGACCTCCCGAAGGAACCTCTGCTCCTATCACGGCATTGATCAGCTGCTTTTCACCTCCTTGTGGATACTTCAGCTTGAGGGGAACGATTTCGATTTCGGGGAAGCCCTTCTTGGCGGTCTCGGTCAAGAGCTGGATAGCATCCGGCTTATTGGCCTCGATGCCGATATATGCCTTATTGACACCCATGGCCTTCTCAAGAATCTGTACACCGATGCAGATCTCTTCAGGATGAGCCAGCATCAGGGCATGGTCAGAGGTGAGATAAGGCTCACACTCGACACCATTGATGATGACACACTGTGGCTTGGCTGTCGGAGGTGGCATGAGCTTAACCTGTGTCGGGAAGGTAGCGCCACCCATGCCGACAATGCCCATTTCCTTCACTTTGGCAATAATCTCTTCCTTGGTCAGCGTGATTTCACGCTTGATATCCTTCGAACGATCGATGTTCTCGAGCCATTCATCACCTTCTACCTTGATGAATACGGCAGGAACCTTCTTGCCCGTAGGATCTTCTACTACGTCAACCTTGTCAACGGTACCGCTGACCGAGGAATGAACGAAGGAAGAAACGAAACCTCCAGGTTCACCGATAGGAGTACCAACTTTCACCTTGTCGCCCTTGGCAACAATAGCCTTCGACGGAGCACCGAGATTCTGGGCCATTGGGATAGCAACAACAGCAGGCACGGCAGCCACCTCGATGGGAGCCTTGGCGGAAAGCTTATTTGCGGCGGGATGAACACCACCGAGTTTAAAAGTCTTCATATCTTGTAATTATGAATTATCAATTATGAATTATTGATTATTGCGGCTGGTCTGCCTTGGGAGCGGCAGGAGCTTCAGCAGCTTTAGCAGCAGCTTCGGCAGCCTTTGCAGCAGCGGCCTCAGCAGCCCTCTTGGCAGCCTCTTCCTTGGCCTTGGCAGCATCAGCAGCCTTCTTGGCCTTGAGTTTCTCTACGACAGTCTGTACTGCAGCTGTGCAATGGATAGCACCCGTTGGACATTCAGCTACGCACATGCCACAAGCCTTGCACTTTTCGGAATCGATAAAGGCCAGGTTGTTAGCAATGGTGATGGCACCGAACTTACAGGTCTTCTCGCACTTGCCGCAACCGATACAAGCGTTGGTGCAGGCCTTGCGGGCCACGCCACCCTTGTCCTTGTTGATACAGCTTACCCAAACACGCTTGACAGCAGGAGTCTTGGCGGCATTCTTCTTGCGAATCTCAATCACGAGCTTCGGACAAGCCTTGGCACAAGCGCCACAAGCCACACATTTTTCCTCGTCAACTTCGGGAAGTCCGGTGATGGCATTCATGTGAATGGCATCAAAAGTACAAGCCCTGACACAGTCACCCAGACCGAGACAGCCAAATGCACATCCGGTCTCTCCAGCGAAGGTCGAGGCTGCTACAGCACACGACTTCACGCCATCATAGGTTGAAAGTTTAGGACGACATTCCAGGTTGCCATTGCATCGAACCACAGCAAGTTTAGGTTCAGCGGCACCTGCCTCAACTCCGAGGATTCCAGCAACTTTTGCCATGCAGTCGGCACCGCCGACAGGACAGAGCAGGCTGCCCAGCGAATTGCTGGCATCCTTCTCCTTGACGCATGCATCAGCCATACCATGACATCCGGGGAATCCGCATCCACCACAGTTTGCACCAGGCAGAACTTCCTCCACTTGTCCCACGCGAGGATCCTCGTAAACATAGAACTTCTTTGATACAAAGTAAAGTACCAAAGAGCCTACGGCACCAAGCACGCCAAGCACGCCAAGTGCTAACAAAATTACGTTCATAGTGATACTAATGTTAATAATATTATATTAAAATGTATAAGATTCATCGCTGTTTTTCGGAAACTGCTAATAGAGTCTTTCTAGTGAAAATTCTGTCTTTCGTTCAAGGCGGTCACGCTGCATCCAAACAATAAGGAAATAAAGTCCTAACAATAACAAAGTGACAAGACATCCCATTATCTCGCTGCCGGTGAAGCCAACGATCACAAATAAGCAAACCAAGGCAAGGACCATCGGGATGACGAAAGCCAAAAGGACCGCTGTCCACGCCAACCCGCTTGATACTACCACGCGGACATAATCACCCACTTCATACGTTGTGCCATAGCTGTTGGCCACCACTTCCTTTTGCCTCGAATCCGAGGTACCACTGCTGCATAAGGCCTTGGCATGGCATCCCGAACAAGCCGAGTTTTGAACAAATTGAACCGTGACCCGTTGTCCCTCTACTTTGACGACGACTCCTTCATGTGTGATTTGATTGCTCACGATTAAAGAAAATTTTGTCCCCCAAGTAACGATCTTGGGAGCTATTCTACGCTTATTTTGCTGCAAAGTTAATGAATTTTGTTGAATGTACCATGATTTTTCGTAAAAAAAATGCTTATTTATGTTATATAACACAAAAAAAAGACCTTTTTGTACTCGAATATGATGTTTTTTTTGTATTTTTGCGCCATCAAAACAAAGAAAAATGAAATATCGCAAAGGATTTTATACAGGTTTCTTTCTTCTATTGGTTATGGTTTCTTGCAGTTGCAAAAGGTCGGCTACGGGCAATGCGACATCGTCGGGCGTACCATCCTCGACAGTCGCTTCGCGTGAGATGCCCCGGTTCTCTGCCGATTCCGCCTACCAGTATGTGGCAAGTCAATGCGATTTCGGACCTCGTGTACCTGGCACCGATGCACAGAAGGCATGTGCCAAATGGCTGCAAAACGAATTGCTCCGTCATGGTGCTACGGTCAAGCTGCAGGAGGGCGAAATGACTGCTTACAACGGCACGAAACTGCCTGTCATCAACATCATGGGTTCATTCAATCCAGATGCCAAGATGAGGGTTCTCCTGATAAGTCACTGGGACAGTCGCCCCTTTGCCGACAATGACCCCGACCCTGCCAAGCGCAAACAACCGGTAATGGGTGCCAACGATGGCGCCTCGGGCGTGGGAATCCTGCTCGAATTGGCCCGACTCTGCAACGAAAAGCTTCCGCAGGTCGGCATCGACATCTTCCTGACCGATGCCGAAGACTATGGTGCTCCCGACGATTGGAAAGGCACCCACGACGAGAAGTGGTGGGCTTTGGGCACACAGATGTGGTGCAAGCAGGCAGCCAGGGAAGGCTATCGTGCGCAATATGGCATCCTCCTCGACATGGTGGGTTCGGCCAATGCTACCTTCTATCGCGAATACTACAGCGAGCGTTACGCCAGTTCTTTCGTCAACGAAATCTGGCAAAACGCTGCACGTCTTGGCTATGGCGACCTCTTCATCAACCAAGGTGGTGGTGGTGTCACCGACGACCACGTCTTCGTCAACCGCATGCTCCAAATCCCTTGTGTCGACATCATCGATACGCGCACCGACACCGACGGCACCTTCTGCCCGGAATGGCACACCACCTACGATACAATCGACAACATCTCACGTGAGACGCTCGGCAAGGTAGGCCGTGTGCTCGTCTCCCTCCTTTGGTAACCCTTCACTCCGAGTTCTCCGACTACTCCGAGTACTCCGACCACTCAGATTATTCCGATTATTCCGACCACTCCGATAATTCAGAAAACAATGACAATCAACGAAATTCAAGATCAAATCATCGACGACTTCTCAGCCTTTGATGACTGGATGGACAAATATCAGATGATCATCGAGATGGGCAACAACCTTGAACCACTCGACGAGAAGTACAAGACCCCTCAGAACCTCATCGAAGGATGCCAGAGCCGCGTTTGGCTCCAGGCCGACCTTGATGAGCAGACCAATTTGATCCATTTTACCGGCGACTCCGATGCCGTTATCGTCAAAGGTCTTGTCAGCCTGGTCATCCAAGTGCTCTCCGACCACACACCCGACGAGATTCTCAATGCCGACCTCTATTTCATCGAGCAGATTGGCCTGAAGGAGAACCTCTCTCCCACCCGTTCCAATGGCTTCCTGTCGATGATCAAGCAGATGCGCATCTACGCCCTTGCTTTCAAGGCCAAGCAGTCATAAGTCTTTGCTGACAAAATAATTATATACCTTCGAAAAATATGAAAAAGCTTTTCACTATCCTGTTGGCATGCGCCACAATGTCCACCAGCATCGCCCAAATCACGGCTCCCGTCATCGAAGAGAAGCCCGAAACCGACATCAGATACATGGCTGGTGCAGTTCCCGAAGTCAATGGCAAGGTAGTCCTGACCCGCACCGTCGAAGTTCCCGCAGGCCTTACCCAGCTGGAGGTCATGAACCGTGTCGACGCTTGGCTCGTTCGTTGCACCAAGGACGAACGCATGCACTACAACCAGCGTCTGCCCAAGGCTGCCGACAATGAGTTGCAGCATTCCTACAGCATGGAACTCACTTTCTCGAAATCATTCCTTGCACACGACTTTGCCGAGCTGGCCTATGTGCTTGCCGTTCGTTACGAGGGCGGCCAACTCATCATGGAAATGAGCCACATCAATTACAAGTACAACGAAAACAACAAGTTGAACAAATATACCGCCGAGGAGATGATTGTCGACAAGTATGCTCTGAACAAGAAAAAGACCAAACTCATCTTTGGTTTCAAGAAGTTCCGCATGAAGACCATCGACCTCCTGGACGAACTGCAGATCTCGCTTCAGAACGAGTTCAAATAAGTCATGTGGATTATTCTTGCCTTCCTGAGCGCATTGCTGCTCGGGTGCTATGATGTTTTCAAGAAAGTGTCGCTCAAGGACAATGCTGTCATTCCGGTATTGTTCCTCAACACGATCTTTTGTTCACTCATATTCCTGCCACTGGTTGTTCTCTCAACCCGTGGCATTATTCCTGCCGACAGCCCCGTCTACGTGCCTGTCATCGAGGACAACTCCATACATATTTATATTATCGTGAAGTCTGCCATCGTGCTGGCTTCATGGATATGTGCCTATTATGGCTTGAAGCATCTCCCCATCACCATCGCTTCGCCCATCAATGCCACCCGTCCCATCCTGGTGCTCCTCGGTGCCATCTTCATCTTCGG
This sequence comes from uncultured Bacteroidales bacterium, assembly GCA_902770595.1. Taxonomy (GTDB): domain Bacteria; phylum Bacteroidota; class Bacteroidia; order Bacteroidales; family UBA3663; genus Liminaster. The sequence continues at coordinate 8,131 of CACXTQ010000046.1, read as the reverse complement.
CGAGAAACTGAACGCTTGGCAATGGGCAGGTGTATTGGTATCAATCATTGCCTTCGGTCTCATCTCAACCTCCGGCAAGAAGGAAGGCATCCAGCTGAAACACTCCATTTGGATTTGGGCAGTAATTGCAGGTACGCTCATCGGTGCCATCTCCGGTCTTTACGACAAATTCCTGGTGGGTGATCCCAACAACGGACAAGGGTTGTTCGGCATTTGGGCAAATCGTGGTTTCTCGAAGATGGTTGTCCAATCTTGGTACAACTTCTACCAGGTCCTGATGATGGGCATTGTATGCCTGTGGCTATGGGCTCCCAAAAGACATCGCAGGAAGCATCCCTTCCATTGGAAATGGCAGATCATCTGTATCTCGGTCTTCCTTTCCGTTGCCGACTTCTGCTATTTCTATGCCTTGTCCTTCCCGGGTGCGCTTATCTCGGTCATCAGCCTCGTTCGTCGTTCAGGCGTAGTAGTAGGCTTCGTTGCCGGCTGGCTCATCTTCAAGGAAAAGAACATAAAGAGCAAGTCGCTCGACCTGCTCTTCGTCATTATCGCCATGATTCTCCTCTGGATTGGTTCTATGCAATAAATCCGTCTTTCAAATAAAAAAAGGCCCCTTGTCCATGGGGCCTTTTTTTGTTTAAAGCGAAGGCAACGACATGCCGTAGATCTTTCGATAGAGATCCAGGGCATAGACGTCGGTCATGCCGCTGATGTAGTCCAGGACCGACAAGATGCGCGTATAGACGCCTTCTGCACGCGTATCGTATTGTGCAGGCACACGATTCAGCAGCAACTGGCTATAGGTGCGGTTCGGATGAATCACGGCATCGATGAATTTCTGGAGCAGCACAGTGATGATCTGATAACCGGCAACTTCGATATCTACGACATCCGAACTGTTGTAAATCCGTGAGAAAGCGACATCCGAACAATGCTGATATGCCTGTGCGATATGTGGTGCTACACATTGTATCAAGGGCTTCTGGAACGTACCGGCAAGTATTTCTTCCTCATGCTCCAGGAAAACCTTCGTACACTCAAATACGAGCGTTCCGATGGCTCGACTGCGCAGATAACCGATCTGTTCATTGATGTCGGGCACATAATTCAAGCCTCTGACGATCTTCTCTCGCATCTCTCCTTCAAAGAATCCCAGCAGCAGATCCTGTGTATCTGAAGTTGACAGAAGTTTCAAGTTATGGGCGTCTTCGATATCCATAATCTGATAGCAAATATCGTCAGCGGCCTCAACCAGGAAACAAAGCGGGTGACGACAGTAGCGATGGTGTTTATGTTCGAACAACTCGGTGGTAGGCATATCCAGTTCCAGCCTACCTTCAATATCGATAATCTCAAGTCCTAATTTTTCTGCAAGTCGAAGGAACGATTCCTCTTCCGCTTGGAAGAAACCGAATTTCGGCTTCGGTCCTGCCACCGTGCTTGCATAAGGATACTTGATGATGGATGCAAGCGTACTGTAGGTCAATGCAAAACCGCCCTCGCGATGTCCGCGGAACTGGTGCGTCAGCAATCGGAAGGCATTCGCATTTCCATCGAAGTGCGTTAGGTCGGCCCATTGGTGAGGCGACACCACATCCTGGAATCTTTGCCCTTCTCCTTCCTTGAAATACGAGATGATGGCCCTTTCTCCCGAATGCCCGAAGGGTGGATTGCCCATATCATGTGCCAGGCACGCAGTAGCCACAATATCGTCGAGCGATTGCAGTTTGTCAGTCCATTCCTCTCCCTTGTATTTCTCCAGAAGTTCAATCGAGACATTATTTGCCAGGCTCCTTCCCACACTTGCCACCTCAAGTGAATGCGTCAGTCGATTGTGGACAAAGATAGCGCCAGGCAAAGGGAAGACCTGTGTCTTGTTCTGCAAGCGGCGAAACGATGGCGAAAAGATGAGTCGGTCGTAGTCGCGTTGAAACTCCGTACGAGCATGAGGTCGCAGGTTCAGGTTCTCTTGGCCAAAACGGGTAGCTGAAAGCAATTGATCCCAATTCATATAGTTTTTTTTATTTTTTATAGCGACTATAGATAATATAGTGACTATAGCGTTTACTGCACCTCCAGATACTCGAACTCGACCCCCTCTGCCCCATTCACGACAAGACGGTAACTGCCCGCATTGACAAAGGTGCCCGTGGTCGTGCTGATGGTCTTGAACTTTGGAGGTGTGGGTGGGAATGAGATGTCTCCTTCGGCCACAAGTCTGCCGTCAACGCTCGACAGCAAGGTCCAGTGTGCACGCGGTGTCGTGGTATCTACATTCTTGTAGCGGAAGCGCAAGGCATATTCCTGTGCAAGACCCATCTTGATGTCGAAACTCAGCTTGTCGGCATTAACATCGAACCTCGCCGATGGTCTTCCACCCTTGTCTTCCGGAAGGCTTGCCTTATCGGTCTTCTCCACGGTCTGGAAATCGAAATGCGCCCAATTCAAACCGCTGCTATAGGGATATCCCGCCTGCTCTGTCAAAGCAGGAAGTGTCGTATCCAGTTGTCCCTTATTGAACACAAACAGTCCCTTCGGGCCCATTTTTCCCAGTTTCTTTCCCGTCTCTGCATCCACGCTGATGGCAATGGCCGAAATCTTTGCCTGTCCCACCTTGATATGCGGGAAGCCTATGTAAAGCTGCCCGTTCTGTATCGACATCGTTTGGTAGCTTACGTGCGAAACGTAGTGACGACTATTGACAAACCACAGGTCTACCTGATACATGGGACCTGTAGGCAAGGGGAATGAGAATCTCAGCTCGTGACGACCATAACGGTAGTTGCGCAACAGTGGCTGATCCACTTTCGAGGCAAGAAGCTGTCCGTCTTTCTGTATCGGATCAAGCGCCCAGCCTCGCAGCACGCTTTGACTGCCCAGCACAGGGTTCAGGTTGTCTCCTGCAAACTGGGGTGCCATGGCCCAGCTGGTGCAATACCGGGTGTCATCGCCCATCCAGACGTTGCCGTAACTGTCCACAACCTTGTCTCCGCCACAATTGTAGCGATAGACGTAGATGCGTCCGTCTTCCGGTGCAAGCGACGATGTCCGCTCGGCAAATGTATGAAGGTTGGGACGCGAACAGTCCTCGTCTGCGGTCTCGTCAAGCAGATAATCCGGCAATGGGATTCCCTCGTACTGATAGCCGAGTGCCACCATTTCACGGGCCAGCAGGTTCTTGGGCTCATCAACGCCTTCAGGCCATTCATGGCGCAGGAAGGCTCCCCAGGCCACGTAGAGATAATAGGCATCGGTAGGCTCCCAGGTCGCTGTCAGCAAGCCTTTGTAGTTGAATGGTCCCACCTTGTCAATGGTCCTCAGGAACTCGTCAGGTTGCTGTCGTCCGGGATTATCATGGCTGGCCAGGATCCATTGGAACTGTCCGCACAGGCGGTCTCTGTGCTCATAGGCCAGCATCAACTTGGCATGGAGCAATGCACACTGGTGTTCTTCGCTCCAGGGGGCATCGCTGGCAAATAGCGACAGGGGCAGGCGGTCCTGCTTGTCATGCAGGCCCACAGTGCGCCATCCACCATATTCTCCATTCAGGAGCTGGTCATCGCGGCTCAATTCCTCGCCGTACTCTTCCAGTTTGCCTCCGTACGTGCCGCTCCAGTTCTGGACGACATTCCAGTCGGTTCCGCTGCCGCCATTGCATGTGGTCACCAGTCGGCCGTTCTGCGTATTGCCCACGCGTCGGCACTTCGGATCCATCTCACGGATGATGTCGGCACACTCGCGCGAGAAGTCCTCAGGCAAGGTCGATTCGTTCTGGAGTCCCCAAAGGATAATGGCAGGATTGTTTCGGCGTTCCTTCACCCATTGGCGAAGCAGTGTCTTGAAATTCTCGCGGAACTGTGGCGTATCGTACCAGATATGTGCCGAGAACTGCGGCCACCACAGCATTCCTTCCTTGGCCCAATGCTCCTGATAGCGCAGGTTATGCGGTTGATGGGCATCACGGAATGCATTGAATCCCATATGCTTGATGAGCCTGCAGCGCGAATCTATCTCCTCCTCGCTGAGGGCATGGCTTTGGCCGAAGAGATGCTCATATTCGCACACGCCATGCAGGAAGACGGGTTCTCCGTTCAGATAGAAGCGATGGTCCTCGTCCGAGAGTCGGCCTTCTGCAGTGCGTGCCGGCCATTTCACCTCGGCGAAACCGACTTCTGTCTGCACGCGGTCCACAATCTCGTGCATACGCCCCTGCATCACCGTCGTCTGAACCGTATAAAGCTGAGGATGCTCAAGCGACCAATGCTGCAGGTGCACGTCCCTCATCGGGATAGCCAGATGCACAATCTGCGTCAACTGTGCACCCAGTTCGATGGTCTCCTTCTTCAGCCTGCCGCCGATCTCCGATTGGACGACGCAGATTTCTCCATGATTGTAATAGTTATGCACCTCCGTATCCACAAAGACCGTATCCAGTGCTTCGTTGGCCCAGGCATGTACGCCAAAAGGCTCCACGCGCAGCATGTCGGTCACCTCTAGGTTGACATTTCTGAAAAGGCCGAAAGGTGCCGATCCTTCACTGAATCCCCATTCTGCCGAGCATCCTCCACACACCCAGGGAAGGTCGGTGATGTTCGACGGATGGTCGCACTCTATCTCCAAGCGATTGTCCATCTTCGGATTGTTCGTGTGGAGATATTCCGTGATGTCAAGGCTCGTCACAACCCTGCCTGCCGGTCGATGATTGCAGACCTCGCGTCCATTCACCTTGACGGTCACATAGCTTCCCGCACCTTCCAGTTGCAACGTATAATGTTGCTTCGAAGCGACAGCTGCATCACCCTCCTTCGTGATTCCATAGAGGGTGAACCGGCGCTCGTAGCGTGCCTTGCCATGAAGGTTGCCATGCATATACTGCCGGTAGCCGTAATAATCGTCCCAGTTGTGGGGCAACTGGAGGTTCTCGATCTCCAGACTATCGGTTTTTCCTTCCGGATAACACACCGAACGCCACTTGTCATTCAGCGAATAGGTATTACGAGCCACACCGGTGGCCGTCATAAGGGCGCCCAAGGCTATTAGGGCGAGGATCTTTTTCATTATTTCAAATGTTTTTGCAGGAATCTCATCTGTCGATATCGCGTCTCTGTCGATATCCAGTGTTCGTTGATGGGGGTGATGTAGCTTTCCTTCTCACAGGTCAAGGTGTTCCACACGATCCACGATGTGGTAGGTGGGCAGGTGTTGTCATTATAACCCCATGTCAGATATACCGGGCACTTCACCAGGCGGGCAAAGTTCACCACGTCGTAATAGGCCAAGGTCTCGATGGTCTGTTTGTCGAGTTTCACTTCCTTGTAGTTACGATTGAAGTGAGGATATCCTCCCGTACGCCCCTCTTCGGCATAACCTGCCATGTCGCTGAGTGCAGGATGTGCGATGGCTACCGCCGTAATTCTCGGATCAAGGCCTGCCAATACAATCGACAAGGCAGCGCCTTGGCTGTTTCCTTGAATAAGGATGTTCTTTCCATCCCATTGTTCCAAGGTGGTCAGATAATCCACCGCACGCAGCAGGCAGGCATAGACCTTCTTCATGTAATAGGTGTCACGGCTCTGGATGCCATTGGTAAGATATCCGTTGCCCATATGATCACCGAACGAACGGGAAATATCCTTGTAATCCTCTGCACTGATCGAAGGATTGATGCCATGGATCTCCAGCTCTAGTCGGATGATGTTGCCCTCCGATGCATAGAACTGCGTCTTCAGCGGATCCATGTGCTTCACACCTGCTCCAGGAGGCGACACAAGCACGGGGAACTTGCCAGCCTTCTTCGGTATCGACAGATAGCCATAGATGCAATGGGGAGCACCCGTGAAGCCTCCATTGAGCTTCACCAGGTAACAGTCCACCTTATCACTCGAATACTCGGGTGCAGGCTTTACGACAGGCTTCAGCTTCGAGGCCTTCTCCTGCTCTTCGAGCACCTGCTTCCAGAAGGCTTCGAAATCCTTCGGCATCTGCGTAGATGCAGTCAGTTGCTCGGGCGACCACCCAACCTTGATATGATTGTCAAACCGCACGCCTTCCACTTCGCACCACATCTTGCAGTCGCGGAAACCGGCTTTCTTCGGTGTCTTGATTCGAATCTCGGCATTTCCACGGGCATCGGTTTTCACGCTCCCTTGGGTGTCAGCATCGAGGCAATCTCCTCCAATCGAATAACCGACCTCGGTGTTCTCGAGGGGCATGCCATGCCACAGGAGTTGAAGGCCGACAAGGGCATCTTTTCCCAACTTATATGTCCAGTCGTTATCGTCAGGGACGGCTATCCACTGCAGGTCCGACTGGTTTCTGAAGTTCTGTGCATGGGTCAGCATCGTTCCCATCAGCATGCTGCAAATGACACAACAAAATGTCAATAATGGCTTTTTCATGTATGTTTCGTTTAATATTTCGGGTACAAAGATAAAAGTTTTGGTCGAATTGTGCAAATTTTTTTGGTTTTTTCGTGCAGAAACACTATCTTTGCGCCGAAAAAAGAAGAGTTTGACCTATTTGACCTTTCCAATTACTCGGTGTTTCCCGAGAATTACGACCACTTCGACACTTTCGTTCTAAAATGAATAAATTCGAAAAGACCCTCCATTTCATCAAGGATGTCATCCATGAGGATTCTCCCTTCTACGGGCAGATTTACCTTGTAGGAGGATGTGTACGCGATGAACTGTTGGGCGAACGCTATAGCGACATTGACCTTTTGGTCAATATGCCTAATGGCCAGAAGGCATTTATCGAATACATGTGTGCCGAACACGCCGATCGATGCAAAGGCCCATTCTATTATCAACGCTACGGGACCACAGCCATGGACGTCATCATCGATGATTCGCTGACACTCGTTGAATGCGTTGAACCTCATATCGAGGAATACGCCGATGACGACATCACCCTCCTCGAAACCCGTTTCTGCTCTCTTGAAGAAGATGCTTCTCGTCGCGATTATACCTGCAACGCGCTCTATAAGAACCTGCATACAGGCAAAGTGCTCGACCCCACAGGTCGTGGCATCAGCGATCTGAAGAACGGCCTGCTGATTACGCCCTCCGACCCGGTCACCATCTATCGTCAGGATCCCGTGCGAATGCTTCGCGGCATCCGTTTCAAGCACCAGAAAGGTTTCCACTTGGATCCTGCCTGCTGGAAGGCCATCTGCGACAATGCCGACTACATGGCCAACGCCGCACCCAAGCGCCTTCGTGACGAGCTCAACAAGTTGCTCAAGAGCCGCACCTTCGGCGATGGCATCCAAGACCTCATCACCACAGGCCTCCTCCAATATGTCATGCCTGGCATCGTCGAGCACTTCACCAATCCCATGCCCTTCGAAGGTGGCGAAGGCGGTATCACACTATGGGAACATACCCATCGTGCACTCTCCGTCCAGGGCCGTGAGCATCCCCGCACCGACACCATCTACAAGCTCGCTTGCCTCGTGATGGACATCGCCCTCCTCAACGGACGCGATGAGGTGGGTCAGATCCTTTTGAATGCCGGCATCGGTAGGGAAAAGGTAGGCAGCATTCTTCACATCACCGAGCTCTACGAACGGTTCCGCAACATGTTCGACGGCGAGGAATACGTAGCTCCCCCTCGTGTGTTGGTACGTTTCCAAAACTCCCTCTCCAAGAGCCGCGACAACTTCCGTCGTCTCGTCCGTGCCGAAAACACCGGCCTCCTTCCCGAAGTGCAGCTCCCCTGGCGCCTGTTCTACGACGATGGCGAAGGCCCCCAGCCCCGCCAACGTCGCGACCACGACCATCGCCCCACCTCCCCCGCCTCCTTCCCTTCCGACCCCGAGACCTCCTCCCGCAACCACAAGCGCAACGTCAAGCGTCGCGAACAGCGCAAACGCGCCCGCTCCCGCCGCCGCAACACCGAGTCCTCCTAATCCCGCCCCCCTCGTCCGCGTTTCGTCACGGCCGTCTTTGGCCGCCCTCGTCCCCCTCGTCCAGTATGGCGCGATGCCATCGCGCCCTCATCCCCTCCCGCGTTTCGTCACGGCCGTCTTTGGCCGCCCTCGTCCCCGTCTGCGGCCGCTTTGGGCCGCCCCCCCTTGTCACCGTCGGCAGCCGTGTATGGCTGCCCCATGTCCCCCTTTATTACCCCT
>CACXTQ010000045.1:0-31600 GCA_902770595.1 uncultured Bacteroidales bacterium | reverse complement strand
TTGTTCACTGGCAAAAAGGGATAAAAAGGGGCAAAATAGCGGCTAGTAACGGCTAAAGCTGCAATTTCCGGGTGACAATTCAAAAAAAGTATTACAAAACATCCCAAGAAACATGCCAAACCGACTTTTTTCGAGTGCGATTTGGCATGGTAAAAAGGGTATTTTCTTGTAATATACCTTACAATAAAGGATAGAATTTTATCCGAGAGCCATGCGATAGATTGCGGCAATGAATATCTAAGCAATTTGATAAATTCGATATTACCAATCTCTTCTACTACATTTCATACTTTTTTCTGCACATTTTGTACATGGGGGGCAGTTTTACTTGGATTGAATGGTAAAAATGCCTATCTTTGCGGCGCAAAGTTGTTATAATAACTGATTCTGGCATGGAATGGCTTAAGATTTCTACATCCACGGAACTCGTTAGAGTGCAGCCACAGGATATTGTTTTCGTCTGTGCAGACGGGAACTATTCCGACATGTATCTGTTTGACGGCAAACCCTACAAGATGACCTTTCAGCTTCACTATTTCGACGAAGTCTTCAAGAAGCTGAAGGACAACACGTTCGTGCGTGTGGGGAAGAGCCTCATTGTGAACAAGAACTATATTCATATCATCAACCTCACAAACCAGGAACTGCGCCTGAACGGGCAAAACCTGAGAAGTGAATTCCGCCTCAAGGCTTCGAAGGAAGCGCTGAAGGAACTGAAGGCTCTTATCGAGCAGGAAGGAGAGAAGGCATGAAAGAGATTGAAAACGAGAAACCTATCATCATCATCGAGGAGAAACCCGACGTCATCCCTGGCCAGGGTGAGGGCGAAGTGCCTACCATCGTCGTGGAACGTGATGACAAGAACGAATCGCCTGCATCAGCTCAGAAGACAAAACGATGGCCATGGATTGTGGGCAGTGCGCTAATCACCATCGTGTGCTGCCTTGCCCTCTGGCTGGGGTGGCGCTATTATCGTGCGTACAATAATATTGGTGTCCCTGTGGCTGTCTCCTCGGAGCAGAACATAGCCAAACTCCAGGCATTCCAGAGTCAGCCCACGACTCCCGAGGTCATCAAGACCAGTGACTCGATTCTAGGTGTGGCCATGAACTTCTACGAAATGAGGGGACTGAGGGCTGAAATCACCATGTCGGAGCCCGACACCGCCGACGTCAGCGTCTATCTGTACAGCCGTTGCTCTGACTATCACAAGGACTTCTCGATCATCAGCAGCCTGGTGATGGACGGACAAGAGGTCAAGACGGTCGACGGCAAACGACTGGGCTATTTTGCCGGAGCTGACGGCAATTATGTCATCGGCATCGGCTGGGACGAGGATGTGAAGGAATACGTGAAAGGGCGCCAAGGCTGCTTCTTCCGTCAGTTCATCCTCCTCTCGGCTGGAGTCCTGCCCCGCCAGTTCTATCTGCACGGCAAGGTGGAACGCCGTGGCATCGGCCGAATGCCTGATGACAGACTTTATTATATCGAAACACGTCACGCGGAAACGATGTGGGATTTTGCGGATGCACTGCGCGAATACGGTTTTGTCGATGCGATCTACATAACGGGTGGTTACGATTACGGTTATTACCGAACAGCTGACGGAGAGAGGCATCACATCGGCGACCCCAATAGATATCCCCATAAATACCCCGGGCAGATTCCGTGGCTGGTGTTTAGAAAAACAGAATAATACATTATATATCTTACTACAAGACAGCGCTGAAAAGTGCTGTCTTTTTTTGAATATCAGAACTGCCAAATCATTTCACACAGAAAATCGAGGGTTTCATACATCGTAGGAGCGAGAGTTTTGCCAGCTGTATTTTTGTGCCTATCTTTGCACCGAAAAAACAACTAAAACTATTAAAATTATGGAAAAGAGTGTATTAAAATGTCTGTTCATCGGAGCAATGGTTTTCGTATTCTGGCTGGTCAGCCTCAGCATCATGGGTATCGTAAATGACAGAAACGAACTATCGGAAGCGACACAGACGGAGATTGCAGAAAGTTGGAGTAAGAGACAAGACTTTGTCGGGCCGATCATTTGTGTCCCGGTGATTGATGAATCGAAGGAGAATGCGTTGCCCTACACCTGCATGTATGTGCTTCCCGAGCGTCTTGAGATGACGTCGGATATCGAGAGCGAAATCCTGCATCGTGGCATCTTCGATGCGTCGGTCTATCGAACAAGGATATCGGGAAAAGGCACCTTCAACCTGAAGGAGATGCAGTTGAAAGGCGTCATGGCGGGCAGTTCGAAACCTATCAGATATGATTGGAGCAACGCCCAGATCATCGCAGCTATCGGCGACAGGCGTGGTATTGAGGAGGGATTGAAGGTAAAGATTGGAGACAAGGCCCTCGAACTAAACCAATTCTTCTACAATTACGGCAATACCAATCTGGAGAATGTCTTCTACCGATCGAGCGAGCCCATCTGCAAGGTCGCTGACCTGACTGCCCTACTAAACGACGAGGCCGTCCCCTTCGAAATCTCTGCCGAGCTGAAAGGTTCGCACGAACTGAACATCTCCCCCATCGGACAAACGTCGATCATCACGATGCAGGGCAACTGCCAGGACCCGAGCTTCAACGGATTCATGCTCCCTTCGAACCGCGAGGTGACCGACAATGGATTCAAGGCAACCTGGAAGATTTCAAGCCTGAACAGGAATGACGTGGATCAGGTGTTCTACGCCGGCAACCAGCAGCAGGGGTTCCAGAGCATCGGTACCAAACTGCTTATCCAAGGAGGACAATACACGCAGACCAATCGGGCGCTGAAGTATTCGTTCCTTGTGCTCCTCCTTTCGCTGGTGTCGGTCTTCGTTGCCGAGATGTGTGTGAAGCGGTCGATCAACATCCTCTGTTACCTGCTGATTGGTGCTGCCCTGGTGCTCTTCTACCTGATGCTGCTGTCGTTCAGCGAATGGATAGGCTTCACGATGTCCTATTTCCTTTCGGCCCTATTGATTCTGGGCATGGTTTACCTTTATCTGAAAGCCATCATCAAGGAGAACCATGTTGCAATGGCCGCCTGCATGTTCATGGCGCTGATCGACGTCTTCATCTATGTGCTGCTCAGCATCGCCAGCATGTCGCTCCTTGTGGGGACGCTTGGACTTTTCGTCATCCTGGGTGTGGCCATGTTCTTCTCGCTTCGCTTTGTCAGTGAGAAGAAAATGGAATAGATTTTAGTCCGAAAAATAAATCTCCCCAGCAGCACGAATTGCTGTCGGGGAGATTTTATTAGTTTAGAATACTATTGTTGGGGTTTAACTCGAACGACAATCTTCGAAATATCGCCACCTCCAGAGTTTATCCTCAATCGGTTAGTCAGAACCTCCACATAATCAGTTGTTGATTGTCCGGCCCAAGGTAACTGAACTTGATCCCAGTCGTTATAACCAAATGATGGGTTTCCTGTATATGTCACCTCAAGACAACATTGACTATAATTGCTTAATCCATTCACATTCGCAAACAAATCATAGCCGTTATTAAATGGGCCAGTAAGTGTTGCCAAGGTTTGAGAATAATAAGAAGTCATACTTTCGAAATGGGCAATCAAATTGACCTCCTCCGGGTAGAAATCATACCTAGCTTGGGAAGACTTAAAATTACCCGCATCATCTGTCCATTCAACGAATCTATATCCAGGGTTCGGAGTAGCATAAGCCCTTACAAAGTTTAATTCACTCTCGTAATATTTACCTGAAACTTTTCCTGAATTTTCATTATCGAGACAAACTCTACCAAATGAATCATTATTTGCTTGAACAGTTATCGTATAAAGTTCAGCCGGCCTTAAGTTGGCAATGAGTGTAATATCTTCACCATCGACATCGAACTCGATTTCGTTCCACCATTCATCTTCATCATTATTCCAGTTGTCAAAGACATAACCTGTAGCGGGTGTAACATGCATATTATGATCTCCAGCATCCACTTCTGTTCCCGATTGGAAGGCTTCTTGATGATGATCTAGGTAAGGAGTACCCGCGTTCGCAGGATTGATTTCGATATTAACACGATTTTTCCCCTTACGAGCAAAGTGAGCCTTGAGATGCCTGTTGGCAGAAAGATTTACAATGGTATAATTTGCATCTCTCGACAAAGTATTTTGCGCAGGACCACCTTGAACGTCCATATCCTCCCACCTGTCCAGTTTATAGAATTTGCGTGGAACAGCCTGAATCAGGACATTTGTACCACCAGCGTAGTAACCCGAACCAAGGACATAACCGCTGCTGCCATCGTTGGTTTCGAGCGAGACGGTCTTGGCATAGGGTCCCCATACTGCCTCCTGGTTAGCAAAACCGCCATCCAAGATTTTCTTCATATTTAACGCAGTATATGCCGTGGGGTCGTCATCTGCTTCTACAGTCTCGTAGATGTAAGGAGCCTGAGCCTGGAAAGTAGTGGAATAGGTGGTATAATCGGTGTTGTCAATATCATCTGAACCATCTGCTGTCACATGCTTCGGGTAAGAACGGACTTCTGTGAACTGCGCGTTGAGCGGATCGTTAAACGTGCTATTCCAAAGATCCTTCCAGGGTTGAATAGTACCGACATTTCCGTCTTCGCTGAATGAAACAGAGAAGGGGCTGCCATTTGCATCGGCATAAAGCACCTGGAAATGATCACTAGGATAATTATCTTTTGATCTTTCGGTAATGAAAGCATCATCATCACTACTCATGCTTGATCCAGCAGCAACCCACTGTGCAAAATTCGGATGGCCTGCAATCTGTTTGTTTTCGATGCCCTCGATGTTCTGGAACTCCTTCATCCAATAGGTATCACATGGACATGCAAATTTCTGAGGAGCTTTACCTTTCTCGGTCGTAAGCTTTACTGCGTTGGCAGGATCAGGCATATCGTCACGGGTTACATAAATAGGAATCTGGTTGGGGTCAAATGACAAAACAAGCTTACCATTAATTGTTTGTTCTGAAATCTGATATGAATTATCAAGCGGCAGGTATCCTTCTGTCCGATATAGATTTGCAGGGTACCACCAGCTGCCTGCAAGGTAATCTGTGCATAATAACCTGAGCTGCCATTGCCATAATTACCATTATATATAGTAACATCGAATACAAGGTCGTTGAAGTCCCAGTCGAAAGTGTTGCCAAGGTCCTCGCACATGATGCGGCGGGTATATGAATCCACAATGTGCTTACCGCTGGAAAGCTTGATAATCCAGTCGTTGTAGTAGCCATCGGGCTTGATAAGGCTATAATTATCCCCTGCATAATCGTTACCGTTCTTCTTTTGACTCCAATAGTCGTAGGCAAGATAATAGTTGCCATTGATATATTGAATTGTCCAGTTATTATGATCCTTCAAAGAAGTGCCATGGCTTTCGCGATAGAACCAATCCTCGCTGGACACATCGTAGGCATACATTACCTGTTCCTTGGCACCACCTGCAGCATTGAAGTTGTTGATATCCTCGTAGTCAGCACCGGCGTCACCTATACCATGCGTCAATGCATCTGCCTCATTCTTAATCGGGTGGTCATAAGGAGAATTAGCTGGTATCTTGTCAATGTCCAGAATTTGCATGAAGTCTACGCCCATAGTAAAAGGACCAAAATAGGGAGTAGATTGAGAATCGCCCGTCACATTGCCATGCTCGGGCTGGCCCCATACATTCTCAACGAAGAATTCCGACCACCTGACCTCAAGGGTCTGCGGCCACTGATGAGTAGAGAACCACCAATAGACATAAGCACGCTCATAATTACTGATGTCACCGGCCGACCAGCCCCAGGGTGCTCTGTCATTCTCAGAAAGGCCACCAGGCACCTCATAATGATACACAGACTCCCATTCGTTGGAGTTGGTGTTCATACCACGAGTAATGTCCACTTCTTCCCCACAAATCGGCATAGGATAGAAGCCCCAGTTCTGCTCGGGGTCAATGATTGGGAATTCAGCGTTGAAAGCTTTCTCATAGTCATCGGCAGTCTTCCTCTGGAAAATGGTTGCCTCATTCGGCGTATAGTCCTGGCACGAAGCTAAGACTGCGACACCAAGCAAGGCCGCACGCACAAAAAAGTAAGTTTGTCTTTTCATCTTAATTTTTAGTTAGTAATTGTAGGTAATTAAAAGAAAATTTCACGAAAATCGTCATACCATAATTAATTCACATACATAACACGTAAACACAATAAAATTGCGTCTCTAATGTATTAAGATATGAAATTTGCATATAAAGCAATAAATATAGGCGCAAAACGTCCGCAAAGATAGGAGAAATAACACAAATAAACAAATTATTTCGATAAAAAAAGCTTGAAAACTCAAAAAAATTTCATTTCACTACCAAATATGTAACAAAAATCTCGTTTTCTCGAGTAAATTCACTATCAATGTGCAAAGAAATGTATCGGCATATCCCCATGGTTCCCTAGAAGATCATGCCCCGATAATAATAGTTTTTTCCGGCTTAGGATTGCTCAATCTCGCCCGTGAATTTTCGTTCATTGAGAATGATGACGCTCATCGCAGCAAAAGGCATTGCAATACGCATGCTGTTCGTCAAGGATATCACTCACGAACAATATCCTTGACGACAACGTCGTCGAAATGCTGGAGTGCCCAATCGACCAGAGAGAGGAGTGAGGGCATAAGTGACTTGCCCGTTTCGGTGAGCGAATACTCCACCTTGGGCGGCACCTGCGGATAAACCTCGCGATGGACGAGGTTGTAATGCTCGAGGTTCTTGAGTGTCTGCGACAACATCTTCTGCGAGCAGTCGGACATCAGTTTGTGAATCTCGTTGAATCGCAATGTACCCGTATCGCTCTTATGGAGCATGAACAGAACCAACATGGACCACTTGTCGCCAAAACGGCTAATCACTTGCCGGATAGGGCATGCCAAATACTCTGCCTTGAAGTCTGCCATAACGTGTTATAAATGTTTAAAAGTTTGAAAGTTTGATGGTTCGAGAGTTTGAGGGTTTGAGGGTTTGAGGGTTTGTTAAAATATGAATTACCGTGTGCAAAAATACGGATATTTTCGGTATTTGATGCTATTTTGATGATTATTTATTCACGATGATGAGTGGGAAACTGTCTTCTGTAGAGTCGATGTGGCAAAATGGTTACTAAAAGTGAGCATTATGGTTTCGAATAGTGAGTGTTAAAGTATATTAAAGTAACTACGAGGGGATTGCTGTAAATCAGCAATTCTAACTTTTTGGTAACTATGGAACGAAAAAGTGCCTTCTTGCAGGAACCAATTTTTTGCCCTATCTTTGCACCGTCAAAACGAACAAATAACCCTTTAAATAAATAGAATTATGAAACAAATTGAGACAATCAAGAGTGGCAAGAACTACAGTGCAGTAAGCGTAGGCAAAATGAGCGAGATTATCGAACACGTACTTCCAATGGGACCAAATATTACCATTCAGGGCAAGGTATTTGGAGGTCAGGCCGTAGGGGCAACAGGTAGCGAGTTCTCATTCCAGACACTCGTTCCCGGACAGGACAGCGGATTTCTGCATACTCACAAGACTCATGAGGAACTATACTTCATCCTGAAGGGCGAAGGTCAGTATCAGGTAGATGGCGAGATTTTCCCCGTCAGCGAAGGCACGATCATTCGTGTGGCACCCGATGGCAAGCGTGCACTGAAGAACACCGGCAGCGAGAATCTGACAATGCTCTGCATCCAGTACAAGGCCAATGCCTTCACAGAGGCAGACAGCCCCATGACTGATGGCAACATCCTTCAGGAACCGCTCAACTGGTAAAACGGCAATGATGCAGAAAGCTCTTGAATTTCTGCGCGACCACAATGAGGTGGCTTTCGCTACAAGCGATGGCCACCTTCCTAAATTGCGCATATTCCAAATAATGCGGCAGGAAGGCCACGTGCTCTACTTCGCCACTTCAGCCAAGAAAGCGGTGTATAGGGAACTGAAAGAAAATCCTAATGTGGAGATACTGGCTTATGCAGACAATATATCGGTGCGCTGTGCGGGGATGATAAACTGTGATGTCGATGATGAAACGAAGCGCTGGATTTTCGAACACAATCCGGTACTGCCACGCCTCTACCCCAGTTATGACGCTATGGAATACTTTCGTCTGCCGATAGCAGAAATGGATTACTTTGACCTCTCACCCACTCCTCCCCTCTTCAAGCACTTTGACCTAATGACAGGAGCAGTCGTATGACTTGAAACATACGACTGCTCTTATATTCAGGAGGATTGTTTATCGCTGTGACAATGGGGACACGAGTCCTTGCAGGCCGTTGGCTTGGCGTGATCGTGATGCACCGTGCAGTGGCTATCGGAACAGCCACCGCAGCAGCCGTCGCACCGACGACCGCCCGTGCGGTGCAAGGTCGCGATGGACCAATAGGCGCCGGCGCCTACGATGAGGAGAACTATGATGGTGGCCAGGTTCATTTTTCGGAGATTAAAAAACAGAAAGCAGGAGGTGTGCGAGAAAAGCGACAAGCCAAGCGACGACACACTGCAGGATTACAACATTCAGCGCCCATTTGCCTCCCAGTTCGCGACGTACGGCAGCAATGGCTGCGACACAAGGCGTGTAGAGCAGACTGAAGACCAGGAAGACGAAGGCAAGAGAGGGCGTCATGATCTCATAGAGTCCAGCATCGCCGGGGAAGAGGACTCCGATGGTGCCCACAACACTTTCCTTGGCCATGAAGCCCGAGACGAGTGCAGTCACCCATCGCCAGTCGCCCAGACCGAGGGGGGCAAAGAGCGGGGCTATGGCACCGGCAATGTCGGCCAACATGCTTTCGGTCTCATCGACCATCGACATATGCCAGTTGAAGTTGCGAAGGAACCAGATGACGAGCGCTGCCAGGAAGATGACAGTGAAGGCTCGCTGGATGAAGTCCTTGGCCTTCTCCCACATCAGACGCAGCGTATTGCGTGCCCCGGGCAAGCGGTAGTTGGGCAATTCCATCACGAAGGGCACAGGTTCGCCCTTGAAGATGAAATGTCCCAGGATGGCAGCCACGAGAATGCCCGTGAGGATACCCAGAATATAGAGCGAGATGACAATCCAACTGCCATTGGAAGGGAAGAACTTCATGCAGAACCATCCGTAGATGGCATATTTGGCCGTACACGACATGAAGGGCGTGAGCATGATGGTGAGCTTGCGGTCGCGTGCCGAAGGAAGGGTGCGCGTGGACATGATGGCAGGCACCGAACAGCCGAAGCCTACGAGCATCGGGACGATGCTTCGACCCGAGAGGCCCACCTTACGGAGCAGCTTGTCGGACACGAAGGCCACACGGGCAAGATAACCCGAGTCCTCGAGCATGGAGAGCCAGAAGAAGAGGATGACGATGACGGGCATGAAACTGAGCACCGTCGAGACACCGGCATAGACACCATCGACAACCATCGAGCGGACGATGTGATTCACTTCGAGCCGCGTGAGCAGTTCAGAGAGTTCCTCGCCACACCAGTCGAGCAGCGTGCCGAACTCCTCCTGTATCCATCCGCCCAACGAGAAGAACGTGAAATAGAAGATAAAGCCGATGATGAGGAAGAATGCTGGCAAAGCTGTCCAACGCCCCGTGAGCACACGGTCGATGGCATTGGTGCGCACCTGTTCGCGACTACGATGCGGCTTGACGACCGTCTTGTCGCAAAGTTCCTTGATGAACGCGAATCGCATGTCGGCAATGGCAGCCGCACGGTCGAGGCCACGCGCCTGCTCCATCTCGCGGATGAGGTGCTCGATGGCCTGGCTTTCGCCTTCGGAGAGCTGCAAGGCCTCGATGGTCATGGGGTCGCCCTCGATGAGCTTGGTGGCTGCAAAGCGCACGGGGATGCCGGCTTGCTCGGCATGCTGTTCGATGAGGTGCATAACAGCGTGAAGACAGCGATGCACAGCGCCATCGTGGTCCTCGGGCGTACAGAAGTCCTGGCGATAGGGCGTCTCGTGATGCTGTGCCACATGGACAGCATGCGAGATAAGTTCTTCGATACCTTCGTTCTTGGATGCAGAAATCGGGATGACAGGGATGCCCAGGGCCGCCTCCATCTCATTGACACGAATGGAACCTCCATTGCCTCGCATCTCGTCCATCATATTGATGGCAAGCACCATGGGCTTGTTGAGTTCCAGGAGCTGCATCGTGAGATAGAGGTTGCGTTCGATGTTGGTGGCATCGACGATGTTGAAGATGGCAGAGGGGTTCTCGTCGAGGATGAACCGACGCGAGACGATCTCCTCGGCAGTATAGGGAGAAAGGGAATAGATGCCGGGGAGGTCGGTGATCTCGGTATTGGAATAGCCACGGATGACGCCCGTCTTCCTGTCGACGGTGACACCGGGGAAGTTGCCCACGTGCTGGTTGGAACCGGTGAGCTGGTTGAAGAGCGTTGTCTTGCCGCAGTTCTGATTGCCGGCAAGGGCGAAGGTGAGCAGATTGGCCTGCTGAGCGACTTTCCCTCCATCCTTGTTCTGGCGAGAGGAACTCCGATGCTTGGCTGCCTCCTTGTCGCGAATCTCCTCACGACGACGCTGGTCTTCCTCGTGATAACGACCGGGCTCGCCGAGACCAGGGTGTGGAATCTCGTCGCCACGCGGCTGGGGTTTGGGAGGAGCGACGGGAATGTCGGTAGTGATTTCGATTTGTGCGGCATCGGCAAGGCGAAGTGTGAGCAGATAGCCGCGAAGCAAGATCTGCATCGGGTCGCCCATAGGGGCATACTTCATAAGCGTAACCTCGATGCCAGGGACGATGCCCATATCGAGGAAATGCTGACGCAATGCACCCTCACCGCCCACGACGGTGACGATGGCCCGATGTCCTATCTTGAGGTCCTTTAATGTCATTTCCTGTATGTGCTTTTATCAATTAACGCTGCAAAGATAAGTTATTTTCTAATAACTTGGTGCTATTTTTCGGAAAAATACCTACTTTTGGGTATTCGGAGGAATCGGAGGTTTCGGAGTTTTTCGGAATAATCGGAGTAGTCGGAGTATTCCGAGTAATCGGAGTAATCCGAGTAGTCGGAGATAAAGACGAATATGTCCGTGCCATTTAGCGCGGACATATTCTATCTTTAATCATGAACGGTATCAGGCATTCTTCTGAAGCATGTCGAAGAGTTGGAGCAGGGAGGTGACAGTGGGTTCATATTCGATGGCACTGTCGGAATTGTCCCAACTGGAGCCACGGAGCCAGATGGCATTGCAGCCCAATTCGCGTGCAGGCTCGATGTCCTTCTTGTAACTGTCACCGATGACGGTGATGTCCTTCGGGTCAAGGTGAAGCTTGTCGATGGCAAGCTGGAAGATTTCGGGATCGGGCTTACGAACACCTACCACCGCCGAATCGATGACGACACGGAAGCAGCGGCTCAGGCCGAAGTCCTGGATGACCGACGCCAGGTTGCCATAGAAGTTGGACACCAGAGCAATCTCGTAACAGTCGGAAAGTTTTTCGAGCAAGGGGATGTTGTCGAGCGTGCAGCGCCGCGCATAGTCGTAGCAATAGCCTGCGATGATGTCGACAAAGTGCTGGGCAAGGTCGTGCATGTTGTCGATGATGGGCACCTCGCCTTCGCTGAAGATCTTAAGCGCTGCCTGGAGGATGTCCTCGTTGAGCAGACCCTGGTTAATCAGGTAATCAATCTGAATGCCGATACGCGCCTGCATCAGTTCGAAGAAGTTATAACTGGACTGGATGACGGGTGTGAACTGTACATATCGCTCGGCATAGATGTAAGCCTCGCGGAAATGATCCTTGGTGACAGGAAGAGACACCTGGCAATAGCCCTCCCAGATGACCTCAGACCAGTGCCGCCCTCCGCTATCAATGGTGGCACCGTAATCAAAGATTAAACCCTTCATATATTATATTATATTTTTATTACTTGCGTTTCATGATGGCCAACCCGACCGCTATCCAGAAGAACTCGCGGATGCGCGTGGCGAAACTGATGGTGAGCGCCACAGGCAGCAGATGGCCGGTGAGCAGATATTGGAGTGCGAGGAGAATGCCGCCTTCGCGTGTTCCGATCTGCATGGGCGAAAAGAACAGGATATTAGCGAACAGTGAACAGAAGGCAACGACGAGCAGGGCATCGGCATATCCGAATGACGAATATCCAAGGGCCTGCATCACAAGCCAATATTCAATGACGTTGACAAGACGGCTCGACAATTCGAGCAACAGGGCACGAATGAATCGGCCCGAGGGAAGGAGCGATGGGTCGAGCAATGACCAGTTGACCCAACGGCGCATGAACTTCAGCGCAATGCCCCGGCGGTAAAGCCGCCAGAACAGGAACAGCAACATGGCACATACGAACATCAAACCTGCGACCCAAATCGTCTCGTCCCATCCGATACGATCCTGTCCACGCGAGATGGTGGCTGTGGCCAGTGCCACGAAGGCAGCCAGGATCCAGAAGAGGAAATGCGAGGCGATGTGCATCATCGAATAGAGCACGACACCTTGTGTGGCTCGTTCGATGCCCATCGTTCGCTTGAGCACCCACACCCGATAAGGTTCTCCACCAAGGAGTCCGAAGGGTGTGATGTAGTTGAGCGCATAGCCCGAAATGGTGACACCGAGCGTCTCAAGATAACCGAGACGGGTGCCTGTGCCGATCAAGACATGGCGGAAAGCCGCCGCATTGAGCAGATATCCCACTGCCCAGACAAGGATACAGATAGCAATGGTGCCCGGCATAGAGCAGAGCGTATGCCAAAGCTGCATAGGACCTGCCTTCCATACCATATAGCCCAGCAGGAGACAGCAGATGACGAAGATGGCTGCCTTGAGCAGAGGTTTAGTGCGAGCCTTCATCTCCCGTGTCGTCAATTAAGTCGAAGCAAGGCCTTGCGGCACATTGCCTCGTGCCTGCACACCATGTAGATGCAGAGGGCATTGAAGATGGTCAGTTCGGCAGCCCAATAGAGCCAGGGCATACCGAGCATCAGCGCGATGAACAGGGTGATGGCGCGGCAGTTGAATGTCAGCGCATTGGCAATGGGCATCAGCGGCAGGGATTGCTGCCTCAGGCTTTGCCAAAAACCTTCTTCACCCCTCTCTTCACCTTTCGAACTTTTCGAACCATTCGAACTTCTCGAACCTTTCGAACCATTCGAACTTTTCGAACCCTTCGAACCCTCCTCTCTCAACTTCCTCCTCAGCTTCTGGAACTGCGGAGTCAGTCTCTCCTGCCCTTTCGTGTAGTTGCGATAGAACCAGAGGAAAACCTTGAGGACGGGGTCGGCAGAGAACTTCGTCTCGGCATACTGTCGTGCCACGTCGCCTGCATCGTCGAGTTCGGAGCCCTGCTTGCCATTGACGCAAAACAGGTGGAACTGTCGGTAATAGTCGGCCATGGCAGCCTGCTGAGCGTGGCAAATGCCGGTAACGATGGCCATCACCCAGCACCATATTCCCCATTCGGGTGTGAGCCGAAGGGCAATTGCGATATAGATGGCCGCGAACCAGAAGTCGCCCGCTGCGCCATCGAGGATGCGTCCCAACTGGCTGTACTGATGGGTGAGACGTGCCAGTTGACCATCGGCCGAGTCGCCGATGTCGGCAAGAATGAGCAGAACAATGGCCAAAAGATTGAGCCACAAATCCTGCGGATAGCAAAGGATGCCACAACCGACGCCAAGGAAGATGCTCGCAATGGTAATCTGGTTGGGAGTCCAGCCGAAACGGCGTCCAAGAAGCGCCACGCGGAAGCCCACGGGACGATAGAACCACAGGTCGATGGGTTCTTCGACATCGGGATGCTTGAGGCTCGCCCGATACTGTATCTTGTCCGCTTCGGTCATCTTACTCTATTTTTCCAATGATTTGGTAATCAGTGCGGCGATGGCCGAAGCACCTTTCTGACGATAGGCCGAGAAACTGGGCCAATCGTTGACGTCAATCACCACGATATGTCCATCGGGCTCGACGATGACATCAAATCCGAAGATCTCGATACCAAAAGTCCGGGCAATGCCCCAGGCGATGGTATGAAGTTCCTCTTCACGATATCTGATATGCGCCAATGCAGTGTTATGCTGCTCGGCTGTACCGAACTTGGTGTAGTTCATCTCCTGCGGATAGAACGCATAGACGAAATCGGGCATCACGGCATAGACCTTGAGCAGGTCGCCTTCGACGTGACGCGTCACCACGATGTCGGGCACACGCTGGGCGACAAGCTCCATCACTCGCGTATCGGCCTCAAGAGGCGTCTCGACCCACGTCACATCGTCGTGGCGTGTACCGCCTTCGCGCATCACCTTCACCCATCCGGGCAATAGCTGCTGGAGCTCAGGTTCACATTGGAACATCTGGTCTTCAGATGCCTCGTAGGCCCACCACCGAGGTACGGCAATGCCCGCCTGCTGAAGCAGTTCGAGTGTCATCTCACGACTCTTGGCCACCTTGAGCACCGCCTGGGGTGCATTGACAGCAGGCAGGCCAAGGCGCTGCAACTTGAGAAGTGACGACATGCGGCGCATCATATGGACCACAAGTTCGTAGGAACGCAGTTCATCGTCGGTCATTCGTCCGAACACGTCTTCGTCCACTTCCTCGACATGGCAACCTTCCTCTTCGAGCTTTGCTGACACAAGCTGGAGAATGGCAGCGTCGCTCACTGCCAGGTTGGGCGAGAATTCGGGTGCACGATGGACGGCAAGGATCGAGCGAGTCTTGAGCGACTCGTCGAGCCAGGCCTCAGCCTTCCTGAGATCGGAGGCGTGGTCGATATCCATCACCTTGCCAAAGACGTAGGCCGACAGAGGAACGTTGGCACGAACCAGCGCACGCTGGAAATTGCGCATCCTGCTCTGACCCTCGGCAAGGCATTGGTGCAACACGGGCCAGGCCGTGGCGGTTTCGAGGCCATAGATGCCACCGCTGACGAAGTGCCACACATCGTCGGCCATCTGAGTCTCGTCGTCGAAGAATCCATGAATCAAGGGACAGACGCGTCCGCCAAAGGTTGTCCCTGCCTCCTTGGAACAAGCCACCCAAAGGGGCCGCTCGTCATCGACAAATGGCGTGACGGCGAAGAGGCCACCCTGGCACTGTTCGAAAGCCTGAATGTAGGCGGCAAACTCCCGCTCGTGGAAGATGGTATCGACGGTAGTCACACAGACCTTGCCCTCAGGAATGACAGCAGACAGACGTGCAAGGCTGTGCATGGAACTCGGTGTAGTTTCGACAATGAGATTCATCGCAAGGTCGGGATGGCTGTCACGGTATGCCAGCAGGTGCTGATGCACCTCAGGCATCTGAGAATTGCAGATCACCGAGATGCTTTCGGCGCCGCAATGCAGCATGACATCCATCAGCCTATCCACCATAGCCTTCCCTGCTAGAGGGACCAATGGTTTAGGTAAGAGGATTCCTTCATCGCGAAGGCGCGAGCCCTCTCCGGCCGCTATGATAGCGTAATGCATCCTATTGTCTTTTTAAAGAATTCCGCGGCAAAGGTAGTCTTTTTTTTGTTAAATTGGACCTTTTTGAACCTTAAAAAGTATAAAAAAAGCCTAAAACTATAAAAAATTGCAACAAAAGTACAATTTTTTTGCGAAAAGTTTGTGAGTTATCGAATATTCTTATTAAATTTGCAACGTCAAAGACCGGGTTTTTCCCAAAATAAGACGCAACATAAACACTAATATTTTTAATTAACACTATGGAAGAATTGGTTCAGAAAATCAATGAACTTTCAGCCGCTTTCGCTGCTGACGCTTCTGCACAGGCTGTAAAGGGCAACAAGGCTGCCGGCCTCCGCGCCCGCAAGAACGCCCTCGCACTCATCGATCTCCTGAAGGAGTTCCGTAAAGCATCGGTGGAGAAGGCCAAGGAGTAACCCCTTTTACCTTTTAATCACCATTCCCCATTTGAAATGAGGCATCCATGGGCACACCTACGCACGTGGATGTCTTGTTATGTGGTCTATGAAGCAACTTTTCGTAGCAGCGTTACTGGCGCTGACTTATTTTTTACCCGCGCGTGCGCAAATAGATTTCTCCGACTCGTTGCGCATCAGTTTGCTGACCTGTTCCCCCGGACCCGATGCGTACGAACGCTTCGGGCATACTGGTTTGCGTGTCCAGGACCAGCGCAATCCGCAGATGGACGTCACCTTCCACTACGGAGTTTTTTCGTTTAATACCCCCCACTTCATCTATCGCTTCGTAAAGGGCGAGACCGACTACCAGCTGGGGGCTGTCTATACACAAAGCTTCATCGAGGAATACCGACAGCGCGGACTGGGTATGACCGAGCAGTGGCTGCGCCTCGACTCGGCACAGGCAAAGGACATGTTGCAAAGACTCCTCATCAACTACCTGCCCGAGAACCGCACCTACCGCTATTCCTATTTCTTCGACAACTGCGCCACCCGACCCTATCACCTCATCAACGCTTCGGTGGGCAATACGCTGCGTTACGACACGGCGTGGGTGAAGGACATCACTTTGCGCCAGATGGTGCAGGAGAAGACTCACCGTAACAACTGGCTCGACTTCGGCATCGCTTTGGCCGTAGCCGCTCGTTCCGACCAGCGAGCCTGGTTCGAGGAGCAGATGTTCCTGCCCGATTACCTGAGTCTGGCAGTCAGCAATGCCAAGGTCGAGAAGTCCACAGCCTCAAACCGTTGGCATGTGCCATTTGTGACCGAAAGCGATACGCTGCTCACCATGCGGCCCGACATTGCAGCCAAGATTGCAGCTCCCGACCGCATTGCTCCGAACACCGTCTTTGGCATAGTGCTCCTCGTCGCCCTCGTCATCTCGGCATGGGAATGGCACAAGAAGAAAGATGCCGAGCAGAAGAGACGTCCCTTCAAAGTGCCCGTGCTGGCAAACACCTTTGACACCCTGCTGCTCCTGGCTGCCGGCTTGGCAGGATGTATCGTGTGGTTCCTGAATTTCTTCTCGCTACATCCAGCCGTTGACAGCAACCTGAACTGCTTCTGGCTCCTGCCGACGCATGTCATTATGGCAGTTCTCATCTGGTTCAATGGCTTGAAGAAATGGTGCAGCATCTATTTTGGCATAACATTTGCACTGATTATCGCATATGTGATCCTCGATTGGATCATCGGACAATATTGTCCTCCCGCCTTCCTTCTGGTGTTGGCGACACTGTTGCTCCGCAGTTATTTGAGGTTTGACAGTTCGCTTCGATCAAGGTTCTGAAAGGTTCGAAAGGTTCGAAAGGTAAATGAATTCCCATAAGACAGAGATACAGACACTTGCCCAACTGGCCCTGCTGCTGACGGCGCTCCAAGCGCTGCCAGCCTATGTAGTTGCTGCTGACCAGCGCTACCCTTCTGCCAGTGTGAGCAGTAGTGAAAACCAGACGATGCCGCGACTCATCATCGGCATCACCATCGACCAACTGCGCACCGACTACCTCGACATCCTGCAAAACCGCTTCGGGCAAGGAGGTTTTCGCCGCCTGATGCAAGAAGGCAGAGTCTATGACCAGGTGACCTTCGAACTTGATCATCCCGATGCCACAGCTGCCATTGCTGTTCTTGCCACAGGAAGCTATCCTTTTCAGAATGGCATCAGCGGGGAGTTTTCGTTTGACAAAGAGACACTGCGCCGCCGTCCTATCTTCTTCGATGTCAAGTATATCGGTAATTCCACCGACGGATACTGGTCGCCACGCGCCCTTCTGAGCAGCACGATAGCCGACGAACTGAAACTCGCCTCGATGCAGAACAGCAAGATCTACAGCATCGCTCCCAATGCACACGAGGCACTCATCACTGCCGGCCATTCGTCGGATGGTGCATTCTGGGTGGATGACAAGCGAGGCAACTGGTGTTCGACCACATATTATACGGATTTTCCCTCATATGTCACCAACCTGAACAACAATCGCCCGCTCTTCTGCGACCCCGAGAGCAAAGTGTGGGATTCGCAACTGCTGACACAGAACGGCGTATGCGCCCTTTCGCCCTATCAGCCCTGCAACCCCTACTTCACACATAAGTTCCAGGAAAGCAAGCAGGTGATGTACAGTTGGATCAAGACCTCTCCCGTCATCAACGAGGCTGTGTCCAAGATGGCGCAACTCTTCATCAACAACGGACGCGTAGGCACTGCCGAGAAACGTACCGACATGCTGCAGCTTACGTTCTATGCCGGCACCTATCAGCACGTTGCAAAGGAGGTCTATCCTTGCGAACTCGAGGAGACCTATCTGCGCCTCGACCAAACACTGGAGGAGCTGCTCAACTTCATCGACAAGCAAGTAGGCCTCAAGAACACCCTCATCTACGTGATGGGAACAGGCGACACCCGAAAGGATACGGATGAAATACTGGGCCTTTCGCTGGGCGAATTCAATGCCAACCGATGCACTGCCCTGCTCAACATCCAGCTCAATTCGCTCTATGGACAGGGACAGTGGATTGAAGGTTTCGAAGACAACCAAATTTACCTCAACCACAAACTCATCGAACAGAAGCAACTGCAACTGGACGACGTGGCACGTGAGGCTGCAAAATTCGTGGCCCTCTTCAGTGGTGTCGATGAGGTCTTTACAGCCCAGCAACTTCTACACGAAGACTATAGCCAGCGCATCGAACGCATCCGCAACAGTTACCGAAAGAACGGCGGTGGCGATCTGGTCATCATCCTCCAACCCGGATGGAACCTCAGGCTTGACGACAACAGTCGTCCCCAGCCACAGAAACGTTTTGACGTTTATCCTGGCCCTGCCATCATTTTTGCCCCCTCATTGGTCAAGGCTGAGCGCATCCACGCTCCTGTCGAGGCTACGACCATCGCCCCGACTGTTGCCAAGATCATTAGAATCAGGGCACCAAGCGCATGCCGCGCACTGCCACTATTTTAATTTTTTACTAGAACATCTAGAATATCTAGACTATCTAGAGAATCTAGAGCATCTAGAAAATCTAGAACAAAACAACTGAAACAAAAACAACAATAATAACAGAATACATGGGATTTAACGATTTCTTAAAGAAAATCTTCGGCGACAAGTCGAGCCGCGATATGAAACTCATCCAGCCATGGGTAGAGAAGATCAAGGCTGCTTACCCTGCCGTCGAAAAACTTAGCAATGACGAGCTGCGTGCCCGCACCAAGCAGATCATGCAAGACCTGGAGGCCTGCGTTAAGGCCGACAAAGATGAGATACAACACCTTCGCGACACCGTCGAGGACCTTGAGGTGGAGAAGCGTGAGGCCGTTTGGGCCGAAGTGGACAAACTCAAGAAGAAGGTACGTGAGACGCAAGAAGCAAAGCTCACCGAATACCTTCCCGAGGTGTATGCCATCGTAAAGAACACGGCCTACCGCTTTGCCAACAACGAGACCGTGGAGGTAACAGCCACACAAATGGACCGCGACCTGGCTGCCACTCGTGACTTTGTCACCATCGACGGCGACAAGGCCATCTACAAGACCACGTGGATTGCAGGCGGTAACCCCACACGCTGGGATATGGTTCACTATGACGTTCAGCTCTTCGGCGGCACCGTACTCCACCAAGGCAAGATCGCCGAGATGGCAACTGGTGAAGGTAAGACACTTGTGGCTACGCTGCCAGTCTTCCTGAATGCCTTGACTCATAATGGTGTACACGTTGTGACCGTCAACGATTACCTCGCCAAGCGTGACTGCGAATGGATGGGTCCTCTTTATCAGTTCCATGGTCTGACCGTCGATTGCATCGACCGCTATCAGCCCAATTCGGACGAACGTCGCCAGGCCTACAACTGTGACATCACATTCGGCACCAACAACGAGTTCGGCTTCGACTACCTGCGCGACAATATGGCCACTCATCCCGAGGACCTCGTGCAGCGCGAACATAATTTCGCCATCGTCGATGAGGTTGACTCCGTGTTGATCGATGATGCCCGTACGCCTCTTATTATCTCCGGTCCTACACCACGCACTTCGGAATACTCCGACGAGGAACTTTACCAAACCTACCGTGACCGCGTGGAGAACGTGGTTCGCCTGCAGAAGACATTGGCCAACCAGTTGCTCAACGAGGCCAAGAAGAAGGTCAACAACCCCGACAAGCATATCAAGGACGAAGGTGCCACCCAACTCTATCGTGCCTTCCGTGCATGGCCAAAGAACTCTGCCCTCATCAAGTTCCTGTCAGAGCCAGGTGTCAAGCAGGAGATGCTGCGCGCCGAAGCTTACTACCTGCAGGACAACCAGAAGGAGATGCCTGTGGCCCTGGAACCTCTCTACTTCGCCATCGAGGAGAAGAACAAGCAGGTCGATCTGACCGATAAGGGCATCGATGCCCTGACCGGCAGTTCGGAAGACCCAAAGTTTTTCGTGCTCCCTGATGTAGGTTCGGAACTTGCCGAAATCGAGCATGATGAGAGCCTTTCGAAGGAAGAGAAACTCGAGCGCAAGGACAAGGTCATGACCGAATACACCACCAAGGCCGAGCGTGTACATGCCGTAGACCAGTTGCTCAAGGCATTCTGCATGTTCGACAGGGACGTTGATTACGTCATCTCGGAAGACGGCAAGGTCAAGATCGTCGATGAGCAGACAGGTCGTATCATGGAGGGACGCCGCTGGAGCGATGGCTTGCACCAGGCCGTCGAAGCCAAGGAGCGCGTCAAGATTGAAGCCACCACACAGACCTTCGCCACCATCACACTGCAAAACTACTTCCGCATGTACCACAAACTATCGGGCATGACCGGTACTGCCGAGACCGAAGCAGGCGAATTCTGGGACATCTACAAACTTGACGTGGTGACCATCCCCACCAACCGCCCCGTGGCTCGTATCGACATGAACGACCGTGTATATAAGACCAAGCGTGCCAAGTACAAGGCTGTCATCGCACAGATTGAGGAATATGTCAAGGCAGGTCGTCCAGTACTGGTCGGCACCACTTCGGTAGAAATCTCGGAAACCCTTTCGAAAGCTTTGCAGTTGCGTGGCATCAAGCACAACGTGCTCAACGCCAAGTTGCACCAGCGTGAGGCCGACATTGTAGCACAGGCCGGTCAGACTTCGACCGTGACCATCGCCACCAATATGGCAGGTCGTGGTACCGACATCAAGCTGTCGCCCGAAGTAAAGGCGGCAGGTGGTCTGGCCATCATCGGCACCGAGCGTCACGAATCACGTCGTGTCGATCGCCAGTTGCGCGGACGTTCTGGTCGTCAGGGTGACCCAGGTTCGTCGGTATTCTTCGTTTCACTCGAAGATAACCTGATGCGTATCTTCGGTTCGGACAAGATCTCGAAGATCATGGACTCGAAGATGTTCGGCATGTCGGAAGACGATGTGATCGAGCACTCGCTGCTCAACAAGTCGATCGAGAATGCACAGAAGAAGGTCGAGGAGAACAACTTCGGCATCCGTAAGCGCCTGCTCGAATATGACGACGTGCTCAACAAGCAGCGTGAAGTAGTCTATGCCCAGCGTCGCCATGCCCTCATGGGTGAGCGCATTTTCATCGACTTCATGAACATGGCTTATAGTGTAGCCGGCAACCTCATCGAACAGTTCGGCATGAACAACGACTTCGAGGCTCTGCAACTCGACGTGCTGCGTCACTTCGGTGTCGAAGTACCATTCACCGAAGACGAAGCAAAGCGCCTCAAGACCGAAGAGATGGTCGAGAAGATCTACAAGGCCGGCATGGATAGCTTCAATCGCCACATGAAGGATTTGACCGAAAAGGTAACTCCACGCCTCAAGGAGATCTGGGAGCAAGTGAAGGAGGGCGGACAGATCAAAAACATCATCATCCCCATCTCCGACGGCAAGCGCGTCTATCAAATCCCCGTTCCACTCCAGGAGGCTGCCGAAACTGATGGCAAGTCGATCAGCAAGACCTTCCTCAAGGTCATCATGCTCCACAACATCGACGAGGCTTGGAAGCAGAACCTGCGCGACCTCGACGACTTGAAGCAGAACACTCAGAACGCAAGCTACGAGCAGAAGGATCCTCTCCTTATTTACAAATTGGAGTCGTATCACATTTTCGAGCGTATGGTGACCAAGATGAACTCAAAGGCCGTTTCGGTACTGATGCGCGGACAGCTTCACCTGCCCGAGCCTACTCCCGAAGAGATTGCACAACAGCAGGCCGCCGCTGCCCAGCGACAGCAGATGCAGCAAGCCGCTGCTCAGCGTAAGATGGCAGCCATGGGACAGAATAAGGGCGAAGATGCTCCTTCGCGTCCCGTTCCTCCGCCACCATTCCCGCCACAGTTCCGTACAGCAGGTGACCAGCGCCAGCGTCCCGACTTCAGTCGAATGCAGGCCATCCATGCCGGTGCCAACGGACAGAACACCGTGCAGCGTAAGCCTATGGGCACAATGCCTCACGTAGGACGTAACGATCCATGTCCATGTGGCTCGGGCCTGAAGTATAAGAACTGTCACGGCAAGTGATAAAAGGTTAACACAGACCTTTTCGAATACACGAATTATCATTCCTGTTCATGAATTATCGAACTCCCAATCCCCAAATCCCTTAACCCCATCCCTCGGAATTCGTGAACAAATGATAATTCGTGTTTTTTCATCGATTCCAATCACTACGTTTTGTGTCAATCGTCACTATCTTGTTTACACTTTTTTAATACCCTTTTAATACCTTTTAAATATATATACATTAAACTTACCTTGCGAAACACGTCTTATAGTTATGAAACACCCACTAACACTCATCCTCTCACTGTTGATGCTCGCCACCTCTCTCTCGGCACAGCATCCAGACCTCAACCGACCCTTCGGCTGGGCAAATTGTACGACGCTCACCTCGGGTGACGATTACCACGTTACAGGCGGCAAGGCCGTAGCCAGCCCCAGTACCATCACGCTCACCAGCACGGGCAGCGACATGCGCAAAACCATCGTCAAGGCCATCAACGAGAACGACATCATCATTTTCGATGGCAGCAAGGGTGACTTCATCGTCAGCAGCTCGATGCAACTAAAGGACCTGCAGAACAAGACCATCGTAGGCATCAACAATGCATGCGTCTGCACTGAGTTCTATCTTTCGCCTGAGTTACATCAACTGATGAACGACAAGAAGGTGCTCGAACAGAACACCTCGAAATCCGACCAGGTACTTACCCTTTCGAATGGCAAGCGTGTGAGCGAACCTCGCGAATATCTCGTACGTCAAACCCTCATCGACAAGATGCAGGATCCCGACGAGAAGTTCCGCAACGCCGGTCTCTTCAGTTTTTCCAACTGCCAGAATATCATCATCCGCAACCTGTCCCTGCAAGGGCCGGGTGCTATCGACGTAGGTGGCAACGACCTGCTCACCCTCAGCCGCGGTTCGAAGCACGTATGGGTCGATCATGTGGATTTCTGCGACGGCATGGACGGCAACTTCGACATCAACAGCTTCTCGGATTTCATCACCGTCTCGTGGTGTCGTTTCCATTACACCGAGCGCACCTACATCCACGCCAACACCAACCTTGTGGGCTCCAGCGACCGTGCCGAACAGAATGGCGAGGACAACCTGAACGTCACCTTTGCCTTCTGTGAGTGGGGCGAAGGCTGTGACCAGCGTATGCCAATGGTACGTTTCGGCACCATCCATCTGCTCAACGACTATTATACCTGCGCCGGCAATTCGGCAGCTGCCAATCCGCGTTTCCAGGCCGAAATGCTCATCGAAGGATGCTATTTTGCCGAAGGTGTCAAGAAAATCTTCTCGCAAAAGGATGCCAAGGCTTTCGTCTTTGTCGATAATCACTATACCGAGAAGTTCAAGCAGCCCGACGATCTTGGCAATGTCACCCTCCCCTATCGCTACGAGGCCATTCCCGTCGAGGATGTCCCGAAGGTGGTGGGCGAACATGTGGGTGCCACCCTCTCCGACCCGCTGAACATCGCAGAAGAGTCGAAATAAGCCAGTCTGCCACATAATCGGGATGGAGACACCTTCCATCCCGATCTAATCCATATAAAACCCTTACATCATGAAACGGAATTTTTTTATTGCCACTCTGACTATTATCATGAACATTATGAACATTTTCAGTTCTGACGGCCAAAGTTACAATGAACTTTGGAACAACGTCTCTGACCTCAAGCAGAAGGATATGCCCCGCAAGGTGATCGACGAGGCACAGAAGATCTACGACAAGGCACAAAAGGAAAAGAATTTCCCTCATCTTGCCAAGGCGTGGATCACCATCGTCGAAACCAAATGCGATCTTGACCCCGACAGTTTCCGCATCGCCAATTTTCCACCTTTCCCTCACAAGGGACTTGTCGAAGATGCCGTCTATAACGCCGTCATGGGTTCGGCATATCTGGCTATGGCCGACAGCCACATCTCCGACTTTGATGAAGAAACACAGAGCGAATACAGCGCAAAGGCTCGTGAACTCTTTACCCTGTCTCTGAAGGATAAGGCTGCCTTGGCCAAGGCTTCGGCTTTGGGCTACGAGCCTCTTATCCAGGAAGGCGAGGACAGCCGTCTCTATCAGCACGATATGCTGTCGCTGCTCACCCGCTTTGTGCTCCAAAATGCACAGACGAAGGAAAGCGAAGAGGCACAACTTCTGGGCGAAGTGGCAGCCTACTACAAGCTGAACGGTCCACGCGATGCATACGCGCTGACCCAACTTGAATACCTCTATCAGCTGCGCAATCATGAGGACTACAACCTGCGTATGCCATCCGAGGCATTTGTGGAGGCACTCAAGGCGCTCGTCGAGGAAACCAAGGATCTCGAGGCTGGTGCCGATGTGGCACAAGTCTATTGCAAACAGATCTACAACGATGACGAAAGGTTGACCTTTGCCCGCTGGGCGCAAAAACAATACAAGGGCTCGCACATCGCGCCCTTCTTCACCAACGTCGAAGGAGAGTTGATGAACCCCACTTGTACCCTCGATGTTCCATCAGGCATTCTCCCCAACCGTCCCTTCGATATCGAACTACGCTACAAGAACCAGACCCAGGCCACGGTTGAAGTACGCCTTTACAATGGCAAGGACAAGAACCGCCAGTTCAAGACCGACGGCAAACTCATCGAGAAAAGAGACTACACCTTAGGCGACGACAGCCTTAACGTGGCGCGTCGTGCCGAAAACATGCCCACAAGCGGCGAACGCAAGGACCAGTTCTCGCTACCCGCAGGTCATTATATCTTCATTGCGCGTACTCCTCAGCGCGTTGCCATCAATGACATCGAGATCACCTCGCTGCGCCTCTTCCTCTTTGAACTGCCCTCGAAGGAATCGCTTGCTTTCGTCGGTGACATCGAGACAGGACGTCCTGTGCCCAATGCTACCGTTGTAGTAGAGGACTATTCGGGCAACGACCAGCAGTTCTTTGCATGCAACGTCAAAGGTGAGGTCATCATCCCACGCCGAGACCGCAACAACTACGCATGGGCCTGCATCAAGGGCACTAACGACCAGACAAGCAAAGTCTATCTCTATTCCAGTGAAGTCCATGAGAAGGACGGCGATTTGCACAGCTCGCTCTTCACCGATCGTGCCATCTATCGTCCCGGTCAGACCGTCCACGTCTCGGCTATCGTCTATCATCAGCATGGCGATAACACGCAAGTGGTAGCCGATCGCACAATCAGGCTCGTGTTCAAGGATGCCAATGGCAAGGAAATCGACATGCGCGAAGTGGTGACCAACCAATACGGCAGTTACGACTGCGACTTCGTGATTCCGACTGACCGACTGCCGGGCCGATTCTCTGTGACGGACAGCAATAGCGGCAGCACCAGTTTCCGTGTCGAGGAATACAAGCGGCCCACTTTCGACGTCAAGGCAAAGGCTGCTGAAAGCCACGGTCGCAAGATCAGCATCGGCGATACCATCGAAGTGGAAGCCATAGCCAAGACCTATGCCGACGTTCCCGTGCAGGATGCACAGGTCAAATACACCATCGAGACCGCCAAGTGCAGTTTCTGGTTCTGGGGCGGTTCAGATTGGGAACAACTCTCCGAAGGCGAAGGCAAGACCGACGAGAAGGGACGCATTGCCGTACCCGTCTATCTTGACCCGAAGAAACTCGATGACTACGATGACGACCAGATGCTGCGTTATCGCGTCACTTTCGACGTCACCGACATGGCAGGCGAAACACACAGTGCCACCTACACTACTGCCGTTTCGCGTCAGCCCTTCAGCATCAGCATCAGTGTGCCCAACCCCTTCGATGTAAGCAGCAAAGAACAAATCGTCGTCAAGGCCCGCAATGCCAGCGGCGAGGAAGTCAACGTCTCAGGCATCTACAACATTCTGACCAAGAGCTATAGTTCGGAGTCAATCCATTCTGGTACCTTCCAGACCGGTGTACCCATCGAACTGCCCGCCTTGGCCCCAGGG
The DNA here is from genome assembly GCA_902770595.1 of uncultured Bacteroidales bacterium. Classification (GTDB taxonomy): domain Bacteria; phylum Bacteroidota; class Bacteroidia; order Bacteroidales; family UBA3663; genus Liminaster. The sequence continues at coordinate 5,238 of CACXTQ010000045.1, read as the reverse complement.
CAATACTATATCGAAGCATATGCCACCGATGAAGCCGGCAACAAGGTAGGAAACCGCCGTACCGAATCACTCAGGCTCTTCGACTCAAAGGCCGCCATCCCGCTCAAACCCGGCAAGATGAGCCGCAACGAAGTACAAAAGGACATCACATGCTTCGATGGCGACTTCTTCCACGTTGCCGAGAAAGAGTTCTCAGAGCAAAAGCCTGCCGAAGTGTTCTTCAGTCCCGGCAGAAAGGATGTCTATGTTGGCTACATGATTCTTGCCAACGAACGCATCGTCGAGCGCGGAACCATCGAATTGGGTCGTGATCTCTATCGGCTCACCATTCCCTATGACCGCAGTTATGGCGATGGAGTCCGACTCTTCATCTGGTACGCACGCGATGGCCAGATATGCAGCGAATCAGCTACGTTGACCTACGTGAAGCCCGAGAAACAACTCAAACTCTCGTGGAGCACGTTCCGCGACCGCCTCTATCCCGGACAGGACGAAACGTGGACCCTCACCATCCAAGGCAAGGATGGTAAGCCCGTCAATGGTGCAGAACTGCTTGCCACAATGTACGACGCTTCGCTCGAACAGTTCGCCAGCCACTCTCTGCCGTTCTTCCTGTCGTTCCAGCGACTGATACGTTCGTTTAACAATAATGTGACGAACAGCAACTACGGAACCACCATTCGTGCAACCCGTGCATATTCCGGCAAGTCAGTCCGCAGTCGCAGTTATGATCAACTTACCGAATACATCCACCAACGCTGGCGTCAAAGACGTTTCCTCGTGCGTGGTGCCCTGGGCGCTGCTGCAGGCAGACCTATGATGGCGATGGCCCAATCGTCTGCGATGGAAATGGATGACGAGATGGTCTCGGAAGAAGCAATGCCGATGGAATTCGCTGCTAATGACATGGTCATGATGAGGAAATCGGATTCCACGAATGATGCAGCCGGCATGGAGGAAGAAATAATAACAGAGCAAGGCGAAGCCGAAGGCACCTCTCCTACTCTGCAACTTCGCAGCAACTTTGCCGAGACAGCCTTCTTCTATCCCCACCTTCTCTCCGATGCCAAGGGCAACGTCAGCATCAGCTTCACCCTGCCCGAAAGCCTCACCGAATGGAAGTTCCTCGGCCTGGCCCACGACAAGGATGTCAACTACGGCAAGATCCTGGCCACGGCAGTCAGTCGCAAGGACTTCATGGTGCAGCCCAACCTGCCACGCTTTGTGCGTGAGGGCGACAAGGCCTCCATTGCCTCGCGCATCATCAACCAGGGTGACAAGGCACTGAGCGGCACCATCCGCCTGCGTCTGCTTGATGCCGAGACCGAAAAGGAAGTCTATTCTGCCACCCAGACCTTCTCGGTTGATGTGGAACAGACCACTTCGATCACCTTCAGCGTTGACATCGACGACCGCTATCCGATGCTCATCTGCGAAGTGAGCGGCGTGAGCGGCGACTTCTCCGACGGCGAGCGCAACTTCCTGCCCGTACTCACTTCGAAGAAGTACGTCACCGAAGCCATCCCGTTCTATGTGACACGCAACGAACAGGAGAAGCACATCGACGTGAGCAGCCTCTTCAACGAGGGCAGCCAGACGGCTACCCACAAACGTCTGCTCTTCGAATACACCGACCGCCCCGAATGGACCGTCATCTCAGCCCTCGACGGCATCAAGGTGCCCGATCGTGACTGCGCTACCGCCTACGCAGCTTCGCTCTATGCAAACATCGTGGCTCAACGCATAGCAAAGAGTATTCCTGGCTTTGAGGATGCCCTGAATGCAGCCAAAAAAGCTGGCACCGACCAGCAGAGCCAACTCGACCGCAATGACGACCTGCGCGACATCGTGCTTCAGGAATCCCCATGGGTCAACGATGCATTGCGCGAAGCCGAACAGCGTGCCCGCATGCTCGACCTCTTCAACGACCGTCTCATGCAGGAACGCATCGACAAGGCTCGCACACGCCTCCAGAAACTGCAACAGGGCGATGGTTCATGGAGCTGGTTCGAAGGAATGCCCGGAAGTTACTACATGACGCTAGCCATCTGCGAGGACCTCGCCATGCTGATCAACTCCGAGGGCGTCAAGGGACTCGATGTCGAAGCCAAGATGCTCGAAAAGGGCTTGGACTTCCTCGACAACAAGGAACTCGAGCACTACGAGTACTGCATCAGCAAGAAGATCCCCATCACGGCAAGCAACAATACGCTCAGCTACCTCTACACCAGTTCGCTTGCTTCCGACCACAAGGTGAGCAAGAAGGTTAGCACCATGCGCGAAGCCTATCTGAGTTACATCGAGAAGAACGTGCGCGACCTCACCATCCACGGACGCACCGTGGCTGCCTGCGTTCTGCGTACTTTCGGCCACACCCAGAGTGCCGACGACTTCCTGGAGTCCGCTGTCGAATACACCATCACGAAACCCGGTATGGGTCGCTACTACGCTACCGACCAAGCCTACTATTCGTGGCGTGACTACCGCATCCCGACCCAGTTGGCTGCCATGCGCGCCATCCGTCAGTCGTCGCGTACCGATAAGGAGCAACTACTCAACGAGATGCAGGTATGGCTCCTGCGTCAGAAGCAGACCCAGACTTGGGACAACGAGATGAACACCCTCGGAGCACTCGACTTCCTGCTTGCAGGTAATCAGACCGACGGCAAGCAGATCACCGCTCGTCCTCACGGTTTGCAGCGTTCGTTCAGCATCGACAACAGCATGCTCCCAACGCCCATCGACACTACACGCTTTCTGGCTGAACAACTCGGCTATGTGCGCACCAATGTCGATGACGCCATCACCGCTTCGACCATCCGCGACCTCAGCATCAAGGCCAATGCATCGGCTTCAGAAATGCCCGTCATCTCTTGGGGTGCACTCTATGCACAGTACCTTGAGGATATGGACCGTCTGAACAACCAGACCACAGGCGAACTCAAGGTGACTATCAAGTTCATGAAGGACGGCAAGGATTTCAATCCTGAAACCGAGACGCTCAAGGTAGGCGACAAGGTGACACTTCGCGTCATCATCACTGCCGACCGCGATATGGACTTCGTGCAGATTCGTGCCCAGCGTCCTGCCTGCTTCGAACCCGTCACCCAATACTCCGGCTACCGCTGGATGAATGGTCGCGGTGGATACGTCAGCATGCACGATGCCTCAACCGACATCTTCTTCGACATGTTCACCAAGGGCACTACGACCTACGACATCGATTTCAACGTCGATCGCAAGGGTCAGTACCTCTCGGGCATCACCACCGCCCAATGCGCCTATGCCACCGAGTTCGTGGCTCATACCCGCGCTTATCGGATTACTGTCAAGTAATTATTCATTTTAATAAATCGTGCCTATAGTCTTTATATTTACTATAACCACTATAGGCACTATTGCTATAATCTCTATCTTACCTTCAATTCCATGTCACTCATCCCTTCATTCTCTTCGTTGCGAGAATCGATGGTCAATATGTCACGTCGATTCCCTGCGGCATGCTGTTTTGCCATAGCATTGTCCATTGCACTCATCATCATGGTGATTGTTGAGGAGTATCGTGGTGTGCCCATTTATTATTGCACTGCAGCATTCCTGCTCTCGCTGATGCTTGCGCTTTGGAATGAGGAATACCACAACAAACGAACGGTATGGACTGTCACAGCCATAGCGCATATCTTGTTGCTTATCGATGCCATCTACCTATGGAATCTTGACCTCTCACGCTTCAGCGCGGTTCTTTACATAGCACGTGCTGCTGTCTATGTCGCTTTTGCCTTGGGCATTCTTTTTCTTTCTTTCTACAAGGAAAAGAATGACGTGAAGTCGTGGAATTTCACGTTCCGAATGATTGTTGCACTGGTTCTGTCGTTCATCATCGGAGGTGTGATGACTGGTGGTATCGAGGGGCTTCTTTCGGGCATTCAAAGCCTGTTCAACATCAAGATTGACTCCAAGGTGTACCTCATCGTCTCCATCCTCTTCGGCCAACTTCTGCCCATGCTGCTTTTCCTGTCTCGAGTTCCTGCAGGAGAAAGAAAGCACGATGATACGATTATTGCCTCCCGATTCCTGACAGGCACGACCCGATATCTGTTCATTCCCCTGGTGACCTGCTACATGCTGGTTCTCTATGGTTATCTTGCTCGAATCCTTTTCTCGTGGGAATTGCCCAAAGGCACCATTTCTTGGCTAGTGACAGCAATGATGTTCGGCATCATTGCTGTGGAATTTCTTCTTTATCCATCGATGCGCAGTCAGGAATCCAAGACGTTCGAGCGCTGGGTGGTGCGATGGTTCCCCATTCTTGCCCTTCCCCTCGTTATCTTGATGACGGTAGGCATTGCACGCCGCTTCGGTGACTATGGAATCACGGTCAATCGCTTGTATGTTCTCACGCTCAACCTTTGGTTCTATGCCGTCTGCATCGGCCTCTTTATTCTCAAGGCTCGTCGCATCCATTGGATACCACTTTCATTTGGTGCTATCCTGTTGCTCACTTCAGCTCAGCCGATGAACTACTGCGAGATTGTCAAACATCATTTCAAGCAGAAGATGGCCGAGACCATTGCACAATACCAACCGGAACACCTTCCGATGAATCGGGACGAGTTCAGCACCTGGGTGAATTCTCTGCCAGAAGACGTCTGCGATCAGGTGTATGACCAATTGAATTATCTGAATGATTTCTACAAGGGACAAACGGTACAGTGGATCAGCGATGATGTGCCTCTCTGGAGAAGTAGTCGCAATAATAATACCGAAACTTTCTTCTACGAAACCACTGCCAATCACATCACCATCCCCGAAGGTTACCATCGTCTCGTGACCAATGGTGAATATGACATCCTTTCTTCGACCGATAATCAGAATGACAGCATACTAATCGCGGCCTCAAAGACCAGTCTGAACGACAGCATTCTGCATCTCTATACCACGGGAATAAATAATGAGGATCTCTTCTTCGAGGTCAATCTGGAGGAATTCCGCAGAAAGAAAGCACAAGGCATTCGTCCCATCTACTACCCAGAAAAGGAACGCGGAGACTCTGTCCTACTCTACTTCGAACGTCTCCGCATCTCCCATGATTACGATGGTACATATTATGTTGACTCTCGTGTCAATGTGTTCTTCAAGTAATTATTTTTCACATTTGCTTGGAGTTTTCTGCAAAACTGATTATCTTTGCACCCGTATAATCATCTTCTATACCATTATGAAAAGGAGTATCATTCA
>CACXTQ010000044.1:0-45851 GCA_902770595.1 uncultured Bacteroidales bacterium | reverse complement strand
CCAAAACTCATCACTTATTTTATTTATATGTATAGTTTACACTTTAAAGTTACCACCAGTACCTGCGATAGCGAAGGCCGGCTGAAGTTATATTCAGCCCTCCAGATGATGCAGGACTGCTCTGAGATGTGGATTGACAGCGAACCTGGCATTCAACGGTTTTTCACCGAACAGAACATGACCCAGCTCCTGGCTTCGCGTGTAGTCGAAATCGTACGCGTTCCCAGCTACAAGGAAGAACTGACGGTGACGACATCGGTCTATGATATGAAGCCTATGTTCGGATTCCGCAATACGTTCATCTATGATTCAAATGGCGAGCCATGCTACAAGACGTGGAGTATGGGTGCCTTTGTGGATAAATCGACAGGCAAATTGAAGCGCGTAGGAGCTGATGCTATCGCTTCGATGCATCTTGATCCTCAGCTGGAAATGAACTATGGTGAACGACGCATCATCCTGCCCAAAGACGGCGGAGTGGTTTGTGACCCGATTTCTGTAATGCGTGCCGACATTGACTATAACAAGCATGTCAACAATGCCAATTACGTGCGCATGGCAATGGAATTACTGCCCGCAGACTTTGAGGTGAAGAACCTTCGTCTGGAATATCGCATTCCAGCCAAATTGGGTGATACACTAGTCCCCGTGGTTTATCACATTGGCGAGACGATTATCGTTTCGCTCGATATCCACGGGGAGGCAAGTGCTATTGTTGAGTTTAGTTGATTGGGTTAGATAATTAGAAGAGAACCTATCTCCTTAGGCAGTTAATTGCCACGAAAGAACGACGTTCAATCTTTGAATCAAATTCTTTCGTGGCACTTTTTTGAATCTAATACTTCTTGGACGGATTTGGAAGGAGGTGCGAATAAATGAAAATAATAGAGGAGCATAAAATTTACGATGACATCAATTGGAATAGGTTCCATCATTCCGGATAAGGTGATGCCTATCGCAGATGAAACTAGTAATGGATTTCCCCAGTCTCCTATTAAATATAATAAATGGCTCAGAAAAATAATGACAAACAAGGCAATGATTACACCATTGCATAAGAAAAGGTGCATATAGAGATTGTCCACACATAGAGGCTGTTCGCCTGTAATCCAAGCAGTAAAAATAGACACAAATCCATATTCCTGCCCAAAGAGGCTAAGTCCATAATTTTGAAAAACAAGCGCAGGAATGCTGAACCGACTTTCGAAAGTGGTCGATCCGTAAGATGGGCCATAATAGAAGCTCAAAAGAATCGATACCAAAAGGCAGACACTAGGAAAAAGAGCCAAACTCCAGGCGGGAATGCGATAGAGTTTCTGAATATACTCAAATAATGGAATCAGTAGTAGAATGATAAAAGGCGTTAAGCTTATTGTGCAGAAGAAGATTAGTATCGCTGCCGCCCAGCATACTATCCAAATGACTTTTGTCTGCTTGACGTCCCAATACTGTAATACAAGAAACGTCGACATCATCATAAGGAAAGCAAGGGTATTTGGGTTGTTGAATCCCCAAGAATGGCCTACTAAGTCGAATCTGTGTTTGACTATGTCACTTGTCCAGCTAAAGTTCCATGATATCAAAGCCGTACAAAAGACGAATAGAAAAGCGAGAAGAAATAACTTAAGAATGACTTTATTCTCGGTATCCCTAGAAGCTGCAATGATGAAAAAACTGTAAATCAATGTTGTAGATTGACTTAGTCTAGATGAATACAGGAAGAGGGCACCTGTAATAAGGCAAAATATAACATAAAGGGGATATTTGCGAGAGAAGAGCAGCAAACGACAGGTAATCAACAATCTGCCTACATGATATAACAAGATATGCAGACTGAAATATGCATTAGGCATCTCTTTGTTTGTCAGAAACCAATATTTGCAGACAATCATGAGGAATAGCCCGATATAGAAAAGCCATGCCCCATATTTGTCATTGATTCTGTCGAAATGCCTAAGGAATGAATGCTGCATCTGGTTATTACGGATTGAGGGATACTCCTATTCCTGTATCTCACATCGGATTGATCCGATGCGCTTCAGTCCGATGATGGCCTTGAGCGGGCGATGATCGGGGGTGGTCGAAAGCCATACTTTGAGTGGCGTACTGTCCTGCCCCTTGGTCGCGAAATTTAGATCGATGAGGAAGGCCTTGTGTGTCTTCCCGTTGCGCATCTCGCATTTCTCGACGCCACAATAATCTACATTGATGATCTGCTGGGTGATACCGTCATAGCACACGAACTTCATCCGTTTGCCTTTCTTCATGTGCTCGTAGTCGAGGTGGCGAACTGAATAGAATACCGAAAGCATATCGTAGGCCGGACCTTCGTTGGTGAAGTGCACTTCACGGTTCACGGCGTCTTCCTTGCCCTTCTTGCGCCAACGCTTGAGTACTACACTGGTGCTGTCAATGTTATTGAGACGTTTGGCAGCACTTTTGTTATGCCAATGATGACGGTAGTAATAGTTGGCCAGCGCATTGTAGCTGCCCTCGTGAGTTCCTTTGCGGAAGCGCAGGGGCACCATATCCTCGTTGAAGTAGCAGTCGAGCGTATCACGTACTCTCATGATATGCTCCACGATACTTAGCGACTTGCCGGCGAGTTTGCTATGATAGACGGTTTGTCCATTCTTGTCGGTCTCTTTCGTGAAACTCAACTTGCCGAAGCCAGCCTTGGCATTGATGAGTCCGATATGGAAATAGATATTGTACTCCAGATTCTCCGGAGCATTGGACGCTGCCCAGGCAGCCTGCTCTTGTGGGGAAATGGGAGCTGCAGAGTAAATGGCTGGTGCATACGCGCACGCGATAATAATAAGGAATAGAGTGAGACGGCGTAGCATCTGTTTTTTGATATTTATTTGTTAAGTTTCTTTCTTAAGTTTGGATGTTTCTCGAGATATTCCTCGTTCTTGCTCTTCTTTTCCTTCTTTTCCTTCGGCTTATTCTGCTTCAGTTCTTCAAGTTTCTGTTTGTCAAGCTCAGTGGCGCGCACATTCCAGGTCTCACTATAGTCCCAGTTCTCGCGCATTTCGAGCATCTTGGGAAGATAGAAGACGTTCTCGGGTTGGATGCGGCCATCGAGTGATCCTACGTCAAAGATGCCGTTCCCGTTGCGATCTTCTACCAGTCGGACATAGCATTTGCCGACGGGAGCCTGTGGGAATCTGGCTTGGCCATTCTTCACACTTACCTGCTGCATGGGGTTGTCTTTCTCGTTGAGGAGCTGGACGAAAGCTTCGCCCTCTACTCCCTGTACGTTCACCAACAGGTGGGCATATTCGTCGCTCTTTTTCTCGCTGAAGGACATCGCAGTGGAGTCAACGGGATGACCATAGATGTCATGCATCGACGCAGAGTCGCAGATGAGCCTGTAGTTTTGGCCTGGCGAGAAGTGCGGCTTGGCATGGAGCGTGTAGCGACGCAGACGGAGACTGTCTTGCACAAGCTCGAACTCGAGGGGTACCCAAATAGTATCCTTTTGCTGCTCCAGATGGAGTGCTTCGATATTTAGACTGTCGAGAGGGGCAGAAGTTTCGAAGCGGGGTCGTTTTCCTACGTCAATTTTGCTGTCGAGTAGCTTAATACTCATGAAAACGGTCTTTGGAAGGGTGTCTTTGGGTGCCTCTTCCTGATCTTTCTTGCGTCTTTTTTTCTTCTTCTTGTCGTCCTTGTCCTCCGGGTGCTGATCTTCCGGCACATTAATTTCAGGCTTCTCCAGGTGCATTGTGTCGGTGCGGATGATGTCGATGCCATTCTGAGTGAATGGATAGGTCACGGTAAGGTGTAACGTATCGCGATGATATACCAGCGAATCGCGCAGCCAATAGACGAGGGTGTCGTTGGTCGGATTGGGTTCGCAGATGAGCCAGGCATCCTTGTCTAATCTGGCAGGCCCACGGTCTTCTTCATCAAGCAACATGATGACGGGAGGTTCGGGCATGTTGGCGGCAAAGTTGAGCGTGATCTGGGTGCTGTCCTTCCATTTCATGTCATCGAGATAGCGGATGACATGACCTTCGTTGAACATGCGCAGGCACAGATCGTTGGGATAGTAGTCGGTGACCTCGTGCACGTAGATGGAATCGACTTTAAGACTGTCGAAGCGGTTCCAAATGGTGTCGCTGGCGGTATGACTGCCTACCGAAGGGATAATGAGCGAATCGACAAAGGCGATGTCTTCAGTGTTGACATCGTACATGTAGTTGGTATTTCCATCCTTCACAGCATACATTCTGTACTTGCCGGGACCGACTCCACTGATGGTGAAGCGTCCGTAGGAATCGGTCTTGCCCGCGCGTTCGAAGGGACGCAGGCTGAAGATGGAGTCGGGGTATAGGGCAACAATGGAGTCGATGGCAAGTTGTAAGGAGTCGCCCTCCTTACCGCGAGCGGGGAAGATTCCTTCCTCGGTAACGGCATAAATGCCAACAAAAGCGCCAGTGACGGGTTCCAGATCCTTGGCGTTGAGCAAGGTGCCCATCACCTTCATCGTATCGATATGGTCGCCTGTTGAAAAGGTTAGCGACAGGTTTTCCAGCGGATTGCCTTCATTGTTGTCCTGCACAGCATCACCAAGGTCGATGGTATAGGTCGTATTGGCTTGCAACGAGTCTCGCAATTCGATGGTCAGCGTCTTCGCATTGCTTGAGATGGTCGGCGCCTTGACCTGCGGCGGTGAGATGGTCATTTTCTCGTTGGCATTGTCGAGCTTGATGTTCTCGTTGAAGCGCATCGTGATCTTCTGCCTATTGACGCTCGTGGCTGCTTCGGCTGGCTCGCTGCGCACAAGCACGGGAGGTGTCTCGTCGTAGAGCCCTCCACCTGGCGAACCGATACTGGCACACCCCAAAAGTCCTGCGAACGACAGGACGGCAAGTGGCGCTAATATTGAACGGTTTTTTGTCAAAAAGTGTCGAAACATGCCGCGAAGATACACAAAAATAGTCACACATACATAAAAAAGAGTAAAAAAAGTGCTTTTTTTTAGGTTTTTTTTCGTGATTTCAATTATTTTATTTAACTTTGCGCCCGAAATATGCGAAAAAATTAAGTAAAATCAAATATTTTCAACAATGCAAAACAAAGGATTTGTAAGCGTGATTGCCGTCTTGCTTGCTTTACTTTGCGCCTATTACATCTCGTTCTCTTACGGAGTGCGTCGTGTAGAAAAGAAGGCCGAAGCATACGCTGCAGAAACAGGCAATTCAGCCAAGTATTTCTTGGATTCCATCTCCAATGAGACTGTCTGGTTGGGTAAGACCTTCAAGCAGGCACAGGAGATGCAGGTGGGCCTCGGCCTGGACCTGAAGGGAGGTATGAACGTTATTCTTGAGATCTCTGTGGCCGACGTGCTCAAGTCACTCGCTGCCGAGAACGCCCAGAACCCCACTTTCGTGCAGGCTCTGGCTGATACTCAGAATGCAGGTGAGGTAGAGAGCGGTGACAACTTTGTCGATGCTTTCGCTGCCAACTACAAGAAGATCGACCCAACTGGAAAGTTGGCTGACGTCTTCAGCACCTATCAGCTCAAGGAGAAGATCACCAAGAGCACCAGCGATGCTGAGGTCGTATCGATCATCAAGAGTGAGATGGAGTCTGCTCTCTCGAACTCGTTCAACGTGCTCCGTAATCGTATCGACCGTTTCGGTGTAGTTGCTCCCAACATCCAGCGTCTCCAGCAGGCAGGACGTATCCTCGTCGAGCTGCCTGGCGTGAAGGAGCCCGAACGTGTGAAGAAACTTCTTCAGGGTTCAGCCAACCTTGAGTTCTGGGAGACTTACCAGGCCGGTGAGATCGCTGGCGCATTCCAGAACATGCTCATGGCTGAGGCTCAGAAGAACGTTCCCGTAGCCAGCGATAGCGCTGCTGTCGATAGCGTAGCCCTTGCTAACGCTATGCAGAACAGCCTTGCCGCTCGCGTTCAGGTGTTTGGTGACCAGGGTCCTGTGATTGCAGTTGCTCAGTCGAGCGATACAGCTGCCATCAATGCCCTCATCAATCAGAAGCAGTACAAGGATGCCTTCCCACGCAAGCTGAAGCTTGCCTGGAGTGTCAAGTCGTTCGACGATAAGGGTCTCTGGTATCAGCTCTATGCCCTTAAGGCACATGACAACCTCGGTCATCCTTCTCTTCCTGATGCTACCAAGGGTGGCGACATCGTCGTTGATGCTTCTGCTGACTTCGAGCAGATCCACAACGAGTATCAGGTCAGCATGACCATGACTCCTGAGGCTGGCAACACTTGGGCCAAGCTTACGAAGGAGAATGTGGGCAAGTGCGTAGCTATCGTGCTTGACGATGTGGTTTATTCTGCTCCTCGCGTCAACCAGGAGATCACTGGTGGTCGTTCGCAGATTACCGGTAACTTCGACACTGAGGAAGCCAACGACTTGGCCAACGTGCTCAAGTCGGGTAAGATGGCTGCCAAGGTCAACATCGTTTCTGAGGACGTTGTAGGTCCTACCCTCGGTGAAGAGTCCATCAAGGCCAGTGTGATTTCGTTCATCGTGGCTCTCGTGCTCCTCTTCATCTACATGGTGCTCTTCTATGGTGTGACCGCAGGTCTTGTGGCCGACTGCTGCCTCTTGATCAATGCCTTCTTCACCATCGGTATCCTTTCGAGCTTCCACGCTGTGCTTACCCTTTCGGGTATTGCCGGTATCGTGCTCGCCATGGGTATTGCTGTGGATGCCAACGTACTTATCTACGAACGTGCCAAGGAAGAGCTTGCCAGCGGCAAGCAGCTCCGTTCGGCTGTTGATGCTGCCTATCGCAATGCGTTCAGCGCCATCTTCGATGCCAACTTGACTTCGTTGATCACCGGTATCATCCTCTACTACTTCGGTACAGGTCCTATCCGTGGTTTCGCCGTCACCTTCATCATCGGTATCATCACCTCGTTCGTGAGCGCCGTCTTCCTGAGCCGTATCTTCTTCGAGTGGGCTCTTGGCAAGGGTTATTTCAAGAACCTCACCTTCACAGGTGCACTCTCTGGTTTGCTCAAGCCTACCCACATCGACTTCGTGAAGAAGGGCTATTTCACCACCAAGGTGTATGCCGTCATCTGCGCGCTGGCTATCGTGCTGATGTTCTTCCCAGGTCTTGAGAAGGGTATCGACTTCACCGGTGGTCGCAACTACGTCGTTGCCTTCAACGAGGTTGCCGGTGTTGACAACGAGGCGCTCGCCGAGAAGCTCCAGAACAACGCCACCCTCAACAATGCCGCCATCAAGGTCATCACCATCAGCCGCGACAACCAGGTTCGTATCACCACCAACTACGACCTCAATGCTGCCGACGATGCTCAGGCCAACCTCATCATGAAGCAGGCCATCTTCGATGCTGGTAAGGAGCTCGGTTATGTAAACTCCGATTTCGAGGCATTCAACAACGAGAACAACTTCCCTTCTACCCAGAAGGTAGGTCCTTCGATCGCTGAGGATATCACCTACGGCGCTATCATCGCCATCATCCTCTCGCTCATCGCCATCGCCCTCTACATCCTCTTGCGTTTCCGCAAGGGCGCATTCTCAATCGGCGCTATTCTGGGCCTTGCAGCCAATACCCTCATCATTCTGGGTCTTTACTGCTTGCTCCCATCCATCATGCCATTCTCGATGGAAATTGACCAGGCATTCATTGCAGCCATCTTGACCGTGATCGGTTACTCAATCAACGATATCGTGGTCGTCTTCGACCGTATCCGTGAGGTGAGCACCCTTTATCCCAACAAGACTCGCTACAATGTTGTCAACGAGGCTCTCAACGCCACCATGCCACGTACGTTGAACACCTCCATCTCTACCCTCTTGGTACTGGTCGTGATCTTCGTGCTCGGTGGTGCTACCATCCGCAGCTTCATCTTCGCCATGTTGCTCGGTGTTGTTGTTGACCCATTAACCACCATCTTCCTCGCCGTTCCTGCTGCCTACTATTGGATGGGCCGCAAGGAGGACAAGGCTGAGGCCGTTGCCAAGAAGTAATCGGAGTTCTTCCGAACCTGAATAATGTGAACCGCAATGATGGGCTATCCACGTTGCGGTTCATTTTTTCTTTTCAAAAATTTGGAAAATTGCCGCAAAACGTGTATCTTTGCCGCGTCAAAGCGAAAGCACCCTTGGTCACACATTATATAATATATAGGAATAATGCAGAAACAGGATATCCGAATAGTATTCATGGGCACGCCCGATTTCGCGGTGCCCACACTCGATGCGCTAATCACGGGTGGCTATAATGTTGTCGGTGTCATTACAATGCCCGACAAACCGATAGGACGTGGTTACAAGGTACAGTATAGCCCCGTCAAGCAATATGCACTCGATCATAACCTTCCCCTCCTTCAGCCTGAAAAGCTTAAGGACGAATCGTTCCTCGAAGCACTGCGTGCTTGGCATGCCGACCTTCAGATTGTCGTTGCCTTCCGTATGTTGCCCGAAGTGGTTTGGGCCATGCCTCGTTTGGGTACGTTCAATCTGCATGCAGCCCTCCTTCCGCAGTACCGTGGCGCAGCTCCCCTCAATTGGGCTGTCATCAATGGCGACAAGGTTACGGGTGCCACCACCTTCTTCCTTGACCATCAGATCGACACTGGTCGCATCATCCTCAAGCAACCTCTCGAGATTGGCCCTGAGGAGAATGTCGGTTCGTTGCACGACCGCATGATGGAGATGGGCAAAGGGCTGGTTACACGCACCGTCGATCTCTTGCTGGAGGCCGATGGCGACCTCAGTCGCGTTCCCACCATCGACCAGAATACGCTGCTTCAGGACCTGAAGGCTTCAACCGGCATCGATGAGCTTCGACCGGCTCCCAAGATCTTCAAGGAGACATGCGAACTGCATTTCAACCAGCCGGTGCGCTCTTTGCACAACCTGGTGCGTGGCCTCTCGCCTTATCCGGCTGCATGGACCACTCTCGCAGGTCTTTCGCCTGTCAAGGTTTTCCGCACCCGCATTGTGAGCGAAGGATCAACGCAACCTGTCGAAACCATTGGTAAGATTGAAACCGACAATCGCAGTTACATCCATGTCACATGCGCTGACGGTATCCTTTCTCTCGAAGAACTTCAGCTCCCCGGCAAGAAGCGTATGGATGTCCGCGCTTTGCTTAATGGGTTTAGAGTTGAGGGTTGAGAGTTTAGAGTTTAGAGTGCTGAGTTGTGAATGTTGAGTTTTTTGCCCACTAATCATTGTCAATTGTTAATTATTAATTGTTAATTGATTACCGTCATCATCCCCGTCTATAACGCGGCAGCCTATTTGTCTGCATGCCTCGACTCGGTGTTAGCGCAAACCTATCGCGACATCGAGGTCATCGTCGTCGATGACGGTTCGACCGATGGGAGTGGAGACATTTGCGATGATTATGCATGTCGGGATGCGCGTGTCACGGTGTTTCATCAGCCGAATGGTGGTCCCTCGGCTGCCCGCAACAAAGGGCTTGAGACGGCTGGTGGGGAATACATTTCTTTTATTGATTGTGACGATGTTGTACACGAGAGGTATCTTGAAGTATTGGCGGGAGAGATGGTTCGGCATCAGGCCGACATCGTCCAATCGCCTTATCAGATTATTCCCGAATCGAAGCGCAGCGATTATGGCCCCGATCGGCTGCGACAGTCCGTTCCCGACAGCTACCCGACCCGCGTGCTGACCTCCGACGAGGCAATGCTCAGCATGCTCTATCAGCAGGGTATGGCCGATTCTTCGCCCTGCAAACTCTTCCGTCGTTCCCTTTTCGAAGGGCTGCGTTTTCCCGTAGTTTATCGCGTTTATGAGGATCTGTACGCTATGGCACAGGTCTATCCGCGCATCCAGCGTATGGTGTGGGTCGATGTCCCCATGTATTTCTATTTCAAACAGGACAGCGGTACGCTTAACAGCCTCTCAATTCGTCGAAATGATGCCTTCGAAGTGCTTGAGACCCTTGAGGCACAATTTATGGTGACGGGTCAGCCCGAATACGTCCGTGCTGCCCGCGAACGTCGTCTAAGCGTCGCTTTCAACATTCTTCGGCTCTTGTCGCGTCAGCTTCACACTGATGCTAACAAGGCCATGGCCTATCGTTGCTGGCAGCACATCAAGGCACTCCGTTCCGAAAGTATCCGCGATTCCCGTGCCCGCATCAAGAACCGCCTCACCTCTCTCTTCTCCTTTCTGCTGATGAGGTAGTCCTTCCTAACCCCTCTTAACCCCTTCACCCGTGCCCGTTGTAACTCTTACTCCTACTCTTTTGGCTGATGCTTGTAGCCAACTCTCCCACCGCGTCAAGGCAGGAGGGTTCACTCCGTCGCTCATCATTGGCATTCAGCATGGTGGAGCCGAAGTTGCTCGCCGGATGCGAAATGACTTTCCTGAAGCGGCTTACTGCGAAGTGCGCTTGTCGCGACCCGGTACTAAACAGAAGAGCAATGGGCTAACACATCGGCTGCTGCGTAGTATGCATATTTGGTTGTGTAATGTGCTGCGTATCGTTGAGAGTCGTGTCAATGAGTGGCGAAGCAAAGGGAAGGAGCCCGTTCGAATTGGCGAGATTCGTCTGCCCGACGACGTCGCTTCTCGTCTCAAGGAACTTGGCGAGAATGCAACTGTCCTCCTTGTCGATGATGCCATCGACACGGGTGCAACTATCCAACAGGCTCGTCTTCAATTGTTGGAGCAATTCCCAGGCATCACTCTTCGTGTCGCAGTCATCACTGTCACTATTCCTCAGCCCATCTGCGATGCTGACTATTGTCTTTATCACAACCGTACCCTATGTCGTTTCCCATGGTCCAATGACTACCGGGAAAGCCCTCATTATTAATTGTTATTTGTTAATTGAGCAATATGCGCAAAGCCCTGGCCATCGATCTCGACGGAACTTTGTTATCCACCAACACTTTTCGCGACTACCTCAGCTACTGTGGTAGTGCCGCGCTTCACAACTTCCAGTTCGACATCTGCTTCAGCATCTTGTGGTGGGTCGTGTTGCGGAAGTTGCGCTTTGTCAGCCACAGCCGCATGAAGCAGGCTTTACTTGACCGTACCGCCGCCTTCATGACGCAGAAGAGCCGTCTTGACCACTTTGTCGAAAAGGAGATGACTTACCTCAATGTGCAGGTTCAGCAAATCATGGAGCCCTATCGCAATCGAGGGCATCTGCTCGTCCTCACCACTGCCGCCCCTGCCTTCTACGCCCATCCCATTTCCGAGTTCCTCAATATGGACCTCTGTTGCGGCACGTTGCTTCCCTCCGAGGTCGTCATTGGGCAGTGGCAGGAGAATGTGGGTCAACAGAAGGTCGAAGCCCTCAAGCGTCTGCTTCAAGTTCACAAGGCAGAAATCGACGTGGTTATCACCGATCACAGCGACGATCTTCCTCTCCTTAACTTTAATACCACAGGCCGCAATATTGTAGTAGGTGCCAACCCCAAGGCCCTCGCCGCTATCCAAAAGGGGTGCAAGACAGAGTGGGAATCCTTTAACTCATGATGTCGTTGTAGTTGATGTCGTGCATCGATCCGCAGTCGTTGTAGAGGCACACGGTGTTCCGTCGCTTGAGCAGCCTCAGCTATTGCCACTCTTTGTTATTCTTATCTTATATAGTTATCCCCGAGACCCAGAAGGCTCTCGGGGATAGCTTGTTTTTTATTCCGTTTCGGTCCAGTCGATGTGATAGTCACGGTTACGGACACGGATGGGTTGGCCAAGTTCGTCCATCAGTTGGTTAAGTTGGTTGATGGCGGGAAGAACCATGTCGAGCTGTTCGCGGAACTTGCTGTGCTGGATGTAGAAGGTTGCCTGGGTGTAGTGGCCCATGGTGAGGGTGAGGGCGACACGATACTGCTGCTTGCGCATGTGATAGCGGATGTCCGTGCCCTTGAGCTTTGCCTTGAGGAGGGTCTCGATGCTGACCTCGTTGAGCGCACGCTTCTTGGCACGCTTTTCGCACGTATGCACCAGCTCTTCCCAAGCCTGGTCCCATTGCTCAAGCTCGTCCTGTGTCACCCCAAGGCGATAGAGGCTCTGCACGAATTCGTCGTAGGACGTGTGACTGCGCGGAATTCCGCGCAGGTTTACAGGCTTGTGTATCTTGATGAATTTCTCCAATATGAACTCGCGTTTTACGCGCATCATATCTATCTTGCCAATGAGGGCATCGACAATCAGGGATTTAATGCTTGGTACTGCCATGATTACAGAGATAAACGCCGACGATGGTGAGCAGACAACCGATTATGGCGAGCCATGTGATGCGCTCGCTGAGCACCAGATAGGCGGCGATGAGTGAAGTGACGGGATTGAAGTAAAGATAATTGCCTGCTGCGATGATGCCGATGCGCCGGAGGACAATGTTCCAGAGCAGGAAACAGCCGAACGAGGCGATGAGTCCGAGGAAGAACAGCGTGCCGAACACGGTGGGCTGGAGCAGGAGCGACCAGCCTGCCACGGGAGCGCCAGTGGCCTGACCGAGTGCGCAAAGCTGGCTTTCGTTGTGATACATGTTCCAGATGCAGGCAGGGAGCATAGTGATGACACCCCAGAAGAATACCTTGCGTGTGATGGTGATGGAGCTGTGACGGCGCTCGACATTTCGGATGACGAGGCTATAGAACCCCCAGCTTACTGCTGCTGCAAACGAGAGAAGAATGACCAGCGGGTCGTCGTCGAGGACGAAGACACCATTGAAAACTACCAGGGCGACACCGACAACTGCCACGAGTGACCCACCAAGAAACCGGTTGGAGAGATGTTCGTCATGATGCACCATTCGGTTCATCAGAGCAGTGACGATGGGCGTCGTCCCCACAATCAGGGCGACTGTCGAAGTGGCCGAAGTGAGCTTCACGGCTGTGTTCTCGGACAGAAAATAGAGCGAGCCGCCGGTAAGACCGAGGATGATGAACAGGAACTCGTCCCAAAGCACGTCTCTGGCGGAGCGCTGCCTGCGCTTCCGTCGGCCCAGGGACAACGGCAGCATCAGCAGCCAGGCGAGGATGAAACGCAGGCACATGATCTCGGCTGGGTTCAATCCAGCATTGAGCAGCACCTTCGAAGCGACGAAGGTGCTGCCCCATATACAGGCTACGAGAAGTGCCAATAAATGCCAGAGCATGGACAATCAATAAAGCACGATTGATGATTATCGGACGGTGAAGTTCATCTTGGCTGGCTTGACACCCTTGCCGCTGACGGTGAGGGTGGCATCGCCGAGCACGGTGCCGGCTTCAACGACGATGACACACTCGCCGTGGAAGGCTTTCATCGTTGGGAGGGTGAACGTCTCAACGCTGGTGGCATCACCATTGCAGGCCGAGTTGTAGCGAGCTACATATTCGCCCTTGGTTGCCTTGATGCCACGCTGGGGCTTTCCGCTGACGTTGAACTGGAGCTGTACGTCGGCATCGGGACAGAGATTGCCGTCCTTATCGACCACGCGGGCTGTGACGAAGGCGAGCTGAGGCGTGTCGAGCGTATTGCCATCCATATCGACGGGCGTGACGCTGAGTTCTGTGTCCTGGGCTGCTGCATCGAGGCAGAGTTCGATGTGGTCGGGCTTGCCCGCGGTGCGGATGACCTGCTCGGCAGCCTTGTTGCCCATTGCATCGTAGGCTACCACCTTGAGTTCGCCGGGTTCGTAGCGCACATCCATCCAGCGCAGACGATATCGATCGAGACGATTTTCTCCGTATGGCGTCTTGGGATCGGCAAACATCGAGGATCCTCCCCACGGCATCGGTTCCGAAACGCGGTGACCGAGATAGGTCTCAAGACTGACATCATACTTCTTGATACGGCCCTGGCTCTTGCCATTGACGAAGAGTTCGGCTTCGGGATAGTTGGTGTAGCAGAAGACGGGTGTCACTTCGCCCTCACGTCCTGGCCATGTCCAGTGGGGCAGCAGGTGCAGGGTTTCCTGTTCGGGTGCCCAGTGTACGCGATAGAGGTAAGCGCGATCCTTGGGAAGACCCGCAAGGTCGAAAATGCCGAAGTAACTGCTGCGTGATGGCCAGTATTCGTCGTAGGGGGTAGGTTCGCCGAGGTAGTCGAAGCCTGTCCAGACGAATTCACCAATGACCTGCGGGCACTTGTCCTGCCACATCCAGTCGTCGTCGGGGATGTTGCTCCAGATGCACGATTCGAGGTCGTAGCTGGAGATCTGTCCATCGTCGTAGGCTGTGCCGTGCACTTCCTCGACAGGGAACTTATAGACACCGCGGCTCGAGATGGTGGAAGCCGTCTCAGAACCGAGGACAATGCCCTTGGGCGAATTCTCGATGCCCTTCGGATAGACGTGGAGACGATAGTTGAAGCCTGGGATATCGGTAGTCTGCCATACTCCGCTGTGCATTGGGCCTTCGCCACGATCCATACCCTGTGTGCAGGGACGTGTGCCATCGAGTTCATGGATTACCTGCTGGAGAAGGTGAGTATAACGGTAGCCGACAGCGTTGTTTTGCTCGGGTATCTCGTTGCCAATGCTCCACATCACGATGGACGGGTGGTTGCGGTGGACGAGGACGAGATTGGTGAAGTCGCGCTTCCACCAGGGTTCGCCCGTGCGGTTGACGGAAGTCTCATCGACCTTTTCGAAGAAGCGGCTATATCCGTTCCTGCACTTGGGATAGACCCACATGTCCATCGATTCGGCCATGACCATCATGCCCATTTCGTCGCAGATGTCCATCTGCCAAGGTGCTGGCATATTGTGTGAGGTGCGGATGGCGTCGCAACCGATTTCCTTCAGGAGTGCCACCTGGCGACGGAAGGCCGACTTGTTGAATGCTGAGCCCACGGGACCCATGTCGTGGTGGAGGCAAACGCCACGGAACTTGCGGAGCTCGCCATTGAGCTTGAAGCCTTCTTCATTGTATTCAATCTGACGGATGCCTACCTTCTGGCTCTGTTCGTCCCATACCTTGTCACCTTCGGTCAAACGCGTGGTAAGTGTGTAGAGCGCGGGTTGTTCGGGGCTCCAGAGTTTGGGATTCTTGACGACAAGGACGTTGGTTGCCATCTTTGAGTCATTGACGTTCATCCAGTGTTCGGCTACCACCTCGCTGGCATCGTTGGTGAGGATGTGGCCTATCTTGAGATTTTGGCCTTTGGCGATGTCGCCTCTAACCTCAGAACTAACAGTGAGTCGAGCTTCACGCGCCGAACGGTAGTCGGGGGAGATGTAGGAGACCATGGTTGTGCGGGCAAAGGTGCCCCATGTCTTGAGACTGATCTGCTGGGCGAGGAAGAGGCGCACGGGGCGGTAGAGTCCAGCACCCGGATACCAGCGTGAAGACTCCTCGATGTTTTGCAGATGCACTGCAAGCGTGTGTTCGCCTGATTCGGCAGGGATTTCGAGTTTGAAGGTATTGTATCCGTAAGCCCAATAACCTACGTCCTTGCCATCGACATAAACGTGCGGTTCGGCCATGGCGCCATCAAAGATGAGTTCGGCATAATCATAGCCAGCAGGGATGGTGAACTGTGTGCGGTACCAACCTTCGCCAATCCAGGGCAGGCAGCTCAAAAGGACCGCTGATGGCCCAATCGTGCGGGATGGAAACCTGTTGCCAACGGGAGTCGTCGAAGTCGGGAGCTTCGGCTCCGACTACGGCACCTTTTTGGAAGCGCCAACCGGAAAGTAGTAACTGCTCCTGGCTTTGTGCCGAGAGTGAAGTAAATAGAGAAGCTACCATAAGTAGCGTGGTGAATAGGGTCTTTTTCATGTTAGTGTGAGTTTAATTATTTTTTCTTTCAATTCGGTTTGCCATATCGTTTATGTCGGTTGCAAAGATAAAGAAAAAAATGATTGGTTGGACAATTATATGCTGAAATGGTTCGAAATCGGTGCAGATTTCGTCATTATTTGAATTATTTGTACGCTATATTGGCCTATCTGCTCCCCGTGTCAAGATCTGCCAAGGTCATCAAGGCCACGTCGTATTTCAAGGGATCATCCTTGTCCCATTTGCGGAAAATCTCGGTGAGCTCTTCGCAGGCCGCCCACGATGGTTGTTTGTGCTTGAGGATGGGGAAGGTGAGTTGACAGATGTGGACATCGAGAATCGCATACAGTTCGCTGGGTTTGTGCGATTTCCATAGACCGAAGTCTGGCGTTTCGGTTCGGACCATCCAGCGCAGGAACATACATATCCTTTTGCAAGCAGTCTTGCCTATCGTGCCGAGTCGTGCTGGAGCCAGCCAATCAGTAATCGTGGCGATGCATTGTTTCATATCCAAACCCTTCAAACAATTCTCGAGCGTCAGTTCCTCATTAGGGTGAGCTTGGCGAAAAGACATAAGGGCATTATAGATGTTCTCGCATACCTCGATGAACTTGTAGCGATTGAGCGTCCGATAGACACAGTCATTCCTGGCATTCTGATAGCTATCGAGATATAACTGGCGGAGGATGAACTCCGATGGGTTCCATTGCATTTCATCACAGAGCATATGGAGGGCGGCCGTACGGATGGCCTTGCGGTTTCCCCAGGTAATCATAGCTACCATGAGTCCTCCAATTTCGAGGTCAAGTTGTCGCTGGGTGTGGGCTGAAAGCTGCCAAACGACAGCGCAAGGATCGATGGCGAGAAACCTCTCTTCGCTGAAGATGTGATGATACAGATGGTCGAGGTTGGCTTTGGTGATGTCCATAGTTTTGTCAGATGATGGGTGCAAAGATAGTAATTATTCACTTTCGAGCCAAATTTGACGCGGTAATTTGCTATCTTGATAGGCCAAATTTATGAATTGTGGGCGAAAAAAGTGTTGAAAACTCTTTAAAAACATCTTTAAATGCACGTATTTAGAATAAAAGCGTTATCTTTGCGCGCTGATTTAATCGTCAGTGGCATCCTCGATGAGCTCTTGTCCGTAATTCGAGGCGCTGCCAGTCTATTTATTTTATTTAATTTTTTAATTTATCCCAATCAACTAAATGGATACTTTATCTTTTAAGACCATTTCTGTGAACAAAGCAACTGCACAGAAGGAGTGGGTGGTTGTGGATGCTACTGACCAGGTGATGGGTCGCTTCTGCTCAAAGGTAGCAAAGCTTCTCCGCGGTAAGTACAAACCATCCTTCACCCCTAACGTTGACTGCGGCGACAACGTAATTATCATTAACGCCGACAAGATCACAATGACCGGCAACAAGTGGACTGAGCGTGAGTGGCTCACCTTCACCGGTTATCCAAGTGGCCAGCGCGCACACACTGCCGCTAGCGTAGTTAAGAAACAGGGTTACGAGGCACTGTTCCTCACCGTACTCAAGGGTATGCTCCCCAAGGGCCCTCTCGGCCGTAAGATCCTCAAGAACGTTCGCGTATATGAGGGCAGCGAGTACAAGGAGGTTGCACAGCAGCCAAAGGTAATCGACATCAACAAACTGAAGTAATCAACACCAAAACAACAATTGAACTATGGCAGAAGTAATTAATGCAATTGGCCGCCGCAAGGCCGCCGTAGCCCGCGTTTATGTTCAGGCTGGTGCTGGTAACATCACAATCAACAGTAAGGAACTCCAGTCGTATTTCCCCTCTTCGATCCTTCAGTTCGTCGTTAAGCAGCCTCTCAACGAAGTAGGTGTTGCCGAGCAGTACGATATCAAGGTGAACCTCAAGGGTGGTGGCTTCAATGGCCAGGCTGGTGCCGTTCGTCTCGCAATTGCACGCGCACTCGTAAAGATCGATGCTGAGCACAAGGCCGCTCTTCGCAAGGCTGGCTTCCTCACCCGCGATCCTCGTGTCGTTGAACGTAAGAAGCCAGGTCAGCCCAAGGCTCGTCGTCGCTTCCAGTTCAGCAAGCGTTAATCTTTGGTTAGCGCAAAGCGTAATTTAAATAAGTACGTGCGTACATCTATTTAAATAACGCGTTTAGTATCTAAATCCAGTCGGACCCGTCCTGATGACGACTACCGACGGATTGAATAACAAGAATGTAAACAAATAAAACAATTTTCGACATCATGTCACGTACAAACTTTGATCAACTTTTGGAAGCCGGCGTTCACTTCGGACACCTTAAGAGCAAGTGGAACCCAGCAATGGCTCCATACATCTTCATGGAGCGTAACGGCATCCATATTATAGACCTTAATAAGACAGTTGCTAAAATCGACGAGGCAGCTGAGCAGCTCAAGGCATTGGCCAAGAGTGGCAAGAAGGTGCTTTTCGTCGCAACCAAAAAGCAGGCCAAGGAGATCATTGCCGAGAAGGCACAGGCTGTTGGCATGCCTTACGTTATCGAGCGCTGGCCAGGCGGTATGCTCACCAACTTCACCACCATCCGCAAGGCTGTGAAGAAGATGGCTACCATCGACAAACTCACGAAGGACGGCACTTATGATAACCTTTCGAAGCGCGAGCGTCTGCAGGTCAGCCGCCAGCGTGAGAAGCTTGAGAAGAACCTCGGTTCAATCGCAGACCTTACCCGTCTGCCATCTGCAATCTTCGTTGTAGATGTTATGAAGGAGCACATTGCAGTAGCTGAGGCTATCCGTCTGGGTATTCCCGTATTTGCAATGGTTGATACCAACTCCAGCCCCAAGGGTGTGGATTATGTAATCCCCGCCAACGACGACGCTACCAAGTCTATCGCAGTGGTTGTAGGCACTATGTGCGACGCTATCGCTGAGGGTATTGAGGAGCGCAAGGTGGAGAAGGCTGACCAGGAAGCTGCTGAGGCTTCGGGCAAGGCTGGCAAGAAGGCTCCAGTAGTAGAAGAGGCTACCGAAGAAGAGGAGGCCTAATTTGATTTTTAATCCTAAAAAACTGAAAGAAATTATGGCAGTTTCAATTGCTCAAATTAAGGAACTCCGCGAGATCACTGGTGCCGGTATGCAGGATTGCAAGAAGGCCCTTGAGGTTACCAATGGTAACATGGAGGAGGCAGTGAAGGAGATTCGCAAGAAGGGTCAGGCTGTTGCCGCCAAGCGTGAGGCCCGTGAGGCTTCTGAGGGTACTGTTATTGCACGTACCGATGGCAACTTCGCAGCTATCATCTCCCTGAAGTGTGAGACCGACTTCGTTGCTACCAACGAGCGTTTCGTAGCCCTTGCCAACAAGATCATGGATCTCGTAATGGCCAACAAGCCTGCAGATCTGGATGGTGTATTGGCTCTTCCTACCGAGGATGGTACAGTGAAGGACTCTATCGTAGCTCAGATCGGTGTTACCGGTGAGAAGATGGAGATCGGCAACTACGAGCACATCGAGGGTCCCTCAGTTGTAGCTTACAACCACTTCAACCACAAGCTCTCTACTATCGTTGCTTACAACCAGGAGGGTCCTGCTGAGGTTCTCAAGGAGGTTGCTCTTCAGGTAGCTGCAATGAATCCTGTTGCTGTGAATGCTGACGAGGTTCCCCAGAAGAAGAAGGACGACGAACTTGCTGTGGCTATCGAGAAGACCAAGGCCGAGCAGGTTGCCAAGGCTGTCGATGTAGCCCTCAAGAAGGCTGGCATCAACCCCGCCCTTGTTGACTCAGAGGATCATATCGATAGCAACACCGCTAAGGGTTGGATCACTGCTGAGCAGGCTGCACAGGCTCGTGAGATCCGTGCAAAAGTTAGCGCTGAGAAGGCTGCTAACCTGCCCGAGCAGATGATTGCAAACATTGCACAGGGTCGTCTGAAGAAGTTCTTCAAGGAGAACTGCCTTGTTGAGCAGGAGTTCATCAACGACGCTAAGATCAACGTTCAGCAGTATATGGACAAGGCTCAGAAGGGTCTTACTGTGACTGCTTTCCGTCGCGTGAACCTCAACCAGGATTAATCCTTCGTCTACAGTCGCCGATTCGATTAGGCAGGCGGCTGTAGATTTCCACGGGGTGTGGCGCAGTTGGTAGCGCGCTACGTTCGGGACGTAGAGGCCGCCCGTTCGAGTCGGGTCACCCCGACCATGATAATGGTCAACAAAAAGCTCTGAAGAGAAATTTCTTCAGAGCTTTTTTTGGCTCTAGATGTTCTAGATACTCTAGATTTTCTAGCCTTTCTAGATTGTCTAGATCTTCTAGAGCCTCTAGATAATCTAGATAAATACTTATTTCTTGACGAACTTGAATCCGGTCTTCATTCCATCGTAGTTGCCAGCGAGGGCGCTGATGGTCGAGTTGTAGCTCTTGCTGATGGTGGTGAAGAGGTTGAGAGCCTTGGTGCTGTCGAAGCAGAGACTCATATTGTTGCCGCTGACGGTAACATATGCCTTAACATTCTGGCCTGTGGGTGTGGTCATCGTTACGGTCTTGTTCTTCTGGTCGAAGGTGTAAGTGCCCTTGTAGGAGCGTGAGCCGAGGTTGTAAACTACACCTCCATCTTTGTCAAAAGTGAAGCTGACACGTCCTGTGCGGATGCCCATCATATTGTAGAACGAGGAGAGTTTGTTCTCTACCTTGGTGGCAGCAGCTGCACCACCAGCCTTGGTGAGAAGGTTCTTGCTCTCGAACTGCACAGCTGGTTCGTTGTAACTCCATGTGCCGACTAGGTTGGCCTGGGTGGTGGTGGCACTGCCAGTTACGCTCGAAATGATGTTGCCGAGAACATTACCTACATTACTGCCTTTGGTGTTGGAGGTGGTGGATGTGACGGCTCCATTGAGCACAGCACCTAAGGCGTCACTGCCTGACGTGTTACCTGAGGCGATGCCCGAAAGGATGGATTCGAGGAACGATTGGGCCTTGGCTTGCTGGCCCATGATGCACGATGCTGCAATTATGCAGACGATAAGAATTCTTTTCATTGTTTTATAAATTGGTTGATGATGTTTATCGGTTGTCATTCTTGTCATCGAAGGCGGGACGTGTGAAGCGCTGGTTGCAGATGAGTAGCGAGTCACCCGGATCCAGAACACTGGGTTCGAAGAATCGGTTGGTGCAGTCTTCCCATGCCACAAACTGATGGGTGCGACGACTCACGACGATGAACTTGAAGCGCAGCGGGAACTTCAGCGTACTGCGTGAGAAACTGACGCTCCAAAGGTTGCGGCTGATTTGTTGCATGATCAGGGCTTTCTCGGGTTGCCAGGCTCCGAGTTCGGGGACGTTGCCGATGAGGGCAAGCTCCCAATCGTCCTTGAGATTGCCGGCTTCACAAACCATGGTGAACTGATCGGGATCGAGCATATCGACGGCAGGGAAGGGCTGGTCGTGCATAATCGATTTGTCGCGCTTGTGCGGACGGAAGGCGAGGGAGAAAAAACTGCGAATCTGAGGCAGTCGTCGCCAACTGTCCCAGACACGGAGGGTAGGAACTCCTTCGGCTTCAGTGATGCCTGCAATGAAGTGGCCGTTGCCGAACTCGTTGCGAACTACACGACGCTGATAGGCCAGCACATAGTGATAGGGCGTGTTTGTCAACCGTTTGGCATCGACATCGACAAACCAGTTGCCGCGGCCATCATTATCCATTTCGATGGCATCTTTAGGCAGTTTCTGCGCAAACTTCGGCTTGATGCCTGTGGTAACATAAAGTTGTGCGCCCCATTGTGCGTTGTATTCGACGTGAAGAGAGATGATCATGGTTGTGCGTTAAGGGGATATTAGTAGGGATATGAAGGGATGTCAAGGGATATTAGGGGATATTAAGGGACATTACTTTTGTATGGCGGAGTTCGGACTAATAAAACAATCGTCCTTTAAAATCCTTTCATATCCCTTAGAATCCCTTAATATCCCTTGGAACTTAGAAGTTGAATCCTAAGCTGAAACTGATGGTGTTGCTTCGGATGGCGCTGTCGTAATTGTTGAAGCTGAAGTAGTTGTACTGGTCGCTGGCCAGGTTGACAAGACCGCAGTCGTAGGCCAATTCAACAAAGAAGTGATCCACTCCGAGGCCGCATCCCATGCGGAGACCTGCGTCGGTGCGGCCGAGCTGACCTTCACCATCGGAGAAGGTGTACCAACTATCAGTGTAGCCGCCCTCGACACTCTTGGTCTTGCCGCCGATGCCGAAGGCAAGGAAGCCGCCGAAGAAGGGATGGAGGCACACACCAGCGTTGTGGTACTGCACCTCGTACTTGAAGACGAGCGGGATTTCGAACATGTGCATATTGGTCTTCAGACGGGTGCGCATCATTTCATAGTCGCGATCAGTGCCATCGAGCTTGCCACCTTTGAATGAGTAGTAGAGGCCAGGCTCGATGATGATGGGAGTTTTGCCGAGATACCAGCCGAAGACGATGCCGACACTGGCACCCGACTGGACGTCGCTTGACACGTCGTCGAAGCCGTCGGTACGGAGCGAGGCTGCATTATAACCGAAGCGGATGCCCGTATAGTCGTCCAAAGATGCGATGCCGTAGCCCAGCATGGCAGTACTGGCCACAGTGTGAACGTCGCGCACGCCACGGATGAAACCATCGCTGCGATAGCCTGCACGATGATGATGACGGCTGGGTTGGGCAATGACCGATGTGATGCCCACTGCAAGGAGGATGAGCACTGCGCTGATGCGGGTGATTGTCTTTTTCATAATCGTAATAGGTTTTATTGTTTCTGTTTCGTTTTCAGCATTATGACCGAAAGGAGGCGATGCGGTTTAATCGCGCTGCCTTTTTTCATCCAAAGTAGCGATTTGTCGATCAATCTTCGCTGAACTGTTTCAAAAGGGCACGATAGGTCTCATAGAGGTGCTGTCGTGACATCATGCCCACATATTTGCCCTGATTGTCGATGACGGGCAAGGTCCATGCGCCTGTCGTGTCGAAGAGGTTCATCACTTCGGCCATATTCATATCCGAGGGGATCTTTCCCTTTGGTCCGATCATGATGTCGGCCACCGTCATCCGTTCGTAGAGACGCGGCTGGAACATGATGTTGCGGAGGTCGTTGAGTGTGACGATGCCGACAAAGGTGCCGCCCTCGTCGCAGACTGGGAAGTGGTTGTGGGCCTGCGTGGAGATGAGTTTGACGAGTTCGCCAAGCATCATCTGCGGATGGAGCACTGGGTAGTCATGCAGGATGAGGTCATCCATGCTGAGCATCGTGAGCACGGCCTTGTCCTTGTGGTGGGTGATAAGTTCGCCCTTGAGTGCCAGACGACGGGTATAGATCGAGTAAGGTTCGAAGATGCGGATGGTGCCGTAGGAGAGACACGATGCAATCATCAAGGGGAGGAAGAGGTCGAAACGTCCTGTCAGTTCGGCTGAAAGGAAGACGCCCATAAGCGGGGCATGCATTACGCCCGACATTACTGCGGCCATACCCATCACGGCGAAGTTCTGCTCGGAGAGGAAGGTGAAGATGCCTGCCTTGTTGAGCATATAGGCGAAAAGGAAGCCTGCGAAGTTGCCCAGGAACAGCGATGGTGCAAACGTACCGCCGCAACCGCCTCCACCATTGGTCGCTGCCGTGGCAAACGACTTGGTGAGCATCACGAGGAGAATGAATCCCGAGAGCACCCAGAATGAAGCATTGGGAATGCCTAAAGTGTGCGAGATGCGGTCGAGGTCATAGAAGATTGAGCCAGCGGTGATATCATGGTACTGTCCGTTGTAGATGTGCTGTATGGCATCGTAACCTTCGCCATAGAGTGGTGGGAAGAGGAAGATGACGATGCTGAGGAAGAGTCCGCCGATGATCCATTTCTGCCAAGGGCTGGTGACCTTCTTGAAGAAATCTTCGGCCACGAACGTGGTGCGGGTGAAGTAGAGCGAGGCGAAGCCGCAGAAGATGCCGAGCAGAATCACGTAGGGGAGACGTTCGATGGAGAAATCCATGGTCTCGGTGAAGTAGAAGAGGGCACGCGAGCCTTCGACGATATAGGCCACCGAAGCAGCGGTCACTGCCGAGATGAGCAGCGGCATAATGGAATAGGCCGTTAAGTCGAGCATCAGCACCTCGACGGTGAACAGCAATCCGGCGATAGGGGCCTTGAAGATGCCGGCGATACCTGCGGTGGCTCCGCAACCCAGCAGGATCATCAACGTATGCTGGTCCATGCGGAAGAGCCGTCCTAGGTTGGAACCGATGGCCGAACCCGTGAGAACGATAGGTGCCTCTGCACCCACCGATCCACCGAAGCCGATGGTTACCGACGATGCGATGACCGAGGTGTACATATTGTGAGCCTTGATGATCGACTTACGTTGCGAGATGGCGTAGAGGATCTTGGTCACACCATGTCCGATGTCATCACGCACCACATAGCGGACGAAGAGTCCGGCAATGAGAATGCCGACCACAGGATAGAGCAGATAGAGGTAGTTGGCTCCATCGACTACGAAATACATCGTGAGCAGGTGCTGGAAGGTATGAATGAGCCATTTCAGGATTAATGCGGCCGATGCTCCTGCCAGTCCGGTGAAAAAGGCGAGAATCAGCACAAATTGTTGCTCGGTGAGATGCTTCTCTCGCCAAGTGACAATCCGTTCGACCATTTTATGCAATAATCCAAACATTTCGATTCTTTCTTTACCTCGTTTTTTCAGCAGCCAAACATGGCTGCTTCCTAACCCTTCTTAACCTTTCGAACCCTTCTTAACCTTTCGAATCTCTCATATCCCTTTCCCCGTAAGTACTGTGCGCACCGTGAAGCCAAGGATTTTCAAATCGACGGCTATGGAGCAGTTGTTGATATACATCAGGTCGTAGCGCATGCGTTCGACCATTTGGAAGACCGTGGAAGCATATCCGTACTTGACCATACCCCACGAAGTGATGCCAGGACGCACCTGTAGGAGTTTCGAATAGTAGGGGGCGATGTCCATGATCTGGCGGATGTAGTAGTCGCGTTCGGGACGTGGCCCTACGAGGCTCATATCGCCCTTCAGTACATTCCAGAACTGCGGCAGTTCGTCGATGCGGTATTTGCGCAGATAACGTCCCACTTTAGTGATGCGTCGGTCCATGGTCGAAGAGAGACGCGGGCCATCCTGCTCTGCATCGGTGCGCATCGATCGGAACTTGATGATGCGGAATGGTTTGCCCGAACGCCCGATGCGCCATTGGCTGAAAAATACAGGGCCCTTTGAATCGCGACGGATGATGATGGCCACGATGAGGAAGAGCGGCGACAGGAGAGTGAGAGCCAAGGCGGCACTGATGATGTCGGCAAGACGTTTCAGGTTGCGTTTGAAGGGACTCAGCAGGTCGGTGCTGTATTGTATCATGGGCAAGGTGGTCAGCGAGTCGGTGTGAACCTGTCCGTTGAGAATCTCCTCGTTGCTGGCCTTCATGCGGATGGGCAATTCGAGGGGCAGTAGTTCATAGACACGATGGTTGATGATGCGCACATCGTGTTTGTCTGGGGCGAGGAGGAATGCTTCGATGTGGTTTTCATCGACCACTTTCCGTATCTCCTCGTAACTGGCTGTGTCGGGCACTGTCTTGATGATAAGATAACCATTCTGCCGTTTTTCAGCCTTCAGCTCCCGTTGCAGCAATTGTGCCGCCTTGCCCTCGCCGATGAGCAGGGTTCGAAGGCCAAGACGTCCGCTCTGGATTTGTCCATTGACGTGATGTGTAATCAGATAGCGCACCAGGTAGACAGGGACAAAGATGCAGCCGAACAAAGTCAGTAGAATCTGAAGATAGGTCTTGGGCGAGATGTGGACAATCTTCAGCACTGCGATATCCTCGTCGTTGATGAAGGGCACATCATCGATCACCATGGCAAAGAATGCCACCAGGGTACCGACAACGACCGACCAGAAAGTCACCTGCAGTTCGTCGGTCTGCGACTTGAAATAGGGATTCTGGTAGTATCCCGAAAATGCATAGAGCGCCAACCAGGCAAAAGGACCAAGTATCAGGTTGAGTTCGACTTGCGGTAACGTCAGATATTCAAGAAGCGTCGGTACGGTAAGGAAGCCTGTGACATCAAATCGGTATATGTAGAAACTCAACCAGCCGGCTGCAGTGGCCAGCAGGTCGCCAATGATATACCTGATGCGTTGTGCGTTTTGATTCACTTTTAAAGGGGTTCTGAGATGTTCTGAAGGGTTCTGAGATGTTCTGAAGGGTGAACCTTTCGAACTTTTCTAAACTTTTCAGAACCTTTCATAACATTATCTGATTACCTGTACTTCTCCCCCGTCACCCACCTTGATGATGCCAGAGGGTGCGGGATTGGCGGTCTCGTCTTGACGAAGTGGAACAATATAGTCTACAGCCTGCTTGATTTCGTCGCTGATGTCGGCGAAGCAACGTGCGGTCGGCTGTCCGCTGATGTTGGCGCTGGTGCTTACCAACGGTCGTTTGAGACGGGCGCAGATGGTGTGACTGACGGGTTCGTTGGTGATGCGCATGCCCATCGTGCCATCGTCGGCAATGAGTTCGGGCGCTACGTTGCGAGCCCGTGGGAGGATAAGGGTCAGCGGCTTGTCGGCCACTTCCCACAGGTCCCAGGCAATCTCGGGTACGCGCGAGAAATAATAGTCGACACGTCCTATGGCATCGACTAGCGAAAGCATGGCTTTCGAATCGGAGCGGCGCTTGATCTCGAAGATTCTTTTGACGGCCTCGCTGTTGGTGGCATCACAGCCAAGTCCCCAGACGGTGTCGGTGGGGTAAAGGATGACGCCTCCGCGGTTGAGCACCTTCAAAGCTTCGTCAATCGCTTGCTTGAACTTCTGTTTTTCTTCTTCGTTCATGTGGCAAAGGTACGAAAAAAAACACAAACATGTTCACTTTTTACACAAAATTTGGCTATCAACCTCAATTTTTGGAGATTTACGGTCATTCTTAGTGCTTTTGAGGGCTATTTTCCTCGCTCTTGTGGAGTGGGGGTGGACAAACTTCCAGCATATAGATGGCATCGAGTGCCCAGGTGGATATGCCGTTGGTCGAGAATCGGTCAGGAGTCTGTATGCCTCTCTCATATTCCACCATGGTGTTCTGGTAGAGTTCGTCTCGGGAAACCGTTGTCGGTTCAAGAGCCGATTGCCAGTGGGCATAGGCCGCCAGTCGTGCCATTGGATAGCCGTTGTGTTTTCCCTTGATGGCACGTTGACGATACTCGGAGCAATAGTTGAGCCAGGTGCGTCGCCAGGCATCAGGTACTTCGTCGATGAGCAGCAGTTCGCCCATGAATTCGGTGCCTCCCATGAGGGAAAGCAGATGGTTGGTATTCTCCATCTTCGGGTCGCCTTCCCAACTCAGACGTCCGGTGGCAGGGTCGTAACCCAGAGCCTTCGGCCCACTGAAGATTCCAAGGGGCATCTGACTGATACTTTCCATACCGGTGAGCATCTTTGTCCAATAGTGCGGATTCTGCGTGCGTTCGTATTCGGTCATCCAGTTGGCAGCGTAGGCCATCCAGTCGGGGCCTATACGCAGGCGTGCTGGTGCAGTACAGGGATATATGCCGCGAGGCTCTGCCAGGCGCATTGGGTCGATACGGTAGAGCAGCGTGTCGAGGTCGCGTTGTGCCGACATAAGTTCGCCCAGTCGTTCGTCACCACCGCTCAGATAATAGTAGAAGCGGTTCCAGAGCGCTTGGCTGATGCGGGCTTCCTTTGAGCCACAACCCCAATGACTGACGTTATGACGCGAACCGAGACCCTTGAATGGACCATCGTGATAGACATCGACCTCGCTGGTGTGGCGAGTCATTGCAACTGCCATTCGCCATAGGTCGGCGCGCCCTGTGCGCAGGAAGTTGTACCACAGCATCATATTGGAGGCCAGTTCCGTATTGTCCCAGGCAAAGCCACCGATGTCGTAGCGCCATTCCTGACGTTCGTTGTCGTAGGCATGCATCACGTCGCCATAGTTCCAGAATCCGTACCAATGGCGTCGTTCCACTTCATTGACGTAGAAGTCCGACCAGTAGGTCAGTTGCTGTTCGATGTCGGCATACATCGGGTCAGGCAGACTCCAAACGCCGAAAGCGCGTTGAGCATGCAGGTACTGGGGTGTGCAGATGAGTTGCGGCTCCTGCGTCAACGTTTGGAAAAGTGAAGTGAGCGCTTCGTCACCCGGGTATCCCAAAGTGGGACGAAGCATCACAGTCGATGTTCGTCCTATTCCTTCGGGCGTGCTCATGCCTTCCTGGATGTCCTCGTAGGATGCTTCCAGGCCATGGGCTTCGGTGTCGTAGTGGCGCATGTCCATCGGCTCGGCCTCTGGGCTCCACAGGTAAAGTGACACTGTGGCAAGCGGTTGTGTTGCCCCTTCGATGAGGAGCGTTGAAGGATAACTCTGCCAGAAGTCGTGCATGGCCATGGCAAGCCCGCGTCCAGCTTCTCCTACGAAACATCCTCCCGTGCTGCGTCGGCCATTGAGCGTGCCTATCCAGGGCGCCTGTGGCGCAGGCTTGGCACTCTTGCGAATCGAAAAACCTTCGTCGAGAAGTTGTGACAGTCGATAGCGGTCCCAAGTTGCCCAATCGCGGAGATAACCCTGGTTGCGGTCGTCGAATGCCTCGAGTTCGGGCAAAGCCTTGCCGAGCATCTGCTGGTGATACATCTCTTCGGGGCCTCTTCCGTTGCCGTCGAGCGAAAGGGTGCGTCGTCCGGTGACGGGCTGTACAGGCTCATGCCAAAGTCTGCCTTCGTCGAGCGTGAACGCCACATGGCGGTTGTAGGCCTTTTGACGAAGGGGAACATCTGCACGTATGCAGAGACTTTGCGGAGCAGGTTGCTTATCGTTGCGATTATAGATGAGCGAATGCACTAAGCGGAGGGTAGGGCTCCCCGCATTGATATAGAGTCGCACGATGTAGGGGAGTCCGTCGGCAGTTCCGCAGTATTTTACTACAATCTGCTGCCCGCTTTGACGCTCGATGCAGACGCTGTCAGTACGTCCATCCTTTTCGTCGGCACACACGCGCAAACGCTGGCACGTCGCCTGACCTTGGTAAAGCAGACTATCGAGCAGACAGGTGCTCCCTTCGCCTATTGGCAGAAAGATGAGATTGTCACCATTCTTTATAATGTATTGTTCTGCTGTCTTGCGGAGTTCCAATCCAGGTTGTGTGCCGTTCTTCTGCTTGTCTTTTTTCTTGGCCTTGATTTCTTGGGCTGACAATTGTCGGAGCGAATAACTTTCGGCATTCGAGGCAAGGCCTGTGAATCCTGCCCATTTCAGCGAACCGTCGGGCCAATAGGCCAATGGATAGCATTCGATGTCACTTCCATTCAGGCGGAACTGGTCGTTGGGTTGCACCTTGCCTCTTTCGAAAGGAACGCCGAAACGCACGGCAATGGTGTCTTCGGTAGGACGTTCGATCCAATGCAGGGTGATTTTCATGGCTGGTGATTCGGAGAGGGGTTCGGTATGACAGGAGAAGTTTGTGAGACGCAGACGGCTCCAAGTGGTACGCACGCCGAACCATCCGCTGGTCAAAGGTCGTGGATCGCGGAAGTCCACAAGGCATTCCCCGTCGATGAAGTAGCGGATTCGTGAGCCATCGGCTTCGATGCGGATGTGTCGCCACTGGTTGGGCACATTTAGATGTGCCTCGTCGGTGTATTCCTGCAGGATGGCCGGCACAGGATAGGATTCTCCTCCTTGGTTGGCCTCCCCTTGGTATCGGCGGAAGCGGGTCGTCTTGTTGTAGTTGCCACCATAGCCCAGATAATAAAGTTGCAAGGTGTAGCAGTTCTTGAAGATGCCCTGTCGTTGCTTCATGCGTGTGAATACAGAGCCGTCCTTTACCACGGGGTCGGAAGCCATCCAGAAGCAGTTGAGGTCGCTCACGCGGTCTCCTTCCCTGCCCTCGTCCATCAGGCAGGCGTCGTATTCGATGATGGTGCGTCCCTCCATCCTTTCGTTGCGCCAGATTGTCATCCCCTTGGGCGAAGTTACTTCGAGCGTGTCTCCAAGGAATTGGATGCGGTAGTCGGGCGACTCGCTTTCGATGGTCCAATGGGCGGCAAATGACTTGCTGTCGAGACACGATGGCAGGGTGTCGGCCTGTAGTGAGAACGACATCACGCAGAGGGCAAGTGTCAGCAGATGGGTTATAGTTCGCATAATGTGTGTGTTGTGGTAAAACAACCCCCGCCACAGAGTCTGAAGCGGGGGCATATGGGAATCCGAGAAAGGATTAAAGGTTAGGATTGACCTTGCTCCACTCCGAGATGGGAGGAACAATGTCAAGGGTAACGAGCTCGTCGCGCATCTTGCAGAGGTGCTCGTACGAAGCATCGAGGCTGGCCATCTCCTCAGGAGTACCTACTGGGTTGACGTAGGTGCAGCCACGCTCGTCCATAGTGGTGTCCATGGCCATCATGATGTGGTTGTACTTGGCATCGTTGCAATAGGTGCCTGCAGGCCAACGGAAAGGCTCGCCACCCATCACCGAACGAATCATTTCGACAGCGCAGTACGATGGGCTCTGGAAAGAGCTACGGCCGCGGAGCTCAATGATCTTGGCACCGCCCTTGGTCACAGCCTTCTTCATTTCTGCCCACTCCTCGTTCGAGAACTCAGGTGTGCCGACAAGGTCAGAAAGGGTGCGATCGCCGATCTTCACCTTGCTTCCGAATACTGCCATCTGCTCACCGTGGCCACCGAAGGTGCGGCAACCGGTGATGCTCGACTGCAGTACGTGGAACTTCTTGGCCAAAGCGCTCTGCAGACGGGTAGAGTCGAGGGCGGCAAGAGTAGTAACCTGGCTTGGCTTCAAACCGGAATAGAGCAGAGTTACGAGACCGGTGAGGTCGGCTGGGTTGAAGATGATAACAACATGCTTTACATCGGGGCAGTATGCCTGGATGTCCTCGCCAAGACCGCGTGCGATCTCACAGTTGCCCTTCAGCAGATCCTCGCGGGTCATGCCAGCCTTACGTGGAGCACCACCTGAAGAGATGATATACTTGGCATCGGTGAAGGCTTCCTTGACGTCTGTAGTCCAGGTGATGTTGGCACCTTCGAAACCACAGTGGAACATTTCCTCGGCTACGCCCTCAAGACCGGGAGCGTAAACGTCATAAAGGCAAATGTTTGGGGTCATTCTCATGGTGAGTGCGGTCTGTACCATGTTGGAGCCAATCATACCTGCGGCGCCAACAATAACGAGTTTGTCGTTAGTCAAATAAGTTGCCATTGCTTTATTGTTTTAATGATAATCGAATATTGTATTTATTGCTTGGGAATATTATAACGTTGCAAATTTACTATTTTTAAATGTAATTTACACAGAAAAAGCAAAATAATGAACTTCCAAGGCTCATTATTTTGCTATAAAAGTCTGCTTTGAAAAGTATATTTGGCATTTTTTGGCACCCAATCCAAGGGCCATGCTATTCGCTTTGTCCGATGTGCCTACTTCCCTGCCTGGATGTTGACAATGACGCGCGAATTGCTTGGGTCGTTGCTGATGATGGTAAGGTGCTGATTGATGCTGCGCTTCTTGGTCTTGGAAGGATCGAAGGTGACGCGCATTTTGGTGGCTTCGCCCGGCTTCAACGAAGTCTTCTCGATGGTGGTCTTGAAGGCCTCGGCATCGTCGTGCTGTACTTTGCGTATCTGGAGTGTCTCCTTGCCGGTGTTGCGCACGGTCAGCTCGCGAGTGCGGGTATTGTTGCCACGCTCAAAGTCAAGGATGGTGTTCGAAACCTCAATTTCGGGCGCATTCTGGCGCTGTTCCTTGGAGAGTTTGCTGAAGTCCTCCCAGATGTCGGCCAACAACGTGATGTGGTTGTTCTTCATCCTCGTCTCCTGTCCCCTCACGTAGATGTCAATCACGTCGGTGCGCGTGCCCCAGTCCTTCACCTTTTCGGTCTCGAAGGTCACCAGCACACGTCCCTGTTGCTTGGGCTCAATCACCTCGGGATCGCAGTCGATGTGGATGTGTTTGGGCACATTGCGGTAGGTGAGTGTCATGGGTGTGTCGCCTTCGTTATAGACGGCGAGGGTGCGGGTACGATTGTTGCGTCCGGGATAGACGTCGAAGAAATTGAGCGAGAGGGTCTTCACACGCAGTCCTCCACCCAGTTCTTCGGTAAACGTCTCGCGCACACCGGTGGCACTGACGACATTGCCAGTGATGGTGAGCAGCACCTTTTCGTTCTTTGCGTCGTTCGAATAGACGTAGATGCTCTTGTCGAACGGACCGGGACGGCCCTTGGCATGATAGGTCACGACAATCTCGCCCTTCTCGCCGGGGCGCAGTGGTTTCTTGGGATGCTCGGGGGTGGTGCATCCGCAGGTTGCCGTGGCGCGGGTGATGAGCAAGGGGGAGTCACCTGTGTTGGTGAATTCGAACTTTGCCGTCACGTCGCCGTCCTTCTCCTGAATGGTGCCGAAGTCGTGCGTATTGGTCGTGAACTTGATCTTGGCATCGGCAAAAAGAAGGGCGACTGACGTGAAGAATACGAACAGGGTGGAGATAAGTCTTGTTTTCAAGGCTTTGAAGTGTTAGGGGTGATTACTTCCTGATGGCATCGAGAATGAAGTCGATGGCTGCTGGCAGTCCGTCCTCGCTCTTGCCACCGGCCTGGGCGAAGTGTGGCTGTCCACCGCCGCCACCGCTGATGAGTTTGGCAGCGCCCTTCACCAATTGGCCGGCATTCAGGTTGCCCTGCTTTACGATGTCGTCGCTGATGGCCACGGTGAGCAAAGGCTTGGTCTGGAAGGAGGTGCCTGCCACGATGATCATGTTCTGGTTCTCCTGGCGCAGTTGGAATGCGATGTTCTTGATCGAATCGGGCTCCAGGGGTTGCAGGATCTTAACGACACGCATACCGTTGATTTCGACAGCCTTCTCGGCAAACTTGTGCTTCATCTGCTGCTCCTGCTGCTTCTTGATTTCGGTGAGCTGCTGCTTGATGAAACTGTCCTCCTCGAGTTGATGCTTGATGGCGCTGACGAGGTTGGGGGCATTGTTGAACATTTCCCTCAGGTTGCGGAGGGTGTCCTGCATATTGTCGAGCATGCCTTCAACGGCCTTGCCGGTGATGGCTTCGATACGGCGAACGCCGGCTGCTACCGACGACTCCGACAAGATGCGGATCATGCCGATGCGGCCCGTGTTGTTGATGTGGGTGCCACCACAGAGTTCGATGCTGGGACCGAACTTAACTACACGCACCTCGTCACCGTACTTTTCGCCGAAGAGGGCGATGGCGCCCATCTTGCGGGCCTCGTCGATAGGCATGTTGCGATGCTCTTCGATAGCGATGCCCTCACGCACCATCTTGTTGGCCAGATGTTCTACCTCGCGGATTTCGGCATCGGTCACCTTCTGGAAGTGGCTGAAGTCGAAGCGCAGGCTTTCGCTGCTCACGTACGAACCCTTCTGCTCGACGTGTGTGCCCAGCACCTTGCGCAGGCAGTAGTCGAGGATGTGGGTAGCCGTGTGGTTGCACTCGATGGCGATACGCGACTCCTCATCGACCTTGGCAACTACAGGAGCGGTGATGTCGGCAGGCAGTTTCTCGACAATGTGTACTGCGAGGTTGTTCTCGCGCTTGGTGTCGATGACCTTGATGGCTTCGCCTTCGCCGAAGACGAGCACACCCTTGTCGCCCACTTGTCCGCCCATCTCGCCGTAGAATGGTGTCTTTTCGAGCACGATCTGGTAGAAGGTCTTGTTCTTCTGCTTGATGCTGCGGTAGCGCAGTACTTCGGTCTCGGCTTCGAGGAAGTCATAGCCCACAAAGTCGGTAGTGCCTGCATGGAGTTCCACCCAGTCGCCGTTCTCTACGGCAGCAGCGTTGCGTGCACGTTCCTTTTGAGCCTGCATGTTCACCTTGAAGCCCTCCTCGTCGATGGTCAGCGCATTTTCGCGTGCGATGAGTTCTGTGAGGTCGAGTGGGAATCCGAAGGTGTCGAAGAGCGTGAAGGCATCTTTGCCGTCGATCACGGTCTTTCCGCTGGCCTTGGTGTCGGCCATGATGTTCTCAAGACGCTTGATGCCGCCTGCCAGGGTACGCAGGAAGCTGTCTTCCTCCTCCTTGATGACCTTCACGATGAGTTCGTTCTGGGCCTTCAGTTCTGGATAGGCATCGCCCATGGTCTCGATGAGCACGGGGAGCAGTTTGTAGAGGAAGGCATCCTTCTGGCCGAGGTAGGTGTAGGCATAACGTACGGCACGGCGCAGGATGCGACGAATCACGTAGCCTGCCTTGGCGTTGCTGGGCAACTGACCGTCGGTGATAGCAAAGGCGATGGTGCGGATATGGTCGGCGATGACGCGCATGGCCACGTCGGTCTTCTCGTTCTCGCCATAGGTGCGGCCGCTGAGGGCGCCGATCACCTGGATGATAGGCTGGAAGACGTCGGTGTCGTAGTTCGAGGTCTTGTTCTGCAATGTGCGTACCAGACGCTCGAAGCCCATTCCCGTGTCGATCACGTGGGCAGGTAGTTTCTCAAGGCTGCCGTCAGCCTTGCGGTTGTACTGCATGAAGACGAGGTTCCAGATCTCGATTACCTGCGGATGGTCCTTGTTCACAAGTTCACGGCCAGGTGTTGCAGCCTTTTCGGCCTCCGAGCGGCTGTCGTAGTGAATCTCCGAGCAGGGGCCACAGGGACCTGTGTCGCCCATCTCCCAGAAGTTATCGTGCTTGTTGCCATTGAGGATGTGATCCTTCGGCAGGAAACGCTCCCAGATGGTGGCAGCCTCGTTGTCGCGGTCGAGTCCTTCCTCCTTCGAACCCTCGAAGACGGTGGCGTACATGTTCTTCGGGTCGAGGTGCAACTTGTCAACCAGGTATTCCCAAGCCCACGAGATGGCTTCTTCCTTGAAGTAGTCGCCGAACGACCAGTTGCCGAGCATCTCGAACATCGTGTGGTGGTAGGTGTCGTGTCCAACCTCCTCCAGGTCGTTGTGCTTGCCGCTCACGCGCAGACATTTCTGGCTGTCGGCGGCACGGCTGAACTTCTTCTCGACATTGCCGAGAATGATATCCTTGAACTGGTTCATGCCAGCATTCGTAAACATCAGGGTGGGGTCACCTTTGAGCACCATCGGAGCCGATGGTACGATGGTGCAGCCCTTTGAAGCAAAGAACTTCAGGAAGCTCTCGCGGATTTCTTTTGCAGTCATCATTTCTTTTTTCGTTTTATATTTTGCGCGCAAAGATATGAAATTTCTTGATATGTTGGTATTTATTTATACAAAAAATTATACTAACCTCCCCATTTGCCGAAGGTTTGCATGTTATAGTTTACAAGAAAAACCTCCTCCCGAGGTGGGAAGAGGTTTATGCAGGGGTGCTGAAAATCAGAAGCGGAAGTAGATCTCGCCCCAGATCTCGTTGTAGTTTGCGTTGTCACCGAGTGAGCGCTTGTTGTTGTAGTTGTACTGGATCTGGAACATCAGGTTCTTGTGGATCTGGAAGTCCGAGATGAACGAGTACATGTTGTGCGATTTGCCCCACTCCTTGCCCAGGCGGTAGCACTGGTATTCGGCAGCAATCTTCCACCAGTCGTTGACGGGCATACCGCCAATTACGTACCAGGCATCAGCCTTGCCGAGGTCCGACTGTCCGTGGCCCCATTCGCTGCGCAGTGTCCAGCCCTTGTTGTCGTACTTCAGGCCGAAGGCGTAGCGGTTCTTGCTGTGCTCCACGCCATTGTAAATGTAGTCGCCGTGCCAGCCGAAGAAGCCGATGAAGAGGTTCTTGATGGGTTGAACCTGAATGGTACCGATGACGTCCTTCTTGCCGTCAGCATCGCTGGTGTTGATGCCCTGGCCGTTCCAGATGCCGATCTGGTAGTGGATGAGGTCATATCCACCCTTCATCTTGCCGAAGTCGCCCTGGATCTGCAAGCCCTGGTCACGTCCGCCGTCCGAGTCGGAGCCGGCACCGGCAGCCTTCTTCACATAGTCGTCATGACCAGTGAGGGCCTTGGTGAAGAGCGAGTAGTCGCCTGCGGTGATGTCCCATGGGTTCATGGGGTTCTCGAAGCCGAAGGCACGCTTGTACTGACCGAACTTGATCTTGAAGAAGCTGTAGCGCTGCCACTCAAGGAATACGTCCTTCATATGGAACGAAGCGTTGTTCACCTGTACCTGGATGCGGTACTTGAAGTCCTTGAAGATGGTGCCGTCAACGTATGCACGGATGAGGCGCTGGTTGAAGCCTGCACCGCCGTGCGAGCCGGCCTGGTCGCTGTAGGAATAGCGGCCGATGTAGTAACCGCCGAACTTGGGAGCCGAAGCGAAGCCGGTTACGGTGCGGCCGTACTGTGGCTTGTCGTCCTTCGGGGCGGGTTTGTCACCATGTCCGCGGCGTGGGCCGGGACCTTGTGGATCCATGGCGTTTTCGATGGCATCGTTCAGCATCGAAGTGAAGAATCCCGAAGGTTCATCCTCAGATGAAACTGTCGTAGGATTCTCGGCGGCATTGGCCACGTTGGTTTCGGGCTCAACGGCCCAAACTGGCAGCGCAAAGGCAAATGCAGCTGCGATTGTCAAGAGCTTTTTCATAGTAGTAATATGTTAGTGGTTTGGTGTTTGTCAGAATACCAGGAACATCCAGCAATAGCCGATGACGAGGCCGAGCAGACCGATGATCAGGCCGACCTTGATCATGTCCTTCTGCTGAATGAATCCCGTCGAATGGGCAATGGCATTCGGTGGCGTCGAGATAGGCAGGATCATCGAGACGGAAGCTGCGATGGCAACGCCGATGAGCATCTGCGACAGGCCGCCCTGTGTCAGCGTACCGCCGGCCACCATGGCGCCTGCTACCACGCCGAGCACGGGAGTGAGGAGCGAAGCGGCTGCCGAGTGGCTGATGAAGTTCGAGAAGCCGTAGCATACCAGACCCGAGATGATCATCACGAGCAACGGACTCCACTGGTCAAATGGGATCGAGTTGACCAGTACTTCCGAAAGTTTGGTCGTATTGAGGGCAACACCGAGTGCAAAACCGCCGGCTACCATCCAAAGCACCGACCAGTTGATTTCCTCAAGGTCATGCTTGGTGAAGACGCCTGTGGCTGCAAAGACGGCCACGGGGAGCAGGGCTACGATGTTGGAGTTCAAACCTAAGTTCAGGAGGTCGGCAAAACACCAGAGGAAGATGGTGACGATAAAGGTCACGATGACGATCCACGACTGGTGGTTCGAATGGAAGTGTCCGGTGATATCCAGTTTGATTTCCTTCTGCGTGAAGGGGAACATGATGCGGAGCAGTATCCAACCGGCAATGAGCAGACAAGCTACCAGGG
This sequence comes from uncultured Bacteroidales bacterium, assembly GCA_902770595.1. Lineage (GTDB taxonomy): Bacteria > Bacteroidota > Bacteroidia > Bacteroidales > UBA3663 > Liminaster. The sequence goes on along the minus strand of CACXTQ010000044.1, from coordinate 8,805 downwards.
GCACCATCTTGAGCATCCATTCGCCAAACGAGATGCTGAGTCCGAGGTTCTCGTTGAGGTAACCCAGCACGATGGTATTAGGAGGAGTGCCGATAGGCGTTGCAATACCTCCGATGTTGGCACCGATGGGAATGGCGAGAGCCAGGGCAGTGCGGTCCTTCGAACCCTCAGGCATGGCGCGCAGCACGGGAGCCAGGAAGGCCAGCATCATGGCAGCAGTAGCCGTGTTCGATACGAAAGCCGAGAAGACGGCAGTCACGACGATGAAGCCCAGCAGCACGGTGGCTGGCTTGGTGCCGAAGGGTGCAAGCAGGTTCTTGGCGAGCACCACGTCGAGTTTCGTCTTGGTCAGACCGATGGCAAGCACAAAGCCGCCGATGAAGAGCAGAATGGTCGGGTCGGCAAAGCAGTGCATAATGTTCTTATAGGGAACGTAGATGGCATCCTCCACACCCATGAACGGGGTCAGTCCCTTGTCGGATATGGTGAATAGCATGACCACGATGATCAGTACCGACGTACACCACGAGGGTATGGCTTCGGTGAGCCACATGATGGCTGCAAAGACAAAAATTGCGATGACGCGCTGTTGTACGGCATTGAGCCCTTCAATGCCAAAGGTGTCGGTTGGGAGGAAGGCAATGACGAACGCCAGGATGGTGGCTATAATCATTCTCAGATAGCTGCTGAACTTGAAGCGTGTCTTTGACTTCTTCTTGTGGTAGGAGTGCACTAAGTGGGCTCCATGAAAGGTTTTGAACATTATTGAAAAATATTTAATAATTAAGATAATGCTTGCGCTCACGCGCAATGATGCGGTGCAAAGATAATTATTTTTCTCCGAAAAACCTTTGCGTGTTTTCCACTTTTCTTTATTTTAATTGTTAAATAGTATTCATAGCCAACTCTACATATCATTTTACTCAAGTTACGCATTTGCTAAACTTGAAAGATAATAAGGGATATTTAGGGATATTAAGGGATGTGAAGGGACGTCACTCCCCCCTATAGAGAATGCGTCCCAATTAACATTCGTCCCTTAATGTCCCTTAGAATCCCTTACAATCCCTTAGAATCCCTTAAAATCCCTTGTGCCGCAATGTATCCCATGGTCCATGCTGCCTGCAGGTTGAACCCGCCCGTCACGGCATCGACGTCGAGCACTTCGCCCGCGAAGTACACGCCCCGATGCTGCTTGCATTCCAGGGTGTTCGGGTCGATGTTCGTGAGCGATACGCCCCCGCAGGTGACGAATTCTTCCTTGTATCGGCTCTGCCCCGTGATGCGGTAGGTGTCGTTGCACAGGGTCGCCACCAGTTTGTTGAGCTGTTTGCTGCCCACTTCGGCACATCTCCGCTCGGGGGACAACTCTATTTTATTTAAAAGGTGATTCCATAGGCGCTGGGTGAGCAGGTGGACGGTACCTATCTGCTTCTTGGGTTGTTCGTTCATCCGTTGCTGAAGCAATGTGCGCACCTCTTCCTCGTTCATGCTTCCCATCCAGTTTACCGAAAGTGTGGCCTGGTAGCCCTTGTCGGCAAGCCAGCGTGCCGCATAGCTCGACAGGCGTAGGATGGCAGGGCCCGACATGCCCCAATGGGTGATCAGCAAAGGTCCGTCGGCCTTGTAGTTGGTCCCCGGCAGACGCACTTCCGCCTGTTTCACCACCACGCCCATCAGTGTGGTGATGGGATCCTTGCCTCCTTCCTTTCCTATGTTGAAGGTGAATAGGGAGGGGACGGGAGGGACCATCTCAAGCGACAGTTCCGAAAGGAAGTCCAGACCCGATGCCTTTGGCGAGCCGCCCGTGGTCACCACCACGTTGTCATAGACTTCGCTTCGGCTGTCGGTGCTTATCCGGTAACTGTGTTCGTTGCAGGGACTGATTTCCCTCACGCGCTGGTTGGTGTAGATTCGCACGCCCTGCATTCCTCTGAGCAGCGTTGTGACAATCTCCATGGCATCCTGGCTCTGTGGGAACACGCATTGGTCGTCCTGCGTCACCAGTCGCACACCTTCATCTTCGAACCACTGCATGGTAGCCCGATGGTCGAAACGCTTGAACAGGCGCTTCATCAGATTGTATCCTCTTGGATAAACCTGGTTCATGCTCCTCACTTCGGCAAAACTGTTGGTCAGATTGCAACGTCCACCGCCCGTGATGGCCACCTTCTGCAAGGGCTTCTGTCCGCTTTCGTATACGTCAATCTGCGACTCCGGACGGAGCCTTTTCAGGACGTTTGCGCAAAAACAACCCGCTGCGCCTGCTCCGATGATTGCTGTTTTCATGCTTCTATATAACAACTTTGTTCAAGGGGTCGCTTCGCTCAAAATTATAAGAAAATTGATTTAAAAAATTATCAAAAGAAGTAGCATACAATAGCCGAGAACAATATCGTCCCGTTTTTCTTACAATTTTTTGATTTAATTTTTCTATAATTTTGAGCTATGCGACCACTCATGTTATTATCCGCTTTTGTTTTCGATTTGTCGAAATGCTCGGTGCAAAGATAGTGTTTTTTTCATCTCCTGCCAATGATTTTCGCGGAAATATAAAATAATTAGGAGTAAAATCGTACAAATTAGATTTAAAATCGTAAAATCGATAAATATTTTACGATTCCGGAGTCCCTGTCTATCGAATATCCATATCTTTGCATCGCATTACAAGAAGAACCGAGCCGTGAGGCTCCGTGTAAGACTGACTCAAGATTTGCTTAACTATGATAGGTTTAAGGCAAGGGATGATTCCCTTGCCTAATTTTTTTGTAAAAAAGTCCCTCCATAATTTGGAGTTTCAGAAAAACTTGCGTACCTTTGTGCCCGCAAAATATATTAGATGTATGCAAACCTATAAACTTTACGCCAACAACCCCAACCCGCGCATCCTGCAGGACATCGCCCAGGTCGTTCGCGATGGGGGCATTGTCATCTATCCCACCGATTCGGTGTATGCCATCGGTTGTGATGCGCTCAACCAGCGTGCTGTCGAGAAGATCTACCAGTACCGCAAGGAGGAACAGAAGAACGGACATCTCTCGATCATCTGCCGCGACATCGCACAGGCTGCTGAATATGTGCGTATCTCCGACCGTCAGTTCAAGCTCCTTCGCAAGAACCTTCCTGGTCCCTTCACGTTCATCCTGGAGGCAGGCTCGAAGTTGCCAAAGGTATTCCGCAGTCGCAACACCGTAGGTATCCGCATCCCCGATCAGCCTATCCTGCACGCCCTGCTCGAAGAACTCGACCGTCCGCTGCTTACCACCTCGCTCAAGGTACAGATGGAGGATGGCGACGAGGATAACGAGATCAGTTACATGACCGACCCGTTCCTCATCGAGGAGGCTTTCCAGAACCAGGCCGATGTGCTCATCGACGGCGGTTATGGCGAGGAGCAGCCCTCCACCGTGGTGAGTCTGCTCGAAGACGAGCCTGAGGTGCTGCGTCAGGGCGTGGGCCAACTTGAAGAATAATGGTTTATCCGCAGAACATAGAAGACAAACTCGGGTTCGGCAAGATCCGTGATATGGTCCGGGGGGCAACGCTTTGTCCCCTGGGGGCTCGTCGTGTCGATGACATGCAATTCCTTACCGATAGGCGTGCCTTACAGCACGAACTATCCCTTCTCGACGAGATGAAACGTCTCATTGAGCAGGCTGCCCAGCCCTTGCCTACCGACTGCTTCTTCGACCTCACCCCTGCCCTCAAGCGTGTCCGTGTGGCGGGCACATTCATGGAAACCGACGAACTTTATGACCTGATGCGCAGCCTGCGCACCATCGAAGCCCTCGTGCGTTACCTCAATCCCAAACCGGGCGAAGAGGTGCGTACCGCCGATGCTTCACAAGGTGGAGTAGCCGCACAGGATTTCGTCGCACGTTTCCCGCTTCTTCATAGCATGGCACAGGGCGTGGACACCTTCCCCGACATTGTCCGCAAGATCGACCAGACCTTGACACCCACAGGGGAGATACGCGACAATGCCAGTCCCCAATTGGCCGAGATACGCCGCGAGATGCAGCGCAACCTCTCGTCCATAGGTCGCCTTCTCAACGGCATCCTGCGCAATGCCCAGGCCGAGGGATATGTCGATAAGGACACCACACCTACTATGCGCGACGGTCGTCTGGTCATCCCCATCCCGCCTTCTTCCAAGCGCCGTCTGCGCGGCATTGTCCACGACGAGTCGGCCACCGGAAAGACGCTCTATGTCGAGCCTGCCGAAGTGGTGGAGGCCAACAACCGCATCCGCGAACTCGAAGGCGAGGAACGGCAGGAGATCATCCGCATCCTCTCGTCGATAGCCAACCTTATCCGTCCCGACATCGACAATCTGCTCGAGAGCTACGACTTCCTGGGCGAAATAGATTTCCTGCGTGCCAAGGTGCGTTTTGCCCACGAGATCGACGGCATCGTGCCACGACTCTCCGAACAGAACATCACCGACTGGGTGCAGGCGCGTCATCCGCTGCTCTACCTCCGCTACAAGCAGTTGGGCCGCACGGTGGTACCCCTCGATATCCTGCTCGACCACAAGAAGCAACGCATCGTGCTCATATCGGGTCCGAACGCTGGTGGCAAGTCGGTGTGCCTTGAGACACTCGGCCTCGTTCAGTATATGCTCCAGCATGGCCTGCCCGTGCCTATGAAGGACAATTCCGAGGTGGCTGTCTTCGACCATATCTTCATCGACATTGGCGACGAGCAAAGCATCGACAACGACCTCTCGACCTATTCGAGCCACCTGCAGAACATGAAGTTCATGCTGCGCAACGCACATGGTTATCGTCGTGCACACGGAGAGTTCACGGGCTCGGGCGGCACCCTTATTCTCGTCGATGAGTTCGGTTCAGGTACCGAGCCGCAGATAGGTGGTGCCATTGCCCAGGCCATCCTTTCGAAACTCAACGAACAGCAGGTGAACGGTGTCATCACCACCCACTTCACCAACCTGAAACTCTTTGCCGACGAGACGCCCGGCATTGTCAATGGTGCCATGCTCTACGACCGTGGCGAGATGCGGCCGTTGTTCCGCCTCGAAGTGGGAAGACCAGGCTCTTCGTTTGCCCTCGAGATCGCTCACAAGATTGGACTGCCCCGCGATGTGATTGACAATGCGAAGGAGATTGTGGGTTCCGACTATGTCAATATGGACAAATACCTTCAGGATATCAGTCGCGACAAGCGCTATTGGGAGCAGAAGCGTCAGAAGGTGCACCAGCAGGAGAAGGAACTCGAACAGAAGTCACAGGAGTACGACGAGAAGACGCGTGAACTGAAGACCAAGCGTCAGGAAGTGATGCAGCAGGCACGCGACGAGGCCAACCAACTCATGCAGCAGGCCAATGCACGCATCGAGAAGACCATCCGCGACATCAAGCAGGCTCAGGCCGAGAAGGAGGCGACGCGCAAGATACGCGAAGAGCACGAACGCTTCAAGCAGAAGCGTCTTCAGGAACCCAAACCCGTGGTGCCTCCCTCAGTCGTCGAACAATCGGGCGATCCGAACGCTGTCGCCGTTTCGGCTTCCGATGCGCTCCAGCCGGGCGATTATGTTCGTCTCAAGGGACAGCAGACGGTGGGAGAGGTGCTTTCGGTCAACGGTCGTCAGGTGCAGGTGGCTTTTGGCATAATCAAGTCGATGGTCGATTTCGCACGACTCGAAAAGGTCAGCCGCAATCAACTGAAGAAGGAGCAGAACTACACCAACGGTATGGGAGCGTGGGATGCGTGCCGACGAGGCACTTCAGGCTGTGATGTATTATATGGACGATGCCATCCTCCTCTCGGTTAGCCAGGTGCGCATCCTCCATGGCACAGGCACTGGCGCCCTTCGTCAGGCCATCCGTCAGTACCTCAGCACCCTTCCCGGCATCAAGGACTTCCACGACGAACATGTCCAGTTTGGTGGCTCCGGCATCACTGTCGTTGAATTAGACAATTAACCATTTTGTTCCAAACAATAATTGTTAATTGTTAATTATTAATTGTTAATTGAATTGTTATTTATGAACTTCCTTGGCACCATTATCTGGTGGATCTTCGGAGGCCTCGAAGCCGCCATCGGTTATTTCACAGGCAGTCTGGCAATGGCATGCACCATCATCGGCATTCCCGTAGCATGGCAGACCTTCAAGATTGGCCTTCTCTGCCTCTTCCCCTTTGGTTCGAAAGTTCGAAGTACATCGAGCCCTACAGGCTGCATCCGCATCCCGCTCAACATCATCTGGCTTATCTGCGGAGGCCTCTTTGCCTGCCTGATGCATATCGTCTTCGGTATATTGCTCTACATCATCATCATTGGCATCCCCTTTGGCAAGCAGCACTTCAAACTTGCCAAACTCTCCCTCGCCCCCTTCGGCAAGGCAGTGGAGTTGGGTGTTTAATAAATCCTGTTCTAACAAGCAATTGTTAATTGTTAATTATTAATTGTTAATTGAACTCCATGATCACTCGCCAAAGCATCATTGCATTGTATAATAAGCAGCGCCTTGCTTTCGACGAATTACGAAAGCAGCAGGAGCAGGAAATGAACGACCTCCTTCGTCAATATGCCATCGACAATGGATGTCCCCAGGTGGGTGACGTCCTGAAGGTCCATGGCATCAATCGTTGGGTGAAGGTCAAGCGCTTCTCGCCTACTTTCGTAGGAGGTGGTGTCGAGTTGAGTTATTACTGCACCAATTGCCACAGCGATGGTACTCCCAATAGCAGCGATTCCCGCGAGCGTCGCTACACTTATCTCGAAGGAGTTTCTGAGTTGTTCGAAGGTCTTTATTAAAGAAATCGATGCATGTCCCCCAGCGAACGTTGGAGGACATCATTTTATAGAACCATATCCTTCAACGAACGTTAGCGGACATCCTCCCGTCGTCGCATGTCCTCCCGCGAACGTTAGCGGACATCTCACTATCGTTGCATATCCTTCAACGACCGTTAGCGGACATCTCACTATCGTTGCATATCCTTCAACGACCGTTAGCGGACATCCCCCCATCGTCGCATATCCTCCCGCGACCGTTAGCGGACATCCTCCCGTCGATGCATATCCTTCAACGAACATTAGCGGACATCCTCCCGTCGTCGCATGTCCTCCCGCGAACGTTAGCGGACATGCCCCCGTCGATGTATGTCCTCCAACGAACGTTAGCGGACATGCAATAATCGCGGCATATCCTCCATGGTACCTTGGGGGACATGCCACGATTTGAAATAGGGTTTCTGCTTTTATTACTGTTGTTCATCGATTCGCGATAGATGCTCCTTCGCGATGTCGAGCGCATTCTTCCGCGAATGATAGTCCTTGTTGACCACATAATTGCCGTTGCGGAGCAGCTTGCCCGTCCGGTACGCTTGCGGAGTGGTTCCCCACCGTCGGCGGAATGCCAGGATAAGGTTCTTCTGACGCTTGAAGCCGCATCGATGGGCTACCTCAGTCACCGACAGGCTCTTGTCGTCGAGCAGATCCTTGGCTTGCATCATTCGCCACTCGATGATCATCGTGCTCAGGTTTATGCCCGTGAGCATCTTGAATGCATCGTTCAGCTGTCGATGTTCTACGTCGAGGAGCAATGCGATATCGCTTGACCGCTGTGTCCTGGTCTTGCGTACTGCATTCACGACCTCATCAATGATAACCTCTCCAGTTGGCTCTCTTGCGTGGTACATCTCCTCCACGCTCTCTACGATATGTTTCATGTTTCGTGATGATTAAAGATGTAAGAGTATTCGACCGAAGCCGGTGGATCGAGACAGGGACAGGCCTTGCAGGGATTGAGTTCGCAGTGCCCCACGATACGAGCCTCGGGATAGACCTCATGCAGCAGCGTGAAGATCTCGTCCAGGACGACCATCTGCTCAGCTGTGCGATTGTCCTCGTACTTATATTCGGGACTGCACGAGTGGCCACCTTCGTAGCAGATCCCGATACTGAAGGCATTGTGCCCCTTGACGTGACATCCCCGCTCGGCGACAGGTCGACAATAGTAGAGACTACCATCCCGTCGCACATAGAGGTGATAACCCGGATAGGTGCCGAAGCCGCGAGCACGATGACTGCGCATCAGCTTCTCGATGGTGAAGTCCTGATTGGGACGAGTGTCGCTGCAATGCAGCACCAGCAGGTCAATTCTCCTCGTTGAACGACGACAGTCCGAGCGCAGCAAGGACAACACCTGCGATCTTGGCAGCACTCGGCGGATGCGCTCTTCGAGTTCAGTGCATTCGGTCTCATCGGTTTCGTTGGCTCCATTACAGGAGGGGACTTCCTCAGCATCCAGAGGATGCGGAGCAGCATCTCCACGATTCTTTTCCATTTCATAATGTCTTTTTTCAGACCCTCTCGGTCCCCCTAAGCAGGGGGATTAGAGAGGGTCTATAGATCAGAACGCTACCTCGTCACCATTTTCGACACCGCCCTCAGAGGGATGGTTAGGATCGGTGGTGTTGTCACCCGAGCCGCTGCCACTGTTGCCCGAACCGCTGTTGTCGGTGCCAGTGTTGCTGCCCGAACCGCTGCCCTGAGAGTTGCCGGAATCGGTGGAGCCGCTGTTGCCCGAACCGCTGTTGTCGGTGCCAGAGCCCGAGCCGCTGCCACCTTCGCCTCCTTCGTCATCCGGGATGGTGTCCGAAGAGTCGTCGGGGTTGGTGTTGCCACCTTCGCCCTCACCCTCATCGCCAGAGCCATTGCTGATGCGCTGGTTGTAGCGCTTCTTGGCGTCAGCGAGCAGGACGTTGAGCACACCGATGAACGCCTGGCAAGCCGTGGCCTTCTCGGCATTTGCCGTTTCGGTCGAGTTGGCGAGG
>CACXTQ010000043.1:0-43805 GCA_902770595.1 uncultured Bacteroidales bacterium | reverse complement strand
GGTGATGCCGAAAGCAGTCTTGAGCTCCAAGTGGGTCCAATGATAGAGAGGGTTACGGAAAGTGTAAGGAACGGTCTCTGCCCACTTCTCGAACTTCTCCCAGTCGGTGGTGTCTTTGCCGGTGCAGAAACGCTCGTCCACACCGTTGCTGCGCATGGCACGCCACTTGTAGTGATCGCCCATGAGCCAGATCTGTGCGATAGACTCGAAACGCTTGTTTTCGGCTACCATCTGGGGAATGAGGTGACAGTGATAATCGATGATCGGCATTTTAGCCGCATGCTCGTGGTAAAGCTTCTGTGCAGTTTCGGTCTGCAGCAGGAAGTTTTCGTCCAAAAATGCTTTCATTGTAAAAAAAGTGTTTATTGTGTTTGTATAAGATGAAACCCGATTAGAGGAGTTTTTTACTATTAACTATTCTTAGTGTACTATAGTCGTACGCTTAGGTTTTCATTAGTGAAATCTGCAAAAATTGTAGTGTTTTTGCTAATTTCATGGGGCGAAGATACGTTTTTTTTTTAATTAAAGCAAAAATTTTATGTTTTTTTTTTGATTAAAAAATAAAATTAGTATATTTGCAAAGAATTTTACATGTTATTGCTCTGTTTTTTGAGCGTTTTTTGAAATAAACATGCATTATAAACCTAACATACTAACTTTAATCATTATTCAAAAACGACATGAAAGCTTTAAACAAGCAGACCGCGCCCAAGAGCGTGGCTCCCGAGAAAATCATCCAGTTTGGTGAAGGTAACTTCCTCCGTGCATTTGTTGATTGGATCATCTGGAATATGAACAAGAAGACCGACTTCAACGCTTCTGTTGTTGTCGTTCAGCCAATCGAACGTGGTATGGTGGAGTGGCTCAATGGCCAGGATTGCCTCTATCACGTCAACCTGCAGGGCCGTCAGAACGGCAAGCCCGTTGATACCCTCGACCGTGTGGATGTCATCAGCCGCGCCCTCAACCCATACAGCCAGAATGCTGCATTCATGGCTTTGGCAGATCAGCCGGACATCCGTTTCGTCATCTCCAACACCACCGAGGCTGGTATCGCTTTTGATCCCAACTGCAAGTTCACCGATGCTCCTGCATCTTCTTATCCCGGCAAGCTCACCCAGCTCCTCTTCCGTCGCTTCAAGACCTTCAATGGCAACCCAAAGAAGGGCCTCATCATCATGCCTTGCGAGCTGATCTTCCTCAACGGACATCACCTCAAGGAATGCATCGAGAAGTACATCGAGCTCTGGAAGGATGACTTCGGCAAGGACTATGCAGCTTTCAAGAAGTGGTTCAACAAGTACTGCTACGTTTGCGCAACCCTCGTTGACCGCATCGTTCCCGGCTTCCCACGCAAGGACATCGCCAAGCTGCAGAAGCGCGCCGGCTATGCCGACAACCTGATGATCCAGGCCGAAATCTTCCACCTCTGGGTTATCGAGCGTCCTACCAACATGACTTGCGCTGCCCTTCGCAAGGAGTTCCCCGCCGAGAAGGCTGGTCTCCATGTACTCATTGCCGAGAGCGAGGCTCCCTATCATGAGAGAAAGGTTACCCTCCTCAATGGTCCTCACACCGTCCTCTCCCCTGTCGCTTATCTCAGTGGCGTAAACATTGTACGCGATGCCTGCCATCATCCCGTCATCAGCAAGTACATCCACAAGGTACAGTTTGATGAGCTCATGCAAACCCTCAACCTGCCAATGGACGAGCTGAAGCAGTTCGCTGCCGACGTTCTGGAGCGCTTCGACAACCCATACGTCGATCACCAGGTGACCAGCATCATGCTCAACTCATTCCCCAAGTATCAGACTCGCGATCTCCCCGGCGTGAAGGTTTATCTCGAGCGCAAGGGCGAACTGCCTAAGGGCCTCGTGCTTGGTCTTGCCGCCATCATCACCTATTATAAGGGTGGTGTACGCGCCGATGGTGCTCCAATCCAGCCCAACGATGCACAAGAGATCATGGATCTGCTCACCAACCTCTGGGCAACCGGCGACACCCGCAAGGTGGCTGAAGGCGTACTTGGCGCTGTGGATCTTATCTGGAAAGAGCAGGGCAACCTCAATGAGATTCCCGGCATGACCGATATGGTTACCGACTTCCTGAACCAGATCCAGGCTAAGGGCATGCTCGAAACCGTTAAGGGTATCCTCTAATAATCTTTTTAGGACAATTTACCTGCCCTGGCTTATCCTTAAACCATGCTCGTAAATTGTCCTATTTTCCTTTCTATTAGTACATCATCTAAACCTAATTCAAAAGTGAAACAATTCCTGAAAATCAATCCTGCCGACAACGTTTTCGTAGCACTCCAGCCTTTGAAGAAAGGTACAGTTGTCGATGTTGACGGTCAGCAGATTACCCTTATTACCGACATTCCCGCAGGTCACAAATGCGCACTCAAGGACTTTGCCGAAGGCGAGAACATCATCAAGTACGGTTTCCCCATCGGCCATGCTCGTCATGCCATCAAGCAGGGTTCCTATCTCGATCACGAGGATATCAAGACCAACCTTGCAGGCACACTTGACTACAGCAACATCCACATCAAGGGACTGAAGAAATATGAGCCAACGGGTGAGCAACTCACCTTCCAAGGCTATGTGCGTCCCGATGGTCAGGTAGGCATCCGCAACGAAGTTTGGGTCATCCCTACAGTAGGTTGCGTCAACGGCATCATCAAGCAGATTGTCGAAAAGACTCGTGCAGCCTTTGGTGGTGACAAGATTGAAGGCATCGACGGCATCTTCAACTTCCCACATAACTTTGGCTGCTCTCAGCTGAGCGAGGACCACGAGAACACCAAGAAGATCCTGCGTGATATGGTACATCATCCCAATGCAGGTGCCATTCTCGTTGTAGGTCTTGGTTGCGAGAACAACCAGCCTCGCATCTTCGAGGAGTTCTGCGGCGACTACAACAAGGACCGTGTGAAGTTCATGATCTGCCAGGAAGTTCAGGGCGATGAGGTTCCCTATGGTGTCAATCTCCTCACCGAGCTCGTCAAGAAGGCCCAGCAGGACAAGCGTGAGACCGTACCAGCCAGCAAACTGCGCATCGGCCTCAAGTGCGGTGGTTCGGATGGCTTCTCGGGCATCACTGCCAACCCACTCCTTGGTGCATTCTCCGACTTCCTCTGCGAAAAGCAGGGTGGCACCACCATCCTCACCGAAGTACCTGAAATGTTCGGCGCCGAAACCATCCTGATGGAGCGTTGCGGTAACGATGAGCTGCTGAATGAGACCATCTCGCTCATCAACAACTTCAAGAACTACTTCCTCTCGCACGGTGAGCCTTGCGGCGAGAATCCTTCGCCAGGCAACAAGGCCGGTGGTATCTCGACGCTCGAAGAGAAGGCCCTTGGCTGCACCCAGAAGTCAGGTAGTTCGGTAGTATGCGGCGTGATGGAGTATGGCGAGCGTCTTAAGAACAATGGCCTCAACCTGCTCTCAGCTCCTGGCAACGACCTCGTAGCCGCCACCGCATTGGCTGCTGCCGGTTGCCAGATTGTGCTCTTCACCACTGGTCGTGGCACACCATTCGGCACATTCGTTCCGACCATGAAGGTCAGCACGAACTCGGGTCTCTATCAGCGCAAACCCAACTGGATCGACTTCAATGCCGGCGTCTTGGTAGAAGACAAGAGCATGGCTCGGCCTCTTTCTCCGTGTCGCCAATGGCGAGTACACCCACAATGAGGTTGCCGGCATCCACGAGATCTCGATCTTCAAGAACGGTGTGACACTCTAAAACCGCTTCTTCACAATAAACAATGCGTGCTTGGACGAATAATCCAGGCACGCATTTTTTTATTGCCATAGTAAAGCATTATTCTTGTGAGATATCAAAAGATGTAGCTCTTAACAGTTCCCTCATCTGTACCAAAAGAACCTGATTCTCACTCATCACATCCCATACACCGTCTTCAGACAGTACACCTCGTTTCAGGTCTTTGGGCAAAAGCCCGGCCTCGTCGTCAGCGAAGTCCTGTTTCCACTCGTCGCTGCCATAATAAGAATTCAAGATCGAAAGTTCGTCTTGTACGGAACGATAAGCCTCAAGAGCTTCGGACAGTTTAGACACAGCGTCCGACACTCGGTCGAAACGCACCTCCATCAATTTTATTCTTTCAACGTTCATATCTTTATGTAGAATATCTCTTGGGCCCTAATTTCTATTTGGACGACTACTTAAATACTCTTATTTGATAATAAACTTCTTCCCATTGTGCAAATAGATGCCCTTCATCTCGGGCTTGCCGTTGAGCCGGAAGCCATCGAGGGTGAAATAGGAATCAGTGTACTTGGAATGTTCGGAACGATTGGAGATTTCGGTGATGCACGTCTCATCATCACCAAAGTCAAGGACGAAAGCCTTGATGTCTTCGCTGGTGCCAATGGGCTGGCCTGCCGTGATTCCTGCACCAAGCTGGAAGTAGGCGCGGAAAGCACCGATGGTCATCTCGCCGTCGGGATAATAGAGTTGGTTGCCGTCTCCAAGGAACAGCTTCGTATCGTCAGCCGAATCGAGATGGAGAGGATTGTAAAGACCATTGAATGTAATGATGTCATTTTCTGCTGTCGAGGCAATAGGAGCAGCACTGTCGATGGTGACACCCTTGAAAGTCGGAGCTTCGAGGGTTGTATGTGAATCAGCCCACTTGATGATGTAGGAAGTGCCGGCTTCAAGCGTGTTGCCAGCATCTTCAAAAGTCAAATAGAGCACATTATTCTCAAATTCCGCCTCGGTAAGCTTCCTGACCGTCAGACCATCACCGGCAAGTGGGCAATCCGTGGCAGTCAGATCCACGTCGAACGGCAGGCATATGGTGTTCCAGGAGCCATCCTGATAGAACGTGCGTCCACTGAGGGTGACATTGACGGTTCTTTCATCAAGCAGGTCGATGACGTCCGTGTTATTCCCGTCATTTTGAAACTCATTGTCAGTACTATAGAAAACGAAGTCGATAGTACCATCTGCGTTCTGCGTAATCTGTTCAACCGAAGCATCCAGCAGGTAGCTGCCGTCGGAATTCCGATTATAAAGCGTAGCAGCTGGCGTCGTGGTCGGTCCGAAGGCATTCACTTTGCCGTAGGGGAACGGGTCGGTGCTTGTTCCATCGAACTTGTATTTACCTGTTTCGGGATTGATGTCGTACACATTGTCTGCTGGAATCCAGGTCATGCGCTGATGATCAGGGTCGTTATTCACCTTGTTTCTCGACCAGGCTGTCGCATTATAGTCCACGTGGAGGATGAGCAGACCACCCGCACGGAGGTGAGTATCCCATCCCGTCAGCTGACGATTCTCAAGGAGGAAATATTCATTGCGGTTGCCCTTGTTATAGATGACGTAGGTGTCGCCACCGTCCTGCAGCCCTTTCACACCTTTGACGGCCGTGGTCGAAGTTAGTTCAATGGGGGTCTTCCATCCCGCCATCCAGCGCTCATAACTCGTGTAGCCCGATGGCATGTAACCGCCCCAGACATAGCATCCCGTATCCATCAGGTCCCAGACATACATTCCCTGGCCTTTACCGCCATCGGTATTGTAGAAGTCGGGATAACCCAGACAGTGGCTGAACTCATGACAAAGAGTGCCGATTCCCGCCAGCAGATTTTCTCCGTTCAACTCGCTGCCACAGGCGTAGGTGTTGATGGTTACGCCATCTAGCGTTTGAGCACCCGATCCATCATCATTATTCTTGGCTGACGACAACGTCCATTCATGGGGCCAAATGGTTTCACCGGCTCCACCGTCTGCCTCGCCCTGTCCGGCATAGATGACATACACCTGATCGACTTCGTCATCTTCGTCCCAGTCATACTTACTGAAATCGACGGCATTATTCACCAGACTCAAAGCCTCGATCACCATCTCGGCAGGATGCTCGTCGTTGCCATCCGTATTGTTTTTGTTATTCCCATAGTACGCTTGGTTTCGACTCACCGTAACCGGTCCCACGACGTCGAAAGTCAGGTCGAACTTCCTTTCGCTTTGGGCCAGGAAGTAGTCTCGCACCGAACCCTCGAAACGCCAACCGTCGTTGAAATTCTTTTTGTTGGCAATGTCATCGAAACGATCGAGGGTATGCTCGTTCCCAAATGTCACATCCTGAAAGTTGACCAGGATGATGAGTCCCTTCTTCTCACCTTCATAATTGCCAACAGCACCTACGTTGCGACGAGCTGGAGCCAGACGCCGTGCACGGCGCTGGTTGGCTTCCTGCCGGCGCTGGTTGGCATTGGCGATGATGGCCTCCCTGTCAACGAGTTGATACGTGTCGCCGACACTTTGGTAAGCCTTGCCGTCGTCACCCAACCAATAGTGTCCGTGCTCATCTCCAACAAGGCGGGCGTGAACGGTGGTTCCATCAGAAAGGGTCAGTACCCTGAACAAGCCGGGCTTGGCAGGCACGGCATATACTATTGTCACAATCAGAAACATCAACGATGCCACCACACTGCGCATCGCAAAACTCGAAGACAATCTTTTATTCATATAGTTCACTATTGTATTTACAAATGGCTGCAAAAATAATGCAATAATTCGAGAAAACCAAAATTATCGCTGAAGAAAACCTGCTCAAAACGATTCCCTCCCAATTAAATGCTTATTTGACAGCTCTACCTATCATCAAAAACAGACACGGCAGAAGCATAAAAAAACGGGAGTTAGCCGATAAAGCCAACTCCCGCTAAAATGAATGTTTTATTGTTGATCGACATGCTTCTTGCCGATAGCAACTTTCTGTCCATTGTGGATGTAGATGCCAGGCAATTCGGGACGACCACTGAGGCGGAAGCCCTGGAGCGTATACCATGCATCGGGATCATAATCGTCGGCATTAATATCGCTGATACCATCAGGCAGATGCTGCAGGTCGATGACATAGGGCGACCACGGATCACCGATGTTGTCGTCGCTGGTGAAGTACTGCGAGTCGTCAATCAGGACCATGCGACCATCGAGATACGTATAGAGCTGCATCGGAACGGAACTTCCCTCACCCGATATGATGAGATAGTAGAGTCCATTGTAGGAGCGCGTTGCACCCCGGCATTCCCCGTTGACGAAGGCAGCCACTTCGGCCGAATCGACCACTGCCTCACCGTCAGTGAGCTGGATGACCATCGTCATGTTGTCGGGATAGTGATGACGATCGACTGGCGTGAAGAGTGTAGGCTG
Organism: uncultured Bacteroidales bacterium; assembly: GCA_902770595.1. GTDB lineage: Bacteria > Bacteroidota > Bacteroidia > Bacteroidales > UBA3663 > Liminaster. The sequence continues at coordinate 36,614 of CACXTQ010000043.1, read as the reverse complement.
ATCTCCTGCATATGCCAAAGCTCGCATCCGAGCCTGGCTGCTTACCGAAGGCGACGGATAGACGAAGCTCTTCCGAACACCCGACGAGTTGTAATACATGTATCCATGACCGCTTTCAAGCGACTTGAGGTTGCCCTCCCAACCGGTATTGCCGTAGATAGCAATGCCACTCTGAGACTTCACACGATCGCCACGCTGCGGGTTGGATCCTGCCAATGCCTCGTCGATGGTCATCGAATAGAGCGGCGTGTAGGCTATCCAGTTCCATTCGTCGTGGAGTTCGACGGGAGTGGTTGATAGCGCGACCTGACGGCCTGTGACAGCCAATTGTGAAGGCAGCTGAGGACTCGTTGGCAACGAAGTTACACGGAGTTTGTACATCGTACCAGCCGTGACTGAGAGTGGGCCGTCCCATTCGGTGCCGTTGCTCCACGCCACCTGCGAACCCTGGTCCTTCATCATCAGCGACCAACCGTCGTAGATGCTGAACACACTCTGCGGACTATCGTCCTCGGGTTGTACGCCCAAGCCTATCCAGTTCCAGTTTTCGTGGATCGACAGACTTTGTTCAACCTTACCGCTCTTGGTCCAGATGGCAGGCTGATCGAAGTCGCCGATGAGCTCGTCGTGCTTGAAAAGTACCTGGGCAGGCGTGCCGTCGGTCAAGGTCAGATCGACATCGACGTAGGTCATTCCATTCGACGCATCGTAGATGGCGAAGGTGACTGGCTTGTCGGCATCCTGGTTGCGGTAGCCATTGCCGTAGATGCTGAGGGTGACATAGGCCGCTCCACGCACCTTCTCGGGCGAAGCCAAGCCACGGCACTTGCCACCGATGAAAGCGGCCACGATGCTCTCGGTGTTCTCCATCAGGATACCGTCGATGCGTACCTGTCCGATGACGTTCATCTGGTGTTCGTAGGTAGTCGGTTCGAAACTCCAGTCGGGCTTTTCGCCACTCACCTTCAGCTGGATACGCAGCGGTTCGAGAATCTCGAAGTTGCCCTGCAGACCTATGGTGACATCGTAGCGACCGACGCGCACATACGGATCGACACGGAATCGCAACGTTCGGGAAGATGAGGGTGCCACCTCGTCGGCTGCATCGCTTTCGACCAGGGTGAGCCACTGCGGAAGATTCTTGACCGAATAGTATTCGACATTTCCACTCTTGTTGATAACATCGACGTCGAACACAAGTTCCTCGCCATAGAGCTTAGTGAGGCTCACGGAATCCTTGGTCCACAGGAGCGGATTCTGCTTGACATAGGCTGTCCAGCGGATGGGCAGCGAGGCATTGCCATGCAGGTCGCGCACATCGGCTACGGTGAGGTTGAGGGTCGTGCCCTCGATATCGCGTGGAGTGATGTTGTTACTCTTCAGGGCGACAACCACCTTGCGCTCGGATGCGATGGGCGAGGCCAGGACACGCGACTCGACGGGAGCGTTCTTGATAGGTGGCGCAAAAACGGACGACGCCTGGCTGTTGGCTATCATCTTGAGTTCGTCGGTGGCACCGGGCACACGGTTCTCGAACGTGTAGGACTTGGTGGGCACACCGTCGATAGTGTCGTTCTTCTCAAACGGGAAGTAGAGTGCCAGACCGCGCGAATAGATGTTGGTGGTGTCGATGCAGTTGAACATGTTGGAGAGCAGACGGCCCTCGGAGAGCGTGGCACGCCAGAAGCGAACCTCGTCGAGATAGCCTGTGTAACCCTCGCCAATCTTCATCACCGGACCTTCGACCATAGGCATGTCGGTTTCGGAAATAACCGTGGTACGCTGGCCGTTGAAGTAGAAGCTGGCGCTCTGTCCACGTACAACGTTGAGGGCAAAATGGCTCCATCCGCCTTCGAAATCGAGCGTCGATAACTCGTTGTCGTCGGCCACCATCTGCTTCTTTTCGCCGTAATCAAGCCAGAGGTTCTTGTCAGCATCGTAGTAGAGCCGCAGACGATTGTACGGATTGGTGCCCGTCTCGAAGAGCGTAGCCCCTTCGGTAATCTTTTCGGGGTAGGCCCACATTTCGATGGCATAGCTGTCGCCGATACCTGTGGCCAGTCGGGTGATGTCGGCTGTCATGCCTTCGTGTGAAAGGAGGTGCACCGCATAATTCCGGTTGTCGATCAACCAGGTGTTGAGGACATCGAAGTCATGAGTATGGCAAGCGTCGGCAATCACGTAGCCATGGCCTTCGTTCATCGGCCAGTAGTTGGTCAGGCCATACGTGTAGGGCGTCTTGGGCTGGTTGCAGGTGCTGGCAGCGTCGTTCACATCACGATAGATATTGAAGAGGCTCAGGTCGTGCATAGCACCACTCAACAGGTCGCAGCTTATGTAGAGGTAGTTGTCGTCGGCATACTGGATGACCTGGGTACCTGTGTCGGACACCGGTTCGTTCATAAACAGATCGACATTGGTCGTACCATACTGGGCAAGCATCGAGAATGTCTTTTCGCTCGACTTGTAGCTGAGTGCCATGAAGGTCCACGGACCAGCAGGCAACGTCTTGGTGCTCACATGGTCGGTACCGCCAAGGATGGCATGGACATGTCCGTCGGCATCAAGGCTAAGGGCGAAGGCGTTCTGGCCCTTACCGTGCCGGAGAATGGTACCCGCCTGATCCCACTTCAGCCAGAATTCAAACGAGAAGTCGCCACTGAGGAAGATGGGATTGCGCGTCCGGCCGGCAGAAGCACGCGGAACGAACTGATAGGACACCTCGTGATCGATCGGACGGTTGTTGAGCACGGCTGTGACGATGACGTTCTTGTCGCCCACGTAGCCCGGCACGATGTCCTCGGTGAACTCGATGCTCATGTCGTCGCCATAGCCTAAGATGCCGCTGGACGGTGTGGGTGTGGTGAGCGGACGCGGGGCGATGTTGTCCTTGATGACCGTCACCTCATCGCTATAGACATAAACATCCTGATTGTCGAAATCGGCAGCTGTAAAGGCGCGGAAGGTGTAGGTGCCCTGCGGATAGCTGGCCTCATTGCGCATATCGAGCGACAGGCGCAGGTCGCCCTGAGCAGGAAGAACGGGATAGTCATACTTCGCCGTATCGGCCGGATTGACCAAATACTGGTAGAGCGGTGTCCAGCCAGTGTTGCCGGCAAAACGGTATTGCACACCGACGAACTTCAGGCCCTTGAACGTACGGTCGAAGTCAGTCACCTTCATCGCGAGGCTGTCGCCTGTCTCGATATTGAGCACGGACTCATCGATGACTAGATTGACGGGCGACGAACTGGGCTTGAAATGGGCATTGAGCGTGACATCGGAGTTGATGATGGCGGGCTGATACTGCGAACAGAAGCGAATCTTGATGCCGTCGTAGTTGAGGATACTCTGGTCGGTCTGCCGGATGGTCAGCACCTTGGTCACCGTCTCGTTGTGATTCAGATATATGGAACGGCCATTGATGGGAACTCCATCCATCAGGATCTGCAAGCCATCGACATTGGTGTTCTCGAGGATGATGAGATTGTAGCTGAAGTTGATGCCCTGGTGAGCAGTGGCCAGGTTGGTGCAATGCAGAACCACATGGGCTTCGCCTCCAGCGGGAATGTCGGTGAGCGTGGCACTCTTGGCGGGATGCTGCCCGTCGAGGCTGATCTGCAGGTCGGGCTGCTCCATCTGCAGCGTAGCATTCCCCAAAGGCGTTCCAGGCTGATACCACTTCGTCGTGTCCTGGCCTTCGTACGGATTGTAGGTCTGACCGCCAAAGATGCTGAATATGAGACTGTTATTCTCATTATCGGGCTTGTATTGATTGATTGAGATGTCTGTGTCGCGATTTCCATCCTGCACGGTATATTCCCACTCGGAGTAGTTGCTGATCTTTGTACCGTCGCCTTCGACTGCACCACGGCCGGCTTCGGTAGCGATGTTGGTAATGACGCCGAACGTGGCAGCCGACCATAGCCTCCATCCGAAGTGTTCTCCAAACACGCCGCCTATGCGCCAGGTGGTCTTCTTCTCATTGGTCTTTGACACTTCGTGACGAGAACTGAACGTATAGGTGGTTCCTCCGTCGATCGAGAAGTTCTCGGGTGTGGCCTTCTTCATCACCTCAACCTTCTCCTCCTCGTTGAGGGAAAGCTCATAGATCCAGTGCTTGATCTGCGAGTTGCACAAGTTGATGCTGTCGATCTCGCTTTCGAGAGGATTGGCTGGAGCTACATAGACATAGGTGGAATCTTCGCCATATTTGGGATCATCCTCAGAAAGCCAGGTCAGGTACACAGCTTTCTGGCTCGTGTTGACATAGTTATCGGCCTCTTCCTTCGAGCCGATTGGGGAAAGATACTGCTTGCGCATATCCTTCCACTTGGGAATCATCACGGTCTCAATCTCGTAGGTGGTGTATTTGAAGGCGGTTGCAATCTTCTGCCCGAGGGACATGGCATCCTCGAGTGCGATATAATACTTGAGGGTCTGGGGATCCTGCTTGATGAACAGATTGCGACAGAGGCCCAAGATCATATTGGTCGATGTGCCGACAAACACATCACCCCGGGCTCCAACATAGGGAGAGGTGGTGGCCGTCGATACACTTGACATCTCGGTTTCGATCACAACGGTGTCCTTCACATGATTCCACTCCCATTGCGAAGCGACACCGAGGTCGAGCTGGTTGGTGACCTTGTTGCCTGTAATGACAAAGAATCCGATACCCGAACCGACTTTCAGATCAGATCCCATGATCAGATTGTTGACCAGACTGTGGTTGCCATAGGCGCGATAGGTGTCGTAATGCGTCTTGGTGGTCACCGTGCCTCGCTTGAGTGTCGTCTTGGACTTTCCTCCCGGGGGATCGCGGAGTATGAACTGAACCATATCAGGACCCTTGGTAATGAAATTATTGCCCGTGGTCAGTGCACCCAGCACAACGGCATTGAAATTGGCCACGACATAGGTGCGTCCGTTGCGCTCGAGGGAAGTGGAGAAGAGGCGGGTGTAGGGCTTCACAATATTCGGGGCACCGACCGTCCACGACAGGCTTCCTTCGCCATTGGCATCCAGCTCGAACGATTCGTTGACCAGATCGTAGAGGTCGCCCGGCTTATAGGGCGATTCGGGGTCTTCGACCGTACAGATCACCTTCTGCTCTGAGCTCATCTACAACCTTTCCGTCGTAGTTTGCATAAGCCTCGAAGGCTCGCAGGTCGAAATACCGGACATCGCCGGTCTGATAGATGGGATAATCCAACAGATATTTGCTGGAACCATCCTTCTGGCGGGTCCACAGGTCGCCGATGACGCGGTCGGGACCACCCTGATCGTCCTTATAAACAACCTCCTTCATACCGAATGCCCCCGCGTCATTTCCCTTTTCGACAATATTGAGTTTCGGCTCGGAGAAATAAGTCTTGATGAGTTTGGTATTGTAAGTATAGGTGAGACAGATGCTGTCACCGTTCTGGTATTGTTTCAGCGAATCGACAATAGCCTTGTTCGGATTCGTCAAATCAATCTCGGGGAGTGATGAGAACTCGATGTTGGGATTCTTGTCGATGTTGATACTCTTGGTGATGTACTTGAGTGGGGGGAGCAGAGCTGAGAACTCGCCGGTTAAAGAGTCGGTACGAATGTAGATGTACTTCGAATAGGGTCCTGTTCCAGCCCAGGAATGGCTGTTGATGGACGTCGTGTCGCTTGCAAAGGGACGGTTTTGGGTTGCCGAGGTGATATGGTCATCCTGGCAGTTGAACGAGAACGACTCGTTGTTGAGCTTCAGCGTGATGGTGGCGATACCGATATTGTTCTTCGAAGCACCGAAGCCGACAGCCAGCGTGTCGTTGCGCTCGCCGCCACCGACACGACCCACAAAGTTGACCAGCGTGGAGTCGGCAAAGTCGTGGATCACTTCACGATCGAAGTTGAACGTGCCCTGATGGGGGAAACGTCCGCCATAGGCCAGGCGGTGACCATCGAGCTTGGCTTCGACGTAGTGCTTGCCAATCGGGACAGATAGGGTATAAAAGCCATCGGCATCGGTCTTGACCGCCTTGCCGTCCTTAGACTGCAAATCGCCATCGACATAGAACATGATGCCCTCGGCCGGGATGTTGGTGCCGGCATAGTAGATATAGCCTTCCATCGGGAACGCGGAGACATCCTCGAAGTTGACATTGTTGGCCGTCAGACTGGTGGGACTGACGAACAACGACGATGAGTTGGGGCTGAACTCGTGGACTCCCAGCTGGGGTACAACCTTGTAGTTGGTTCCGCCCTGCTGGAATGGGATACCCCGGATGATGTAGTCGCCTTCGGCATCGGTCATGCCATAGAGTCTCAGATGATCGGGCACAAGTGACGATGGCACAGCATTGACACCCACTTCGGGATGATTGAGCTGGTAGATTCCATCCTGGTTGGCTATATCGAAGACATAATGGACAATGTTGACGCCCTCGTCGAAGGGCCAGTATAGCACAAGTCCTTCGTCGGTGCCACCCAGAATGCGGTCGAAGTTGCTGTTGAACTCCTTCTGAGAAAGTGCACGGTTCCACAGACGCACATCATCGACATTGCCCTTGAAGGCACTGCCCGTGGCATGCAGCGAACCTCCCAGACCGAGCGTGACGGCACCCCGGTTACTGCAGGAATTCCAAGCGTTGTTGGCCACAGCGATGGTGTCGGAAAGAAGGGTGTCGCGTCCCACCGAGAAGATCCACTGGCCTTTCTGATAGCGGGCTGTGACGTGCGTGAAGTCGAGGGTATGGAAGGGCAGGTTCTGGAACTCGGTCACACGATACTGCGTCGGTTCACCGGGCGTCAGATCGACGGCATAGAGACAATAGGCATTCCGATCGATGGTGTCGGAGGCAGCTGGATGAACTGTAGAAGCTATGCTGAACGTGGCGCTCCGATAGTTCACGGGACTCTCCACGACACGCGGCACGACTCGGTCGTTGCTGTTCATCCAGTCGGCACCCATCAGCGACGTGGTGAGGTCTCGGGCAGTAATGTATATGCCCTGAGTTTCACCCATAGCCTTGGTATAGAATGAGTTGTTGAAAAGCAGGTACGCCGAGGAGTTACAGCGAACGAAGGTGGCGCATCCCGAGGTGACGGGCACACTGGCAGGACTCATCACACAGTTGGCCATCTCGGCTGTGCGCTGCTCGGCCTGCAGGCCGACAAATCCGCCGCACTTTTTCAGACCTTCGCCCTTGATGACACCATCGAACAGACAGGAGTTGACAATCAGGATGCCTTCTGAACGGGCAATCAGACCGCCGTGGTTCCCTTCGCCACCACATCGGCTTTCGATGGTTACCGACGACCAGCAGCGGTTCATGTTTACCTTGCAGTAGTTTTCACAGTCACCGATGATGCCACCGGCAAACTGTGCGTTGGTGCTGATGGTGCCGGCCACATGCAGATCCTCGATGGTACAACTGTTGACGTAGGCGAAGGGTGCCGTACGATAGGAGTCAGAGCCATCTTCGGAACTATGGACATAATAGTGGACCGTCAGCGTATGACCATTGCCGTAGAAATGACCGGAATAACGACTAGTTTCGTTATCACCTACCATTGTCTGGCTCTCCTCCAGATCGATGTCAGCAATCATTACAGCATCCTGGTTGACTTTCCCACTGCGGACGCACTCGGCAAAACGTTCCCAGTCGGCTGCCGAAGCCAGGATAAGACGGCCAGCGGCATCGTAGCCGTTCCGTTCTTCGGCAATGACCGTATAGTTGGAGTCATCGCTGATACGCTTCACACCGAGTTCGAGGGCATTGGTGAGATGCAGGAAACTCTGCTTGGACAATCCGGATTCCATCGTCGGCTTGGCCCAGAGCTGGAGGGTGAGTTCCTTCTGCCCATTGAGGACCGAAGCATATTTGGCTGAATCGGCTGTCCAGGCGATGCCCTTGCCATCGCCCTCGATAAAGCGTGACAGGTACTGAGGCTGGTCGGTCACCACGTCGGACGACGACTTGACCAGGTTGACACGCACGTCACGGACGGCTGTGCCCGAACCGAACGCCACATGACCGGTGATGGTGCCGCGAGCCTGAGAGAAGCCCGGGGTAATCTGCGAGTCAGTGCGGACGAACTGGTCGTCGCACATCGCATCGTAGGCCTCGACAGTATATTCGTAGTAGGAACCGGCTGCCACACGCGTATCAGTATATTGGTATTCAGATTCCGTACCGTGGATATCGTCAGCAAGCAAGGTCCATTCTTCCGCCCCGATGAGACGACGCAGCACACGATAGGAAGCTTCATGGGTAACATCGACGCGCGCCACCTTCCACTTTACTATGACACTGGTCTCCTCCGTGCCCGTGGTGGCGGTCACTTCGCTGATATAACTACCTGCTGGAAGGTTGGCAGCCAGGATGTTGGAGGTCAGTTCCTTGCCGTTGACGGTGGTCAGCACACGATATTCGAGCACATCGCAGACCGTACCTTCGACATCGAAATGCTCTTGTGACTGGCTGGCATCGACGGGAATCGGATCGTCGACAGGCTTCCAGACGATGGAACCAGGGGTACGCCGTTCGATGCGCCAGGTCAGGTCATTCAAATGGACGTTATAATCCCAGACGAGGCGCACAGCCCGATCGAAGGTACGATCCTGCGAAAGCCGGATGGGGACTTCCATCGGGGTGCTCACCGTGTGTTCCTCCCATAGGTCGCTGGATGAATGAGAAGGAGTCTGTCCAGGCAGATCGGCCAGACGATCCTTGTAGTCCGCTTCGAGCAAGGCGGGCAGGAAAATGACTCGATAAACATACTGACAATCGTATTCGATGTCATTGTCGGTATAATAAAGGGACGAATTCAGACTAGAGCCGTCGATGGTGGTCAGCAGCTTGTATCCGTCGGTCTGGGGATTCTTCCCCTTATCGTAACGGATCAGGTACCACTTGCCATCGGTGCGGCATTCGACGTCCAGTAGCGTCGGGACCAACGGATGGTGTTCGTCATGGCCCACTTGTCAAAGTCCGATCGGAGATTCTCGGGTCGGGTATAGGGTTTGACCAGCTGCAGGACGTAGGGTTGATAGTACCACACGCCACTGAAGTAGCATTCGGCATCCTCGGTATTGACCTTCGATTCGCCACGATATCTCACCCATACGGGTGTAGTGTAGGCTCCACCGCTGAGGTACCAATTGCTGAACGCTACATCCATCTTCTTGTCGGACTTGTGCTCGATGTTCATGCTGCTTTCGTCGAGCTTGAAATTGTCGTAGAAGAATTCCTTGTAACCAGGATAGAGATACTGATAGATACGGTAGTCCTGCTCCATGTAGCGATTGTCCTTCGAGATGTCCCGCAGGTCCGTGCCTTGGAACGACAAGGAACCATTCGAGTTCCAATCGGTAGTCAGCTGGGGCATTGGCCGATGATCGTCAAAATAATCCAGGTCAATATCCTTCTCATACTGGAACCATCCCCATTCGCGGGAATCCTGGAAGACAAGACGGTTCTTGAAGATGATTTTCTTCACGCCATCGATGAAGGCCTGACGACGAGGCAGGAAGCGGACCTTGACGTGTCCGTTGTCGGTGTCCATATTATAAGTATGGAAACCACCATACTCCTGCGTCTTGTCGTTCGTGAAGGAGATGGTAGATTTGTCGGTCTTATTCTTCTTCCAGGTACCCAGCGAATGAAGGACATCGTCGGCGGTGACCACAAAGACCTCGCCTTCGATGAGCGTCTGCTGCACTTCGCTTTTGTACCATATCATATTCCATGTACTATTGTCGAAGTCGATGATCATATCGCAGCAGACACGCATCTCGAACTCGTAGTAGAACTGGTCCTTTTCGCCGTCGAAGCGTTTCCAGGTCCAGAACCAGTCGAGGTGTTTGGAGTCGTAGGCCTCGCCGTCGTAATTGAAATAGCGTTTTTCGTTGCGGAAGGTGTATTTACCTCCTCCACCGTCATCACCATCGACCTTTTCGTATTCCCAACCGGCAAAAGCTGATGACACGCCAGCCGCAAACAAGATGAGCGACAGGAAGAATCGCAGGAAAAATTGTTCATGTTTCATATACATAGGATGATAGGTTTAGTTACTTATTCTTCGATAATTTCAATGGAGCAATGACAAATTCACCTTCGTTTAGCTTGGCCGAAGCCGTACCGGAATACGCTTTGCCATCAGGGGTAGTCACTTCGAACGTGAAACTACGCTTACCGGTGGGCAGCAGGGCCACATATACTTCGGTTTTCCCCGAAACATTGAGAGAGAGTATGTCCGAACCGGGGACACCCTCCGCAACAACCGATTCCTGCGCATTGCTTTGCGAAACAACAATCGATGCCGACTGGGGATAAGTGCCCGCGTTGAATCCAAAACCATTCTTCGTATAGGAAATGGAGAGCGTCTGGACAGACAGCGGCGTTCCCTCTTCATCGACAAATGCAAACCTGCAGATGGTGAGCAGGGGCTTCATGCTGATGAGTGCACTGGCAATATTATCCTCTCCAACAGCTATGTTGGTTACTCCGCAAATCAGGTGATAGCGCTGCGCAATGGTCTCGAGCGTACCGTCCTGACCGGTGAGCGGCAAGGTATATTCGGCACAGTTGTCGCCATTCTCGAACGTGTTCTTTGGATAGACTACAGCAATATAATCCCCGTTTTTGCACGTTAGCGAACCCGTAAATCGTGATTTTTGGGCGGTGGATTCAGCCACCAGCTCCACGGTGCCAACAGGGATGTCGGGGAAGGGTGGTATCATGCTGAGATTGCAGCATCCCATCCGATCGCCTTCTGTCCACGAGGCTCCCAACGTGTTTCCATTGGGCAACAATGTAGCTCGAGTGAGGTCAAAAAGGGTCCGCGTCGATTCGGCATCATCGACTGGTGTGACAGTCAGTTGGCACAGGCGACGGCCATCGTCGGACACCGCTTTCTCTTCTTCGTTGGAAGAGGAACAACTGGCACAGGCAGCCAACACGACGAGGGCTAGCAGGAGGATTCTCGTTTTCATTGAAGGATGTTTTTCGAATTGATTGATGCTTTTCATTAGATACTGTAACCATCAGGATTACTCATCCCAGGGACTTCGATGTGCGGGGGCGTTGCTGTCTCCCTCCTGGCTGAAGCCGCCACCCGTGTCAGCTCCATATCCGGGATTCTTGGCCTGTAGTCCATAACCGCTTGTTGAGATGACAGATATCGGCGTAACGCTGCCGACAATCAGGAGATCTGGACGTTGATATTGCTTTTTCATTATTTGAACGATATAGATACGATTATTCAATGTGCAAAAATAGCTAATAATTCGATTCTTCCCAATTTTTCGGGGAATTTTTTTGAAAAAACAAGCGAAAGGAGGGCGAAAAGGCGACAAAATGGAGGAATAGGTTCATTTTTCGTCGCGTTTGCCTTCGAAAAAATACAAAATCCCCAAGCTCGAAGAGCTCGAGGACTGGAGGGGGGATGAGGAGTTTCGGGGGGGGAGGGGTTCAAGGGATTTGTAGGGGGAGAGCACTATCCCTCAGCGACATCCTGCTGCTTGATCGCTCTATCAATCTGCACCTTGTAGAAGAGACAAGAAGTGAAGAAGTAGATGAGCGACTGAGCCCAAAGAGCAAAATACTCTTGGCTGATATCCTGAAGCGTGGCTCCCATGCTATTGACAGCAATGTATCCTTTCACGCCGAACGTACTGGGGAGAAGCCACGAAATACCTTTCCAAAACGCAGGAATACCTTCCGAAGGCCAGGAAATACCCGAAAGGAAAAGGAATGGCAGCGAGGTGACAACCACCAGAAGCATCACATTCTCACGATAGCGCACCAGACACGACAGAGTGATGCCGAAGAAGATGCATGCAAGAATGTAAGGCACCATCAGCCCAATTAAAGACCTTAGCGATCCAAGTAATGGGAAGTGGAATAAAGAGGGCAAAATCATGGTGAGATACGCAGCGACCAAGGCATAAATCATAAAATAGCAAAGCGCCTTGCCCATGACTATGCGGAATAAGCCACGATAATGCTGGTCTATGGGAATCAGTTCACCATAACGGTTGTTCTCTCGGTTGGTGCCGGCTGCCAATCCAATACCCAAAAGCAGGGTTTGTTGGATGACAAGAATAAGCACCGCGGGAAGCAGGAAACTGCCATAGCCACCTGTAGGATTGAAAATTGATACTTCGTCGAATTCAAGCGGACGAACAGTGACCTCGTCATCACGATCGGTGAAACCCGTCGAACTGGCAAGTTGAATCTCCGAACCCATCTGTGAAGACACAGCTTGTGCCGTCTGGTAGATGGCCTTGTAGGTCAACATCAGACTCATGTCGCAAAAGACACTGACGTGGGCCTGTTCGCCTCGACAAATGTTGGTATCGAAATCTGAAGGGAAATAGAGTACACCCTTTGCCTTTTGACGTCCCACCAAATCCTTGGCCTCCGCGAGACTTGTGCAATGATAGGCCACCTTGACATCGGGCGAAGCATTGCACAGACGGATGAACTTACGGCTTTCGGCCGAATGACTATAGTCAACCACGGCAACAGGCACCTCGCGCACCACCTCATTATTGTAAATCCATGAATATAGAAATGGATAAATAGTGGATGCAAGCAGGAAAAAGATGAGCACAGCTTCATCCTTGACGGTCATCTTCATTTCGTTTGCCCAGATGATCGACATGTCGCGGATGCCCTCTTTGATGGTTCGCTTTAGTTTATCGAATTTCATTGTTATTATTTATCGGAGTAATCGGAATATTCTGAATAGTCGGAGATTTCGGAATATTCGGATAATAATCACGGAATATACTTATACACAAGCATAGCCCTATAGATGTTGCGCATGACGAAAAGCGGCAGCATCATAAAGACGATTAGCATAGCCCAATAAGGCCAAGCGTATAGGAGCGGGAATCCGTTGAATATATTGATCTGATAGATCATATAATAATGACGCAATGGGAAGATCCACGACAACAACTGCAATGCACCATCCATCGCAAACACAGGGTATGTAGCTCCCGCCATACTGATTCCAAGCATTGCCAACAAGCAACACAACGTCATCGACATTCGAAGCGAAGGTGCCAAGCCGAAGATGAAGACGCCAAAGCTTTGAGAAGCGACAACCGAAATGAAACCAAGCAAGAGAATGGGCCATACGCCACCTGGATGCGGGAAGTCGAGCACATAGTAGATGTAGAACTCGAAGCCATAGAAAATAAGCAGAAAGACAATCGTCTGCGGAATCATCTTGCCGATTACTGCCACCCAAGGATCACCATCTGCCATACGCATCCATTCGTGCGATGTGCCGAACTTCAATTCCGTTCCGATGGAATATGCTGAAATGAGGAAGATCATCAGCATCAGCAAGCCTGGGACGAGCGTCGAAGAAAGGTAGATGTTGTAGTTGGACCAAGGATTGCTCACCATGTGAAGATCCACCGAGATTGGCTGCAGAAACGCACGTATCTCGTGCTCCGTCTTTCCAATAGCCGAGAGCTTCTGCTGTCCTACACCCGCCGAACCCAAGGTTGCAACAGTCTTGAGGTCACGGAACGTGGAGGAACCAGCCAGCATATATGCGCTGTTATAGTAGAACGAAATCTTGGGCTGACGCGACAACGACAGACCGCCGGTGGTTCCCTCAGGTATATAGAGGAAAGCATAGATCTCACCACGCTGGATGGCATTGCGTGCATCGTTCACGTTGGCATAATGTCCCACGACGTGCGAAGTCTGGAAACTGTCGAGTGTACGGATAAGCTGACGCGACGTAGCCGTATTATCCTGGTCAACCACACCCACCGGCAAATCCACTGCCTGGCCTGCACTCAGCACCGATGTCATAAAGAAGATGACAGCGATGGGTATCACAACCATACAGAAGATGTAGATGGGGTTCTTGAAAACCAGGATACGGCATTCGCGACCCGCAATGTGTATGATTCGCGTAAGCTTGTTCATTTTAATCCTTTACAATGAGACTCATTCCGGGACGCAGTCCTTCGAGTTTCTCCATAGGCTTAGCCTTTACCTCGAAGGTCTTGAGGTCATATTGCCCACTCGACTTTGTAGCCTTCCATGTGGCAAATGAACCTTCGTCCTTCATGTGCGTCACCTTAAACTGCAGTTCTTTCTTGAAAGCTGGAATATAAGCAGTCTTTACATCACCCACCTTCAAGCCGTTGAGCTGGTCTTCACGAACATTGAAGATGCCCCACATATCATCCATCATCGAAATGGTCATAATAGGAGAACCTAATCCAACAAGTTCACCCTCCATAGGATAGATGGCGCTGACCTCTCCAGCAACAGTTGCTACCTGTACGGTCTCACGAAGCATCGAGTTAATCAAATCGACAGCACCCTGGGCAGCTTCAACCTGTTTGCGAGCAGCCTGCTTCTCCTGACTGCGCAAACCATTCTTGGCCATGTCATACTGGCTCTTGGCGGCCTCGACTTGTGCCTTTGCAGCTTGATATGCGGCATATGCCTCATCTCGCTTTTGAGCGCTGACTACGCCTTCGTCGAAAAGATTCTGCACGCGTTTGTAGGTCTTCTCGGTGATTTCGCTGGCAGCCTTAGCAGCCTGATACACTTGGAAAGCACCCTGGATGGTTTCTGTACGAGCACCAATCTGTGCCATCTCACTCAAAGCTGCTGCTGCACCCTCGGTAGCTTGGGCCACCTTCTGCTGAGCGGTTGCCTCAGGCACTTCAAGAATCACGAGCGTATCGCCTACATTCACATACTGACCTTCCTCGACACGGATGTCGAGCACACGGCCGGGAAGCTTGCTCGAAACACGGAATTCCGAAACCTCGACCTCACCTTGGATGATGTCTTCGCTCCTACCAAGTGTGAAGAAGCCAATGAGGCCAATCACTACTACCACTGCCAAAAGACCAAATACGGCCAGCAGGATGTTGTTATGTTCTCTATTTTCTGTCATATTATTAAGTTTTATTACATTTCTAACTATTCAGGACCTTTCTAATCCTTTCAGAACTCTACTGAAGCTTTCAAAGTATTTACTGCAGGATACCCAACGCCTTCTTCAAATTCACCTGGGCGAGTTTGACATCAATCTCAGCATCGATAAGCTGCGACTTGGCGAGCTGCCAGGCTGTCTGCGCAGCCATCACTTCGGTACTCTCCATCACACCTTCGCGGAAACCGACGTTGGCACAACGCAGGTTCTCTTCGGCATTGGCAACATTACGGGTAGCCATCTGCAGTCGCTTCTTGGCTTCATCCACCTTGAATCGGCTTTGCTCCACCTGCAAATCAATCTTTTCACGGGCATCGTCAAGTTCCATACGAGCGATGTTGGTAGCCGTCTTGCTGGCACGAACCTTATAGACGCCTTCAAACCAGTTCCAAACGGGAACCTGCACAAGTACACCTACATTCCAAACACCAGCAAACTTCTTTTCGAAGCCATTGAAAACATTTGGATTGGAAACGAGGTAACCGCCAGTCAAAGCGACATGGGGCAGGAATGCGGCACGGGTAAGGTTGGTACTCTGTTTGCCAAGTTCCACTGCATGTTCCAGCATATTGAGTTCGGGACGATTGTCGGGCGAAAGGCCTTCGAGTCCGGCAGTCTCATCAACGAGATTCAGCACTTCATTATCCTCGTCGGCAAGAGTAATATCGCTGGTGGCAGGAATACCACAGAGCTGACAGAGCAGCATCTTCGACAAGGTAAGACCATCCTCCACCTGGGTGAGTTGCATATCGGCCTCATTAACCTTGACATCAACCTTCAGACCATCGGCACGAGTTGCCAGTCCTTGGTCAATCATCTTGTGGACATCATCGTTAAGTTTCGACACGAGGTCACGATAACTGAGCGCAAGACGCTGCTTCTGCTTCAGCGAAACTACAAGCCAGTAGGTCTTGTCGATGTCATAAAGCGTATTCTGCGTCATGCCACGTAAATCATCCGCAGCAATCTTCTCTGCAATATCAGCCATCTTGTTGGCTGCAACAATGGCACCACCCATATAGATAGGCTGACGAGCCATCACGGAGCCCATCCACATGTTACGATTGTCGGTGTGGAATGCATCCACGATGTTTTGTCCGACGGCATCACCCATTTGAGCAAGGCCGGGACCAAGATTCTGGAAGATGGTGCCCAAATCCTGAGCTGTAGTGAGCGAAATAAGTCCATTCTGTGCCAATCCCGTGAGCAAGGTGCTCAGATTGGAACCTAATGACGTAGAAAGATTGGTACCAAGACTTGAAAAGGAAGCCTTCTGCTCATCACTGAGCAAAGAGATCTGCTTGTTGAAGTATTCATAACCGCCTACGGCATCAATCTTGGGCAGATAATTGGTGCGCGCAGCCTTGCGAACATCCTTGGCTACATCTTGCTTGAGACGGGTGGCATTCAACTGATTATTGTTGCGAAGTGCCATGGCTCGACAACTATCGAGCGTCAACGTCATCTGAGCAAAGATGGGCAAGGATAAGGCAGCGAAAAGAAATAAAAATAGATACTTTTTCATATATAGTTAAGTGATATTATTCGAAAATTTGCTGCAAAGATATTAAATAATTAGCACATAAAAAAAGAAATTAACAATTTTTGCAGTATTTGGAGAAAAAAAAGTTGTATTATAAAGAAATAAATGCTATCTTTGCACCTAAATAAATGGTTATTTAAGAAATATCAGCAACAAATGATTGAATATCTTAAGGGAGAAATCACCGAACTTGACCCGACCATGGCCGTCATCGAATGCCATGGTGTAGGCTATGCCTGTGCCATCTCCGTCTATACTTACGATCACCTGAAGAAAGGTCAGGTGCAGAAAATTTATGTCAGTGAGTCGATACGCGAAGATGCGCATCTCCTCTATGGCTTCTCGTCGAAACAGGAACGCGAACTCTACGAACTGCTCATCACCGTGAGCGGCGTAGGTCCCAATACAGCACGTTGTATCCTCTCTAGCCTGTCGCCCGACGAACTCGTCGCCGTAGTGAGCAGCGGCAATGACCGGCAACTCAAGAATGTCAAGGGTATTGGCACGAAGACGGCCCAACGCATTATCGTTGACCTTCGCGACAAAATGGGCAAATTGGGTATCAGTGCAGCTACGAAGGACTCAAGCGTGCTCATTGCCAGCAATGAGAATGGCGACGAGGCGATCCAGGCACTCATGGCTTTGGGGTATCAGCAGGCCAATGCGCAGAAGGCTATCAGCAAGCTGCTTGCCAAAGATCCTACAATGTCCGTCCAAGCCCTCATCAAGGCAGGACTTCACATGATGTAGCTCTTGCGATTCTTCTTGCCATTCGGCATCTTGCGAATCTCCTCTACCACCTCATAGTTGATCGGGACCTTCCAGGTTTCGGTCAATTTTTCTTTTAAATACCGGGCTATTTCCTTTTTGTTGAGTGTCACGCCTTCCTGAAGTACAATCAATAGCTTCGGAACCTGTCCCATCACAGGATGGGAAACCGGGATACAAAGACAGTCAAGAATCCCTGCGAAGCCCATGGCGGCATCTTCCACCTCAACGGGACTCAGTTTCAAGCCTCCAATGTTGATGAATTCGCTGGAACGTCCCGTAAGGAACAATCTTCCTTCCGCATCCAAATAGCCCAGATCGGAGGTTTGGAAACTTTTGCCAACAGGCTCAAGTTGCATGATCCCTACCGCATCTTCATTCAGATAACCTGCCATCAATATAGGCCCACTCACGCAGATTTCCCCATCAGGTCCAATCGCAACTTCAGAATGCTTCATTGTTGGTCCCACACAACCTTGTAATATAGATTGCTTCAGATGGTAAGGATAAGTACAGACAATGCCCGTTTCGGTACTTGCATAGGTATTATATAGCCTCGTATTCGGTAAGACCTCTCGTAACTGCTGCATATCGGAAGTAGCCATGGGAGCAGCTCCCGTCTCGATGAATTCGATGCAATCTGCAAGTTTTGCCAAGCGTTCACAACTGAATTGCAGCAGCATACGAATAGCACTGGGCACAAGGAAAGTTGCTGACTTTGCCTCGACATTAGCAAATGTGCTTGGTCGAAGTGCATCGAACAATGCATCCATATCCTTCAATCCGTCAAGAATATGCAGCGTGCCTCCTGTCATAAATACGGGAAGCATCTTGCTCCATGGTCCGAAATGATCCAAGGGGCCGCATATCACAAATGTCAACCCGTGATGAAAACCCATCGCATTGATCAGATTCTCGCCATTGGCTATCATTCCCGCATCGCTCAACAGTACAGCCTTGGGCTTGCCAGTTGATCCTGTCGTATAAAGGATGTCGCATCGTGCTCCTATCAAATGAAGGGCCAGGAAACGCACTACATATGCGATGTCCTGCGTACAGGTCTGGACATAATATTGTCCTTCCTGAATATGCTCAATGTTGCGAAGTCGGAGTGCCTCCTTCCCTACTGTCTCCCACAATTGGGCATAAGTCAACTGCTCGCCATGACAAATCACAGCGGGATCGTCGGGATAACGCTCCACGACCTTTGCTACATAATCAATCCATCTCACTGCTTCTCGGCAAGTTTGCGTTCGACCAAAGCCACCAGGGAATCAAGGCTACGCAGATTCTTTGGAGTAGCATCGCGACTATCCAGCAGGATGCCGAATTCGTCGGACAAAGTCATCAGAATCGTAGTCACTCCCAGTGAATCAAGCTCCTGATAGAGTGTTTCGCTATCAAGATCCACCAATGGAAGCTGGTCTTCGAGCAATATACGAATTTTTTCTTTCATTTTATATACCTTTTATAATATAATCACGTAAAGATTTGTCATGGCTGACAAGCCAATCGAATAAAAGCGGAGGCACTATCCATGCCATAAGTACCACTACACCCATACCGATGATAGTCACCTCGGCCAAAGAATGCAAGGCTGGGTGTTTGGCCACGATCAACGTTCCGATGCCAATGAACATAATAAGTGCAGACAACAGAATACTACGACGATAACTCATCAAAGTTCGATGAACAATTCGTCCCGTCCTGACAGACTGTCGATAATCGCTAATCAATCCTTCCACCACGAATATCGTATAATCATCCCCTTGGCCGAAGATGAACGTGGCGAGGATGATGTTGACAATATTAAACTGAATGTCCAGCAATTGCATAATGCCCAAAATCCATACCCATCCTATCAGCATCGGCAGAAACGCGAGGACTGCCAATTCAATACGGCCGAAACTGATCCACAAGAAAAGGAAGACGATGAGCGAACAGGCGATTCCAATGTAGTTGAAGTCAGAAGTCAAAGTATTCAGGACACGTCGATTGAGACCTGGCAGATCAAAGCCTCCAGTCATTCGCTCCACTTCTTCCACATGCTCCAAAGGAACCGAAAGTTGAGCCACGAACTTTCCCGACTCTGTCTGGACAAGACCTGTGAGGATATTGTTTGTCAGAGGCGCGAAACCACCAATTTGACAGGTGTCAGCCGTTGTCATGGCCAAAAGACCTGCAAAGGGTGCAAAAGCTTCGTCAGTAAATCCAACTGCAACGGCTTTCTTATGAAATGACGAATAACTGAATCGTCCTTCTTTTTCGAGTCTTTGCCAATAGTTATTCCAAAGAACCAAACGTTTCTGCTGAACCTGCGTACTTGGGAGCAAAACGGCAGGGTTCTTCAAGGATGCGATCTTTCCCGTCTCCACGAGGCTTTCAAGTAAAGGAGTCTTATCTTCCAGTTCAGCCAAACTACCTACCGGCAAGAAAACATTTGCACAATCTTCCTTCTGTCCCTGCATCTCAGTGAGACGAGCAAAGTCGGCACGTTGCTCCTCGGACATATAGTTGATGTGATTCAAATCGGTATCGAAACTGGTGTCGAGACTGAACCACCCAAATAATAGTGTCAAGACGAGAAGGGCAACTCCCAAAATGAATCGTCGTGCAGACTTGTGACTACCATTTGTCGTTTTATCTTCATAGTTTGCAGCGTGAGGACGTTGTGCTTCGACATTCCCCACCATATGTGGAAGGATAAGAAGAGTGAACAAGATGGTGCCGACAAGCATCAGGGCAGCAAAGATTCCCAAGTCGCGTGTTGCTGTGGCTTTTAGTGGGATTAGAACCAGGAACGCACCCACCGTCGTGATATTACCTATCAAAAGCGGTGAAACGAGTTCGCGCCAATCGCCTCCCTCCTGCTTATGACAAAGGAAATGCAAGGGATAATTGACAGTAATGCCGATGAGAATGGAAGTCATACCAACCACAATCAGCGATATTTCGGCATGAACCAGACGCATTAGGCCCAAACCGAGAAGGAAACCGAAAGCGATGGTTACCAGAATATAAAGCAATTGCTTGAAACTGCGGAAAGCATATAGCAGGAGCGCCAATATCAGCAGAATTGCCAAAACAGCAGAAAACAGCGTATCTCGACGAATCTGCGTGCTATTGCCAACAGCGATGACCGGAGAACCCGTTGCTCGAACAGTCACACCGTCGGCAACTTGTACATCTTGTCCTATTTTGTCTAGCATCTCGATCAGACCTGCATTGCCCGCACTCTCACTGCTGCCGAAAGGCGAAGTGACATTGACCAAAAGACACAACGTATCGGGAGTAAAGAGATAGCCATCGATATTCACCAGATTCATCTCTGGCTGGAAATCTCGAAGCGAAGCAGCGACACGATTACCAAGTCCCAATGGATCGTGTTGCAGCATCGGTTGTAGGAAGGTTCCCGACGAAGAAGCCATACGTTGCCGTATCCAATGAAGACGTTTCTCAACATAAGTTGAATCTGCGTCAGGCGACAATGCCATCAGCGAGTCTAATGTCTGATAGTCCCGCTCCTCCAAATAATAAGGCAAATGGGCATAAACAAAGTCGAAAACATCGAGGATACGCTCTACATCGACCTGAGGCTGCCAAGAATCACTGACCCATCGGGCTGTATCGTATTCTGAAAGCAAATTGCCGAAATGCTCTACAGCAGATATCAACTTGTGAGGATTCGCCTTCGACGAGAGTGCCTTCTCATCGATGAACTGCAAGACAATCTTATCGCCAGCCGCCACCTCTTGATAGATTGACATAGCCTGCTTGTACTCGTCATCGACTGGCAGGAAGTCAGTAATCTGTTCCTTGAATTCCAATCGAGAAACAAGCATAACAAGTGTGGCTACCACAACAGAGAGCAGCAGCCACAACCTTCCGCAATGGGAGGCGAAATATTGATATGTTTTCTCAAAGAATCGGATGTTCATCTCACAGATCCTTGATAAATGTGCAGCGACGCTTATGTAGTCGTTTTTCAAAATCGCCCCACAGGTTCGAGACCTTATGGTTTGTCTCGAGTTCGTTGTTCGACTCTACATATTTATACCCATTGGCCTTGAATTGTGGAATGAGTTCCGTGAAGAGCAGGGCATTTACTCCCTTGCCCTGCATATCGGGTCGAACAGCGATGAGCAAAAGGTCGCATGTGTCGGTGCCACCATGGAGTAATCTTCCCCAGAAACTGTCGGGGTTAAGATACATCGCACGAGCAAGATAGAACCAACCTATCGGCCACATCTTCCCTCGGGCTTTCTGTTGGGCACGACTTAAAGATGGACAAGCGATGCCAAAGGCCAGGAGATTGTCATCCTTATCGACAATGAGTCGTATCAAGTCGAGACGAACCTGAGGAAGGTAGAGATTAATGTAATAATCTATCTGCCGATCGGTCAAGGGGGTGAAACCATAAATCTCGGAATATGCCTGATTATAGAGTTTGAAAATACGATGGCCATACTGCTCGACGAGCGTCTTGGAGTCGGTGAACTTCAAGGCACGTAAACCATAACGACGAGCGGAAATATCTGCCACACGACGATGCTTTTCTGGAACCTCATCCACCATCGACATCCGATACTCGTTCCAATAAGCTTCCGGCCTCATCCCGTACGCTTCGAAATGCTTGGGATAGTAGTCGTAGTTATAGAGTTCGGCAGACGTACACAATTGGTCGAAGCCTTTGACAAGGCAACCTTCGTAATCCAAATCGGTTAAACCCAATGGCCCGACGATTTCCTTCATTCCCTTGCTCCTGCCCCATTCCGAAACCTTGTCGAGTAAAGCCCGACTTACATTTTCGTCATCAATAAAATCGAGGTAGCAGAAGCGGCATTGCATCTTCCCCACCCGTTCGTTGGAGTGGCGATTGATGATGCCGGCAGCACGCCCCACCAACTTGCCATCTCGCGAAGCCAGGAAAAATACTGCTTCGCAAAAGTCGAAGGCAGGATTCTTTGCAGGGTCCAAACAATCGATTTCGGACTCAATCATCGGAGGAACAAAAGCATCAACGCCACGATACAATTCCAGTTGAAACTGTACGAATCGTTTGAGCGCCCTTCTGCCCTTGATTTCCTCGATGACTATCATTGAGCCTTGTTCTGATGTTTGCGATGGTGGGTATGCGGATCGTTGATGATTTCGCGAGCACGTGCCAAGGCAGAGAGAATGTTGTCGAAGATATTCTCCTCACCCACTTCCTCATAGAACGACGTATTCTTGATTACACGCATCACCTCAGGACGGACACCCGACAGAATGACATGGATGTTGTCCTTATGGCTCTTTTGCACAAAGAGTTCAAGGTTATGGAGTCCAGTAGCATCGATGAACGGAACCTTACGCATACGGATGATACGCACGTCGGGATACGAATGATGTTTGAACATCGATGTGGCAGAAAGTTCGTCGAACTTGTTGGCAATGCCGAAGAAGAATGGACCATCGATTTCATAAACCTGTACCTTGTCGGGAATCTGCAGGTGATCGACTTCGAGATTGCCAGTAGCAAGGTCGGTATCATCCTCAATGTGTACTTCACCATGCAGCAAGGAAACATGACTGGTGGCAGCTACACGACGGAAGAGCAACAATGCCGCAAGAATCAGACCGAACTCAATGGCAATGGTCAGGTCGAAGATGACAGTGAGCAGGAATGTGATCACGAGCACGGCAATGTCGGACTTCTGGCTCTTGAACAAAGCACGACAGGTACGCCAACCCGACATATTGTACGCCACAATAACAAGAACACCTGCAAGACATGCCATCGGGATATAGTTGGCAAGAGGCATCAGCACAAGCAGAATGAGCAGAAGCACTATAGCATGGACGATGCCTGCAACAGGTGTACGTCCGCCGTTGTTGATGTTGGTCATGGTGCGTGCAATGGCACCAGTTGCAGGGATTCCTCCAAACATCGGGCAAAGGATGTTGGCCACACCCTGACCGATAAGTTCAGTGTTCGAGTTATGACGATCACCTATCACACCATCGGCAACAGCAGCAGAAAGCAGCGACTCGATAGCACCAAGGATAGCAATGGTAAATGCAATTGGCATCAAGTCGTGAATCATCTCGTAACTGATGGTCGGAACGGCAAGTTGAGGCAATTTGGACTCAATCTGGTAGCGATCGCCAATGGTGTCGATACCCTCAATGCCCAAGAAGTTCTTCATTGCAAGGACGAGAAGCGTCATGAAGATGATGGCATATAGAGAACCTGGAATCTTGTTCAGTCCCTTAACATTCTTGACATAGTTGGGGAAGAAAATGATGATCAGAATGGAAAGGATGGCGATGAAGAAGTTCCAAAGATTGAAAGTCTGGAAGTGCTCGAAATAGCAGATCCACTTGCCGATGAAGTCACCTGGTGTCTTGAGCGGAGCCATCACGGCAAGGCCGGTATCGGGATCGACTACGACCTCGCCAGTGGCAGGATCGATGACCGTTTCCTTGAGTCCGAAGACATCACCCATCTGTGTTGTAAAGATAGTCAGAGCAATGCCCGCCGTGAATCCGATGATGATGGGATAAGGAATGAACTTGATGACCGTACCCAACTTGAACACACCCATCAAAATAAGCAGGACACCTGCCAGAATCGTGGCAATGGTAAGACCCAGGATGCCAAACTCCGGATTGGTGACAATGCCGTAGATAATAACGATAAAGGCGCCGGTTGGACCTCCAATCTGCACCTTACTACCTCCAAGCAGAGAAATGATAAATCCTGCCACGATGGCAGTGATGATTCCCTCTTGGGGAGAAACGCCCGAAGCAATACCGAAAGCGATGGCCAAAGGTAGCGCCACAATACCAGTTATCACACCGGCAAGAGCATCCTGGCTGAACTTCTGCTTGTCATAATTCTTCAGACAACTGAAGAACTTGGGCTGAAAATCTATCAATCGTGAAACGTTGCGCATAATTATTCTTTCTCTCCAAAGGCAAGGTTACCTGCATCACCCAGTCCTGGAACAATGTACTTGTGTTGATCGAGCATATCATCGACAGCTGCCACATAAAGCATGGCTTCCTCGGGAAGATTCTCGTTGAGGTAGTCGAGAGCCTCGCAACTGGCAATCACCGAGCAGATGAAGACCTTTGTCGGAGTTCCCTTGGCCAACAATGCCTCGTAAGCAAGTTGCATCGACGAACCGGTGGCAAGCATAGGATCGCAGATGATGAGTACCTTGCCATCGAGCGAAGGAGCGGAAATATACTCAATCGAAATATCGAAATTGAAGTCAGTGTCGGCATCATATCGACGATAAGCGCTGACAAAGGCATTCTCTGCTTCGTCAAAGATATTGATAACACCCTGATGAAGCGGCAGTCCGGCACGAAGAATAGCGCTTACAACGATAGTGTCAGATGGAACATTGGCTTCGGCTATACCAAGAGGAGAAGTGATATCCTCTTCATGATAGGTCAGTTCTTTGCTGATCTCGTAAGCCATGATTTCACCGATACGCTCGATGTTGCGACGAAAACGCATTCTGTCGGTCTGAATATTAACATCACGCAACTCAGAGATGAACTTGTTCACCACAGTGTTAGTCTTTGAGAAATCTACGATCCTCATTTCGAAATACGATTTTGAGATTTGAAACTTTTAGTATTTTTGAGCATAAAATGCCCTTTTATCGGTGCAAATATAATCATTTTCCGACATTTGACAAAAGATTTAGGACAAAAGTCTTGCTAAAACGAGGTATTATACGTAACTTTGCAACGTCAAAGTAATAAATAATGAAGAAAATAGTTTATCTGCACGGATTCTCGTCTGCCGGTTCTACCGGTACGGCAACCAATCTCCGCAACCACCTCTACGCTGATTACGGTGTCACTGTAGTTTCGCCCGACATTCCCGTTTCTCCCGCCGAAGCTGTTCCTTTCATCAAGAAAGTAATCGAAGAAGAGAAACCCGATCTGATCATCGGCACTTCGATGGGTGGCATGTACACCGAACTGCTGCATGGTCATCTGCGCATCTGTGTCAACCCTTCGTTCCACATGGCCCGCCTGCTCACTTTCAAGCATTTGGGCAAGAACGTCGAGTTCCAGAACAAGCGCGCCGACGGGCAGAAGCAATTCAAGGTCGACAAGAAGATGGTGGCCGAATTCAAGGAAATAGAGACCAAACTGACACTCAAAAACATCACCCCCGAAGACAAGAAGCTCATCTGGGGTGTATTCGGCAAGGACGACCCGACTGTCAACTGCCAGGCGGAATTCAAGAAGGCATATGGCAACGAGCACTTCCGCATCATTGAAGGTGAGCATTCCCTCACCGATGCCATGATGAAACGTGACCTGCTGCCACTCATCAAACAACTGCTCGAACTATGATGCCACGCGTGACCATCATCACCGTGGTACGCAATGACAAACAGCACATTCGCGAAACCATCCTGAGCGCCTTGGCACAGACCGGTGTCGAGGTGCAATATCTTGTGCTCGATGGAGCATCAACCGATGGTACCGCCGACATAATCCGCAGTTTTGAAGATCAACTATCCTATTGGCACAGTTTGCCCGACCGAGGCATGTATGATGCTATGAACCAAGCCATCAAGATGGCTGACGGCGAATGGATAAGTATCCTCAATTCGGGTGACACCTACGTTTCTAGCACCTCGTTGGCTGACGCCATAGCGCAGGCCGATTCGGAGTGCAGCGTCATCTTCGGGCATAGCATCGAGGTTAATCCAGAATGGAATCATGAGATACGGGCTTTACCCGATACCAGCCTGCTGCGATTTGCCCCTACTTTCCGACACGGGTCGGCCCTGATACGCAGCGAAGTGCATAAGGCTCATCTCTTCGACCTCAGTCAGGGAAACAGATTGGGATACGCCTTGGATTGGGAAATGCTTCATCGGCTTTGGCAAGAAGGATACAAGTTTCAGATGGTGGATACCTTCATTGAAGCCTACCGAGTAGAAGGCACAAGCAATCACCCCTATCGCAACCTTCTCTACAATTACCGGATAACCAGCCAGGGGGTGAGCAACAAACTACCATTTATAAAATACTTCATCAAGAACGTTGCAGTCGTCTGGCTCAAGAATTCCTGTATTTACAATTTCTCACGAAGTCTTATCCTCGAATATATGGTCAATTCGATCATCCCGCATATCCCCTTCTGGTCGTGGCGCAGATGCCTTCTGCGCCTTGTTGGCATGAAGATTGGCGAAGGCAGTTTCATCATGAAAAGGAACTATTTCATGAATGCCAACCTCATCTCCATTGGGAAACACAGCCACATCAACACACAATGCATCCTCGATGGACGTGGAGGCATCACCATCGGTTCGAGTGTCTCAATCTCACATCGCGTGAACATCATGACAGGAAGTCACGACTACAAGTCGCGCAACTTCCAGGGTATCTTCAAACCGATTGTTATCGAGGACTATGCCTGGATAGGAGTTGGAGCCACCATTCTGCAAGGTGTAACCATCGGCCGAGGGGCTGTAGTTTGTGCAGGTGCCGTAGTTACGAAAGATGTGCCGGCTTATGCTGTAGTTGCAGGTGTCCCTGCCAAAACGATAGGCTCACGACCTGAAGATCTTGACTATGAATGCAAGTGGGATGTCCCGCTGACGTAATCTTGCATTTCAAACAATAGTATAACCATTTTTGGCCAAGATTGGTCATACCTCTATCGGATAAAGCATTCTGTCGGCCGTCAGAGTGCTTTTTCTTGTCGGAGAATAACCATTCTTGGCCAAGATTGGGCATGCCGCTACCGGATAAAGCATTCTGTCGGCCGTCAGAGTACTTTCTCCTGTCGGAGAATAACCATTCTTGGCCAAGATTGGTCATGCCGCTATCGGATAGAGCACTCTGTCGGCCGTCAGAGTACTTCCGCAAAAAATTACCCCGGCATTGCTGTCGGAGTAAACTATTATAGGGTGATTTTACTTGGTCGAGATGTTGCGCTTCAGCACAAGTGCTGTACGAGCAGGGAGATAGAGCTTCAGCCAGCCCTTGCCTTCCTCCTCATAGGCAGGATCGTGTACCGTCTCGTAAGGTGCATCGGCAGTAACATTGCCAAAGCCGCCGAACTGTGGATCATCAGAGTTGAGAACGAGTTCGTAACGTCCGTTCTTGACCAGCAGACCATAGTCGGTGTAACTGCGCTCGCCATCGAAATTGAAGACGAAGAGCAGACGACGACGTTCGAATGCAAGAACCTTGTCACCACGATTGTCCATAATTTCGACAAATGGAGCCTCGTTGAACTTCAGCACAGAAGTGATGAGGTGATTCTCGGCGATATCCCAGCGGTTGAGGAACTTGAAGTTGAGGTCTTCGTTGTCCACCAGATCCCACTGACGACGGGCATACTTGTAGGACCAACCGTTGCCTTCGCGCGGGAAGTCAATCCACTCGGGATGACCGAACTCATTGCTCATAAAGTTGAGATAGCAACCGTTGATGGTCGAAAGCGTGATGAGACGAATCATCTTGTGCAATGCGATGCCACGATGCACGGTGAGGTTCTCATCACCGATCTTGAAGTGCCAGTACATATCGCTGTCGATAAGGCGGAAGATGACCGTCTTGTCGCCCACAAGAGCCTGATCATGACTCTCCACATAGGAGATAGTCTTGCCGGCAGGCGAATTGATGAGGTTGCCGCTTTCGCACAACTGCCACTTGATTTCGGTGGTGTTCCAATCCTCGTCGCGACGCTCTTTGAGCAGTTTGATCCAATAGTCGGGCACATTCATCTGCAGACGATAATTGAATCCGATACCACCATCCTCGAATGGAACAGCCAATCCTGGCATACCACTCACTTCCTCGCCAATGGTTACTGCATAAGGCTTGAACTCATGGATCAACGCATTGGCCAAGGTCACATAGCAGAGAGCATCACCATCGACATTGGGGCTGAAGTAATCGTAGAGATTACCGCTACCACCCTGATGATCGAGGTAGAGCATTGAGCCGACACCGTCGAAGCGGAAACCATCGAACTGATACTCATCGAGCCAGAACTTGCAGTTCGAAAGCAGGAAGTGCATCACCTCGGGACGAGCATAGTCGAAGCAGAGGCTATCCCACTGTGGGTGTTCACGACGACCTCCACTGTGGAAATACTGGCAAGGATCGCCACAGAAGTTGCCAAGACCCTCAAGTTCGTTCTTTACCGCATGCGAATGAACGATATCCATAATGACAGCAAGGCCCATATTGTGGGCATCATCAATGAGGTGCTTCAGTTCGTCGGGCGTACCGAAACGGCTGGAGGCAGCAAAGAAGTTCGATACATGATAACCGAATGAGCCATAGTATGGATGCTCCTGAATGGCCATGATCTGAACGGCTGTATAGCCAAGTCGAGCAATACGCGGCAGAACGTTCACACGGAACTCCTCGTACGAACCGACCTTTTCTTCGGAGGTAGCCATACCGATGTGGCACTCGTAGATGAGCAGCGGATCGACCTGCGGACGGAACAACTTGTTGCGGAAACGATAAGGACGAGCTGGAGCCCACACCTGAGCCGAGAAGATCTTGGTCTGCTCATCCTGAATCACGCGACGTGCATACGATGGGATACGCTCACCCTGTCCGCCATTCCAGTGAACCGAGAGTTTATAGAGTTCCTCATGATGCATAGCCTCGGCAGGAAGGGTAATCTCCCAAACACCGTTTTCAATAGGCTTACATGCATATTCGGGCTTCTCTTGCCAATCGTTCATCTCACCAATGATGTAAATGGCAGTGGCATTGGGTGCCCATTCGCGGAAGATCCATGTACCATCCTTCTGACGATGAAGTCCGAAGTACAAATATCCGTCTGCAAGATCGGTAAGCGATCCGGCCTTCTGTGTCGTCTCATGAATCTTCCAAGCAGCATACTTGAAGCGGCCAAGGATAGCATCGGAGAAATCGTTAAGGTAAGGCAGGTCACGCAACATCTTAAGCGAATTGGGCTTCAAGGAATTCATCCACTTGTTGATTACCAGAGGATCATGAGTCTTGACGACTTCATGAACAACCTTACTGGTAGGGCTAAAGAAAGTTGATGACTTCTTGACCGTTGTCTTTTTCATATTGTAAATTGTTTAAGTGAATACGTTAATTGGAAAAATAAAACCGATTAGAGCTTGATCTTGACAACGAGCTTCTTCCAATTGCCCTCGCCGACACATGGCTGGTGTCCATCCCATGGCCAGAAGATAGCGAAATGCATGGGCTTGACCATGATAAAGCAGTCGGTCTTGTCGCTGTACTTGGTAATGTCCTTTTCAGGATTGTAGGGAGCATCGGGCAACTTGAGTTCATCGGTGGGAATGAAGCCCATCAGTTCAGTGCCATCGAGTGGGATCTGAATATCGAGGTAGTTGTTGTGGGTTTCGAACTTGGCAGCCTCGGGTGTCTTGCCCGCCTGGTTGATGACGTTGATGAAGCAGTTCTTGCCATCGAGCAAAATCTTGCCTGGCTCAACCGTACTCCAATCCGTCTTCTTTATATAGTCGAAAGCCATTTTGAAATAAGGATTCAGTGCCTCATAGTTAGCACTGTTTGTCAAAGAATCTAGTACCATGTAAGTGTTTATTATAAGTTAATAGAGGTTAGTTAAAAATTTCGGTCAATCAATGTGCAAAATGATAATGCACATGCACAATTACACGCGACAAATATACAAAAAAAATTCGACCCCTCCAAGAGTTGGGGTCGAAAAAATGTCAATTTTATGTTGAATAACAACTTTTTTGCTCTATTTTCCTCGATTTTGTGGTCTGCGCATTATACTCGTTCTGAATTTTTGTTCAGCATTCTGCAATTTATAGAGTTGCATCGGAGTAAGAACGCCAGAAAGACGAAGTAGGTAACGATGCTCAAGTTGGGCGTCTTCGACCTGGAGTTGGGAATTGTTATAGATGACGCGCATCAAGGTGGTATCGGGTACCGACTCGCCCATCTCAACTTTCATTCGAATGCGTCGTCCTCCGCCATACTTCTTGTAGAGCTCGGCCTTTTCCTTCAAGAGTTCCTGATAGATGGGGATGAAGCGGGAACTATCCTTCTGCGAGAGGCCAAGTTCATGAACAACCATATCACACTTGGTACGCATAAAACTTTCGAACGATGGACGCTGGCCATTATCGCCATCATTCCGACGATCATTCTGTGCCAAAGCGGCCATAGGAACGATCAATATCAAGACAAAAAACAATACTAATCTTTTCATAAGCCGCAATAAATATCGTAAGCATCATAATCGTTGGTCGATACCATCAGCACATCTTCGATCTGCTCAGGGATCTCAATTTTCTCCATTTCTTCGCCTGACATTTGTTCGATGTTGACAAGCTGATTGACATTGTTGGAGTCAATCTGATTTTGTCCGAACCACTTGAACTGGATAGCAAGTCCAACAGCGACAACCATGGCTACCATGGCAGCAATCTTAATCCAGCGCTTGGGACTAAGTACCGACTGCTGGTTTTCAACCTTGATGGAAGGTTTCTTCTCGGCCTCCTTGGCTGCAATATCGGCGTCGATGACAGCGTTCATCTTACGCTCGAACTGCGCGAAGAAATCCTCGGGAACCGTCATTCCGCCGTGGTTCCGACGAGCATCCTTAAGCTGCTTGGGGAGCTCAGGATCCTCCATGAAGATATGTAACTTATTGTCTTTCATAATTACTGAAAATTCTTTTTACGCCTTTTCGACAAATAATATAGGCAAAGGTTTAATTTAAATTTCATTTTTTTTGAAGTAGGCGGAGATTTTCTCGACGGCAAAATGGTAACTTGCCTTCAAGGCTCCGACGGATGTTCCCGTGATGTTCGAAATGTCCTCATAGGGCAGTTCGTCATAGTAACGCATATTGAACACTTCGCGTTGCTTAGCGGGAAGCAGAGCAATGGCCTCGAGGAGTAGTCGTTGCGCCTCGTCGCCATCGAAATACTTGTCAGCCTCACGGGTGTCCATCACATAGCCATCAGGATCGTCGATGGTAAGCTCTTGCTCGGCCTGACGCTTGGTCAGGAAGGTCAGCGATTCGTTGTGGGCAATCGTGTAGAGCCACGTACTCAACTTGGAATCGCCTCGGAAATTGTCCAAGGCCTGCCAAGCCTTCAGCAAGGTGTTCTGCAACACGTCGCTCGAGTCTTCGTGGTCGACCACCAGTTTTCGAATCTGCCAGTAGAGCTGCTCCTGATATCGGTGTATCACCTGACTGAAGGCATCGCGCCGTGTGGCAGGATCCTTCAATAACTTGGTCAGTTGATCGTCTGATAGAGTTGGGTTCTTTGACATTATTTACTAACTAAATACGTTTGCAGAGGTTAGCAAAGGCACACCATTCGCAGGGTTTCGTGTCCTTGCATTGGGTGAAGGGGATTTTGGGATCATAAATCTCCTCTAACAGCGAGATGAGCCGCTGTTGGAATTCGTCGCGATAAGGTGCAAATTCCTCAAGTTCCAGAGGCTGCCTGTCCTGTTTTACTTTCAATACCGTGCTCGTCTTTCCATTCGACTGGAAATCGCGTACGAAGTAAAGATGAGGCACAACATGCTTAGGCACTTCTTCAAGATGCAATTGATTCAAGTCTTCGGTTTTTGCATGTTCGAGCAACAAGCAATAGAGCATCACCTGGAATGCTTCCTTCGAGCCCTTACCATCCTCGCTGAAGAAATCCTCGATTGAGGGGAAGATGAGTTTACCGCCTCGCACAGAATTACCGGTCTTGTAATCGACAATACGAATGGCTTTGCCGAATTGCGGACGATCCAAACGATCGTAAATACATTTGATGCGAACTGCTCGGCCATCGGTCAACCGGAAATCAATATTTTGCTTTCGCTCACCCGCCAAATACTCGAACGGACAAATTTCCTTGTCGTGTCGTAATGTCTCTCTTACATAATTGGCAAGAATATGCGAAACGAGAAGGTTATACCCTTCAAGTTCCCTGCCCTTCGTGTTCATCACTTCATCGAATGCCTGGCGTATAGAATCCTGGATTTCTCGTCGATTGGAATCCAAATACTTGTCGAGCATTGAAGCCTGCACAGTTTTTCCTTCATGCCCTGCGTAGATGCTGCAAATGGCATGATGCAGGATGTCACCGAATTGGGCGGCATCGACACCTTCCGACACATCGTCGTCTTCGCTGAGTTGACGAACGAAACTCAGATAGAACTTCATCGGACAAGTGATATAGTCCTTCAACACTGATGCCGAGAAGTTTCGGTCGCCACCTTCAAGACAACGGTTGAGAAGTCTGAGAATTTCTTCTGTCTTGTGAACTTCGAAAGTCGAAGGACTCACGACACTGATGTTTTCGGAAACTGTCTGAGCCAACAGGTCGTCGTGCCCCATCAAGAATCTCAATTGCTTGACGTAGCGACTCTCCTCCCCTGTCTGCATGCCTTCCGTACGACTATCATAAATCATCGCCAAACGGCTTGCTCGTCCAATGAGACGATAAAAATGGTAGGCGAAGACCGAGTCACGATGCTTCTGTGTAGGCATGCCGAACGCATCGCGTAGTGACATCGGCACAAAGGTATTCTGCACGGGTTTGGCGGGGAAAATGCCTTCGTTCATCGAAAGGATGATTACATTGTCGAAATCCAAGGCGCGAGTCTCGAGCACTCCCATCAACTGCAATCCGCTAAGTGGTTCACCCGAAAAAGGAACGCTGACACCGGCTACGAGTTTTTCGAGCAGAAGGAATAGCGTCTGCGAAGTGAAGACGATGGTATGCCGCTGGATTTCACGATCGAGTTGGAGCAAAGTCTTCCGATAATGATAGAGGAACTCGTAATCCGTATCGGTGAAGATCTTCGAATCGGTGACTATAGTTTCAGCCGTAGAATCGAGTGCCAATTCATACTGACCATTTTCATCTGGCTCCGCTTCATTTTGTGCTTCGATATCCTCTGCTGCCTTCTTCATCAGGAGGTCGAGGATACTATCAACATATTTGACAGCATCGGAAGCACTCTCGATTGGCTTGAAAATCAAGCTGAGAAATGCATCATGCTGGAAGAGGTCAAACGGCACCTGATAGTAGTTGTGATTGGTGATATCCTGGGCACAACTTCGGGCCGCCCTGCCCGAAACACCAAGCACGAAACTATGCGACAGCAAGGGCAAAACCTGCCGGAAATAGAAAGTCCGTTCCTTCTCACGCCACGACTGCTGAAGTGCTGCAAGCATAGCGACAAAAGCAGCTACAGGCGTACTCTTCAGGCCATAGCCCATCGTCACATTGAACGTTCCCAAATCGGATGGAATAGCATACAACATCGGCAGAAGCAGATTCTCATCAGGAAGCACAACGGCAGTCCGGAACGGATCGAAATCAGCAATGGATTGTTTCCAACTTAAAAGAATCTGACTGGCCAACTGCGTTTGTCCCACCCCTGATGAAACGGAGTATAGGCTCACCTGACGCTCCGATTCCGGTACCAGACCACGACTGAGTTCCTCATCGGAGATCTCATTGCCGAAATCCAAGAGATTGTTCTTGGTGAAATAGGCTGCAGATGTAGCCTTTGAGATTTCGGGTTGTAGTCGTGGGTCGGCATAATCCCAGCAGAATTCTGCCTTGCCGTGCAGTTTGAGAAGTGCCATCAGTCGGCGGTCAACTTCACTGACTGCAGTAAGTCCGACGAAAACCACCTTATTATAATACAGTTTCGAAAAGACATTGTCGTTACCATCAGCATCAGCTGAATTAAGAGGATGCTCGTTCTTGAGTAAATGTTCGACAACCTCTCGTTCCATCATGCCCTCGTAGGCAAGATTCTGGCTTTTCAACTTTTCGCGAAACGCATGATAAAGCTGTGAGAGGATGGCCCATGTCTGACCAAAGACCTCATGTTTATCGCCTTCAGGATAAAACCTGTCGGGATTGAAACTCTGCCAAAAACACTTGATGACCTTGATCTGTTCCTCGGTGAATCCAGCAAATCGCGAATCGATTTCCTTGAGGTCACGCACATTAGCGAACAACTTGTCGGCATCCACGAGGTACTTGTCAACATCATCGAAGTCAGAAAGGAGCATGTCACCCCAAAAGACAAACTGATCGAAAGTCTCGCGTTCGCGACGCGTGCTCAAACCATCGTAGATGCTGTAGAGGTGAAAGAGCAATGCTGTGCGATCGATGACATGACGAGTACTGAAAAGACCGAAGAGTTCATTGATGGTCGTGATAGGTGGCACACAACAAGGTATCTTCTCTTTCCCAGTATTGTCCTCATTAAAAACGTCTTGCAAATGACGTGCGAAGAAAAGGCCGCTGCGTCGATTGGGAAAGCAAAACAGATATCTTGACAATGGCAACGAGTCGGGTTCACCAGAGAGTTTTGCCTCGCTGCATGATTTCTGCTTATAATGTCTTGCAACAGTCTTCAGAAACTCTTCCATCTCGTCTCATCTGCGAAAACGTTCCACAAGAAGATGATTCACCTTCTCGTAAGGAATAATCAGGATATGGGTATTTTGTGCAACCTGGTCGAAAGGCAATGCTCCTGTACTGACAGCAAGGCCATTCTCGACAAAACCTACATGTTTGATGTCCAACATCGCAGAGTAGTCTCCTACGTTCTTGTCAATGGCAATTTCATTGTTCTTCGAATGCAGGAGTTCATAATGACGCTGACGAGCAGCATCGACAACGAGATCGTTCAGCTCGGCTACATTGTCGTCCTTTATAATATCTGCAAAACTCATCTCCTTGCCAGTCTTACGATCGAAACTGATCACATAATGTTCCGATGGCAACTGGACTTCAGTAGAATATGCAACGAAATAGGAAGCCACTTCTCGTGACATCCAACAACAATAGATTGTACAACCATATCGACCGGAAGGGCCATGCTCCTCAGTACGATTCTTACCAATGGCCCAAAGTCGAGCCTGATAATAGTCGAACATGGCTTTTCCACCGTCATTGAGCCCCCCGCTGTAAGGTGGACAACCTGTATTCAAGAGGACCATCTCGCCATCGGAATTCGTTTCGCTCTCCTGTCCGTTCACCTTGATGTCAAGATCTCGTGAAGCATTAAAATAAAATTGTCCGACCACACCAGCAGCCCATCTTTGAAGAATCGTGTCCTTAGGATACTGAATGGCAGTGAAGGTAACCCATTCCTGCTTGCAGCTGTCGTTATTACAACCCACACGTTGGTAATAGGTTTTCACAAGGCTGTTCTTGCGAAGTACCGAACGCGTGGCATGGCTCATATTGCCTTCAGCATCCTTAAGAATGATGGGCGAATAGGACTCACTGCTGATAACGAGATGTTCGTCATTAGTCTTTGGAGGAACAACAACAGCAGAACCAGATGTATCCGACATTTCAAAACCATCTTGTTCTCCATCACCAGAACCATTGTCCCGACAAGCCGAGCAGCATGTCAGGATAAACATTGGTATAGCCAAAAAGAATGGATGATGGAGTGCAAACATCGTTCTGGTACTATTTAATTACGGGGGCAAAGATACAACTATTTTTATTATGTTCCAAATTTTAGCATCAAAAAATTGAGAAAACAAACACAAGAAGCATTTTTCGACTTGAAAAATATGCGGATTGGGTTACCAATACACGTTAACGATTGTTAAACAAATCGGATTATAGCACGAATTAAAATTTTAGCAGGGATTTTTTTGGTCATTTCAAGAAAAAATTATATCTTTGCGCGCTATTTTATATAAAAATAGTAAACAATTTAAATATGAAACTTTTCAAAACGCTTATATTCATTTTCACTCTACTGGTCCTGTTGGCTGGCATTTCGCTCTTCTTTCCTAAGGATGGCTTGCAGTTGGGTTTTGTTCATTTGACATTCCCTGACCTTCGCGAAGTGTTAAGTTCCAAAATCGAAGACAATCCCAAAGAGGCTGCACTCTCGCCCGAAGAGATACAGAGACAGGAATTGGAAGCCCTCAAGCAGGCTCAGGATTCCACATTCATGGACTTCTGCATGAACAGTCCAATCCGCATCTCGATGCCCCTCAAGCACCAATGTATTGTCGATACAATGTCCATCAGACAGTATGCCGAGTTGTCAGACAGCGTGAAAGACCTCTGCGACAGCATCAGGATGATCATCGACAGCACCGCTTACTTCAAGAAGCACGCTAAACCCGACACACTATGGTTGAGTTATCGTGACAGCATAACCCAGGAACATGATCTGACCTACTTCGACGGATTTTTTGAGGCCCTCGACAGTGCACGTCTTAAGCATGTACGCATCCTCCACTATGGCGACTCTCAAATCGAAGAAGACCGCATAACTTCAGGCCTACGTGAACATTTTCAAGCTGAATTCGGTG
>CACXTQ010000042.1:0-28583 GCA_902770595.1 uncultured Bacteroidales bacterium | reverse complement strand
CTGCGACCTTGGCAACAGTCTTGAGCAGTTCGACGAATAGGTTGCGCCGACATGTTCGGCGGCAATCACGTCTGACTCGCTCTTCGAGCTCGTCATCAGTCCCGCCGCAGGAGGCTTGTCGTCCAACTCGTCCTTCTTCCTCCGTGGGCGCGGAGGGCACGGATTCTCTTCCGGTGGCGTCACGAGGCGTAGCATCCACAGTATCCTGAGGAATACTTTTGCAATCTTCTTCCATTCCATAACAGAGTTTTTATAGACCCCCTCAATCCCCCTATGCAGGGGAAGAGAGGGTCCTGGTTTAGAATGCTACCTCGTCACCATTTTCCACGCCGCCCTCAGAGGGCTGGTTGGGATCGGTGGTGTTATCACCCGAGCCGCTGCCGCTGTTGGAGCCACTGCCCGAACCACTGTTACCCGAACCACTGTTGTCGGTGTTGCCAGTGTCAGTGTTGTCCGAGCCGCTGCCCTGGGAGTTGCCCGAGTCAGTGGAGCTGCCTGAGCCCGAGCCGCTGTTGTCGGATCCAGAGCCACTGCCTGAACCGCCCTGGTCATCGGGAGTGGTGTTCGAAGAGTCATCAGGGTTGGTGTTGCCACCTTCACCACCTTCACCATCGCCCTCTTCACCCGTGCCATTGCTGATG
Source organism: uncultured Bacteroidales bacterium (assembly GCA_902770595.1). Lineage (GTDB taxonomy): Bacteria > Bacteroidota > Bacteroidia > Bacteroidales > UBA3663 > Liminaster. The sequence continues at coordinate 27,942 of CACXTQ010000042.1, read as the reverse complement.
CGCTGGTTGTAGCGCTTCTTGGCATCAGCGAGGAGCACGTTGAGCACGCCGATGAACGTCTGACAGCTCGGCATTCGCCGTTTCGGTCGAGTTGGCGAGGTACTGGGTGATGAAGCAGATCTGCTGGTAGAGCGCGTACATCTCCTGACGGAGCTTCAGGGTCAGACCCGTGTCACCCTCGGCACGTTCAGTGGCACGCGAGTTGTAGGCCGCGATGAACTCGTTGTTGGCGTCCTCAAGCGCCTGCAGGTCCTCGGTGATGCCAAGAGCTGCGATGCCATCGTCACCGAGCTTGTCGTTGAGGTCGAAGATGAAGCCCTGCAGGATGGCGCTCTCCTCCTGGTAGGGAAGCTGTGGCACCTTGGAGGTGTACTTGGCGAGCAAGTGGGTCTTCACCACGTCCTTGACGGCCTTGATGGCAGCGCTGTCCTCAGCTACTTCGACCATCTGGAGACGCAGGCGGATGCGCTTGTAGGTCTGGTCGCGCTTGAGGTCAGTCTCGAGCATCGCTGCGGTGTACTCCGAACCGGTGGTCGTATAGACCTGGTCGATGAGCTTCTGCAGCGTGCTTCCGAAGTTGGGCAGGACTTCAACGAGGCCGAGCTTCGTCGGGTCGTTGGTGGTGATGGCCTTCTGGATGTTGATCATGAGGCCGGTGTACTCAGCATTGTTGAGTTTGGAAATTGAGAAAGGGTTAATTGTAAACATAGTTTCTTTGGATTAAATTAAACAAAAGGTTAACGAAAAAAGTAGTTTCTTGGGTGTGAATCTCGCCGTTCAAGTCGCATTCCGGACTGCTCCTATTCCTTTGATTTTCACGGTGCAAAGTTACGAAAAATATTAGACATTTCCAAATATCTAACAAAGTTATTTAGCAAATTTAATCGTTTTTTTAGCCCGTTGCAGCGTTGCAGCGTTGCAGTTAAAAATATCCTATTTTTTTGCCACAAAATAGTTTTATATTTATATATATTAATATATATAAATATAAATTCCAACTTTGACTTTTTCGGAAAGGCTTACATCAACTGCAACGCTGCAACGGTGCAACGCTTGCAACCTCTCCGCTTACTTCATTTGTTGGGAACAAGACGACCCAAATCTTTGATTATTGAGGTCTTAATAATGTCTTTTTCGTTCATTTTTTGAGTTTTTTGGAAAAAATGTTTTAAGTTTCGAAAAAAATGGTTATCTTTGCAGCCAGTTTTACTCATAAGAAAAAGATATTATGTCAGCAATAAGTGACTTGATAGACAAGGTCAAAGATCCCGATTTGCGCAATCGACTCGCTGAAGAAGTGGCAAGGATGCAAAAACAGAAGAAATTCGGGCTGGTGTTTGAAGAACATCTTCCTGAAGCTACGCCACTATTTGATACGCCCATTAGTGTCGGTTCTTTAGTATCGCTGAAAGAAAAAGAGTTCAAAGCTTTCTTCCGCGTCAAGCAGATTGACGGGGATAGATTGATTTGTGAACGCGAAGATGATAGCCATGAACAGGTAGAACTTGACAAGAATGAAGCTGTTGTAGTTGCCTTGTTCGGACAACCTATCTATCCATGTCTAAAAGCGTTAGATGCTGTCAAGAATGCTCCTGATAGCGATTTGTGGCATACTCTGATTGAGGCTGACAATTATCATGCCTTGCAATTGTTGGTTTATCTTTATGGTGGCAAAGTGGATTGTATTTATATTGATCCACCCTACAATACTGGTGATAAGAGTTGGAAGTATAACAATAATTACGTAGAAGAAACGGATGAATATCGTCATAGCAAATGGTTAAGCATGATGAAGAAGCGTCTGCTTCTTGCAAAGAAGTTGCTTAACCCCAAGGATTCTGTGCTAATAGTCACTATTGATGAAAAGGAGTATTTGAGATTGGGTTGCCTTTTGGAAGAGTTATTTCCTTTGTCTAAAGATACAAGAATTCAAATGATAAGTAGCGTTGTAAACAATGGGGGGTCTATGCGCTCTAAAGAATTTACCCGCGTTGACGAATATCTATTCTTTGTAATGTTAGGAGGAAGTGGCCCGAATCAATTACCATTAAGTAAAGATTGGTTTGGTAACGTGAAGCACACTACTACTAATAAACTACGTTGGAGAGAATTGATGCGTTATGGAGACAATGGTAAAAGAACTGCCCGCCCAAACCTTTTTTATCCAATATTTGTTTCACAAGATGGCAAACGTTTTTTGGGTGTAGGTCAACCACTTCAATCCAATAAATTAATCAATGAAATTGAAGTGCCTCAAGATGCTGTTGCCGTATGGCCTATAAGACCTAATGGAGAGGAAGGAACGTGGGGGTATGACGGTAAGGGTTTATTAGAACTACAAAAGAAAGGTTATGTAAAACTTGGAAGTTTTAATAAAAATAGCATGTCTATTACTTTTATTCAACCAGGATGGCAGAAAAAAGTTGAGAGTGGTAAAATAAAAATAATTGGACATGCCCAAGACGGTTCAATTATTGAAAGTAACGAAGGTTATGTAGCCTATTATTCTCCAAAAACACAATGGGCTATATCATCTCATTCTGCATCTGAGTATGGCACAAAACTAATTCAAAAGATAATTGGTAAACGTTTCTCCTTCCCAAAATCACTTTATGCTGTTCACGATGCATTTCGTTTCTTTGTTTCCCATAAACCCAATGCACTTGTAGTAGATTTCTTTGCAGGAAGTGGCACCACTCTTCATGCAGTTAATCTTCTTAATGCAGAGGATGGTGGCAAACGTCGTTGTATTATGGTAACGAACAACGAGGTTTCAGTTCAAGAAGAACAAAACCTCAGGGAGTCTGGTTATCATCCAGGACAAGACGAATGGGAAAAATGGGGAATTGCTAGATATGTCAATTGGCCTCGCACTAAATGCAGTATTCTTGGAGTAGATGTTAATGGTAATCCGTTAGATGGGACTTATCAAACCTATCTTAAACAAGAAAAAGAGAAGGAAAGAACTATCAAGCAAATCACATTGATAGAGGACCCTTCCACGCTGAAGACTGCTCAAAAGAAAGAACTTGTTGCAATATGTTGTCAAGGCAAATTGCCTCAAAGTCTTGTGAAAGCCGATTCAAAGTTCATCGTCTCAGAGGAGCATCCATGCACTATTCTATTTGATATCAACTATGTCGATGAATGGTTGGAAGCGATAGATGATCAAGACAATCTGACTGAAATATACATCGTTACAAAAAATAACAAGGCATTCAAACAACTGAAGTCTGAAGTACAAGATTTGCTTGGAAACATTATAGAAGAAGAGCCAGTGCTGCGCCCTATGTCCGAAGGCTTCGCCACTAATGCTCAGTTCTTCAAGTTGAGTTTCCTCGATAAGAAGGCCGTTGCCATGGATATGCAGTTCAAGGAATTACTATCAATACTTTGGATGAAGGCGGGTTCGATTGGCGAGTGCCCGGTGATTGAAAGAAATGATCTAGAAGATTACTATATCTTCCCTAAGAACAAGATGGCCATTCTGAAAGACGAAGAAGCTTTCATATCGTTCAAGAAGGTGATGGAAGGTCATGACGAGATTTCAATCATCTTTATAATTACTGATTCCGATAGCGACTTCCTTGAAATGTCTGCCGATTTTGAAGGCAAGAAATGCTATCAGCTTTATAGAGATTATTTGGATAATTTCAGCATTAACTACGAACGCAATTAAACTATGAAGTCAACTTATATAACATTCCAACAAGAAGCTCTCTTCAAACTAAGAGAGAATTGTGAAACTGCTCAATTCTTTTGCAAAAAGAATCAGTGTATTCTTTCACTCTCAGCACCCACGGGAGCCGGTAAGACCATCATTATGGCCAATCTGATTGAGGATATACTTTGTGGCAATGCTGAATATGTTGCGCAAGAGAATGCTGTGTTCCTTTGGTTGTCAGGATGGCCAGAACTGAACGAGCAATCACTGAATAAGATTTATTTCAATGCTGACAAATTAACTCCTGGCACTTTAATTTCTATTCGAGAAGACAGCTTTGACCAAGAGGTATTCGACGATGGAAAGGTATATTTCCTGAACACCCAGAAACTCAGCACTTCGAGTAATTTGACAAAAGCCAGAGATGGGCGCGAATACACCATCTGGCAAACTATTGAAAATACAATTGCATCCAAACGAGAGCGATTCTTCCTAATCATTGACGAAGCTCATTATGGGACTACAAAATATAAAGGTAGTGATAGGCCTGAAACAATAATGCAGAAGTTTATCTTAGGCAGCAAGGATGATCACCTTTCTCCTATGCCAATCATCATTGGCATGAGTGCTACGATGGAAAGATTCAATAATCTTATTAAGGGTGCTTTGGCAACAATTCTGACACCCGTTGATATTAAGCCAGAAGATGTGAAAGAATCTGGCTTGTTGAAAGATAAGATCATTATCGACAATCAGAAAAATGGCGGTTTGGTCATGGAAATGGCGATACTTGCCGAGGCTGTCAGCGATTGGATGGATAAATGCAGTCGCTGGGAAAAATATTGTAAGGAACAAGGTGAGCAAAGAATAGTGAGGCCTATTCTTGTTATACAAGTTGAGAATTCGGGAGGAGGAGGTCCATCGCTAACCGACTTGGATGAATGCTTGAAGACCATCGAAGGAATTGTCGGCCATAAGTTTGATGTCGGCGAGGTGGTTCATTCTTTTGGCGAACCAAAAACAGAGATATCTGTTCTTGGCTTGACCGTACCCTATACGGAGCCTTCTAGAATTGAAGAGTCGGATAAGATTAAGATTGTGTTCTTCAAAGAAAGCCTGTCAACAGGATGGGATTGTCCGCGTGCTGAAACTATGATGTCTTTTCGCACAGCAAAAGACTCTACATATATTGCGCAATTGATGGGAAGAATTGTCAGAACTCCTTTACACAGACGAGTCGATACGGACGAAGTTCTCAACAATGTTCACCTCTTCCTACCGTATTTTGATCAGAACACAGTTGAAAATATTGTAAGGGATTTGAACAGCGAAGGTATTCCCTCCGATATTGAAGCAAATAGCAAAACACAGATACTACAAGTTTCGGATCAATTACGTGATGTATTCGACTGGTTCAATGAACAACAAATCATTACATGGCAAATTAAGCGGGAGCGAATTAACAACTACCTGACTTCCCTTTTCGCATTGACGAATCTACTACGTAGTGGAGGCTGGGATGCCCATGTCTCTAAGCAAACGAAATACGAAATTTTAGCCATGATTAAGGATTTCGTTAAGAATCTTCAGAATAAGGGACAATATGAGGATGCGATTAAGAACCTTCGTCAAGGCCTGCATGTTATTAATGAATACGACAACCGTAACGAAGGTGATATTACGACAGTTACAGAGAAAGTCATTGAGGCAACTGAATATGATATTGAAAAGAACTTCAAAAGAGCCCAGGCCCAATTGGCTCGTCAAGATTTAGGAATGTTGTATTGCAAGGAATACACTTTAGATACTTTTGTTGAGCATCAGTTGGCATTCATCCTCTATTCAAAGAGCAATCAGGCCATGCAGGAATTGGATGATTTCGCCAAAAAGAAGTTCTATGATTTGCAGAACAAATGGCGAAAGGCTATCTCTGCCGGCGAAGATAAATACAAGGCAAAGTATGACGGTATTGTGGCCGAAGGTGATGAGACAAGCCAGCACTCGTTGAGATTGATGGAAACCATCAGCCTTCCAAATGGCGAGGATTTCAAGTTTGAATCAGGTCACATGTTCGTTGATAAAGATGGTAAAGCTTTATTCAAATTGGATAGCTGGGAAAAAGAAATAATGGAAGAAGAAAGGAAACGACCGGACTTTGTCTGCTGGATTCGTAATCAGCAGAACAAAGATTGGGCATTGTGCATCAAGTACGAAATGGATGGAAAAGTGAAATCGTTCTTCCCAGACTTTATCATTATTCGAAAGGAGAACGGCTCGTATACGGTTGATTTGCTGGAACCCCACAATCCTGCGTATAAGGATAATTATGCCAAGACAAAAGGCTTGTATCAATATTTGAAAGAAGAGAAAGGTATCTCTCGCGCAGAAATCATCCGAAAGGAGGATAACCGATTCCTTCGATTGAATGTCGGTGACTCTATGATTCAACACGATGTAATGAACATGAGGAACGACGATGATTTGAACAGCTTGTTTAGGAAGTATAACCCGTAAACATCATTGGTCACCAATTATATATTAAATACTACTTTCACCGATAATTATAATTAATTATGGCAAAATTTAATATTTATACATACATGTTTGCTCCAGTGGTACACACTGAAGACGAAATTGACTTTTGTGAAGATTTTGAACAGACCATCTATGAATCGCTTGATAAGAAACAGGAAATACTGTCCAGTTTCTTTGAAGATGATTTCAAATTTAATTTTCGCGATAGCGAAGGAACCTACTTCCATAAATGGCTGGTAAAGCAGGATGGAATATTTGTGCTCCGTATAGCTAACAATAAGGCAACCACAATTGAAACTAATTTTGAGGAGCTGATAATTCCGAACTACCCAAGCTTGATAGTTATCATCGACAATCGTCACGATCGTCAGGTGATAGCCATTCAAAAATCAAAAGCATGGAGTAAGACATCTGATGTGGCAAACATTCTGCAAGAGACATTCAACTCTTTATTGCGCCCGAAATACCGCATACAATTGAGTATAAACCCGAAATTCCATACTCATGATTTTTGGAAAATTGTGAAAGATTCCCCTAATGGTATTCTTAAAGTAACTTTCCATTTCCCGTACCCCAATCTTCCTGCTGTGAGCGATTTGGTTGGTGAGTTCTATAAAGAGGTAGCTATGGAAACTAATAGTGAACCCAGCACCACATTATCGGTTATACCAAAACAAAAGACTGTTAAGCTTGAAGAAACAAGCATATTATTGAAGAACATGATTGCTGCTTGTGCTGCCAGTGGCAAGCCCATTATCATGGAACCTCGTGGAGGTACTAAGATTCGTTGTGGTGAGAATAATTTAGTTGAAGAAGTTCTTTCAGATGCTGCTCTTGAGGATCTTTCAGATAAGGATGAATTATTCAAATCGAAAATGGAATTATTGGTGAAATTCCTAAATAAAATTAAACTTGTTTACGAATAATGTTCAAACGGATTAATAATCAGAAAGAGAAACTGCTTCGACGAAAATATCTGATGAGTCAGTTGTTTTGCGACATGCTGCCTGCATTACGCTGGGTGTATAAAGAATATGAGGATTTATCACCCATTGAGGCGTGGAGCGAAGCTTTGAATGAATGTAAAGAGCTTAACAACTACCCTCGTCAAGATTTAGTTATTGATGATATTGCAATAGAACTGGAGAAACGTTATAAGGTATTCATAGATGAAGATGGTACGCAAACACATCGTAATAGTGACGATGCAAAACGTTCCGCATTCATCGTGCTTAGTGTCATGTTATATCAATTAGCCTGCGTTAGTTTACAGAAGGGAAATCATCCTCGTAAAGTGCTATGCAAAGCCCTTGCGCGTGTGACATTTTTGCATCCGCTAAGAGAGAAATTTTGCAGTCTTATACGTCAATCGGAAGATAAAGAGGAACAAGCTGGCAGGCGGATAGAGGCTTTCGATATTATGATGGAACTTTTACTTTCGGATGAGGATGAGAAAGAAAAATCGAATCAAGAGAAAGTAGAAGGCATAGACAAGTTGGTCAACGAGGCTATGGCTATGGACACAAAATCGATGGAAGAACTTGAAAGAATGTTAAGCCGAATGAATGATCGTGATGGACATCTATATGACAAGCAACTAAATAAGTTGCGTGCAGCAATAGACAAAAAAACTCTGGCATCGTACATTCCAAAGAATGTGAGCAGTTTAATTCTGGAACAAAATGTTCAGAACCAGGTCGGCAATGTAGAAACTGGTGCAAATGGTTTTACGATTAATCAATTAAGAAAGCAATAATATGAATCAAGAAGAAAAACAAAAGTGGATTGAAGCATTCAGCAAAGGTGGCATCAATGTTTTCGGCAACTTCGTAATGGAAGAACATGCAGAATGTCAATTCGGTAACATTGAACCAGGAGGCATCGGAATCCAGAACAATTATTATGGCTCCCAGAATGCCCCTCTGACAAAAGCCGACCAAGACATCAAGGCTGCTATCGAAGAGCTGCTTGCTGCCAAGGATGAGAATGAAGAGCCTTTGTTTAGGAACAAGAAACAATGGTGGGCGGTGTATCGAGTATTGAAGGATCATTGCAACTATCCTTCGCAGATGAATTCGTTTGTCACGAAAATGAACGAACTTGGCTTCAGCGAAATTGATGAAGGAAGGAGACCATCTTACGAATCAATTAAAAAGGTTTCTGGCGACGTGCCTCAAATGGCAACTACTACTACCACAACCTGGAATACCGTGAAAGAAAAAAGCGAGAACTATGCGCAGCAATACGTAGTGGCAGAGTTTCTGATGAAGAAACTTGCAATTTAGTCGTAATGTAATTCCCCTAACAATTCCCTTTTTCCCCTAACAATTCCCGACTCAGTTTTTTTTCTGGGTCGGGAATATTTTTATGCCTATTTTTGCACCGTCGAAAGTCATTAACGGCTTGGACAAAAGAAATTATGAAGACAGTTATTTGTAAAGTCGTGGCACAGACGGGAGCCGTTTATGTGCCAAGTAAGAAAGCCGAGAATGGCCAGGTGGCCAAGTCGGTGATCAAGCTCAAGGAGCTTGGTGGCGAGTTCGAGGACGAATACGTTTGCACGTTGTTCGGTAACCTCGCGTTGTGTAAGTTCGTAGCAGGCGACCTGGTGGCAGCATCGTTGCGTTTCCAGACGCGTGAAGTTAATGGACAGTTCTATCAGGACGTCGTAGCTACGGAGATTCAGGTACTTTAATGTTTAACTGAGTTGAAAGAACGAGCGGAGAAGTATCGATGAAATGAGCTCAACTAACTTCGCTTTTCCTAAGCTCGCAATTTCAACAAGCATGAAGAAAGTATTTTTAGAAAATACTGAGATGGAGACCCAGACGGTCTTCTACGAGAATGGACACATCATCATTACGCCTTGCAGCTTCGAGCTGGGGCAGAACATCGTCAGCGGTAAGGCCATCGTCAGCCAGGTGGGACGAATGGTGACCGAGGACAATGGAACATCACACTTCCGCCCCTTTGAAAAGGGCACAGGTAGTCGTTATCGCAAGCTCTTCAGCACACCGCATGGCGAAGTGAAGGAGACCAACGGCCAACTGATTGTCCAGTTCCGTTTCTCGAAAAAATACGGGAAAGAGTACATCGAGACGCTTCTGCGAGAGGAATCGGAGAAGATATTGGAGTTTATTCGCTCACGCGAAACAGAAACTAAATGGTAATCGTTATGAGTGTATTCACTATTTACTACAAGGATGGGGCGAAGATGATGCGCCCTGTCCTCAGTCGTGAGGAGTATCTTGCCCTGCGAGGCAGCGAGCGCCAGAAGGCTATTGTAAAGCTTGTTCGCGATGGTGATAAGTTGCAGAAGAACAAGCTGGTGCAGATGAACTACAGCTGCTTGCCCAATGAGGATGGAAGCCTGAAAGGCAGCAAGCAGCCATCGAGCACGGTGGGCATGGACATCGACTTCGTGGCTCCTTCGGACCTATCACCCGAGGAGGCACGTGCTTGGCTCGAAAAGCAGATGCAGGGTGTACCCGACCTGGTGATGGCGAAGCGTGAGGAGCTGGGCTTGCTCATGCTGGAACGTTCGGCATCGAAGGGTTACCACCTGGTGTTCCGTCGTCGCGAGGACCTTTCGCAGGAGGATAACCTGCGTTGGGCAAGCGAGCTGCTAGGTGTGAAGTTCGATGAGGGTGCGAAGGACATCACGCGCGTCTTCTTCACAACCACTGCCGACACCGACGACCTGCTCTTCCTCGACGATGAGCTGTTCGAGGTCGCGAGCGTTGCACCGTTGCAGCGTTGCAGTTCGGATTCTCCTATTTCGAAGTCTTCAAGCGTGCCGGACAACAAGGCGACGAGTGAGCCAGTCAAAGTGGAACCCATCGTTCACGATCCGAATGCCACCTACGATGGACTCCTTTTCACCATCATCATCGCAAAGTATTGGGAGATGTTCCATGATGGGAAGGAACCCGTCGAGGGTGACCGAAACGCAATGACCTTCGAGCTTGCTGTGAACTTGCGTTGCATCTGCGACTATTCGCTGGAGAAGTTGCTGGCCGTGATTCCCAACTATTGGGGCGAAGAGGGAACCGACGAATGGCGCAGAACCATCGAAAGCGCCCTCAAGGAGCCGCGCAAGGGTATGCCCTACCGCTTGAGACAGGTACTGGCTTCGCTGAAGACCAAAGCTGCTGCGAAGGCCTGCGGAGGCACTTTGACCACGCCACCGCCAATGCCTGCCCGCTTGCCACCACTCATCAAGCTGCTGACGAGCAAGGTACCCTGGTTCTACAAGCCTGCCGTTGCGAATGCCGTCTTTCCTGCATTAGCAGCTCATCTTCACGGAGTTAAGTTCCGCTATTGGGACAACGTCGAACACGAAGCCACGTTCATGCACGTGCTCATCGGCCGTCAGTCGATAGGCAAAGGTTCGATCAAGAAGCCCATCGAGTTCATCATGGAGGACATCCGTCAGCGTGACATTCCTAATCGTCAGCGCGAGGCGGAATGGAAGCAGAAGAACCCCAACGCCAAGCAGAAGAAGGACCCGCGCCCGACCGACATCTGCATCCAGATGCTGATCGACAACCTTACGGATGCCGTCTTCAACCAGCGTATCGTCGATGCCAACAACAACGGCGAACGCTACATCTACACCATCGTGGATGAGATCGAGGCGCTGAAGAAGGTCACTTCGCGCGGCAACGTCGATGAGGTGGGCCTCCTGATACGCAAGGCATTCGACAACTCGCTGGCAGGTCAGGAACGTGTGGGAGCCGATTCGGTGAGCGGCATTGCTCCGCTTCGCTGGAACTTCAACGCATCGACCACACCGCCCAATGCACGCAAGTTCTTCTACAAGATGGTGAACGACGGCACAATAAGCCGCCTCGACATCTCGACCATCATCCTCAATGACGACAACGACGATGTGGCTCCCATCATGGGCATCTACGACAACAAGTTTGCTGAAGAGCTGAAACCCTACATCGACCGACTGGAGGCCGCCAACGGGCTCATCGAATGTCCGCAGGCAAAGAAGCTTTCGCTCGAGATGAAAGGTGACAACCATGAAATGGCACGCTTCTATGGATCGGAAGCCTACAAGGTCTTGTCCTATCGTGCCAACGTCATAGCATGGCTCAAGGGAATGTTGCTCTACGTGGCTAATGGCTACGTCTGGAACAAGGCAATTGCCGACTTCGTGGAATGGTCGCAACGTTACAGCCTTTGGTGCAAGATGCTCTACTTCGGCCAGCAGCTCGAAAAGGAACTTCGCGAGGAGAAGGAGATGCAGCAGCAGTCGGGTCCACAGAACCTGTTGAACCTCCTGCCCGACGAGTTCTCGCGCGAACAGTACCAGCAGATGCGCCAGAGCCATGGCCTCACCGGGAATGGCGACAGCACCCTGCGCTCGTGGGTACATCGCAAGTACCTCGTCTTCGACGAAACATCGGGCACCTACTGGAAGACCGATGAATACAAACGCAAATTCGGTGGAAACACCTGATTCTACAAAAGTAACGCCCGGGCATCGTTGAAGTCGAGCGCCATCTATATCGTCGAAGGCAAGAAGGTGATTGTAAAATAAGCCTTTGAATGATACAATTACTTCAGCCGGTGAGGTTCGCTTCATCGGCTGATATTTTTATTCACATCGCTATTAAAAAACATAATTTTAGAACAAAATCAAACAAAAAAGGAATATTTCTTTATAAATAATGTAAATTTTTCGACCTTGATTTTGCCATGTCGGAAATTATCTGTATTTTTGTCCCCAAATGAACACACTTTTTTAACTTATTCTTAAATAACATGAAGAAAACTTTACTTCTTACGATTGCTGCAGTAGCCCTGATGAGCGCTACTGAGGCTAATGCTGAGTTCAGGAAGTGGGACTTCACCAAGTGGAGCACCGCTACCATCAACAACCTCCAGGCAGGCGCTTTCGCCAACGCCGGCACCATCAACCCCGAATCGGGATGGTCGGACGTGGAGAAGACTACTGGCACCGCTCCTACAGATCTCAGTGCAGGCAACTGCTTCTGGGAGAGCACCGCACAGGGCAACGCTGCAGGTGTGACCTTGACCGCCAACGGTGAGACCATCGCCGAGCTCGAAGGCCTGCTCTACACCAACACCGCTGCTCGTTCGCTTGCCATCGCCCTCAACTACCAGGGTCCATTGAGTGACGGATGCGGTCCTTACCATGGCCCAGCCTACCTCTGGTGCGGCAGCAAGACGAAGAACTACTTCGTCATCCCCAATGTGGCCGTCGGCGAGAAGATCTACATCGGCGTAGAGAGCCACAAGTCGACCGAGGCACGTGGCGTGGAACTCTACGTCTACACTTCGAACAATGCCCGTGGCACCAAGATCCTGGGCGAGGACGGCGCTGAGGCTCCAGCCGTAACTATCGACTACACCGATCAGGTTTGGCAGGTGCAGGAAGGCCTTGAGGATACCCCCAACGAGGACGGCACCTACAACATCGTGATCCGCAACACCAACGGCTGCCACCTCTACTACATCCAGGTGGGCGAAGGCCAGGGTTCGAACATGGAGGACATGAATATTGCTTACCTCTACGACAGCTCCTACAATGGCTATAAGGTTGACGGCACACCCGCAGGTTATGCTGCCGACGGCGGCCTTGACGTGGATCCCGTCTACATCACCCTTATGGATTACAACGTAACCGCCATCGACTACAACAGCGAAGAAGTAAAGGCCATGACCAGCGCCGAGCTCAACGACTCACTGCTCAACTTCGACGTTGTAGTAGCAAGTGAGGCTGTTTCGAGCGGCAACACCTATGCCAAGGGTCTTAAGGACATCATCAACAAGGTGCCTCTGCTCAACCTCAAGTCGTTTATGTACAAAAAGGGCGTATGGGACTTCGGTGCAGGCTCCAATCCTTCGCCAAAGGCCAACAGCATCACCGTGGCTGAGGATTACCTCGAGGATCCTCTCTTCGCCGACGTGACCACCATGGACGAGAACGGCACCATCCAGCTCTTCAAGAGCAATCCTGAGGACATCACCGCAGGTAACCTCGTACAGGGCTACACCGTGACCGAAGGCTCACTCATCGCCGAGGACGCCGTGATCGCTACCGTTGGTGATGGCATCAACGCTATCCACAGCCATGGCACCAAGAACCAGTATATGCTCATCCCATTGTCGAGCGACCACCTGCTTGCCGATGGTGACTTCAACCTCACCGACGATGCGCTCACCATCATCCGTAATGCCGTGAACATCCTCGCTGCCACCAAGAGCAAGGTTCAGAACGCTGCCATGCCAATCATCTCGCAGGAACCTGCCGATGGCGTGACTACAGTAAGCATCAGCTGCGTTTCGCCAGGTGCTACCATCTTCTACACCACCGATGGCACCGACCCAACTGCTGCAAGCACCGTTTACACCGAGCCATTCGAAGTTACCGAGGACGGCCTCGTAGTGAAGGCATTTGCACAGGCTCATGGCTACAACGATTCGAACATCGCTACTGCTACCATCACCGTGAAGACACAGGCAGAGGCTCCAAGCATCGACATCAAGGAGGAAGCTGGCCAAACCGTAGTTACCCTCACCGGTGAGGAAGGCACCAACATCTACTTCAACTTCCAGGGTCTCACCGCTTCGGCCACCTCACAGCTCTACACCGAGCCCATCGTTCTGACCGAACCTGCAACCATCACCATGTTTGCTGAGAGCGCCACCAAGTTGACTTCGCCTATCTATGACGCTGAAATCGAGGTTGCCGGCATCTTCCAGCCTATCGACACCGTGGCTCACTTCAATGCAGGTCAAACCGACTGGTACGACAACGTAGTCATCACCGTGGGTGAGAACAGCTATGGTGCTGCTGATGCAGTCAGCGAGGGCATCGCAAGCGGCAGCGCTTCGGCCATCTACTACTTCGGCAAGAGCGCATGGAACTACTACAGCGACGTAGTTGACCACACCGAGATCGTTTACGACGAGGACGGCGTAACTCCTCTGAAGGACATCAACGGCAACGACTCCATCAAGACCATCTACGTTCCTGATGCAGCTGCATTCCGCAAGATCACTTCTACCACCGACACCCAGTGGACCATCGAAACCGAGGGTCAGGTAGTAACCGGCGAAACCAACCTGAAGCCAGAAGTTGGCGTAGGTAATGGTGCTACCGGACGTTTTGCTGAGACAGCATTCGATGCCATCGGTGCTCCTACCACCGGCGTAGTTGACTTCGGCGGCAAGGTTTCGGGCGAACCCTACACCATGCGCGTTGTCAGCAACGAGAAGTTCGCTGCTCCATTCGATGTAGTCGTTTACCTTGGCAACGGTTCTACCGGCTCACCCAACATCGAGATCCAGGTTTCTGCCGATGGCGAGAACTGGACAAAGATCGGTGACGTGAACTTCTGCACCACCCAGCGCTACTGGAAGAAGACCCGCGTACATCAGGGCGAAGAGGGCGAATTCTTCGTTCGCCTGGCACAGGTAGGCGGCAGCAGCAAGGCTCAGCTCTACGACGTACTCGTCATCACCACCACTGCCGAAGTCGGCATCGAGGAGATCAGCGAGGACAACGTTCGCGGCAAGCAGCAGATGTTCGACCTCTATGGTCGTCAGATCCAGGCTCCAGCAGCCGGACAGATCTTCATCCTCAACGGCAAGAAGGCTGTTCAGTTCTGATAAATTTGCAACTTCTTTATAGCAATCGCACGGGGTCAACGCCTCGTGCGATTCTTTTTTATTTTTTTATTTTGTTATTTTTTCTTTTTCGTGTATCTTTGCACACAATTAGAAGAAACAATACTACGCCGTCAGTTCTGCAGCTTGACCCCTGCGGATTGAAAGGGAATCCGGTGAGAATCCGGAACAGTCCCGCTGCTGTATGTCATCACTAACCCACGGGCCTTGGCATGTCACTGTCCATGTTAACAGACGGGAAGACTGCCCAAGGGGATGACGAGTCAGAAGACCTGCTGACGACTGCCCAGGTTCTCGAACCTTTCCGAACCCCAAGCCTCTGGCTTGGAAAATCCTGCGATCGACAGGAGGGCGAATGTTCAGTTAACGCAACAAGAATGAGACATCTGATGCGTATCGTCCTGCTCATATTTTTGGGCAGCGTTGGACAATGGATTACTGCCATTGCCCAGGATTCGGTGCGCGTGATTGACAACGTGACCGTTCGCAGCAAAATCAGATACCACGAGACAATTACTCCACAAACCTTGAAGGGCGAGGATCTGGAGAAAGTGAATGCCCACACGGTGGCCGATGCCCTGCGCTTCATGAGCGGCGTACAACTGAAGGATTATGGAGGAATCGGAGGCTTGAAGACGGTGAATCTGCGTTCGTTGGGTTCGCACCACGTGGGAATATATTATGATGGTATAGAACTTGGGAATGCACAAAACGGGGTGATTGACCTTGGCCAGTTCTCTTTGGACAATATCGAGGAAGTCAGCGTATATCAAGGGCAGCGCTCGGCGATAATGCAGACGGCTTCCGACTTTGCAAATGCCGGCAGCGTATATATCAAGACGACAAGTCATCTGGGCAAAAGGTCAAAGAGGGATCGTGGCAACGAGGCGACGAAAAGTAATTATCTGAAAACCAAGATACAATCAGGTTCTTCGAATCTATTAAGGCTTTCGGCATTATTTGAGTCGAATATAAACAAAAACTTACTCTTGTCGGCGAACGCCGAATGCCTTTCGACAAATGGAAAATACGACTTCCGATATCGTCGTCGCAACCACGATGGAAGCACTGCCTACGACACCACGGCATCGCGGCAGAATGGCGATGTGCAGGCGCTTCGAGTTGAGGTGAACCTCTATGGAAACATTGTGAACGGACATTGGCAGGCAAAGGCTTATACCTACCATTCGAGTCGTGGCATTCCGGGCGCCATTGTCAACAACGTCTGGCGACGAGGAGAACGTCAGAGCGACGACAACACTTTCGTGCAAGGTACGTGGCAGAAGGATGTGAATCCGATTTACACGCTGCGTGCTATGGCAAAATATGCCAATTACCGCACACATTATTTAAATAAGGATACGACGCAAATGATGGTAGATAACACCTATCGTCAGCAAGAGGTGTATCTGAGCCTTGTGAATGTCTTTGAAATTGCGCCATGGTGGAGCGTATCCTTGAGCGATGATATGAGGTGGAATTATCTCGATGCCGATATGCCGCTCTTCGTTCATCCGACACGATGGTCAATACTCAGTTCTTTGGCCACCGCGATGGATTTGAACAAGGTGCAGTTGCAGGGAAGCATTGTCTTTTCGCAGTATTGGGATAGGACAAGACCGGAGGCTTATGCTTCGGATAAAACAAGACCAGTTTCGCAAAAGCAATCAATCAACAGCTGGACCCCTGCCCTCTTCGCCAGCTATCGCCCATTCGACATCCTGCAGCTATCCGGTTTCATCAAGAAAAGCTACCGGATGCCCACCTTCAACGACCTTTATTACACCAATATCGGCAACGCCTTCCTGCGGCCAGAATCCGCCATCCAGTATGACCTCGGCGTTCGTGTTTTTGGTAAAGCCAAACTTGGCTTTAACGGCAACGAAGCCCTGACCGGAAGCCTGGAAGCTCACCTCTATCACAACTCCGTGCACGACAAGATCGTGGCATATCCCAAGGGGCAACAATTCCGATGGACGATGCTCAACCTTGGGCGCGTGCATATCGACGGCATAGATGTGCAAGCGCAAGGATCGTGGATGGCTTTGAAAAAACTGCGTCTTTCGTCAAGGCTGCAATACACCTATCAAAGAGCACGGGACGTGACCGACAAGACGACTTCATATTACGGCGACCAGATACCCTATACCCCTTGGCACAGCGGCTCAGCAACGCTGATGGCTGATTACAAGGCTTGGAACCTTGCCTACAACTTCGTCTATACCGGCGAACGTTATTGCCAGCAAGAGAACATCCTTTACAACCACGTTGAGCCTTGGTACACCAGCGATGTTCACCTTTCGTGGAGGCATACTTTCGACCGCACGCTATGCAAGGCGACCTTGGAAGTCAACAACCTCTTCGACCAACAATACGACGTGATCATCAACTACCCGATGCCCGGGAGAAACTTAAACGTGACTATCCAATGCGAATTCTGAAACTATTGCTTTGGCTCCTGCCCCTGTGTCTGTTCTCGTGCCGCGAGGATGAATATGTCACGTATATGACTGACGAAAACACGGGGGTCCCTTCTGTCGAGGAGACACATTTCGACGGCCTTTACATCCTCAACGAAGGCAACATGGGCGCCAATCGCTGCACCTTGGATTACCTCGACCTCAGTGGCACGGATTCGACCATTCATTATTATCGGAACATCTATGCCGAACGCAACCCTTCTACCGTCAAGGAACTCGGCGATGTGGGAAATGACATCGGCATTTATGGTTCGAAACTTTGGATAGTGGTGAATTGCTCGAACAAGGTGGAAGTGTGTGAAGCACGTTCGACGCGTCGCCTAGGGCAAGTCAATATCGACAACTGCCGCTACCTGGCATTCGATGGAGGATTCGCCTATGTGAGCAGTTATGCAGGACCCGTGCAAGTTGCCGAGAATTGTCCCTTGGGACGTGTGTATAAGGTCGATACATTGACCTTGCAGAAGGTCGATTCGGTGGTCGTTGGCTATCAACCCGAAGAAATGGCCATCGTCGATGGAAAACTCTATGTGGCGAACAGTGGCGGGTATCGCGTACCACTTTACGACAATCGCATCATGGTCATTGACCTTGCTACATTTCAGGTCATCAAGGAAATTGAGGTGGATGTCAATCTGCATCGTTTGCTTGCCGATTCGCATGGGCAGCTCTGGGTTTCGACACGAGGCAACTACTTCGACGTCTCGCCAGCTCTCTATTGCCTCAGGGACGATAAGGTAGTGGCAAGATTGGAGATTCCCATCAGCTCAATGACGATTGTCGGCGATTCGCTCTACTATATCGGAACGACATTCAGCTATGTCGATGGAGGTTATAAGAAAGACTTCGGCATTGTTGATGTTGCGTTGCAGCGTTGCAGCGTTGCAGTTACTTTTGAAGCACCCGAAATAAAGAATATCACCCTGCCCTACGGCATCATCGTGAATCCCCATGATCGAGACTTCTACATTTTGGATGCCAAGAACTACGTTTCAAGCGGAGAACTGCTACATTTCGATGCCGACGGCCATTTCCTTTGGCGAGTTTCGACGGGGGATATCCCTTCGCGAGGAGTGTTCCTGGAAAGCAAATAAAAGACAATATTTCCTATAGTTACTAAAATTACTATAGTTACTATATTAAAATCAAATAGAATGAAAAGATTATTATTGATAGTTTTCGCAGCCCTTGCCCTATCGTCTTTGGCTCAAAACAACCCATACATATTGGCTGTAGATGAGTATGTCCCCGCCCCAGGGCAATTCATTAATACAATGCCCGAATATGTAGAGGGCGACAATGCCGAATCCATGGCGCAAAAATGCACCGAATATCTCGCCAACGACGCTGGAAAGACGATATGTTTGGGCGCTTGGGGAGGATACATCACCTTCCATTTTGACCATCCCGTGGTGAATGTTGAAGGCACAATGGACCTCTACATCAAAGGCAATGCTCATACAGGGAATGCAGAAGCCGGTATCGTGATGGTGAGTCAAGACGCGAATGGCAACGGTTTGCCCGATGACTCTTGGTACGAATTGAGTGGTAGTGCCGACGAAGATGACTTCGCTGTGCGCTATGACTATGAACTGGAATATACTAGGTTAGGCGATTCGCTCGATGTGGCTTGGTCAAACAACCTAGGCAACGCAGGTTTCATCAATCGCAACCCCTTCCATCAGCAGGATTATTTCCCGGCATGGATAGAATCGCCGCTCACCTTCAAAGGCACATTGCTACCCGACAATGCTACGGATACCAGTGGGAATGGCAGTTATTGGGTGCTCGAACCCTATCGCTTTGGCTATGCCGACAATCTGCCCAATACCGACACTTTGGGTTGCTCATTCAATATCGATTGGGCAGTGGAACCTTTGACGAGAGAGGCCGTCAAATTGAAATATGTCGATTTTGTCCGAGTATATACCGCCCTTCATCAGGATTGCGGTTGGATAGGCGAAACCTCGACAGAAATTTCGGGCGCGGAAGACCTTCACCCGGATGCCGAACTTCCTGCCTGCATCGAAACAATCTCGCTGCCCCGAAAGGAGATTCATTCTTCATTCGACCTCCTTGGGCGAAGAACAAGACCCGAACAACAAGGTTTTGTCATCCAAGGAAACAAACTCATTCTAAGAAGATAATAATAATCTATAGTCACTATATTCACTATAGTTACTATAAACATTATAGTCACTATTAACAACTTAAAACCCAAAAACAATGAAAAAGATTTACATCAGTTTGCTTTGTGCTGCAATGGTCAGCACAACGAGTTTTGCACAGAGTGTTGCCGATTTCGAAGACCTTGGACTTGCCGCCGAAAGTTTCTGGAATGGCGCAGATGGCTCGGGTTCATTCACGAGTGGAGATTTCACATTCACAAATAATTTCGCCGATTGGGGTGAGTATGGCACTTCGTGGGATGGCTTTGTCTACTCCACGATGACAGCAACGACCTATGCTTCGTTGGATGACCAATACAACAGCTGTGTCGGACATGGTGCGAATGACAGCAAAACATTTGCCGTGGTTTATTACAACTCGTACGCTAAGATTCTGCCAACAGTAGCTCGTAAAGACAGAGCTTCGTTCGAACCCCAAGCCTGCTTTGTAACCAATTCTGCATACGCATATACCTCGATGAAAGAAGGCGACGCTTATGCCAAGAAGTTTGGCGAGGAAGACTGGTTCCTCATCACCGCCACCGGTTATCTTGATGACGTAAGGGTGGGTACGGCAGAGTATTACCTGGCACAAAACGGTCAGATTGCCGATGATTGGGGAATCTTTGACCTTTCGGGAATTGGAACCGTCGATCGTGTATTATTCAGCCTTTCGAGCAGCGATAATGGCGAATGGGGCATGAACACTCCTGCCTACTTCTGCCTGGATAACTTCAATGAGCCACTGACTATTGATAATGTCAATTTGGTAAACAACAAAGAGGTTTCAGCAGCCACCTACAACCTGCAGGGTCAACGTGTCACGGAAGGTCAAGGCTTCATGATTCGTAATGGCAAAGTGATAATGGTTCGTAATCGTTGATGTTTTTCAATAAAAACACCAACAGAACTTAAACCATTCACATTAACAATAGTCAAAATTTTAATACATTACCTTATTACTATTGTTAAAACAAACCATTATGAAACATTTGTTTTGGTCATTTCTGTTTGTGTTGGCTTTTTCGGCATGTAGTACTGCTGAAAAAGAGAATCCCGTGTTAACTATCGAAGGCGGTCAGATTCAAGGCGTTTTGGCTGACGATCATCCCGATGTGTACGTCTATCGAGGCATTCCTTACGCTGCACCTCCCATCAAGGAGAACCGTTGGAAAACTCCACAACCCGTTGTGCCGTGGAAGGGCGTGAAGATTTGCGATACCTTCGGACATCCAAGTTATCAAGCCATTCAGTATCCCGGCGGTTACTACACCGAATGGGGATATGGCGACGAGGCTCCTTTCAGCGAGGATTGCCTTTATGTGAATGTTTGGACGAAAGCTCCCGGCCAGGTTGACAAGAAGCTGCCAGTTGCCCTATGGATTCATGGCGGCGGCTATCGTGAAGGTTGGGGTTCGGAACCCGAATTCGATGGCCAGGAATGGGGTGCCAAAGGCGTGGTGCTCGTTTCGTGCAATTATCGTCTGGGCATCTTCGGCTTCCTCAATCATCCCGCCCTCGTGGAGGAAAATCCCAATCACGTTTCGGGCAACTACGGCATCCTTGACCAAATCGAGGCGCTGAAATGGATCAAGAAGAACATCGCACAGTTTGGCGGTGACCCCGACAATGTGACCATCTTCGGACAAAGTGCTGGTGGCGGCAGCGTTCGCACCCTGAGCGAATCACCTTTGGCTCGCGGTTTATTCCACAAGGCAGTCATCATGAGCGCTGGAGGTATCACCATCCCCAATCCGAACGGCAATGGCGTGATACCTGGAAGATATACCGGAGGTACCCCCGAGGAAGCAGCTGCCTTGTCGAAGAAGATCTTCGATTGGGCAGGTTTGACCGACCTCGAGAAGATGCGTGCTGCATCAACAGAAACCGTCTTCGCTTTACCCAACATCTACGGACAAGCTACCGGCAACCCGACATTTGTAAGGTTGATGCCATTGATTGACGGTTATGTGAGCGAAAAGAGTTTTGACGACGCCACCCACGAAGGCACCTTGGCCGACGTCCCCTATATGATTGGCTACACCCTCAACGACATGGGCGATATGAGCGGTGGCATTGCAGAGTTCTGCAAGGTTCGCCAAAGCAAGGGCGGCAAGGCTTGGGCTTACGAATTTGCACGTCCATTGCCCGACGATGGTTCACATCCTGAAGTTACCGTACGTCTGAAGGGCGCCTTCCACTCATCGGACCTTTGGTTTGTGTTCAAGTCGATGAAGCATTGCTGGCGTCCTTGGGCAAAGGGTGACTGGGACCTTTCGGAAAAGATGCTGACCGCTTGGACAAACTTTGCGAAATACAGCGACCCCAATGGTCCTGATGGTGGCGAATGGGCACCTTGCACCACCGAGAATCCCGGCTTTATGGTGTTCAAGCTCGACGAAAATGATGTGGAAGCATCCTATTTCGGAGAACCGGAAAAATCGCCGACACCAAGTGTCAATCCTTTTGTCATTCCAAAATAATAAATGAAGGAAACAAAATTTATTCTGATTTCATTTCTATCCATGTTGTTGCTGTTGAGTTGTCGCACTTCCCAACAGCAACAACGTGATGTTATAATCGAAGGCAAGGGATTCGGCATCGAATATGCCGAACTGCTCGTTATGGAGGATTTGGGCAACGATAGAACCCTTTGCCGCATCCTTGACCCTTGGCGCACAGGAAGGAACATGATGCAATACCTGCTGGTGCCAAAGGATGACAAGGAATGGAACGAAGAAGTCGAGGAAACGTTTTCGTCGAAATACGGTGAATCTACTGTCCTTCGCACACCATTGACACGCATGACTCTTACAACGGCGTGCCACACGTGGCTGCTTTCCCAACTTGATGCGCTCGACAATATCACAATCCTATGTGACACCGCATTCATCAATGCAAGTAATATCAAGGCGTGGATGCGAACACAGAAGCCCAATGGCGAACCAACAATACTCGACGGAGGTACTGCAACGAAGCCGAATGTCGAAGTTCTGATGGCAGGTCAAAGCGACGCCCTATGGATCAGCCCCTACGAGAATGCAACCTTGGGCAATCTTGACCGTCTTCCCATCCCCATCATCTATTGTGCCGAATATATGGAGGATTCTCCCTTGGCACGTGCCGAATGGATGAAGTTCTATGGTCGCCTTGTGGGACGTGGAGATAAGGCCGATTCACTCTTTGATGCAGTCGCAACACGTTATGAGAAAATCTCGAACAACGGAAGCAACGGGAAGAAGATACTTGTAGATCTGCCTTATGGAGCGACATGGTATGTGCCTGGCGGATGCAGCGCTTCGGCCCAACTTTACGAGGATGCAGGTTTCGTCTATCCCTGGGCAGACGATCCGCATTCGGGCAGCCTTTCGCTAAGCAAGGAAGCCGTACTTTCGAAAGCGCAGGATTGCGACGTCTGGTACATTCGCTACATGGACACCAACAAGGATTGGACCTTGGCGGACTTCAAGCGACAGAACGTGTTCTTCGACAAGTTCAAGGCAGCACGTGAAGGGAATGTGTGGGGTTGCAACACGGCATATTCCGACTTCTTCGACATCACTTCCTTCCGCCCGGATTCTTTGCTCGAAAGTTTTGTCAAGGGCAATGGCGCCTTCTATAAAAAAGTAGCGAACAAATAGCAAGTCATGCGAACTCGCTCGGTAATCTTCCTTCTCATTCTATTCAATCTTGCAGCTGTGGCAGTAAATATCTGCTATGGCTCTATTCACATACCTTTGGAGGAACTTCTTGAAGAGCGTTGGCATTTCATCGTTTGGGAAAGTCGAATGCCTGCGGCCATCACAGCATTGCTAACAGGTTCTGCGTTGGCTTCCTGCGGCTTGCTGTTGCAGAGTTATTTCCGCAATCCCTTGGCAGGCCCTTCAATACTTGGCATCACCAACGGCGCGAATCTGATGGTGGCTTTGGTCACACTTGGAGGACTTCGATGGTCGATTACCTGGGGCTCATCGTTCGAAATGAAGAGCGTGGTGGTAATTGCCGCCTTTATCGGCTCATTCCTTGTCCTTGCCCTGCTCCTGTTTCTCGGGCGCATCGTCCGAAGCCAAGTCACCTTACTGATTATCGGCATTCTGCTCAGTTATCTCTCATCAGCCCTTATCACACTTTTGGGATATTATGCCTCGGCGCAAGGATTCCAGCAACTCATGCTTTGGGGTATGGGCGATTTCAGCAGCGTCAGCATTACTGAATTGCCTGGGTTTGTTTTGTTGATAGTTATAGGTTTATTGGCTTCACTGCTTTTAATCAAGCCGCTCAATGGCTGGATGCAAGGTGAGAAATATGCCATGAATCTTGGCATCGATTTACGAATGACACGATTGATGGTACTCGGCGTGACGGGGCTTCTTACAGCTGTCACCACAGCTTGGTGCGGACCTATTGCCTTTGTCGGTCTTTCCATGCCCCATGTCGCCAGGATGTTGCTGAAAACCGACGACCATGGCAAACTAATGCCTGTTACAATTCTCCTGGGAGGATTATGCTGTTCACTCTGTCTTTGGCTCAGCACACGCCCCGATGGAGGCACTTTACTTCCTATCAATGCCCTTACTCCCCTATTTGGAGTGCCTGTCATCGTTTATGTCCTATTAAAAAAGTAGTTTTCAAATTACAAAATCGGGTAAAAAATTGTAATATTAACATTATTATACATTTTTAGAAGCAATTTTTTGAGCACAAAATGATATTTTCACTATCTTTGCGCATCAAAAAACATAAAATACCCGAAATATGGCAGGTTTTTTTGGTACCGTATCGTCAGAACCCTGCGTAACTGACGTCTTCTACGGAACTGACTACAATTCACACCTCGGCACACGTCGTGCCGGTATGGTGACTTATGATCCCGAACTTGGATTCAAGCGTTCGATTCACAGTCTTGAAAGCACCTACTTCCGCACCAAGTTCGAAGATGAACTCCCAAAGTTCAAAGGAAACTCCGGCATCGGCGTGATTAGCGATACAGATGCCCAACCTCAGCTCTTCAATTCTCATTTGGGTCGTTTTGCCATTTGCACAGTTGCTAAGATCAACAACATTGAAGAGATTACAAAGAAACTACTTGACGAAGGCAAACATCTCACCGAATTTTCTTCAGGACGCATCAACCAAACCGAGGTCATCGGTCTCTTGATCATCAAAGGCAGAAACTTCGTGGAAGGCATCGAACAGGTCTTTCGTGAAGTTCGTGGCTCTTGCTCGATGATAATCCTTACCGAAAACAGCATCATCACAGCACGTGATTCGTGGGGACGCACTCCCGTCATCATCGGCAAAAAGGAAGGAGCCTATGCCATCACTTCCGAAACAACGGCTTTCCCGAATCTCGGATACGAAGTGGAGAAGTTCCTGGGCCCTGGCGAAATCGTGAAAGTTACAAAGAACGGCTATGACGTGTTGCGCAAACCCAACAAGCGCATGCAAATCTGCTCGTTCCTTTGGATCTACTACGGATTCCCGACCAGCGACTACGAAAACCGCAATACCGAGGCCGTTCGCAATGCTTGCGGATTTGCCATGGGCAAGGAGGATGATGCTGTGGTAGATTGCGCCTGCGGCATTCCCGATTCCGGTATCGGCATGGCAATAGGTTATGCAGCCGGACATGGTTGCCCCTATATGCGCGCCGTCTCGAAATATACGCCAACCTGGCCACGCTCGTTTACCCCAGCCAATCAGGAAATGCGTGACCTTGTTGCCAAGATGAAGTTGATTCAGAACAAGACCATCTTGAAGGGCAAGAAGGTGCTGTTCTGCGACGACTCGATTGTACGCGGTACCCAGTTGCGTGACAATACTGCCTGTCTTTTCGAAGCAGGTGCCAAGGAGGTCCACATGCGTATTGCCTGTCCTCCACTCGTCTATGGATGCAAGTTCGTCAACTTCACTTCTTCGAAGTCCGACATGGAACTGATTACCCGACGCATCATCGCAGAACTCGAAGGTCCCGATGCTGCCATGGACCCCGAACGTGTCAAGGCATATGCCACAACTGATTCGCCCGAATACAAACGCATGGTACAAACTCTTCAGGATAAATTCCATCTGACCTCACTCAAGTTCACCAAGATGGAAACTCTTATCAATGCCATCGGCTTACCCAAGGAACAAATTTGCACGCACTGCTTTGACGGCAGCTCTGATTATACCCTTGAGCAAGCCAACCTTGACAATGGTGAACAACTCTATGTATTTGAACCACATCATTATTAATTCACATACATTTATTCACCTAATAATTCAAAGGACGTGACCCAAATAGGCCACGCCCTTTCTTTATTCTCGAAATTATTAATCGAATTCGAATAGAGATATTATTCTGGCAACAGGTTGTCGGCAAGTGACTCAATCACGTTACCATTGACCTTGAGATTGTCAAAATGGATATCACGATAGTGTCCTTCTGTCCAAATAAGGCTATCGCAGAGGTTTCCTCGTTTACCGCCCTTGACACCCGACCAGTCGCAATCCTTCACGTTGACATCATAGATATTGCAGCAGTCATCAAGACCATTGAGGACAACAGCATACTGGCTCTCTTTGCAAACTACATTGCGAAGGTTCACGTTGCGTACAATAGGATTGTGTCCACGTTCGGCAATCTCCTTAGGATCGTAGTTGAGGTTGATGCGAAGCACAGCTTCACGGCAACGGCCAACGTTGACATTACGAACATAGACATTCTCAATGATGCCGCCACGTGCAGAAGAGGTCTTGATGCGAATCACACGATCGAGGTTGGGAGAATCCATTTCGCAATCCTCCACCCAAAGGTTCTTATAACCGCCGGCAATCTCAGATCCGATTACTACGCCGCCATGACCATCGGCCATCGTACATTTACGTACAATCATATTCTGCGAAGGAATGCCACGATTGCGACCATCCTGATTACGTCCCGACTTGATGGCGATGCAGTCGTCACCTGTGTGGAAAACGCAATTCTCAATCAATACACGGTTGCAGCATTCAGGGTCGCAGCCATCACCATTGGGGCCATCATTATTGACGGTGACACCACGAACGATAAGATCTTCGCAAAGCAACGGATGGAGTACCCAGAAGGGTGAATTGAGCAGCGTAATATCCTCGATAAGGACACGTTTGCAGTTATTAAAGTTGACAAACTGCGGACGCATTCCATCCTCCTTGGTCATCTGACGCTGTTCAACAGGCACCTGATTGGTACACCAATCGAGCAGACGCTGACGTGGAGACGTCTCACGAACATGATCACGTCCGGCTTGAGATATCATACCTTCCTTCCAACCAAAACGAGGAGCACCGCACATTGCCCACCAGTTGTCGTTGGAACCCTGGGCATCGAGTGTTCCCTTGCCGGTAAGGGCGATGTTCTCGGCATCGAGCGCATAAATCAATGGGTGTGCATTATAGCATTCAACACCTTCCCAAGCAGTCTTGACAGCAGGATAATAAAGATCGGGAACAGTGCTGAACTTGACCATAGCACCATCGGCAAGGTGAAGGTTGACATTGCTCAAAATAGTAATGGGGCCAGTGAAATAGGTGGAATCAGGGATAACGACTGTGCCACCACCAGCCTCATTAGCGGCTTTGATGGCTGCATCGATAGCTGCTGTGGCAATAGCCGTATCGCGACCTTCAACGACTGCGAGTGCACCATAATCCTTGATATTGAATTCTGTCGAAGGAATATTGGTCAACTGGATTGCATTCAAAACGGAATCACAACGTTGCCAGATGATTTCTTCCGGAGTCAATTTGGGTGAATTACAAGCAGTGAGTGCAGGCAGAAGAAGCCAAAATAAAACTTTTTTTTGCATAATTCAAGGTGTTTTTGTGATAATTAATCAAATTTTTGTGCAAATATAAAGAATTTTTCATACAATCCACCAATAATAACAAAAAAATTAGTATATTTGCACCGAAAATTAAACTAAACGGCCATTTTTGGTTCATATTATTGAAAATAATAACTTTTAATAAATAGAAAAAATGAAAAAGTTCTTTACCGCTGCTGTTGCCATGCTTCTCATTGGCTTTGCAACCCTTCAGGCACAGATTCCTTCGTTCCAACTCAAGGACATCAACGGCAAGACTGTTGATACTGCCAAACTTTCGAACGATGGCAAACCCATCATTATCTCGTTCTTCGCCACATGGTGCCACCCTTGTCTGCGTGAGCTCTCGAATATCAGTGAGGTTTATGAAGATTGGCAGGACGAAACGGGTGTAAAGCTAATTGCTGTCAGCATCGACCAGGCTCAGAACGTCAACAAGGTGAAGCCTCTTGTCGATTCCAAGGGTTTCGAGTATGAAGTGCTCCTCGACGTGAATTCCGACCTTGCTCGTGCTTTGGGCGTTCAAAATATTCCGCACGTCTTCCTCTTCGATGGCACCGGCAAACTCGTCTATAATCATA
>CACXTQ010000041.1:0-28370 GCA_902770595.1 uncultured Bacteroidales bacterium | reverse complement strand
ATCTATTTCTGCACACCCGACGAAGGACTCTTCATGACCTCTGCTCCAGAAGCAGCAGGACCTTGGGAACCCCTCCACCTCGTCAGGCAGGTACCCAAATGGGAAGATCCCTGTCCGTTTTGGGACGATGAGATTGTCCACGAAGCCGATGGCTCCCGTGTCATCCCCGGCCAGGCCTATCTCGTCCGCAGCCGACATGGTGCTGGCCCCATCATCGTCCACAAGATGAGTCGCGACGGCAGGCAGTTGCTCGACGAAGGCGTCACGGTCTATGAAGGCCCCGTGGCCGAAGGTCCGAAGCTTATGAAGCGCAACGGATACTACTACATCTCGATTCCCGAAGGCGGCGTCGAACGTGGTTGGCAGACCGTGCTCCGTTCGAAGGACATCTATGGTCCCTACGAAAGCCGACGTGTGCTCGAAACAGGCTCCACTTCCATCAATGGTCCTCACCAGGGCTCCATCGTCGATACGCCCGACGGCACGTGGTGGTTCTATCACTTCCAGCACGCAGGAGCCATCGGTCGCATCGTGCATCTGCAACCTATGACGTGGCAGGACGACTGGCCGGTCATCGGTGTCGATTACGATGGCAATGGTGTCGGCGAACCCGTCAATACGTGGTCGATGCCCATCAAGGACAAGCCCATCGACCATGCTGCCCACCTCCCCTACCAGGACATCAACTTCAAGCCCGAAGGACTCAGTCCGCTCTGGCAATGGAATCACAATCCCGTCGACACAGCCTGGTCGCTCACCGAGCATCCCGGCGCATTGACGCTCCACGCCCTGCAGTCCGAGGACTTCAAGGCCGCGCGCAATACCATCACGATGCGCACCATGGGCTACGACATCGATGCCACCATCCTGCTTGACCTCACCGACCTCGAGGATGGCGCGCACACGGGCCTGGCATGCATCGGTCGAGGCAACCAGCTCATTGGTATCGTCAAGGAGGGTGAGGAAATCTATTTCTACCGCAACTTCCAGCAGCCGCTCATCCATTACGCGAAGGATCGCAATCGCGTGGTCTTCTTCGACAAGGAAGAAAGGTTGCATTGCCCCTCAGGCACTCCCACCACGCACATCTACCTCCGCATCCACTTTGACCTGCGGACGCAGAAGTGCCGCTTCTGCTGCAGCCTCGACGGCCAGAAGTACAGTCTGGTCGGCAAGACCTTCTCGGTCGAATTCGGCAACTGGAAAGGTGTCCGCTGGGGCATCTACCACTACAATACGCTCGGCAAGGGAGGAAGCGTGACAGTCCAACTGGTCAAATAAGAAAGCGTTTAATCAACTGAATAAAAGCCAATGGCATTATGGATTCCATGTTTCCATGGGAGATACTGCTCTTACGTGTCCTCCACTTTGCTTGTATATTTTTCCTCTTAGTTCCTTCATCTCTTTTTGAATCCTCCTGACTTCATCTACATTATAATTACCATTGATCTTCATTTTTACAAGTTGATCCTCATAACCGCTATATGCCCTGTCCAAGTTTTTCCAATTTGCATAACTTACATTTTTCGTCGATGATGTACTCTTAGAATTCACACCAGATGAAGAATAACTATCAGCCGATCCGGTTGAAGACAGGGATTCCGAGGGTGTCATACCTGAACCTGAAGAAGACAGGCTTTGTCCATTGACTGCAGCATAGGTTACAGCACCTATTGTAACCACAGCTAAGGCAATCTCAAGTCCAGTGTTAATTCGATTCCACCGACGCTCGTTCCTATTCTTCTTTGCCATATGCAAGTTTTCATCTATAAGGGCATTATCAGGAGCTAGTTTATGGGCAAGCTTCAATTTTTTCATGCCCTTGTTGTAGTCTTCATTATTAATGTCGATAATAGCAAGGTTATTCAATGCCATCACATGATTCGGATCAATATCTAATATACGTTCATACATCGTACGAGCTTTTGAAGTTTTTCCTTCACCGTCGTATTCTAGACCCGTATTACAAATGTCATCCATAAATGAAGGATCAATCCAACCATTGGAATCAATAATTCCGGTTACACCTTCCACCGACACTTCACTTATGCCGCCCTCGAAAGGCCCTATTTCATCAAATAATGGATGAAAAAACCTGTCTCCTTTGTACGAATAGATTCCAATCCGATTAGATGCATTTTTTACAATATATAAATGATTCTGCTCATCATACTCAATGGATGAGAACTGGCAAGGAATAATCATTCGATTATAGTTGTCTTTTATTCCTTTATAACTATTTTCACCTAAAGGAGTTGCAACAAGCGGTTGTATCCATAGTGAATCCGAAATACGAAGTTGTACTTCATCAGCGCACTCTTTAATAGGTGTATAAATTGAACTGTAAGCTTGATTATCGAAGGCCTCTTTGATGGAATCACATGCGCTTTTATACTGTTTGTTCGAAATCGGGACCGTCACCATTGCAGCCTCAGCAACATATTTGCATGGAACTACAATGTCTCCTTTCAAATCTATTGCGCCAAACTTGCCATTTTGCTTAATCGTAGCAAGCATATTTTCCTTGAAGTTTTCGGCATAATCATAAACCGGAGAGATAACCACCTCTCCTTTCTTATTTATAAAGCCATATTTTACGCCAATCTTAACAGCAGCTAACCCCAACTTAAAACCTGTCAAATTATCAACTGGCTCAAATCGTGGTTCAATAATAAAACGGTTATTTATATCTATAAAACCAACTAATCCTCCTATTTCAACACCTGCCAAATCTTCAGAGAATTCAGATGCTACAGCATCATACAATGGGGGTATAACCCAATCTATATTCAGCGCGTCCTCTTTTGACATCAATGCAGAGCCCACATTGCTAAAAGACGAAGCAGCTATCTTCTTAATTCCTTTTACGGGACTTTTTCGGTTCTGTATTTTACTAGCATACCCCCACTTACCTGTTATCGGATCCTTCAGGTCAATAACTTCATAAGTGTCTTGTGCGAAGGTTATTAGGTTTTGAACAGAAAAGCAAAATACTAGGGTCAACACCCTTAGGCAAATACGCTGATTAAGCATCTTCGATACAAATCTGAAAGAATAGCGAAACATCTCTTTGGTAAATTAATTGGTTAACTAATAATAGTAAAAGAAATAAGCGATGCAAAATTAATAAAAAATATTTGAAAAGATGAATAATTTACTTTTTTAACAATTATTTATTTAAGATTGTTTCCATTTTAAGGATTTGGCAACACTTAACTTACAAATATATGTTTATAAGATTTAAAAATTCGACTATATTGCTTGAATAACAAAGAAAAAGGAGAATAATCATACATCAAGTTATTTTTTTTCATAAAAAACTTGGAAATGCAAAATTATTAGCATATCTTTGCGACATCTAATTCCACACCCATGCGCAAAGACAGTTTCATATACCGATTCTTCAATCTCTACTACGAAGGCTTCAGGGACATGAAGCTGGGCCGTACGTTGTGGACCATCATCCTCATCAAGCTGTTCATCATGTTCGCCATCCTCAAGGTGTTCTTCTTCCCCAATTACCTGAAGGAACACGCCAAGGGCAACGAATCCTCCTACGTCGCCACCGAGCTCATCGACCGCGCCGAGCCATAGGCCTGCCCCTCCCTGTTCCGTCTGTTGCGATGCCATCGCAACTCCTCCCCCTGCGTTTCCGTGGCAGCCATCCTTGCCCGCCCCCCCGTTTCCGTGGCAGCCATGCTTGGCTGCCCTCACCCTTAAAAAACTCATCAAACCCCCAATATTATGACAAACCTCCTTCTAATCGATGCCGGCACCATTGAGTGGTCGAGGGCACAATTTGCTCTCACGGCAATCTACCATTGGCTCTTCGTACCCTTGACGCTCGGCCTGGCCGTCATCATGGGTATCATGGAGACGTGCTACTATCGCACCAAAGACACCTTCTGGAAAGACGCTGCCAAGTTCTGGCAGAAACTCTTCGGCATCAACTTCGCCATGGGCATCGCCACGGGTATCATCCTCGAATTCGAGTTTGGTACCAACTGGAGCAACTACTCGTGGTTCGTGGGCGACATCTTCGGCGCACCTTTGGCGGTCGAGGGCATCGTCGCCTTCTTCATGGAATCGACCTTCGTGGCCGTGATGTACTTCGGATGGAACAAGGTATCGCGCGGCTTCCACCTCGCCTCCACCTGGCTCACCGGTCTCGGCGCCACCATCTCTGCATGGTGGATCCTGGTGGCCAACGCATGGATGCAGTATCCCGTTGGCTGCGAGTTCAACCCCGACACGATGCGTCACGAGATGGTTTCGTTCTCCGAAGTCGCCCTCTCACCCTTTGCAGTCTCGAAGTTCTGTCACACCGTCACCTCGGCGTGGATTGTCGGCGCAGTCTTCTGCGTGGGCGTCTGCTGCTGGTACCTGATGAAGAAACGCGAGACGAAACTTGCGCTCGAAAGCCTCAAGATTGGCGCCATCGTCGGCCTCGTTGCCTCCCTGCTCGCTGCCGCTACCGGACACAAGTCGGCACAGGACGTTGCCGAAGTTCAGCCTATGAAACTGGCTGCCATGGAGGCACTCTACAATGGTGGCACCGATGTCGGCCTGACTGCCGTCGCGTGGGTCAATCCCTTCAGCCAGCCCGACTATGCAAACGACGAGTCGGCACCTTTGAAGATTGAGATGCCCTATGCCTTGTCGTTCATGGCCACCAACGATATTCATGGCTTTGTGCCCGGCATCAACGACCTGCTGAATGGTTATACGAAGCCCGATGGCACACGCGAACCCTCCATCGACGAGAAGATTGAACGAGGCAAGAAAGCCATCGTTGCCCTTGCCGACTATCGCAAGGCAAGGCAGGAAGGCGTGCCCGTGGATTCCCTAGGCGCACAACTTGCCACCATCAACGAGAATATGAAATACTTCGGCTATGGCTACATCAAGGACAAGGATCAGGTGGTGCCCTACATCCCCATCAACTTCTGGGCATTCCGCATTATGGTAGGCATTGGCTGCCTCCTGATTCTTTTCTTCGCCATCGTGATAGCCGGGGCATATAAATGGCCCGCCAAACTCTGGCAGAAACGCGACATCACCGCCCTGCCCCATTGGCACTATTGGGTAGCCATCGCGCTCATCCCGTTGACATATATTGCCTCCGAGAGCGGTTGGCTCGTGGCAGAATTCGGCCGTCAGCCATGGACCATCCAGGATATGCTGCCCACCTGGGTAGCCGTCAGTGACCTGCACAGTTCGTCGGTCATCATCACATTCTTCCTGTTCCTCATCCTGTTTACCACCATGCTCGCTGTCGAAATCAACATCCTCATCAAGCAAATCAAGAAAGGACCGGATTATTCGGCCTGATCTCGCGTTCTCATGGCAGCCATCCATGGCTGCCCACTTAACCCCTCACCCCTCGTTCTCGTGGCAGCCATGCTTGGCTGCCCTCTCACCCCTCTTAACCTCCCCCATATGACCTACTCATTTCTCCAACAATACTGGTGGTTCATCGTTTCACTGCTCGGTGCACTGCTCGTCTTCCTGCTCTTCGTACAGGGAGCCAACTCTTTGGCCCGTAGTTTGGGCAATACCGAAGAAGGCCGACGCCTGGTCTTCAATTCCACCGGACGCAAGTGGGAATTCACCTTCACCACCCTCGTCACCTTTGGTGGCGCCTTCTTTGCCTCCTTCCCCCTCTTCTATTCCACCTCGTTTGGCGGAGCCTATTGGCTGTGGATGATCATCCTCTTCACCTTCGTGCTGCAGGCGGTCAGCTATGAGTTCCAGAACAAGATTGGCAACTTCCTTGGTCCCCGCACCTTCCAGTTCTTCCTCTTCCTCAACGGCATCGTCGGTCCATTGCTGTTGGGCGGCGCCGTATCGACCTTCTTCGAAGGCTCGAACTTCGTGGTCGAAAAGAGCAATCTGGTGAATGCAGGAGCCCTGACGCCCGTCATCAGCCACTGGGGCAATGCCTCGCACGGCCTCGATGCGCTGCTCAATCCCTGGATTCTCGTCTTTGGCTTTGCCGTAGTCTTCCTGGCACGCACCTTGGGTATTCTCTACATTATCAATAATGTTGCCGACGAGGATATCCGTCGGCGTGGAGTGCTCGGGCTCAAGGTCAATGCAGCCGCCTTCGTCGTGCTCTTCGTGGTCTATCTCATCCACCTCTTGCTGAAGGACGGCTTTGCTTACAACGAGGCAGGCGTCATCACGGTGGAGCCGTTGAAGTATCTCAACAACTTCCTCCAGATGTGGTATCTCCTCGTCCTGTTGCTGATAGGCGTTGTGCTTGTACTCTTCGGCATCGGCAAGACCATTCTTTCGAAGCAGTACATCAGCGGCATCTGGCCTGCCGGCATTGGCACCGTGCTCGTTGTGCTGGCACTCCTGCTCTGCGCCGGGTGGAATGGCACAGCCTACTATCCATCGACTGCCGACCTGCAGTCGTCGCTCACCATCTGCAACTCCTGCAGCAGTGAATTCACGCTGCGCACCATGTTCTACGTCTCCTTCCTCGTTCCCTTCGTCCTCGCCTACATCATCTATTGCTGGCGTGCCATCGACAAGAAGAAACTCGACAAGGAAGAGATCAAGACCGATCATGCTTATTAATTACGCAAATATCACAGCAAAAGGAATGGCGTCAACCTCAAAGGGCTGGCGCCATTTTCTTATAGGATAAGGATCGAACGATGACTGTTAAGAATAAACGCGTCAACGGATGAACAACAGTTCACGATACTTTGGCAGAGGCCAGAAGGCATCATCGACAATGAGTTCGAGTTTGTCGATCTGACGGCGAATGCTGTCAAAGAAAGGTGCAACCGTGTCGTGATAGGCGATAGCTTTCTCACGCTCGTCTGCAATGCGGTTGGCGACCTTGCGCGCAGCCACAAGTTCCTCGACCTGTGTCTCGATACGGCTTGTACGTTCGGCAATCTCTTCGACGAGCTTGAGGTTACGGGCGCTGAGTGCATCGGCTTTCATCGTTGGGAATACCTTATGCATGGACTCGATATTGGCCAACAAACGGCTCTGATAGTTGGTTGCCACCGGGATGATGTGGTTCATCGAAAGGTCGCCAAGTACACGTGCCTCAATCTGAATCTTCTTCGTATAGGTTTCCCACTTGACCTCATTGCGGGCTTCCAGTTCCTTGCGAGTCATGACACCCAGGCTTTCGAACATCTGAACGCTTTCTGCATCGAGGTATCGATCGAAGATGACAGGGCAGGACGTCTCTACATCGAGACCACGTCGAGCAGCCTCGGCCTTCCATTCATCCGAGTAACCATTGCCATCAAAGCGGATGGGTTTGCATGTCTTGATGTCTTCGCGCAGGATATCGATGATGGCATGGAAGGTGGCACTGTGTCCTGTTCCGACAAACTTCTCCTCAGTCTCGGCAATACGTGCATCGACACGCTGTTTGAACGAGACAAGGGCCTCGGCAACTGCACTGTTCAAGGCAATCATGGCCGAAGCGCAGTTGGCCTCACTACCCACGGCACGGAACTCGAAACGGTTGCCCGTGAAGGCAAAGGGGCTGGTACGGTTGCGGTCGGTGTTATCGATGAGCAATTCGGGAATCTCGGGGATATCCATCTTCAAGCCCTGCTTTCCATCCATAGCGAGCAGATTGTCGCGATCAGCTTTCTCGATATGGTCGAGCAACTCGCTCACCTGACGACCCAAGAAACTCGAAATAATGGCCGGTGGTGCTTCGTTGGCACCCAATCGGTGTGCATTGGTAGCGCTCATGATACTGGCCTTCAGAAGTCCGTTGTGATGATAGACACCCATCAGCGTTTCGACGATGAATGTTGCAAAACGGAGATTCTGTTCTGGAGTCTTGCCCGGTGCATGGAGCAGCACGCCATTGTCGGTCGAGAGACTCCAGTTGTTGTGCTTGCCACTGCCGTTGATACCGGCAAAAGGCTTCTCGTGCAAGAGGACACGGAATCCGTGCTTGCGGGCCACACGCTTCATCACCGACATGAGCAACATGTTGTGATCGACAGCCAGGTTCGTTTCCTCGAAGATGGGCGCAAGTTCAAACTGATTGGGAGCCACCTCATTATGGCGTGTCTTGCAAGGGATGCCCAGTTCGAGCGATTCAATCTCAAGTTCTCGCATAAAGGCAGCCACACGCTCAGGAATGGAACCGAAATAATGGTCATCCATCTGCTGGTTCTTGGCCGAATCATGCCCCATCAGCGTACGACCTGTAAGCAGCAAGTCGGGACGTGCCGAATAGAGACCTTCGTCCACAAGGAAATACTCCTGTTCCCAACCGAGGTTCGAAGTCACCTTCTTTACCGTTGGGTCAAAATAATGGCAGACATCCGTGGCAGCCACATTCACGGCATGCAAAGCACGCAACAGAGGAGCCTTGTAATCGAGCGATTCACCCGTGTAAGAGATGAACACAGTGGGGATACAGAGTGTGTCATCAATAATGAAGACAGGACTGGTAGGATCCCAAGCAGAATATCCACGTGCTTCGAAAGTGCTACGAATACCACCGCTGGGGAAACTGGAGGCATCGGGTTCCTGCTGAACGAGCAACTTGCCCGTGAACTCCTCAACCATACCGCCCTTACCATCATGTTCGATAAACGAATCATGCTTCTCTGCCGTGCCTTCGGTCAAAGGCTGGAACCAATGCGTATAGTGCGTCACTCCGTTTTCGGTAGCCCACTGCTTCATGCCTTCGGCTACAGCATCAGCCACGTCACGCTCCAGGCGTGCACCATTGTCCATCACATCAATCATCTTTGCATAGACGTCCTTCGAAAGGTACGTGTACATCTTTTCGCGGTTGAAAACCTTCTTGCCAAAATACTTGGCAGGTCTCTCAACGGGTGCTTCTACGTCAAGGGGCTTCTTCTTGAAAGCCTCACCAACAACCTGAAATCTCAATGTTTCCATAATTGTAATTGTTAATGGTTAATTATAAATTGTTAATTGTTAATTATTTATTGTTATTTGAAAAACCATTTTTCCAATCGACTATTCGCTGCAATGCTTCTTGGGTGTTTTCATGACTTCCGAAAGCCGTTAGTCGAACAAAACCCTCACCCGAAGGTCCGAAGCCTACACCAGGCGTACAAACCACACCTGCACCCCGAAGCAACGCTTCGAAGAATTGCCACGAAGACATGCCGTCGGGTGTACGCATCCAGATATATGGAGCATTTTCACCGCCGTAGCACTCGAAGTCGAGACAGCGCAGCACGTCCAGCATCCGATGGGCATTTTCCATGTAATAGTCAATGGTTTCCTGCACCTGCTTCCTGCCTTCTTGCGTGTAGATGGCCTCTGCCGCACGTTGCGAAATGTAACTGGTGCCATTGAACTTGGTGCATTGTCGACGGTTCCAAAGGGGACCGAGATGAATACGCTCACCCTGATGTGTGACAGCCGTCACTTCCTTGGGAACAATCGTATAGCCACAACGCACTCCCGTGAATCCTGCTGTCTTGGAGTAGGAATGGAACTCGATGGCGCAACGTCGTGCATCGGCTATCTCGTAGATGCTGCGGGGGATATTCGCATCACGGATGTAGGCATGATAGGCTGCATCGTAGAGGATCAGCACATCGTTCTCCAACGCAAACCGCACCCATCGTTCAAGGTCTTCCCGATCGATGACGGCACCCGTAGGGTTGTTGGGAAAACAGAGATAGACCACATCGATATGCTGTCCTTGTGGAACGGATGGTACAAAACCATTTTCAACCGAACACGGCATATAAAGAATGTTCGACCAACGGCCATCCTGTGCTTTTGTTCCTGCACGTCCAGCCATCACATTGCTGTCGATATAGACAGGATAGACCGGGTCACTGACACCAATGATACAATCCTGACCGAGTAGTTCCTGTATATTGCCCGTATCCGACTTCGCACCATCATTGACAAAGATCTCTTCGGTGTCCATCGGGATGCCTCGCTCGTGGAAGTCATGCTGAGCGATGGCCTCACGCAGGAAGTCATAGCCCTGTTCCGGACCATAGCCTCGGAAACTCGAAGACGATGCCATCTCATCAACAGCCTTGTGCATAGCCTGGATCACAGCAGGACAAAGGGGTTGAGTCACATCGCCGATGCCCAGACTGATGACTTTGGTCTCGGGATGCGTAGCACGGAAGGCCTTGACACGCTTGGCGATGTCAGCAAAAAGATAGCCGGACGAAAGGCCGAGGAAATTTTCGTTTACAAATGCCATAACTCTTTGATTTATATTTCTATCTCCCCATCGAAAACGAATGCAGCGGGGCCCGTCATATAAAGATGATTGTCCGAACGTCGCCATTCGATATCAAGAGTGCCGCCATCCATCTCGATACTGCAATTGCGGGAAGCATGACCCGTAATGCAGGCAGCAACGGTCG
Source organism: uncultured Bacteroidales bacterium (assembly GCA_902770595.1). Lineage (GTDB taxonomy): Bacteria > Bacteroidota > Bacteroidia > Bacteroidales > UBA3663 > Liminaster. Next base: position 18,000 of record CACXTQ010000041.1, on the reverse strand, counting down.
TTGCGCATGCTCCTGTACCGCAAGCCTTTGTGATGCCGCTACCACGTTCCCAGACTCGGGTACGTATTCTGACCTTGTCTGAACCCATCGAATAGGGGCCGATGACACGGGCGAATTCGATGTTGCATCGTTGGGGAAAGGCTGGATGATGTTCAAGTTCCGGCCCCTTCATCCCTACCTGATCCACGTCTTTGGTAAAGATAACGTAGTGGGGATTGCCCATCGAAACGAATGTTCCCAAAGGTAGGTCTGGCGACGATTGAAATTGCTCAGGAACGACCAACTTCGGCTCTCCCATGTCAACGGTGACGCTCTCCACCCGACCAGCAACGACTTGTAGGGTTAATACCTTCACACCCGAAGGTGTCCATAGGCGTATCTCTGTTTTTTGTGTCAACCCGTGTTCAAAGACATATTTACCGATGCAACGCGAAGCATTGCCGCACATCATTGCCTCACTACCATCTGCATTGAAGATGCGCATCGAGAAGTCGGCCTCAGCCACAGGTGATTCGCCTATCAATACCAGGCCGTCACTGCCAATTCCTTTATGCCGGTCACTCCATCTAATAGCCAATGTGTTGGGATCTTCAACGGGGAAACACCTCGTATCGACATAGATGTAGTCATTGCCGCAACCGTGCATCTTGGTAAAACGTATCCTGCTCATTATTTCAGATAATTGTCAATTTTCTCGGCAGTCTCGATACCGCTTGCCATGGCACGTACCACGAGCGAAGCTCCATTTGCTGCATCGCCGCAGACAAAAACGTTCTCGGGATATTGCGGATGCTGGGGTTTCAGGAAGCCCATGGCCAGCAGCACCATCTCTGCCTTGATGATTTCCGGTTCACCTTTTTCAACCATCGTAGGACGACCTCCCGCAGGATTCGGCACCCAATCGATCTCTTGCACCTTGACGCCAGTCAGTTGTCCGTCCTTGCCAAGGAACTCCAATGTGTTGATGTTCCAACGTCGCGTACATCCCTCTTCGTGGCTCGAAGTGGTCTTGAAGGTTCGAGGATAGTTAGGCCAAGGATTCTTGGGGTCGTCAGGACCATCGACAGGACGTGGCAAGATCTCTATCTGCGTAACGCTCCGGCACCCTTGTCGATGTGCAGTGCCAATGCAATCGCTGCCCGTGTCGCCACCACCGATGACGAGCACGTCCTTGCCCTTCGCGGTGATACGTTCCTGCTTCGAAAACTCTTGTCCTGCAAGTACCCGGTTCTGCTGACTGAGCAGTTCAAGGGCGAAATGGACGCCCTTCAAATCGCGACCTGGCACGTTGAGGTCACGGGCTGTGGGTGTGCCTGTGGCAATGACTACCGCATCGTACTGGCTGGCAAATGCCGCATCGCAATGCACTTCCTCACCCATTCTGAACTCGATGCCCTCTTGCTCCAAAAGCCGGAGACGGCGATCGATGATGACCTTGCCCAGCTTGAAGTTCGGAATACCATAGCGAAGCAATCCTCCGGCAGCCTCGTTCTTTTCGAAGACGGTGACAAGATAGCCCATCTGGTTCAGTCTGTCGGCTGCTGCCAGTCCCGCAGGACCAGCACCGATGACAGCCACCTTCTTGCCATTTCTTTCGGGCATACGCAATGGTATGAATCCTTCGCGAAAGGCAGCCTCGGCAATCGACGCCTCGTCCTCGCGATTGGTGGTAGGCTCATGCAAGATGAGGTTGAGCACGCAAGCCTTTTCGCAAAGTGCCGGGCAGACACGTCCTGTAAATTCAGGGAAAGGATTGGTGGACGAAAGCAATTGGTAGGCCAATTCCCAGTCGCCACGATAGAGTGCATCGTTCCATTCCGGCGGTTTATTGCCCAATGGGCAGGCCCAGTGGCAAAAGGGCACACCACAATCCATGCAACGCGAGGCCTGCTGTCTTCGTTCGCGGGTATTGAGCGTCTGTTCCACTTCGCCAAAGTCATGTATTCTATCGTGTATCGGTCGATATCCTGCCTCCTGACGCCGTATCTCCAAGAATGCTTTTGGATTTCCCATATTTTCTTATTTTATAAATATATAAACATTTTTTCAAAACCTGTCTTCTCAATAATCACGCTGAATATCCGCAATCTTCTGACGCAACTTGGCCATCTGTTCCTCCTGGAGCACACGTTTGTATTCGATGGGCACCACTTGGATGAAGTCTTCGACATAATGCGACCAGTTGTCAAGCATTCGAAGGGCAAGTTTCGAACCAGTATAAAGGTAATGCTGACGAATCAGTTCGTGCAGCTCCTTGCGTGAAACGCTGTCTTCCACGAGGTTGATTTCCACCATATCCATGTTGCAGAAGTAATCGAACGTGTGACGACGGTCATAGACATAGGCCACACCGCCTGTCATGCCTGCGGCAAAGTTACGTCCTGTCTCTCCAAGCACTACCACACGACCACCGGTCATGTACTCGCAGCAATGGTCTCCTGCTCCCTCGATGACAGCTATGGCTCCTGAGTTGCGCACGCCAAAGCGCTCTCCTACACGGCCATTGATGTAAACTTCTCCCGATGTGGCACCATAAAGACCCGTGTTGCCTGCAATGATATTTTCTTCGGCAGCAAAATTGCAGCGTGTCGGAGGCAGGATTGCAATGCGTCCTCCCGAAAGGCCCTTGGCAAAGTAATCGTTGGTTTCACCTTCCAGCTTGAAACTGACGCCATGGACAAGGAACGCGCCGAACGACTGACCTGCCGATCCCTTGAAGCGAACGTTGATCGTATCGTCGGGCAGACCTTCCTGACCATATCGTTTGGCAATTTCTCCCGAGAGCATTGCTCCTGTGGCACGGTCGGTATTTCGAATGGCATAGTCCATTGCAACTTCTTCCTTGGCATCCAGCGCCTTCGCTGCCGCTGTCAGCATCTGTCGGTCGAGCACTGTTCCCTGCATACCCAATGGAATGGCAGGCTCCTGGATATTGCCCACAAAGTGCATCACGCCATCCTCTTTGTGCAACATACGACCGAGGTCAAGCACCGATGCATTGGTCTGTATGAGGTCGGTACGACCCACGATGTCGTTGAGTGAACGACAGCCCATGGCAGCCAGATGCTCGCGTACTTCTTGTGCCAGGAACGTGAAGTAGTTCACTAGATATTCGTAGCGTCCCATGAAGTGCTTCCGCAATTCAGGATTCTGGGTAGCCACACCCATCGGACAAGTGTTGAGATTGCACTTACGCATCATCACACAGCCCAGCACGATCAGCACAGTCGTTCCGAATCCGAACTCATCAGCACCCAACATGGCCATCAGCACAATGTCGCGTCCTGTCTTAATCTGTCCATCCACCTGCAACCTTACCTGTCCACGCAATCCGTTGCGCACCAGTGTCTGCTGAGTCTCGCTCAGACCTATCTCGGGCGAAATGCCGGCAAAACGCATACTCGACGCAGGTGAAGCGCCCGTACCGCCCTCGGCTCCCGAGATGACGATGAGGTCAGCTTTTGCCTTGGCCACACCAGCTGCGATTGTTCCCACACCACTCTCTGCAACGAGTTTAACGCTGACGGCTGCCTGAGGATTGACGTTCTTCAAGTCGAAGATCAGTTGTGCCAGGTCCTCGATCGAGTAGATATCGTGATGCGGTGGTGGCGAAATAAGCGAAATACCCGGAATGGAGTGCCTTGTCTTGGCAATCACTTCATTCACCTTGAAGCCTGGCAGTTGTCCTCCTTCGCCCGGCTTGGCACCCTGTGCCACCTTGATCTGTATCTCTTCGGCGTTAACAAGATATTCTGTGGTCACACCGAAGCGACCGCTGGCCACCTGTTTGGTCTTGCTCGATAGCGAGATGCCATCGACCGAAGTATGATAGCGCGCCGAATCCTCACCGCCCTCGCCTGTGTTCGAGCGTGTACCCAGTTTGTTCATGGCCAGACAGATGGCTTCGTGCGCCTCCATGCTCAATGCACCGAAACTCATGGCTCCGGTCACAAAGTGCTTTACAATCTCGCTCACTGGCTCCACCTCGTCGATAGGGATAGGATTCCTGCGGAAATCCATGAAGTCGCGGATAAAGATGGGATCTTTCTTCTGATCCACCAATTTGGTGAATTCCTTGAACTTCTCATAATTGCCTGTTCTCGTTGCAAGTTGCAGCGTGGCGATGGTCTCCGGATTCCAGGCATGCCTGATACCATCCTTGCGCCAATGGAACTGACCCAGATTGGGCAATCTCTCGACGTCATGGCTCGAACGATGTCTTGCCTTTGCATCAGCAGCAATCTTTTCAAGTCCGATGCCCCCAATGGTGCTCACCTCCGTTCCGAAATAAGTCTTCAGCAGCGATTCCGACAGTCCTATACTTTCGAAAATCTTTGCTCCTCGATAACTGCGGATGGTCGAAATGCCCATCTTCGCCATAATCTTGAACAGTCCTTTCTTCACTGCCTTGATGTAGTTGGCCTCAGCTGTGGCGTAGTCTTCCTGGATCTTACCACGCTTGACGAGGTCGTCCAGAATGGCAAATGTCATATAGGGACACAATGCCGAAGCACCATAGCCCAACAACAGCGCAGCATGCATGGTCTCATGAATCTCGCCCGACTCCACAATCAAAGCGGTCTGAACACGCTTGCCCACACTGATCAGATAGTGATGCACTGCACTCACAGCCAAAAGGCTCGGGATGGCCATATGCTGCTCATCTACGTCACGGTCAGTCAGGATGATGTAGTTGTATCCTTCATCTACCGACTGCTCAGCACGCTTGCAGAGTTGGTCGAGCGAAGCCTTCAGGTCATCGGTGAAAAGCATCGGCAACTTGATGGTGTTGAAGCCTTTGTAGCGAATGTTACACAGAATGTCAAGTTGCGTGTTGTTCAGTATCGGGTGAGGCAGACGCACCATCTTGCAGTTCGTCTCGTCGGGAGTCAGAATACCTGTTCCTACACGTCCGATATATTCGGTCAGCGACATCACCAGCTCCTCGCGAATGGAGTCGATGGCGGGGTTGGTCACCTGTGCAAACTGCTGGCGGAAGTAGTTGAAGAACACCTGTGGCTTGTCACTGAGCACAGCCAGCGGCGTATCGTTGCCCATCGAGGCCGTCGGCTCCTGCCCCATCGTTGCCATTGGGATGATGGTGGCCGAGATTGCCTCTTCGGTGTAGCCGAATACCATTTCCTTCTTCAGCAGATCGTTTATGCCATTCTCCACATGTCTGCCGCTCTTCAGTTTCTCCAATTGGATGCGGTTGGTCGAAAGCCATTGACGATAAGGATGCTCCGAAGCCAGTTGTTGCTTGATCTCTCCATCGTAGTAGATCTTTCCCTCTTGCGTATCGACGAGTAGGATCTTGCCTGGCTGCAATCGTCCCTTCTCGGCAATCTTTGTCGGGTCGAAGTCCATAACGCCAACCTCCGAGGCAACTACCATCGTACCGTTTGTTGTGATCACATAACGTGCGGGTCTCAGTCCATTACGGTCGAGCATGCCTCCTGCGTAGCGTCCATCGGAGAACAACAGCGCAGCCGGACCATCCCACGGCTCCATCAGGATGGAATGGTATTCATAATAAGCCTTCAGATCTTCGCTGATAGGGTTCTTGTCGTTAAACGACTCGGGCACCAGCACGCTCATCGCATGGGGAAGAGACAGACCGCTCATCACCAGAAACTCCAGCACATTGTCGAGTGAAGCCGAATCCGACATCTGTGGCTGAACAATGGGAGTAATGTGACTGATGTCACCCAAGGCATCGCTGTTCAACACCGACTCGCGGGCCTGCATCCATCCACGATTGCCACGGATGGTATTGATTTCACCATTGTGTGCAAGCAGACGGAATGGCTGCGCCAACGACCACGTGGGGAAAGTATTGGTGCTGAATCGAGAATGTACCAACGCCAATCCACTGGTCAGATAGGGACTGCTCAGGTCGGTGAAATACTGTCGCACCTGCATCGATGAAAGCATTCCCTTGTATATCATGTTCGAGTTCGAAAGCGAACAGATATAAAAATCAGGATGAGTGACGCGACGCTCGATCTTCTTCCTTATTATATATAATGTACGAGGAAACGTTTCCAGATCATCGTCATTCACACCAGTGATGAAGACCTGCTTGATGGCCGGCTCGGTCGACCTTGAACGTTCGCCCAGGCAATCGGGATTGGTAGGCACCGTGCGCAAGTGCATAAGTTGCAGTCCTTCCCGCTCGATCTCCTCTATCATGATACTCAGTATCTCACTCTGAGCCTGCTCTTCCTTGGGCAGGAACACCAGTCCCGTTCCATACTTTCCTTTTTCGGGCACCGGAATGCCTTGAAGCAAAATGAACTCATGAGGAATCTGGATCATAATGCCGGCTCCATCGCCGTCCTTTCCTACTTCTGCCCCACGATGGCGCATGTTCTCAAGCACATGCAATGCATTGTCCACCAGTTCGTGACTCTTGCCGGCATGGATGTTCACTATCATTCCGACACCACAGGCATCGTGTTCGTAGTCTCTTTGATAGAGCCCTTGGGCATTTTGATTACTATTAGCCATATATACTTATAATAAAATGACGAATTGTTTATTTTCGGTGCAAAGATATTTCAATTTGTTCGAATAAAGCAAATTTTACTTTCACAAATTCAGTTTTTCCTTGTAATTTGTTTTATTTTGCTATCCAAAGTTCGCATTTCATCTATCAAATAGACACAAATTACAAACAATTTTATCAATTTGCAACAAATTTTGTTCATTCTATTACAAAATGTCGTACTTTTGCACCGAACATGTTCAAAATGTTAAACAAACAACAAGTAATTATGAAGAAAATTGAAGCAATTATCCGAAAGACAAAGTTCGAAGAAGTAAAAGAGGCGTTGCTCTCGTCCGACATCAACTGGTTTGAATATCACGACGTGCATGGTATCGGACAGAGCCGTCAGGAACGCATCTATCGTGGTGTCCAATACTCGACGGACGTCATCGAGCGCGTCGCCATCACCATCGTCTGCCGCGACATCTTCCTGGAGCCCACCATCAAGGTCATTCTTCGTGTGGCTCACACAGGCGAGATTGGAGATGGTCGCATCTTCGTGAGCGATGTCATCGACACCTATTCCATTCGTACAGGTGAAAATGGTGACACTGTCCTGAGAGACAAGAAATGAGTTTTTTCAGGTTGCGTGATTTAAGGTAATACGTATTAATTATTTAACTTTATCAAGATTATTATGAACGAAATTGGAATATCACTTGATACCGTATGGATGTTATTGGCTGCCATATTGGTTTTCTGGATGCAGCCAGGATTTGCACTATGTGAAGCAGGTTTTACACGCTCAAAGAACACGGTGAACATCCTGATGAAGAACTTTGTCGATTTTATGTTCGGCTCCCTGCTTTTCTTTTTTGTGGGTTTCGGATTTATGTTTGGCAGTGAAGGCGCTGGTTTCATTGGCATGCCGAACTGGGGTGACCTCAGTTTCTACAAGGGGGAATTGCCCGTCGAAGGCTTTCTGATCTTCGAAACCGTCTTCTGTGCAACTTCAGCTACCATCGTCAGCGGTGCCATGGCCGAGCGCACCAAATTTTCGATGTATCTTGTGTATAGTGCATGTATCTCGCTGTTCATCTACCCTATCGAGGGACACTGGACCTGGGGAGGAGGCTGGCTCTGCAATGAGGCAAGTGACAGTTTCATGATGAGCACATTCGGCAATGTGTTCCACGACTTTGCAGGTTCTGCCATTGTCCATAGCGTCGGCGGAGTGCTAGCGCTCATCGGAGCCATCTTCCTGGGTCCTCGTCGTGGCAAATATGGCAAGGACGGCAAGAGCCGCGCTATCCCCGGTCACAACCTGGCATTGGCATCACTGGGCGTATTCATCCTTTGGATGGGCTGGTTCGGTTTCAACCCAGGCTCTCAACTGGCAGCATCGGGCGAAGTGAACCGTGTAGCTATCTCTCATGTGTTTCTAACTACCAATCTCGCAGCTGTCGCAGGCGGTATGGCAACCATGTTCGTCACATGGATCAAATATGGCAAGCCGTCGCTCTCACTCACTCTCAACGGTGTACTGGCAGGACTCGTAGGTATCACTGCCGGCTGTGATCTCGTATCACCTGTCGGAGCAGTCATTATCGGACTCGTTTGTGGCATCGTGCTTGTCTATTCCATTGAGTTCATCGACCATTGTCTGCATATCGACGATCCCGTAGGTGCGTCGTCGGTGCATGGCGTTTGCGGCATTCTGGGCACAGTGATGACGGGTCTGTTATCCACATCGAACGGTGCTTTCTACGGATATGGATGGGGATTCTTCGGAGCCGAGTGCTTAGGTATTCTCTGCATTGACCTGTGGGCTGCTGCCTGTGGTCTTGTGCTGTTCTATGGAATCAAGAAACTGCATGGATTGCGTGTTGATGCACGTATCGAAGATGAAGGACTGGACATCTACGAGCATGGCGAAACATGCTATAACTAATAATGGATAGTAAAAGATTATTTAAGGTATGAAAAAAATTGTATTATTTGCTATGGGATTGGTGCTTGGTGGCACCACCCTTGCTCAGAATGAAGAAAAGGTGGAGACAATTATCAGTGGAGATATCGTAAGTAGTTATATCTGGCGCGGACAGGATTTGGGAAGTGCAGCTATTCAGCCGACACTCGGCGTGGGCTACAAAGGTCTTTCGCTGACAGCATGGGGCAGTTATGGACTGGTCAATTCCGACGATGTGAAGGAGCTCGACCTGACGCTCGCCTACTCTTTCGGAGGACTAAACATCGGCGTTACCGACTACTGGTTTGATGCCGGTCTCGACCCCGACAACCGTTATTTCAAGTACGATGCACATGGAACGAATCACCTGTTTGAAGCCAACATCGGCTACGATTTCGGCATCGCTTCGCTTCAATGGTTTACCAACTTTGCAGGAAACGACGGCGTAAACAATGACGGCAAACGAGCCTATAGCAGTTACGTGGAAGCCGCTGTTCCATTCAAACTCTCTTCAATAGAATGGACAGCCACGGCAGGTGCCGTCCCCTTTGCTACTACGTTTTACGGCACCAGTGGTTTTGCTGTCACCAACTTGTCGCTACGGGCAACCAAGGAAATCAAGGTGACCGATACGTTCTCCATACCAATCTTCGGACAGGTGACGGCTAATCCCTGTTCACAGAAAGCCTATCTGGTTCTCGGTTTTACACTACAACCTTGACTTTGTCAACTTCTCCTCTCTCCCACATTACCTGGGAGAGGGGGGACATTGTAAGAGTTAATTAACAACAATTATGGAAACCAAGTACATCTTCATCACCGGTGGTGTGGCCTCTTCGTTGGGCAAGGGCATCATCTCGGCATCGCTCGGCAAACTGCTTCAAGCACGAGGCTACAGGATTACCATCCAGAAGTTCGACCCCTACATCAACATCGACCCCGGCACACTCAACCCCTACGAGCACGGCGAATGCTACGTTACTGCCGACGGCATGGAGACCGACCTCGACCTGGGGCACTACGAACGCTTCACCGGCATCGAGACCACACGCGACAACAGCGTCACCACAGGGCGCATCTACCTCAGCGTCATCGAGCGCGAACGTCGTGGCGACTACCTCGGTAAGACCATCCAGGTTGTGCCTCACATCACCGACGAAATCAAGCGTCGCATCCTGCTCAATGCCACCAAACGTCCGCTCGACTTCGTTATCACAGAGATAGGCGGCACCATCGGCGACATCGAAAGTCAGCCCTTTCTCGAAGCCATCCGACAACTGCGATGGGAACTGGGTCCGACACGTGCCCTCAACGTTCATCTGACCTACGTACCCTACCTCGCCGCAGCAGGCGAACTGAAGACCAAGCCGACACAAACCAGTGTGAAGCAGCTGCAAGGCCTGGGCATTCAGCCCGAAGTATTGGTGTTGCGCACCGAACATACCTTGAACGACGAACTGCGTGCCAAGGTGGCACACTTCTGCAACGTCGGTGTAGAGGCCGTCATCCAGAGTCAGGATCTACCCAGCATCTACGAAGTGCCCGTCAACATGCAGCATCAGGGACTTGATGCCATCTGCCTCAAGAAGATGGGCATCGAACCGGCTCCCGCACCCGAACTCGGACCTTGGCGCAACTTCCTGGAACGACGCAAGCAGGCCACCGAAGTCATACAAATCGGATTGGTCGGCAAATATGACCTACAGGATGCCTACAAAAGCATCCTCGAAAGCCTTGCCCATGCAGGCACTTACAACGGCTACAAGGTGAAGGCTGTTTTTGTCAACAGCGAACAGATCACCGGCCAGAACGTAGCAGAGAAACTGGCAGGCTTGGCAGGTTTTGTCATCTGCCCCGGCTTCGGCACACGTGGCATCGAAGGCAAGATCATTGCAGCCGAATACGGTCGAACCCACGACATCCCCACCTTCGGCATCTGCCTGGGCATGCAGATGATGGTCGTCGAATTTGCACGCAATGTGCTGGGCTATAAGGATGCAAACAGCAGCGAAATGGACGCCTCGACGCCCCACAACGTGATCGACATGATGGAGGAACAGAAGAACATCACTCAGATGGGCGGCACCATGCGTCTGGGCGCCTACGAATGCGAATTGGTGAAAGGGAGCCGCACATGGCAAGCATATGGTGAAATGTCGCTCATCAGGGAAAGGCATCGCCATCGTTATGAGTTCAACAATGCTTATTTGAAAGAGTTTGAAGCCAAAGGTATGAAGTGCGCGGGCATCAATCCTGCCGCCAACCTTGTGGAGATCGTGGAGATTCCCGAGCAGCGCTGGTACATCGGCACACAGTTCCACCCCGAATACAGTTCGACGGTACTCCATCCCCATCCCCTGTTCATGAGTTTCGTCAAGGCTTGCACCGAAAACACCCTTTCGATCCCCGTCCCCGCGGTAGCCGACGCTGGCTGCCCTCAAACCGTTGAGCAAGATGATTGAGCAGCTGAAACACGAATGCGGTGTGGCGATGATTCGGCTGCTGAAACCTCTCGACTACTACGAGCGTAAATACGGCACATGGGCCTATGGTTTCAACAAACTCTATCTGATGATGGAGAAGCAGCACAACCGCGGTCAGGAAGGTGCTGGCATCGCCTCTGTCAGTCTGGCCAACGGGCCAGGCACAGAGTATATGTTCCGCGAAAAGGCCGAAGGCAAGGATGCCATCACAGAAATCTTTTCGAGGGTGAAGCGCGAGATGAACGGTGAACTGCTGATGGGTCATCTGCGCTATTCGACCACGGGCAAGAGCGGCCTGACCTTCGTCCATCCTTTCCTGCGCCGAAACAATTGGCGGGCAAAGAACCTCTGTCTGTGCGGCAATTTCAACATGACCAACATCGACGAGGTCTTCCAGTACCTTACCGAACAAGGACAGTCGCCGCGCATATATAGTGATTCATATATCACGCTCGAATTGATGGGACATCGCTTGGACCGCGAGGTGGAACGACTCTTCGTTGAAGCCAAGGCACAAGGACTTCAAGGCATCGAACTCACCCGATATATCGACGATAATGTCGAAATAGGCAACGTGCTGCGCACCACGATGAGTCACTACGATGGAGGTTACGTGATGTGCGGACTGACAGGCAGCGGCGAGATGTTTGCCGTGCGCGACCCCTGGGGCATCCGTCCGGCGTTTTACTATCGCGATGACGAAATCATCGCTTTCGCCAGCGAGCGACCGGTATTGCAGACGACCTTTGATCTTCATGCCAACGACATCCACGAACTCCAGGCCGGCCAGGCACTTATCATCCGCAGAAACGGAGAGAGCCGACTCGAAAAGATTATGCCCTCCCGGCAGTTCTCGGCATGTTCCTTCGAGCGCATCTATTTCAGTCGCGGCTCCGACTGCGACATCTATCAGGAACGCAAACGTTTGGGTGAGCAACTGACACCCGCCATTCTCAAAGCCATCGACGGAGACGTTGATCATACCGTCTTTTCCTATATCCCCAACACCGCCGAGGTGGCATTCTACGGCATGACCGATGGATTCAGGAAACTGCGTGGAGATGTGCGCATCGAAAAAGTGGTTTGGAAGGACATCAAACTGCGCACCTTCATTGCCGACAATTCCGAACGTAACGATCTGGCAGCCCATGTCTATGACATCACCTACGGTTCTATACGTCCCTACGAGGACAATCTTGTCATCATCGACGACTCGATAGTGCGAGGCACTACCCTGAAAGAGAGCATTTTCAAGATTCTCGACCGTCTGCATCCCAAGAAGATCGTCATGGTCAGCAGTTCGCCGCAAATCCGTTATCCCGACTACTACGGCATCGACATGCCGAGTCTTGAAGAACTGTGTGCCTTCCGTGCAGCCATCGCGCTCATCAAGGAACGTGGAATGCAGCATCTCATTGCCGAGACGTATCACAATTGCAAGAAAGCTCCAACGATAACCAACCATGTAAGGGCAATTTATGCACCGTTCAGTGTCGATGAAATCAATCAGAAGATCATCGAGATGCTTCGCCCCAAAGGAATGCAGGCGCCCATCGAACTGGTCTATCAGAGCATCGAAGGCCTTCATCACGCCTGCACCAATCACCCAGGCGACTGGTATTTCACGGGACATTACCCCACACCTGGCGGCATCCGATTGGTGAACCAAGCTTTCGTGAATTATGTAGAACAAATTTTGCAATTCCAATTATAATATATGAGACAAGCGAAACTGATACTCGACGATGGAAGTCAATTTTCGGGTCACTCGTTTGGCTATGAGAGCAATACCACTGGCGAGGTGGTGTTCAACACGGCCATGACGGGTTATCCCGAGAGTCTGACCGACCCCAGTTATGCGGGACAGATACTTGTGACGACCTTTCCGTTGATAGGCAACTACGGTGTGCCAGATACGGGTGTAGGCGATGATGGCTTACCGTTATTTATGGAGAGTGAACGCATTCATACCAAGGCACTGATTGTGGCTGATTATAGCGAGCGGTATTCCCACTGGAATTCCAACGAGTCGCTCTCCGATTGGCTGAAACGCGAGAAGGTTCCTGCCATCACAGGCATCGATACGCGAAGGCTGACCAAGGTACTGAGAGAGCACGGCGTGATGATGGGACGTGTGGTGATTGATGGACTCGCTGACGAACCACAACACACAAGCCTCGACTATGGAAGCGTGAACTGGGTGGAGAAAGTGAGTTGCAAGGAAGTGATCACCTATCGACCCAGACCCTCTCTAATCCCCCTGCATAGGGGGAAGAATCAAGCCTCGAACCAGCAAGTCCTCCCCCTAAGCAGGGGGACCGAGGGGGTCTCCTTCTTGCCCCCCAAGCGTGTCGTCCTTGTCGATTGCGGCGTGAAAGCCAACATCATCCGCTGCCTGCTACGTCGTGGCATCGAGGTCATTCGTGTGCCTTGGGACTTTGACTTCAACACGCTCGACTTCGATGGTCTATTCCTTGCCAATGGCCCTGGCGACCCCGAGCGTTGCGAAACGACGGTGAAGCATATCCAAGCGTTTCTCAATAACCCGAACGTACGTCCCTGCATGGGCATCTGTCTTGGCAACCAACTCCTGGCACGCGCAGCAGGCGCCAAGACCTACAAGCTGAAATACGGACACCGTTCGCACAACCAACCCGTGCAGCAAGTAGGCACCACGCGGTGCTTCATCACCTCGCAGAATCACGGATATGCCGTCGATGATTCCACGCTTCCCGACGACTGGGAGCCGCTTTTCGTGAACATGAACGACGGTTCGAACGAAGGCATCCGACACAAGACAAAGCCGTGGTTCTCTGCCCAGTTCCATCCCGAAGCCTGCAGCGGTCCCGTCGATACCGAGTTCCTGTTCGACGAATTCGTTTCCCAAATAAAAGGCATCACGCCCACCTCCTCCCTTTCCTCCTTCGTCCCCGAGGCAGCCGTTCTTGGCTGCCCTCAATCCCCATCAACCCTCAAAAAAGTGCTCCTCCTTGGCAGCGGTGCCTTGAAGATTGGCCAGGCAGGCGAGTTTGACTACAGTGGTGCACAAGCGCTGAAGGCTCTCAAGGAAGAGGGCATACACTCAGTGCTCATCAATCCGAATATCGCCACCGTGCAGACATCACAGAAGGATGACAGCGTTGATTCTGCCTCTCAGGCCGTAGCCGACACGGTGTATTTCCAGCCCGTGACGCCCCAGTTCGTCGAGCGCATCATCGAGAAGGAACGTCCCGATGGTATCCTGCTTGCATTTGGTGGTCAGACGGCACTCAACTGCGGCGTCACGCTCCACGAAAAAGGAGTGTTGGAGAAATATGGCGTGAAAGTATTGGGCACGCCCGTTCAGACCATCATCGACACCGAAGACCGCGACCTTTTTGTGCGTCGCCTTGACGAGATTGGCGTAAAGACCATCCGAAGCCAGGCTTGCAGCAGCATCGACGAGGTGCGACAGGCGGCCAACGAACTTGGCTTCCCCGTGATTCTGCGTGCTGCATACGCCTTGGGCGGTCTCGGTTCGGGCTTCTGTGACAATAGCGAAGAACTGAATGCACAGGCAGAAGAGGCATTTTCATTCTCGCCGCAGGTATTGGTCGAAAAGTCACTGAAAGGCTGGAAGGAAATCGAGTATGAAGTGGTGCGCGACAGCTACGACAACTGCATCACCGTCTGCAACATGGAGAACTTCGATCCGCTCGGCATCCATACAGGCGAATCGATTGTGGTGGCTCCCAGTCAGACGCTCTCCAACAGCGAGTATCACAAACTACGCAGCCTGGCCATAAGGATTGTCCGTCATCTCGGCATCGTGGGCGAATGCAACGTGCAATATGCCCTCGATCCGCAGTCAGAGGACTATCGCGTCATCGAGGTCAATGCGCGTCTCTCGCGATCCTCGGCATTGGCCAGCAAGGCGACAGGCTACCCACTGGCTTTCGTGGCTGCCAAACTTGCACTTGGATACGGACTGTTCGAACTGAAAAACTCTGTCACCAGGACCACCAGTGCATTCTTCGAACCCGCCCTCGACTATGTCGTTTGCAAGATTCCTCGCTGGGACCTGACGAAGTTCCGAGGCGTGAAACGCGAACTTGGCTCTTCGATGAAAAGCGTAGGCGAAGTGATGGCCATAGGGCGCACCTTCGAGGAAGCGCTGCAAAAAGGACTCCGCATGATTGGCCAGGGCATGCACGGATTTGTCGAAAATCACGAGATTCAGATTCGCGATATCAAGAAGGAACTACACGATCCTACCGACATGCGCATCTTCGTGGTGTCGAAAGCCTTGAAGACAGGATACTCCATCGAGCAAATCCATCAGTTGACGATGATCGACCGCTGGTTCCTCTACAAACTGAAACACTTGGTGGATATCGATCTGCGGTTGCGCGAATTCAGCAGTCTGGCCGACATGTCGGCGACAATGGAGTTCTACGAACTATTGGAATTTATCGAAGATCCGATTTTTGCCGAACTGCTCAAAGAAGCCAAGGTCTATGGTTTTTCCGATTTCCAGATTGCTCGCGCCATCGGACTCGAATCCTACATGAACACCGAGGCAGCCGGCCTGACGATACGTCGCTGGCGCAAGACCCTGGGCATCGTCCCCATCGTCAACCAGATCGACACCCTCGCCGCCGAATATCCCGCAGTCACCAATTATCTTTATCTATCGTATCTATAACAAGACCCCTCTAAAACCGTCCCCGTGGCAGCCGTCTTTGGCTGCCCTCAAACTCATCAAACCCCTCTTAACCCCTCCCCCTTATGTGTGGCATAGTCGCAATATTAAAAGTGAAGGCACAGACCTCTTCACTTCGCCAGAAGGCATTGAAAATGAGTCAGAAAATACGTCATCGCGGTCCCGATTGGAGCGGCATCTATTGTGGTGGCTCCGCCATCCTTGCCCATGAGCGATTGAGCATCGTCGATCCCGAGAGTGGCGGGCAACCACTTTATGCGCCCGACCGCAAGCAGGTCCTGGCGGTGAATGGCGAGATTTACAACCATCAGGAAATTCGCCGTCGCATGGCCGGGAAGTATGCGTTCCAGACGGGCAGCGATTGCGAAGTCATATTGGCGCTCTACCGTGAGAAAGGCATCGACTTTCTCGAGGACCTGAGCGGCATCTTCGCCTTCGTGCTCTACGACGAGGAGCGTGACGCCTTCCTCATCGCCCGCGACCCCATCGGCGTCATACCACTCTACATTGGCTACGACAGCGATGGCACCCTCTACGTAGCCTCCGAATTGAAGGCACTCGAAGGCCAGTGCGAACGTTACGAGCCTTTCCTGCCAGGTCATTACTATTGGAGCGAAGAGCCTGGCATGAAGCGGTATTACCGTCGCGATTGGATGGAATATGATGCCGTGAAGGACAATCCGGTAAGCGTCGCTGCCATCCACGATGCTTTGCAAGAAGCCGTGAAGCGACAATTGATGTCCGACGTGCCCTATGGTGTGCTGCTCAGCGGGGGTCTCGACTCGTCGGTGATTTCCGCCATCGCCGAACAGTACAGCGAGATGCGCATCGAGGACGATAGTCGTACCAAAGCCTATTGGCCTCGTCTCCACAGTTTTGCCGTAGGCTTGAAAGGGGCTCCCGATTTGGCGAAAGCACGTCTCGTGGCCCAGCATATCGGCACCGTCCATCACGAAATCAACTATACCATACAGGAAGGTCTGGATGCCATCCGCGACGTCATCTATTTCATTGAGACCTACGATGTCACCACCGTCCGCGCCTCCACCCCGATGTACCTGTTGGCCCGCGTCATCAAGTCGATGGGCATCAAGATGGTGCTTTCGGGCGAAGGTGCCGACGAGATCTTTGGCGGCTACCTTTACTTCCACAAGGCCCCTTCGGCCAAGGATTTCCACGAAGAGACCGTCCGCAAGCTGTCCAAGCTCCACCTCTACGATTGCCTGCGTGCCAACAAGAGCCTGTCGGCATGGGGCGTTGAGGGACGCGTGCCCTTCCTCGACAAGGAGTTCCTCGACGTGGCCATGCGCACCAATCCCAAGGCAAAGATGTGTCCCGGAAAGGACATTGAGAAACGCATCGTTCGCGAAGCCTTTGCCGACCTCCTGCCTGCCGAAGTGGCATGGCGCCAAAAGGAGCAGTTCAGCGATGGCGTCGGCTACTCATGGATTGACACGCTCAAGGCAATCACAGCTGCGGCTGTCAGTGACGACGAAATGGCTCATGCAGCCGAACGCTTTCCCATCAACCCGCCCAAGAACAAGGAGGAGTATTACTACCGCTGCATCTTCGCCGAACATTTCCCCAGCGACTCGGCAGCACGCAGCGTCCCCAGCGAAGCCAGTGTCGCCTGCTCCACAGCCATTGCCCTCGAGTGGGACAAGGCCTTCGCCGGCATGAACGATCCTAGTGGTCGCGCCGTCAAGGGAATTCACGACCAAGCGTATTAATCAAAGGCATTTCAAAAGCTCTGAAACTCTTATAGCTTAATTCAGCGATTCGCCAACGAGTCGCTGATTTTATTATTGCATTGCTTTATAATGTAGCATACAGATTTGGTATGCGAAATCGTTATACTCTTGTAGGAGCATACAGATTTGATAGATAGAATCTGTATGGTCCGAACGAGGCATACAGATTTGGTAGATGAAATCTGTATGGTCCGAGCGAGGCATACAGATTTGGTAGATAGAATCTGTATGGTCCGACCGAGGCATACAGATTTGGTAGATGAAATCTGTATGGTCCAAGCGAGGCATACAGATTTGGTAGATGAAATCTGTATGGTCCAAGCGAGGCATACAGATTTGGTGGATGAAATCTGTATGGTCCGAGTGAGGCATACAGATTTAGTGGATAGAATCTGTATGGTCCAAGCGAGGCATACAGATTTGGTAGATGAAATCTGTATGGTCCGAGCGGAGAATAAAGATTTGGTAGATAGAATCTGTATGCCTCGATTGGAGAAGGATTATTCTGCGTTTGGAGTGGGCTCGTCGTTGCGCGACTTGAGTTCGGCAGCCTTTTTGAGGAGCATCTTACGGTCGTGCGCCGATTGGTTGAACGGATATCTGCC